>CADEDV010000001.1:0-165692 GCA_902826165.1 uncultured Bacteroidota bacterium
CTGTATTGGGATTACCTGCTTATGGAAGACCCAGTGGTATCACACAAACCAATACAGTGCTGACTTATAAAACGATCTTATCGCAGGGTGGCAATCCTTTGTATGATTCAGCCACCGTAACAGCCGGAGGTTTCACCAACTACACTATTTATTATAACGGCCAGTACACGGTAAAACGAAAAGCTAAACTGGCGAAGGATATTGCTAATGGTGTGATGCTGTGGGAAAAATGGCAGGATGCGGTGGATGGCAATTCCTTACTCAAAGCTGCCTGTGATACTGTTGGCAGAGCTTACTGATGGTATTATGCTTCCCGGTGAATCTGTTTTGGTTTGCAATAAGTGATTGGTCTCACAATTATCGCCATCGCAGCAGGGGAGTATATTGGTCCGGCAAACCGGGCACTGGTAATGGCCGTGTACATGAACCGGTTCATTGGTTTGGTTGCAGAAAAAACAATGCTGTTGCATAGAAATCAGTATTTCCATTGTATCATCTTCTCACATTCCCTGGCAAAATTTTTATTGTTCAGCAGTTTATCATTCATCAATCCCCGCTGAAAGCCCGAGATCACCCAGTTCATAGAAAACTTCTGTTTGTATTCTCCGCTGTAAAGGTCAACATTGATATAGTGAGTGGTATCATTCTGGTTGATAGAGGAAAGAAAATTTTTCAACCGCTGATCATTCACTAAGGTTTGGGTACCATAGGAACCCAATATGGTTTGTGCCGGTGACAGCAGGTCATTGGTAAAAGGATTGATACGGCTGAGTTTACTGTTCTTCATATCATTATTGGTGATATGCAACACAAAGAACTCCAGTTTACCGGCATATTTTTTCAACGCCGAATCTGCTTTCAGCATATCGTTCATAGCGATCAGCATTTCATTCACCACACCGGCACCTGAATTATCAAAATAGCCGCCGTCTACAAAATAATGGGATTCAGTCTCGCAACTGTCACAGGGTTTGTTATCAATACGGCCGGCAGGACTGAGATAAGGGAAGCTGGCCCCCAGTACCACGGCGGTACTCAGTTTCATATCCTCATCATCTTTCGCTCCTTTATCTTTCAGCAGGCTGAGCACATCCACTCTTTTATTGAAGTAATTTTCTTTGACACTGATATTACTGATCACTCCCGGGCTCCCGTCCTGCATACGGGTGGTGTTCACGCAAAGTACCGGCAGGGAATAATTGGTATTGCCCCGTTGTGTCATAAAAGAAGAAAATGGATCAGCAAAGCTGTTGTATAAAAAGCAGTCTTCGCCGGGAGCCTTCTCCAGTGAATACGCCAATGCTTGTGCACGGTCACGGGTATATTTCCTGAAAGCAGGAACCGTGTGCCGGAAAATATCACGGCCCAGTAAGCGGCTGATGGTATAACTTAAAAAATCTGATTCGAGATAGCGGGTGGCCGCTTTCCAGTACCGTTGCTGTGATGTATCTTTTGCAATAAGCTGTTCTTTATTACGCAGCAGGTTGAAAAAAGTGGCATTGCCCACACTGCCGCCGGAAGCACCGGATAAGCAAAAAAGATGATTGGCAAATTTGCCGCCGGTAGTGTCCTGTAGCTTCGATAAAATGGAAGCCACCCAATAACCCGAACGGGAAGCACCACCATTGGCGATCACAAAATAAACGGGATATCTTTTTATAGTAGTATCATCAAGGACGTTTTTTCTAACCGGGTTATTCACCCAGTTGCTGAAATACTCTTTCAGTGTTTGCCGTTCACTGAACAGGGTATTTGTTTTCTCTTTGGTGGTTAGTTCTGTGAAATGCGGATCAACAAATTTGCCGAGTAACAAAGAGAAGATAAAAAACAACAGGTGAAAATTAAAACGGGCAAGTACAGAAACGGTAGCGATAATATTACCGATGCCCAGTAATACTCCAAAAGCCAATAGTAAGAAAGGGAAACTGCCAATCAGGATGGAAATATCCAATGAATTGATCGTAATGATATACACTGCTACTGCAAAAAGACTGACCCATTGAAACAGCTTGAAATACTGGCGGTCTTCTTTGTGACTGATGATGTATTTTAATTTTTTCCAGACACCCGACCTTGAAGAAACAAGCGGCTTGTCTTCTGATTCACCAATCTCGTCGATCTGGTTAGCCGTATCAATTTCTCTCCGCAGAATTAATAACAGCACTAACCCCACCTGCAGGCTGAGCAGAAAGATGATCAGTGTCCAGAAGGTTTTGATGAAAACAACAGACAGGATAGATGCACCCAGTATGGCATAGGCCGTAAACCTTGTACTCCGCAGGAAGAAAAGCCATTTCTTTTTGGGCATATCCCGCTGGGCCAGGAACCATTCCCAGAAATAATAGATACCATAATACCAGGCATAGCTCAGGGCCAGTAAAACATAACATAGCCAGGTGGGCCATTCCGGGTAAGGAGAATTTTCTAATTGTAAAAAAGCCAGTAAGATGATCGTGATACAGGTAAAGGCAAGTACCCTCGGAGTTTGCACCAGGAATATCTTCCAGATCTCATGTTTGTCCGGGTCCTGGAAATCTTTGGCCCTTGCTACAATGCGGGTGCTGTACCAGGTAACGATCACCCAGAAGATGAGTGATAATATAAAACAGAAAAAAACAGGAGAGATAAGATGGCCCTTATCTTCCAGCGCAATGATCATCAGGTCCTTTCCCTGGGTGACATGCCAGAAACAAAAATGCGCCAGTACTAAAAAAAGGATTGGCGGAAAGAATAACCAGATAGCCTGTACCATGTAGCGCCAGGTGGCCGCCAGCAATACATCTTTATGGTTCAGCAATTGTTTGGTTCGGGTCAGTAGTGCCATAGTGGGTATAGCTAAAATAGCATTCCCTTTCAAGATTGCAATACCGTGGGGTGGGTATTCCTGCAGTACTACAAGAGAAAAGTTATTTCACTTCTTCGTTCAGCACTTTCCACAACAGGTCTTTGAGTTCCAGCAATCCTTTATTGGTCATGGAAGAAATAAAGAGATGAGGCAAGTCAGCCGGTAATTCTTTTTCAATGGCAGCTTTTAGTTCCTCATCCAGCATATCACTTTTACTGATGGCAATAATGAATTGTTTATGGAGGAGATCGGGATTATATTGTTCCAGTTCGTTGACCAGGATCTCAAATTCCTTTTTATGATCAGTGCTATCTGCCGGTATAAGAAATAACAACACGGCATTCCGCTCGATATGACGAAGGAAGCGATGCCCCAATCCTTTGCCTTCCGCTGCTCCTTCAATGATACCCGGTAAGTCGGCAATGCAAAAACTTTTACCATCCCGGTATTCCACCATGCCGAGGTTAGGAGTGATAGTGGTAAATGCATAATCAGCGATCTTGGGTTTGGCAGCGGTGATCACCGACAGCAATGTTGATTTACCAGCATTGGGAAAACCAACGAGTCCCACATCGGCCAGCACTTTTAACTCTAATACTTTCCATCCTTCTTTACCGGGTAAACCGGGTTGTGCATGTTCAGGTGCCTGGTTAGTCGGTGTGGCAAAATGAGAATTTCCCAAACCACCTTTACCGCCTTCGATCCAGATAACTTCCTGGCCGTCTTCCAGTATTTCCACTTCCTGCTGGCCGGTTTCTTCATCCCGGGCAATGGTACCCAGCGGCACTTCGATGATAATATCTTTACCGAAACGGCCTGTTTTATTATTACTGCTGCCGCCTTCTCCGTCTTCTGCCAGTACATTTTTATAATAACGGAGATGTAAAAGTGTCCAGAGGTTTTTGTTGCCTTTCAGGATGATATGGGCACCACGGCCACCATCACCACCATCAGGTCCGCCCATGGCCGTGAACTTGTTACGCATAAAATGCTTGCTGCCTGCTCCACCATGCCCGCTGCGGCAAAAGATCCTGATCTGGTCAACAAAATTGCTCTTCTCCAAAATTTTATATTTGCTGTGAATTGCAAATATATTCTTTCGTTCATCAACCCTTTACTATGAAATATTTTATCCTTTTACTGGCTGTTCCTGCATTTTTAAGTGAAAACTGCGGTAAAAAGAAAAAGAGGGCCGCCTTCCCCGTCTGTGTCCAGCAAAAGATTGATTCTATTGCTAAAGAACCCCGCTGGAATCCACCGGCTGAAGTGAATGAGTACAGTTATAAAGGGAAAAGAGTATTCTTGTTCAGCAGCGACTGCTGTGATTTCTTTGATGTGCTGGTAGATGAAAGCTGTAATCCTATTTGTGGCCCGCATGGTGGCATTACCGGCCGGGGAGATGGTAACTGTTCGGATTTTGATAAAGAAGCTCAACACATACAACTGATCTGGAAGGATACCAGGGAAAAATAAAAACCCCGGTGATACCGGGGCTTTAGTATAAGGAAAATGGTATGGTCTTATTGAACGATCAGTTTCTTGCTGTACACGGCTTTACTGTTCTTGTCTAAAATTTTTACCAGGTAAAAACCTTTGGCAGCTGATTCTGTTAAGCTGATTGTTTCTGTTTGATTTTTACCACCCACATTAATGATACGCTGCATCATTAATCTTCCCATCACATCGGTTAACTGCACGGTATATTCACCGGCTTCCAGTTTATTGAATTGTAAGGAGAACCTGTTATTGATAACCGGGTTAGGGTAGATCTGTACTAACCCGTTATCTGTTTCTTCGATGCGGGTGAAATCTTCCACCGGGTTCTGGTTGCGTTGGCGGGTATCAAGGATATTACTGTTGGCCAGGTCAGAACTACGCCATCCACCAGCTGTTTTATAAGGGGTGGCTGTCCAGCTGGAAGCATCTACGATATAATAACTGTTGGCATCAACAGCACTCCCGATCATTATTTTATTATCAGCAGTTACAGCGGCACCATTGCTGGTATAGTTGGCCGGCAAACCGCTGATCGTTCCTGCATGTGTAGCGATCTTTGTTTCAATATTTACTTTGAAAACATGATTACGGGCAGAGAAAATATAAAGATTGCCTTCGTTGTCTGCGATCATATCGCCACCAAAACTGGTGCAGGAACTATGAATTGACATTCCTTTATTCGCAGGATCATCCACTACGTTTCCAAGATCAGTAATGGTTAGCTTTTTACCTGTGGTAAAACGAACCAGGTGTGCTCCGTCGTTGGTCATAGCATAGCCATTGCCGTCATCCCCGATCGTCATCCGGGTAATGATATTTCCCTGGTCTGGAGATTTGCGGGCCATTCCGGTAAACTCCTGTGATGTGACATAGAAAACTTTCATTGTCTTCAGGTCAATATAACGGAGCTGGTCAATGAACATTGGAGTGTACCAGATGCGGTTATTTTTTTTATCATACGCCATCGCTGCCACCCCACTGCTGAATGCAGGTTGCAGGTTGTAACCCCTGTTTTGTTCAATGGTAAAACTGGTAAGTTCTTTTTTACTGGCTGCATCAAATGCAGTTTGCTTGCTGTCGGTTCCGTTCAGTAAAACAGCACTGAACCCACCATCCTGGAGATCGATCTTTCTTAAATAACTCCAGTTCACACCCTGCTGCTGCACATCGGTGATCGCATAGGCAAAACGGTCAGCCTGTGCATAAGCAAGTGAAGTGGTTAATAGAGCGGCTGCTAAAAAAGAAGGGAAGCGTAGATTTTTTCTCATAAAAAAGGGTTTTGTGTTTCTATGGAGATGAAAGGCATACTTAAATTACATACTATTTAGCTTTCCCGGAAATGAAATTATATGAAAGGGAAAATCATATTAAATAAAAAAACCCCTCCGCAATGTGCCAGAGGGGTCAAGGTATAAAAACCCTGAGCATTGATTTTCACTCATCAAACTCAGCGAACGACAGAAAACTTAGTGGCTGTCAGTTCTTCTCCATTTGAAAGCTGAATAATATAACTGCCTGTTTGTAAACGCTCCAGGTTGTTGATAGCTACAGTGTTAGTTCCTTCTGCAGCTTTGCTTTGTTGTTGTAATACTGTTCTGCCGGCCAGGTCCACCACACGAATGGTAACGATGGCTGGGCGGGCTGCTTCAAAACGTATGTTCGCCACACCACCAATCACGATCGGGTTGGGGTTCATAGAAATGCCGGTCAGTGATTTAGCTCCTTTACGGATCAGCACTTCGTTACTGTATTTGAACCGGCCATTCAGATCTACCATTTTCAGGCGATAGAAGAAAACATCTCCACTTGCAGCTGCAATGTTATCGCTGTACTGGTAGTTAGAACGGGCGGCTGTATTGTTAGCATTTTTGCTACCGATGGCTGCAAAACTTCCGCTGCCATCTTTTCTTTCCACTTCAAAATGGCTGAATTCAGATTCATTTTCAGTTTCCCAGTTGATCAGTGTGGTATTGTTTTTCAATGAAGCAGAAAAACTAAGCAGGCTCACTGGTAAAGTTGACTGGCTGGGGAATGCATAGCAGCCAAATTTAATACCGTACTCACGACCGGGCCTGCCCACATTGTAGCCGTTGGTACCCGCTCTGAAATCATATCCGAGACGGAAGGTTACAGAACTTACACCTACAGAATTATAGCGGAATGATGAAGCTACCTGTGAACAACGGGAGATACCTGTTCTTTCATATACACCACCTGCAAAACCTGTCCAGGTGTTGCCGCCATCGGCGTAGTTATAAGCTACCAGTTCTGTAGTTCCTGCTGCTAATACAATAGGGTTGCCACCACCAAATACCTGTGCTACACGGGTTTCGCGGAGCCAGGCCTGGGATGTAGCACCTCCTGTTTCAAAGGAACCATCTGCATCATAGCTGATCATATTCAGGCTGCTGATCGTAACAGGAGTGGTAAAGTTGTTTACCCCCTGGAAGAAATTGATGGTCATTTGAACATATCCTCTTCTGTCAGCAGCATTCAGGTTGCCGTCAGGTCTTATCGTTGGTGCAAAGAAATCTGCCGCTGAATTACCGGCCTGGTCAAGGGCTGCATTATTATCCATACTGGTCACATCGGCCTGGAACTGGCTGTTGATCGTTACTTCAGCATTGATAGTTACACCTGCCGCAATGCCAATATTGGCAAAACGCCAGATAGCACCAACACCCAGGTTATTACCGTTGTTGCCCCGGTTATAAGTACCACCGGTAAAATTTGTTACAAAAACAGTACTGCCGGCCACACATTGATCGATAGGGGTGTTGCCTGGACCTAAAACTGTACAATTGCTCGCATTGCCTGCAGCCGGGTTTGCCGGAACTGTAGGCTGTGCATTTAATGCATAACCAGAGAATAATAATGCTCCGGTTAAGATGTAGTAAACCTTTTTCATGCTCAAAGTTTTATGTTAGAAATGATAATCCTTATCCAAGTTGGTCTTGAACGGAGATGGACTCTGACGGTCGTTTAAAGGATTTGAAACTTTGAGGTTTCTTCAGAAAGGAATAATGAATGGCGCTAATCTAGCTCGGCCTTTTAGAAGGATGGGATTTTTAGGGCTGCGAACATAAGTCAACAGCAGGATTCAGACAACAGTATTAAAAAAACGACTCAACTGATTTTGGCCCTGGGGTTTCTAGAGAAAGATTGGAGTACGGTAGTATACAGGCCTTTGAGAGGGTATTGGGTACAGATTATGATGTAAAAGTAAATTGATGATTGCGGTTTCGCAAGTTTTTTCGAGTATTTTTTTTATTAAATACCGTAATTCTACGATTTGCCTTTCCAGCTTTTATAATCAATACCAGTGTCTTTAATTGAAGTTGGGAGAACTCTCAGGGGTTCACATTCACTCCATTTCGTTTGCATCAGTGCAGGTAATTGCTGGTATAAATTTGTTCCCTGTGTTTTCCAGGCTATCATTTCATCACTAACCTCTTTAATGATTTTGGCGGGGTTACCGACCAATAAACTCCGTGGAGGAATTTTTTCACCTTCTTTCACCAGGGATAAGGCACCCACAATACTTTCATCCCCGAGTTCAACATGGTCCATGATCACTGCATTCATACCCACCAGGCAGTTGTTCCCGATCACCGCCCCATGAATTACTGCTCCGTGGCCAATATGGGCAGCTTGTTTTAGTAATACAGTCAAACCCGGGAACATATGAATGGTGCAATTTTCCTGTACATTACAACCATCTTCAAGAATGATCTGCCCCCAGTCACCTCTTAATGCTGCACCGGGCCCTATATAACAATCTTTGCCAATGATAACATTACCTGTTACCGCTGCAAGAGGATGAACGAAAGAGGATTCATGAATGACAGGTATATGCCCGTCAAAAGAATAAATCATAACAGCGATTTATGGGTTCTGAAACAAGTGCCTTTGAATAAGGCCACCACATGATCTTTCTGGTTACTGATCGTGATATGATAAAGACCGGTGCTTTTTCCATTGTGCAATTCTTTTGCTTCGGCAGTTAATATATCACCGACATGAACTGGTTTGGTGAAATTGATGGAGGTGTCTAATGCTACCGAAAGATTATTCCGGTTGTTACAGGCAAAGGCAAAGGCGCTATCTGCTAACGAAAAAGCAATACCGCCATGAACAATACCAAAACCATTGATCATCTCTTCTCTTACCGTCATCCTGATCTTACTATACCCTTCTGTAATATTCAATACTTCAATACCCAGCCACTGGCTGAAGAGATCATGTTTCATCATGTGGTCAACCACTGCTGCGGCCAGTTTATCTTTTTCTGCATTCATAACGCTATGCTATTTTCCTTTAAAAACGGGTTGTCTTTTTTCTAAGAAAGCGGCTACTCCTTCTTTATAGTCTGAGCTTTGTGCAGCCCGCTGCTGTAGTTTGTCTTCGTTTTGTAATTGTTCGTACAAAGTATGTGTGGATGACCATTGTAATTCCTTTTTGATCAGGTATAGAGCCATGGTTGGCATACATGCAAGCTTATCTGCCAGTCTTTCTGATTCAGCAATGAAGGAATTGTCTTCATAAAACTTATAAATCATTCCGATCCGTTCTGCTTCATCTGCAGGCACTTTATCTCCCAGCATCATCAATGCTGAAGCTTTTTGCCAGCCAACCAGCCTGGGTAAAAAGAAACTACCTCCCGTATCTGCTATTAAGCCAATCTTTGAAAAGGCTTGAATAAAGGAGGCGGATTTTGCAGCAATAACAATATCACAACAAATAGCAAGATTAGCACCTGCACCTGCTGCCACACCGTTCACGGCGGCCAGAACGGGTTTTTCAAGTTCCCGGATTCGGGTCACAATCGGATTATAGTGTTCGCTCAGTATCCGCTGCATGCCCGGTCCGTTGGGATCAACGACTTCAGCCAGGTCCTGCCCCGCACAAAAGGCTTTTCCCGCACCGGTGATATAAACACATCTTACCGTATCGGTTTTACATGCATCCAGTTTTTCCTGCATCAGCAAGGCCATTTCCCGGTTAAACGCATTAAATTTTTCCGGGCGGTTCAGGGTGATAAAGGCGATTCCATCTTTTATTTCCAGTAAAACAGGAGACATAGTATTAATTATAGAACAAACATACAAAAGTTCAGTAACCTGCCTGTGGCAACCGGGGTTTGTATGGAAGCGATATCAAATAGGATTAACTTTAAGAACAGGTAATCAACAAGGTCTTCATGCACCACAATATTCTTACTAAATGGTTCCAGGTACTGATGACAACTGTAATTATACATTTGTTTGTCTCCGGTACTGGTTGCAGCAAAGAATATAGCTGCGAGGGTTGTAATATGACTGCCCCGGCCGATAGTTTGCCAATACCTGTCACACCGCCTGTTACCAGTGAATTACCTGTTTGTCCATCCTGTATTACCTATCCTGATCCGGTGGAACTCAATCAGTGGAGCCTGGAAGCACAACAATCACAGGCTTGTGGAATTATTGACACGGCTATTGTAAGCCCCGAAAGAACAGCCTTTACTTTTTATGGTCCTTCTGCCTGTTCTGCCGACACCGGTATGGTACTGACTGTTTACATGGAAAACAGGGTACTCAACCAGGATATCTCCAATATCACCATAAACAGAAGTTCTTTTTATTTCTACGACCGGGTTACTCCTTCTGATATTTATATGAGCAGACAAACTGTTATTTTCCCTGTACATATTGACCGATATGATCATCAAACCAAAGTAATGACCGGCAGTTTTTCAGGAACTGTGTTCAGAAGTAATGGGTCACCGGCTTCTATCAGCGGCGGGAAATTCAAAGTGAAACTGATCTGAGTTTAGTGACACTTAAAGTAATCAAAGGGTTCTTTACAATCATCACATTGGTAAAGTGCTTTGCAGGCGGTGGATCCAAACTCGCTGATACGATGCGTGTGGTGAGAGCTACAATGAGGACATTGCACTGCTTCATCAGCGGCAAACAATTTATCATTACAGACTTGTTGCTTCGGATTCGGAGGAGCGATGCCGTATTCCTTCAATTTTCTTTTTCCTTCTTCTTTCATCCAGTCGGTGGTCCAGGCTGGTGAAAGGACAGAAGTAACCCGGATATTTTTATAATTATTTTCTGCCAGGACCAACCTGATATTCATGCTGATCATATCCATGGCCGGGCAACCGGTATAAGTAGGTGTGATGATGATCTCCACGGAGTCACCATTTATTTTCACATCCCTGACAATACCAAGATCGGTTACGGTCAGTACCGGAATCTCAGGATCAGTTACTGTTTCAAGTAACTGCCATATTTTTTTTATTTCAGTATCATTTGCAATTACCATTGCGAATCCGGGTAAGCCCTTTGTATATATTGCAATTCTGTAAGAATAAAACCAAGATGTTCGGTATGGGTGCCTGTTTTGCCACCTGATTGCATAAATGTTTTCTCCGGAACAGGCAGGGTAGCTTCATCAAAAACTTCTTTCACTTTGCTGAGCCATTGCGGTTGAAAAAGTGATGGATCAGTCCCAGCTTCTTTTTCATATTCAGCTGCGTTTAATAATTCACCGGTATATCTCCATAATTCATCAATAGCCTGCAGCATCCTTTGATGGCTTTCAGCCGTGCCATCACCCAAACGGATCACCCATTCACTGCTCCAGCGGAGGTGATAGGTTACTTCTTTCAATGATTTTTCTGCGATAGCTGCGAGCTGTCTGTCATTGCTTTTTTGTAGTTCCTGGTATAATAAAAACTGGTAGTTACTAAAAAAGAATTGACGCAATATTGTTTGCGCCCAATCTTCATTGGGTTGTTCCACCAACAAGCAATTCTTAAATTCCCTTTCGGTTCTTAAATAAGCAAGACTGTCTTCTGTTGCCGGGTGAATGGGTTTGTCATTTGATTGGTTGATCAGTTCTGCGGCATATTGATAAAAATTCCTGGCCTGCCCCACGAGATCAAGTGAAATATTCGTGATGGCAATATCCTGTTCCAATACCGGACCATGCCCGCACCATTCCGCATTTCTTTGGGAAAGAATGAGAGTTGTGTCTGCTAAATGAAGCGAATAGTCTAGTTTTCTTTTTATCAATTCCTGGTCTGTCATTCGTTAATGAGTTTTAAACGATAGTACGCTTAAGCCCCTCCCGCGGAGGGGTTTGGGGAGGCTTTTACATATGATTTACTTCATCCGGCAGGTCATAAAAAGTAGGATGGCGGTATACTTTATCATTTGCCGGTTCGTATAAACTGGCAGCTTCATCAGGACTTGAGGCATGAATATACTTTGATTCCACCACCCAGATACTAACTCCTTCCATTCTTCGGGTATATACATCCCTTGCATTTTCAATGGCCATTTGCGAATCAGCTGCATGCAGGCTGCCGGCATGTTTATGATCGAGCCCCTGTTTGCTGCGGATAAATACTTCCCATAATGGCCAGTCATGCCCTGCCCCCCTGCCCCCCGCAAGGGGGTTCTTAGCGTCTTTAATTTCGTCGCTTCCTTTCTGGTCGGGGATGTCGCCGTAATAAAATTTTCTGATGAAGTTCATTGTTCTTAAGTTGAAGTGTTGATAGGTTTGAAGGTTGACAAGGCGAATTTCCTCACTTTTAAACTTGTTAACTTTTTATCTTGTAAACTAATTATGCAGCTTTATCTTTTTGTCTGTCTGCTCTTTTCCGGGCATAGGCTGCTGCTGCTTCTCTCACCCATTCGCCGTTCTCCCATGCTTTTCTCCTTGCTTCGAGCCGCTGTTTATTACAGGGTCCGTTTCCTTTCACCACCTGCCAGAATTCATCCCAGTCGATCTCTCCAAAATCATAATGCTTTCTTTCTGTATTCCATTTCAATTGGTCATCGGGCAGCTTCATACCCAGTGTTTTTATTTGTTCAGCGATCATGTCTACAAAATTCTGCCGCAACTCATCATTGGTTTTTCGTTTGATCTTCCATTTCATACTCTGGTCGCTGTTGGTGCTTTCGCTGTCTTTCGGGCCAAACATCATCAAGGCGGGCCACCACCAGCGGTTGATCGCATCCTGGCACATGGCTTTTTGTGCGGTTGTTCCTCTTGATAAAACCAACAGTATCTCAAACCCCTGGCGCTGGTGAAAGCTTTCTTCTTTACAAATCCTCACCATCGCCCTTGCATAAGGGCCATAAGATGTTCTTGTCAGCATCACCTGGTTCATAATAGCGGCGCCATCTACTAACCATCCGATGGCACCAATATCGGCCCATGTTAATGTGGGGTAATTGAAAATGGAAGAATATTTTGCTTTACCACTATGCAGGTCATTGATCATTTCTTCTCTCGGCATACCAAGAGTCTCGGCAGCAGAATAGAGATAAAGCCCGTGACCGGCTTCATCCTGCACCTTGGCCAGAAGAATAGCTTTTCTTTTTAAGGAAGGTGCTCTGGAGATCCAGTTGCCTTCGGGTAACATCCCCACAATTTCACTATGGGCATGCTGGCTGATCTGCCGGATATTTGTTTTCCGGTAGGCCTCGGGCATCCAATCCTTCGGTTCGATCTTGATCTCATTGTCTATCTTATCCTGGAAGAGTTGCTCAAAATCCTGAACAGGCATAGTGTTACTTATTTGATCACAAATCTAATCAAAACTAACAGCTGTTCAGCCGTTTTGTTGGGGCTTATTCGCACAAAAAAGCGTCCCGGGTAAACCGGAACGCCTGGTGGAAATGAATGGTAGCTTGTTCTTGTGTTCACACACCATTCAGTGCCACTATAAAAACAGGTTAGATAATTAATGTTGTAATCTTATCGGGCAGCGCAAACAGTAACAGCAATAAAAATCAGCATTTTGCCGGAGGAACGAGATACCGTCGGGAGGGTATTTATTAAAGGGAGTTTACTTCGCATCAAAATCCACCACGATCTTTTCAGTTTTGGGGTGCGACTGGCAGGTCAGGATGTAACCCTGTTCAATTTCTTCTTCCTCCAGGCCCCAATGCACATCCATCATCACTTCGCCTTCCAGCAGTTTGGCTTTGCAGGTGCAGCACATGCCGCCTTTACAGGCATAGGGAAGATCAGCTCCTTTTTTCAGGGCAGCATCCAAAATAGTGGTATCGCTATTTAAGGAAAGTTCGAAATCAAAACTTCTGCCATCCAGTTTGATAGTGATTTGGCTTTTAGTCTCACTATCTGTGGTCTGTTGACTATGGACGGAGGACTTCTTCTGTCCCGGTGAAGTGAACAATTCAAAATGAATTTTCTTTTTATCAATTCCTGTTCCGGTTAAATAATCTTTCACACAAAAGATCATCTCTTCCGGCCCGCATACAAAAAATTCATCGGTGCTGGTATAATCAACCAGCCGGCTAAGATCGTTTAGCTTATCAGCAGTTATTCTTCCAAAACTTATTGGGGAATCAGTTTTTTCCCTGCTTAATACATGGATAAGGTTGAACCGCTCCATATATTTATTCTTCAATCCTTCCAGTTCTTCAAAAAAAATGATAGAGCCACGGTTCTTATTACCATATACTAACGTGAAATTGCTGAGTGGTTCAGTGGCTAATGTTGTTTTGATCAATGATAAAACGGGAGTGATACCGCTGCCGGCAGCAAAAGCCACATATTTTTTGGATTGGGCGGGATTCAGTTCGGTATAGAATTTTCCAACCGGCTGCATTACATCCAGTGTATCTCCTTTTTTCAGTTGTTCGTTGGCAAACGTGGAGAACAGGCCGCCTTCTACTTTTTTAACTGCGATGCGGCATTCATTATCCAATGGGGAGCTGCAGATCGAATAAGTGCGGCGTACTTCTTCATTATTGATCATTGCCCGCATGGTCAGGCTCTGGCCCTGTTTAAAGGCAAAGCTTGATTTCAATGCTTCGGGAATGTCAAAAACAACAGAGACACAATCAGCAGTTTCTTTCCTGATCTCTTTAATGCGGAGCGGACTAAAGTGGATTGACATACTTATCAGCCTTGTTTTCTCAAACCATCGATCATGATGGTGATCATATTATCTTCTAATTCTTTGGCGTTGATCTTGGCCGTGCTGCGGTGCCAGCTTTCGATACCACTGACAGCATGGAGCATCATCATTACTGAAGTAGGAGCATCGATCTTTCTCAATTCATTTTTCCGGATACCCTCTTCAATAATACCGGCAAATTTTTTACGGTAAGTTCTCCGCTGGTTCTGAAAATTGGAGAGATAAGGATCTTCCAGGTGTTTCCACTCCCGGTCAGCAACATATACTTCTTCATAATTGTCGACCATTTGCTGTATGTGGAAGCGTAAAAGTGTTTCCACCTTGTTGATGGAATTCTGGTTTGATGCTTCAACAATGTCAATATTGGTATTGAAACGGTTGGCTACATCAAAACAAATGGCTTCCAGTATCTCGTTCTTGGAACGGATATGGTTGTATAAACTGGCGGCTTCAATGCCAACTGATTCGGCCAGGTCCCGCATGGATGTGGCGGCAAAGCCCTTCTCCCGGAACATGGCGGCTGCCTTGCGGAGGATCAGCTCTTTTTTTGATGCTTTTTTGCGTTGTGTTTTGGCCATAACCAAAGGTAATTAGTAATCAACCAAATTAGTAAAATAAGTCATAGGTCGTACAGCAGTTGGTGTTATAAATTGCAGTAGGTTTGCACGCCGTAAATATATTATATATCTAACACGTAAATCACACCCAGCATGTCTTTGATCACCGTAGGAACCATGGCTTTTGATGCAATTGAAACTCCATTTGGAAAAACCAACCAGATCGTTGGCGGATCGGCCTTGTATGTAGCTTATGCAGCGAGCCATTTTATAAAACCGGTGCAGCAGATATCGATCATCGGCAGTGATTTCCCCAAAGAGGAACTCGATGAACTGAGAAGCCGGGGAGTACACCTGGACGGGGTGGAGATCGTTCCCAATAAGAAATCTTTTTTCTGGAGCGGTAAGTATCATGAAGACATGAACAGCAGGGACACACTGGTGACCGACCTGAACGTACTGGCCGATTTTGATCCCCATATACCCGATAGCTACCAGGGTGCTGAGTTCCTGATGCTGGGTAACCTGATGCCGAAATTGCAACTGAATGTGATCCAGGAATTGAAACAGCGTCCCAAACTCATCGTTATGGACACGATGAATTTCTGGATGGAATCGGCGATGGGTGACCTGACCATTGTTTTGAAATATGTAGACATGCTGATGGTGAATGATGCGGAGGCAAGACAACTGACCGGCCAGTTCTCACTGGTAAAAGCGGCCAAAGCCATCATGGAAATGGGACCGAAATACCTGATCATTAAGAAGGGAGAACATGGGGCGTTATTATTTCATGGTGATGAAGTGTTCTATGCACCGGCTTTGCCATTGGAAGATGTATTTGATCCAACGGGCGCCGGCGATACGTTTGCAGGTGGTTTTATTGGCTTTTTAGCCAAGAGTGGCGATATCTCTTTCGATAATATGAAGCGGGGTATCATTGTTGGTTCGGCTATGGCCAGTTTTTGCGTGGAAAAATTTGGCCCGACAAGATTAAAAGAAGTGACGAAAGAAGATATTGATAACAGGATTCAGCAGTTTAAGGACCTGGTGAGTTTTGATATTGAGCTGGTATAAGTTTTCCTTATAATGATACACTCTTTAATAAAAGACCTTTCAATTTGAAAAGTCTTTTAAGTTCAATTAAGTTTTCTTGCCAGCACAATTGTTTTTTTATGCAAATATTTCTTGCCCTGGAGATTAAACAGCTCTGCTAATACTACATAAGCCCCTACCGGCAGTTTAAGTCCTTTATCATCTAGTCCATCCCAGTTCCAGTAACCACTTAGTCCCATAGTTCCGTTTCGCACCAGGTTCCTGATTGGTCTCCCTGCAGCATCAAAAATGGTAATATTGGCCACATAGCCCGGTTCTGTTATTTGATATTGTATCACAGCGATATCATCCCGGCCATCATTATCGGGTGAGAACACTTTAGGCAGAATGTCAATCACTGCATTGATTGGTTCAGTTCTTCTGTATTGGGAATTTTTATAGGTTGGTGTTCCATATCCTGCTGTGGAAGCTGCACTGTGCCAGTTGGCCTCTTCCTGTGAAGGAGCCGCCGGGTCAATTCTTTCCAGTGCAACAGCTTCTGCATTATCAATTAGTTTAAAATGCCAGTCATCTTTGTATTTCACTTCATCCACTACTTCCCCCTGGAAATTTAAAGCAACAACAGTTCCCTCATCATCAGGAAACGATGGCGCCGAAGAAATGACCAATACATTGCCGGGATTTTGGACAAGGTAGTTAAGGGCAAGATTAACGGCATCTTCTGTAATCACCATATGATCGCCGGGAAAAATATAATGAGGTATTGTGCTTAATACTTTAATAGAACTGACTGTACCAGCACTGCTACGGTTTGCGATATACAGCTTGGCGGCATCCAATATCTTATTGCTGTTATTGTACAGTTCGATATAATCAAAGCCATTGGGCCGGGGATTGAACAGTATTTCATTAATGATCCAGTCACCGGCGACAGGGTCTGCCGGTAAACCCACTTTTGCTTTATTAGCTGATCCGATCCTGTTCCCTTTACAATCAGTAATGTTATTTGCCGTGATAGTATAAATAGTATTGGCCGTTAACGCTGTATTGGTCTTCAGTTGTACCTGGGTGAATAAAGGAGCCAGCGCAACAGTACTTATCAATGACAAGCCACCATCAATAGAATAGCTGGTTAAAGTGGCACCCGCTAAACTATCAACGGGTTCGTCAAATACAAGTATGATAGTGGTATTGTCTGTGGTATATGCTCGTTGTAATTGGGGTGCAGTATTGTCTGTATTCAGCGCATCAACGGAATTCTTTTTCCCGGGTGTTCCGCCATTGGTATTGCTACTGGCCTTCCAGTTACTGCTTCCGGCACAGGGGTTTTTGGTATCGATCATCTCCAGGGTCCAGCCACCTTCTTTCTTTACTTCATTCTGGTACCAGGATGAATTGTAACTGACAGCATGAATGATCATCCCGTTAGCGGCTTTTAAAAATAACTGGTCGCCATCATTATCCAGCGAGGGGAAACTGGTTACTGAAATGGTTGTTCCAAAGATTGACAGAGTTCCAACAGCACTGCCGGTACAAACGATTACCATACTATCCGGCTGCAAAATAAAATTGGGCATGGGGCCACTTTGGCTGCCTGCATCGCCGATCCTCCAGTTCTGTAAATTGAAAGGAATAGTACTGGTATTTTTTAATTCGATCCATTCATTATTTGGTAGCCCAATTTGCGGAGATGGATCTGCCATGATCTCATCAATAACGATATCGTACCTGTTTTGCGCCAGCAAACAAACAGGTGTAAGCAGGATGAACAGGAAGGATAAGGCTTGTTTCATCATCTGAAAGTTAAAAAATCATTTTAATAAATGAAACAGCTTGAATTTATGAGTGTTTTTTTTGGCTGTAAGACCCTGCCCGCCTATTTTTGCACCCATTATGATAACAATGAAGCATACAAAACGCATTCAAAAACATTCCTGAGGGAGGTTTGCAGCGTTATGTGTGTCACAACATAAAAGTTTAGCAGGCCTTCCACACGGAAGGCCTCTTTTTTTAAACAGTATTCTTTAATTAAAAACTGCCTGGTAAAGGCAGAACGGGGGGAAACAAAAAATGAAAATTGCAGTAGTAGGCGCCACAGGATTAGTTGGCTCTAAAATGTTACAGGTATTAGCGGAAAGAAATTTTCCGGTAACAGAATTGTTACCGGTTGCTTCAGAAAGATCAGTGGGCAAGGAAGTAGAGTTCAAAGGGAAGAAATATAAGGTGGTGAGTATGGCGGATGCTATTGCTGCGAAACCGGCTGTTGCTATATTTTCTGCAGGCGGTAGTACTTCATTAGAATGGGCTCCCAAATTTGCTGAAGCAGGTATTACGGTTATTGATAACTCTTCGGCATGGAGAATGGATCCAACAAAACCGTTGGTGGTGCCGGAGATCAATGCCGATATATTAACAGCTACAGATAAGGTCATTGCCAATCCCAATTGTTCCACTATTCAAATGGTGGTGGCATTGAACCCGCTGCATAAAAAATATGGAATTAAAAGAGTTGTCGTGTCAACTTACCAGAGTGTAACAGGTACCGGTGTAAAAGCAGTAACACAATTACTGAATGAAAGACAGGGTATTGTCGGAGACCGGGCTTATAAATACCCGATTGACCTGAATGTGATCCCGCAGATCGATGTATTCCTGGAGAATGGGTATACCAAAGAAGAAATGAAAATGGTGAAAGAGACCTGCAAGATCATGCGGGATGATTCCATTCGTGTTACTGCAACTACCGTTAGGATACCGGTGATCGGCGGACATAGTGAAAGTGTGAACGTGGAATTTGAAAAAGAGTTTGACCTGGCGGAAGTAAGAACCTTATTGAAATCTGCACCCGGAGTAGTGGTGGTGGATGATAATGTGAACCAGCTTTATCCCATGCCCATGGATGCCCACGAAAAAGATGATGTATTTGTAGGAAGGTTGAGAAGAGATGAAAGCCAGCCGAATACATTGAACATGTGGGTGGTGTCTGATAACCTCCGGAAAGGAGCAGCTACTAATGCTATACAAATTGCAGAATACCTGCAGTCAAAAGGGTTACTCTGATCTCACTCAATACTGGTATTGATAAACCTGATCAACGGTTGCAGTGCTTCAAAAGCTGCAACCGTTTTCTTTACCAAATCCTTAGAGGTAAGATCGGTATCCGGGATTTTGGTAAGGGCTACAAAACTTTTCAGTTTTAAATAATTCTCTGCAGGGTTGCCGGGTTCATATCCTTTGGGTAAACGGGTGAGTGTGTATTCTGCCTCCCTGGAAATATCGCCGTATACCGTTTTGAATTTTTTAGCGCTGATGATCTTTTTGAAGGCGGCAAAATTATAATCGATCTCCTGTCTTATTTTACTAAGCTCGGATGGCATCGGCATCCAGAGGCCACCACCCATAAAACTTTGCCCCGGCTCGCAGTGAAAATAATAGCCGCCAAATATCGATTTCTTACCAGCCCCGTTAAAGTAAGCACCCATATTGGTTTTATAGGGTGATTTATCTTTTGAAAAACGGACATCCCGGTTGATGCGGAATAGACAATCTTTTGCAATAAGGGTGCTGATAGAGGGATCATTTTTACCATGCTTATCTATTACTGCCTGAACAAAGCCTGCAAAGTCAGCCTTAGCGGCTTCATACGATTTACGGTTCCCGTCAAACCAGGGTTTGTTATTATTCTTTTTCAGTTCTTTTAAAAACTTAATGGTTGATGCTTGTAACATAGTTTTATTTTTTTCCGATCAGTTTCAAAAACTCTTCTTCAGAGATGATCTTCACGGTATTTATCTTTTTTGCTTTTTCTAATTTACTGCCGGCATCTTCGCCGACCACAAGGTAGTTTAGCTTGGCACTGACACCGCTTAATATTTGACCTCCTTGCGCTTCAGCCATGCCTTCTGCTTCGCTCCTTTTTAAAGTAGGTAAGGTTCCGGTGAAAAGGAAAGTTTGCCCGGTGAGATTGCCATCGGTTACATGTTCCTTCTTTTCATTCTTTAATTGTAACCCTGATTTTTCCAGTTCCTGCAGCATTTCTATATTGCTTTTATTACTAAAGAAATGATGGATACTCCCGGCTACTTTAGGCCCTACATCTTCGAGGGCCTGTAATTGTTCAAGGGAGAAATTTTTAAAATCAAGCAGGTGATCAACCGCCTGTGCCAGTGTTTTGGCGGTGGTTTCACCAACAAAGCGGATACCCAACGCATAGATCAAACGGTGCAGTGGTTGCTTCTTTGAATTAGCAATGGCCAGTTGCAGGTTATCAATAGATTTTTGACCAAAACCTTCCATGCCACTCAGCTTAGCAAAATCTAATGTGTAGATACCGGGAATATCTTTCACCAGGCTAAGTTCATAGAATTTGCGGACATTGGCATCACCAAAGCCACGGATATCCATGGCATCCTTACTTACGAAATGAATGATGCGTTCCACCACCTGTGCAGGACATTCGATATTGATACAACGCCATACAGCTTCTTCTTCTTCTTTGAATAATTTACTGTTACATACAGGGCAGGTAGTTGGAAAAACGATCTTTTTTTCTTTACCCGTTCTGGTATCTGGTAAAGATTTTACAATTTGCGGGATCACATCTCCGGCTCTTTCTATCAATACAGCATCACCGATACGCAGGTCTTTTTCCTTAATATATTCTTCATTATGAACGGAGATACTGCTGACAGTAACACCACCTACAGCTACCGGTTCCAGTTTGGCTACGGGTGTAACAGCACCAGTTCGCCCCACCTGGAATTCCACACCTAATAATTTGGTGGTTCCCTGCCTTGCTTTGAATTTATAGGCGATTGCCCAGCGTGGATGGTGAGATGTCATTCCCATTTTATCCTGCAGGGCCAGGTCGTTTACTTTGATCACCATGCCGTCAATCTCGTAAGGAAGATCATCCCGTATAATCTCAAATTCGTTGCAATGTTTGATAACGGCATCAATGCCTTTGAATACTTTTTTTTCTTTTTGCGGGCTGCGGAAGCCAAGATCCCATAGCATTTCCAATGAACCGGAGTGAGTGGTTAATGCTTTGGGTGTTTCCTTTCCTTTTAAAACAGTATAATAACTTACATGGTACACAAAGGCTTCCAGGTTTCTTTTGGCGACCTCTTTAGGATCTTTGATCCGTAATGTACCAGCTGCCGCATTGCGTGGATTAGCCAAAGGTGTTAGTCCCTGTTCTGCTAATTGCTGGTTATAGTTGGAGAAATTGGTCTTATTGATCAGTACCTCACCCCTGATCTCCACCTGCTGCAAACCATAAGAAGAGAATTTAGCTGATAGGGGAAGTGACCTGATCTGTTTGATATTCGTAGTTACTTCATCGCCTTCCACACCATCACCTCTTGTGGCACCCCTGACAAGCATATCATTTTCATAAATAAGAGAAATACTTCCGCCATCAAATTTGGGCTCCACACAATATTCTATCGTCGTTAAGCCAGTGAGTTCTTTTGCCTTCCTGTCAAAATCAATAAGATCATCACTGTTGTATGAATTATCTAAAGAAAGCATAGGCACAAGGTGCTGCGCTGTTGGAAAATCTTTTGTCAACCCTTTAGCCACCCGTTGTGTGGGAGAATCTGCTGTAATGAGTGTTGGGTTTTCCTGTTCGATCTTTTCAAGGGCCTTATAGAGCTGATCATATTCATAATCGGCCAGAAGAGGGTCGTTTAATATATAATAGCGGTATTCATGAAAGCGGAGAACATCCCTTAGGTTGTTTATTTCTTTTAAAGCGATAACTCCACTGGTTAGTTTTTTAACCAGTTCATTCGTAAGCGTTTGCAGTTCCTTTGTTGCTTCCTTTGTATACATAAACAATCCGTTGGGGCTTTAAAGTTAATGCCTGCTGCGGAAACGTTTTTACACGTGGAAAAAGAAGTTGGCATTTTAATGTGTCATAAGTACATATTTATTATCTTCGAAATCGAATTGCTTAAACAAAAGTGCTGTGGATTGCTGGCTACAGCGACTTTGAACTAATAAAACGAGCTTGCTATGAAGAAAATACTTTCGCTTTTTACAGGCCTTGCCTGTATGTTAAGCACGGTCAGTGCTCAATTGCTGACATGGACAGCCGACTTTCCCAAAGACAATGATAATGTTTCCATCACCATGGATGCCACAAAAGGCAACCAGGGCTTGCAGAACTATAACCCGGTAACAGATGTATATGTACATACCGGTGTGATCACTAATCTCAGTACAAGCAATACCAACTGGCGGTATGTAAAATTCAACCAGAATTTTAATACCCCGAATGTTCAGTTGCAGGCAACTTCTCTTGGTGGCAATAAATGGAAATTTGATATCACCAATATCCGTGCTTATTATGGAGTGCCCGCCGGCGAAACGATCATTAAGATTGCCATTTTATTCAGGAACGGGAATGGGTCGGTAGTTCAACGTAATGCAGATGCCAGTGATATGTATGTGCCGGTGTACGATAATAACATAGCTGTTCGTTTTACTGTTCCGCCTTTTCAGCCAACATATACCCCACAGCCGGAAACTATAACTAAGTCAACAGGTGATAATATTGCTGTAACGGCCATCGCCAGCCAGTCTTCTACGATGAAATTGTATTTGAACGGTACAGTTATTCAAACTGTTGCTGCCAGTCAAACTATTTCCGCTAATCCATTATTAACAGCAAGTGGTGCCACAGAGATCGTAGCTGAAGCAGATAACGGGTCTGTAGTAAAAAAAGATACTCTTCGTTTTTTTGTTTCGCCGGGAATTAATGTAGCACCACTGCCTGCTGGTGTCCGGGATGGTATCAATTATGAAGCTGGTAATACATCTGTGGTTTTGGTGGTGTATGCACCTGGCAAAAACAGGGTTTCAGTGATTGGTGAATTTCCGGGCAGCAACTGGGTGGAACAAACCAGTTATGTAATGAATAAAACACCCGATGGCAATTACTGGTGGTTACGTATTACAGGATTAACACCCGGCACTGAATATGCCTTTCAATACCTGGTGGATGGGACCCTGAAAATTGGGGAACCCTATGCAGAGAAAATCCTTGATCCATTTAATGATCCTTTTATCCCTGCGGCAACTTATCCTTCGTTGAAACCTTACCCGACTGGATTGACAACAGGAATAGTAAGTGTGCTGCAAACAGCAGAGCCTGGCTATACCTGGACCAACAATACATTTACCAGGCCGGACAAAAGAAACATGGTCGTATATGAATTGCTGGTCAGGGATTTTCTTGCCAACCGTAACTGGAATACACTCAGGGATACATTGAACTATTTAAAGAATATGGGTATCAATGCCATTGAAATCATGCCCTTTAATGAGTTTGATGGCAATGAAAGCTGGGGTTATAACCCTGCTTATTTCTTAGCTCCTGATAAATATTACGGGACCAAGAATGCATTAAAACGTTTTGTCGACTCTTGTCATAGTAATGGTATTGCAGTGATTATGGATATTGCACTGAACCATGCCACTGGTGCCTGCCCGCTGGCGGCGTTATACTGGAACAGTACCACCAATGCACCGGCTGCTAATAACCCCTGGTTCAATGTATCGGCGACTCACCCATATAATGTGTTCAATGATTTTAACCATGAAAGTATGGCCACCCGGAATTTTTCAAGCCGGGTGATAGAATATTGGTTACAGGAATATAAATTAGATGGTTACAGGTTTGATCTGTCAAAAGGATTTACACAGAATACACTATGCGGCGGTAGTACAACAAATGAAAGCTGTATCTCACAATATCATGCTGACCGGGTGGCAATTTTAAAGAGGTACTATGATACCATGCAATTAAAATCACCGGGCTCTATTGGTATATTGGAACATTTTTGTGATAACACAGAAGAAATAGAATTGTCCAACTATGGTTTCCTGTTATGGGGAAATAATACTTTCAATTACCAGGAAGCTGCCATGGGATTCCTGCCAAATTCGAATTTTGAAAATAACCTGCATACAGTAAGAGGATGGACCAACCCACACCTGGTGGGTTATGCAGAAAGTCATGATGAAGAAAGGATCATGTATAAAAACCTGCAGTTCGGTAATTCATCCGGCAGTTATAATATCCGGGATCTTAATACCGCCCTGAAGAGAAGTGAATTAACCACTTCGTTTTTATTGACCATGCCTGGACCAAAAATGATCTGGCAGTTTGGTGAAATGGGTTATGACTATTCAATCAATACTTGTGTGAACGGTACGGTTAATAATAATTGCAGGCTGGATAATAAACCGGTAAGATGGGATTACCTGCAGGTCATTCAGCGGCAGCGTTTATATGATATCAATAAAAGTTTATTAGCACTCCGGAAAAATACCTGGTATAAAGATGTTTTCATCGCTAATAATATCAATCTTACCAGGAGCATGGGTGGAGCTGTTAAATGGATGATCATCCGCAGTGCCACCGATTCTTCTGATTTGTGCATTGTCGGAAACTTTGATGTGTCGGCACAATCAGCAAACGTGACTTTCCCAATCGCAGGTACCTGGTATGATTACCTCCAGGGAGGCACTTTCTCTGCCACCGGCACTGCACAAAATGTTACACTGCAACCGGGAGAATTTCATGTGTACCTGAACCGTAACCTGACCAATGCGGTAGTAACACCGGTTACCGGTATCAATAATCCCGGTAATGGCTTACTGGCTGCCGTGTATCCTAACCCTGCCACGGATAATTCAGTATTGGAAATTACTATACCTGCGACAGGCAAAGTGCAGGTGGATTTATGGAATGCAACAGGCCAGCAGATCAAACCTGTTTTTTCCGGGAACCTGGCGAAAGGCAAGCACCAGATCATACTTAATGATAAAATCAATAATTTGCCGCCCGGCATATACCTCCTGAAAGTGAATACTGCAGGTCAGTCGAAGCCGGTAAAATTGTTGATTCAATAGTTAAAATATGTCACTCATGGCAAAGTCTTTACAGTTGAAGACGGCTGAGCTGGAGAAGATCAGTCACCTTGATTATTTTAATATTGCCCTTTCTGTTGACCTTGTGATATTCGGGTACGAGGATAAAGAGCTTAAAGTATTACTGATCAAATCTGACCTGGAGGAATTTTCGGGTATGTATTCTTTGCTGGGTGACCTGGTTCGCCCGGATGAAGATCTTGATAGTGCGCCCTATCGTGTATTATTGAGCAGAACGGGAATGGATGATGTATTCCTGGAGCAGGTACACACTTTTGGTAGTATCGGAAGGCATCCCTCAGGTCGGGTAATCACAACAGCCTATTATGCACTGATCGATATCCGCCATCACCAGTTGCAGGTGGATAGTAATGAATTGCACTGGCATGCAATAAATGATATTAAGAAACTGGCATTCGACCATAAGCTGATACTGAATACCTGTCTGGAGCAACTGCGAAGCCAGATCATGGAAAAACCAGTTGCTTTTAACCTGATGCAGGATAAATTCTCCCTGCGTGAATTGCAGGAAGTGTATGAAGCTATTCTTGATATCAAATTGGACCGGAGAAATTTCCGTAAGAAAATTGCGGTGAAAGACTGGCTGCAAGACCTGAATGAGATGGAGAGTAACCTCTCACATCGCCCCGGGAAACTCTATGGTTTAAAAAAACAATTCAAACGGAAAAGCTCAAAGGTGCTGGCTATCTGATATTCTTTTCGTTTCCCGGTCACAGGGAGCCGCCTTCTACCAGCCTTGAAGGAAGCATGATTGACCTGGCTGCTGTTGCTTCTTCCATGTTTTCCAGCATTCTCTTGATAGCAAGTTTGCCCAGTTCATAACCACTGGTTTCTATATAAGTGATCTCCGGGTTGAAAAGACCGGGGATGAAACCATTACTGATAGCGAGTACAGAAATATCTTTTGGAATGATCAGCCCTACCTGGTTAATTGCTTTCATTACGCCAATTAGTATCTCATCACTCATGCAAAAAATATGATCAGGAGGCATCGACTGTTTTAGTATGGAAGCAACGGTTTGCCGGGCTTCTTCACTGCTGGAGCAATACCCGACAGTTGTTTTTGTTTTCTTTGCCTCTTGCTCCAGAATTTTTAAAAAAGCATCTTTCCTTTTTTTGGTGATGGATAATTCACGGTTACCAAACAAGGCCAGTATGTTTTTCTTTTTATACTTTATAATGGTGTGTGCGGCAATAGTAGCAGCTTCTTCATCTGCCATACAAATCGTGTCAAAGTTTCCGGAATCCGGCACCTTATCAAAGAAAATAATAGGTATTCCTGCTTCCTGGTATTTAATAAAAAGTTCACCGGAATAACTGTCCGGGGTTATACAAATGAAAATGCCATCCACCCGGTTGTGTTTGCAAAGTTTAAGGTTCTCTGCTTCCTGTTGCGGATCATCTCCCGATTGAAGGATCATCATCGAATAACCACTTTTCCGGGCATCCTTCTCCACAGCAGAAATAAAGGAATCATAAAACAGGTTAGATATGGTGGGAACGATAAGCCCAAAGACCTTGCTTTTATTGGTCCGGAGGTTTACCGCATAGCTATTAGGCTCATATTCCATCAATGCTGCCAGCTCTTTTACCTTCCGTTTCGTGTTTTCAGAAATATCGGGGTGATTCTTCAAAGCCCTTGACACTGTGGAAATGCTGAGGTTGAGCTGGGTCGATATTTTCTTAAGCGTTGCGGTTTGAGCCATAATGTGAACGTCCAGATTAAAATTACTACCAATATTTTTTCCACCGAAAACATTTCCGCAAATGTTTGCGGAAGTTTTCAGCGACCAAAAAGGATACACAAGTGTTTTTAATACACATATTTAAGTATAAATTTATAAGGCTTTAGGGGAATTTAACTTTGTTTTGGGAATTGAGCAGCAATGTGACCAGTGGCCTTGCCTTATGCTGAACGGACCTGAACAAGGCTAAATAGTACAAGATATAGGAAACGAGACCCTTGTCCCCACCTGGAGTTTTATGTGTTCTGTCGGGAACACGCCATATGAAACTGGATTAACACACCGATTATAATTTTTTAAAAAAACGATTGCTTATGTCTGCAAAAACTCTGCTTTCTGCTATCCTTTGCTTCGTACTTGCGTTTTCCGTGCAGTTTGCTGCTGCGCAGGACAAAACCATTACGGGGAAAGTAACTGATTCAAAAGACGGATCACCGGTTGCCGGTGCCTCCGTTCAGGCGAAAGGCTCCAGAGCCGGAACAACGACCCGGGGAGATGGAACCTTCAGCCTTAGTGTAGGATCAAATGTATCCGTCCTTGTATTTTCTTCAGTTGGCTATGAAACCCAGGAGGTTTCTGTAGCCGGAAAAACTTCTGTTGATGTTTCTTTTGCACCTTCTGCAGCTGCTAACCTGAATGAGGTGGTGGTAACCGGTTATGGTACTGCCAGGAAGAAGGATCTTACCGGTGCTGTACAATCAGTAAAGGCCAAAGACTTCAATAAAGGAGTCGTAACATCTCCTGATCAATTGATCCAGGGCAAGGTAGCTGGTTTGCAGGTTACAAATAATAGCGGCCAGCCAGGTGGTGGTGCTACTATTCGTATCAGGGGAGCAAGCTCGGTAAGATCGGGTAATGGCCCTTTGTTTGTTGTAGACGGTGTACCATTAGAAGGTGGTTCCGGCCGCCCGGGTATTGGGCTTCCTAATATCGGTGACAGTCCCGGTGGCAACCCGCTTGCATTTATTAACCCTGCCGATATTGCCAGCATCGATGTATTAAAAGATGCATCTGCTGCTGCTATTTACGGATCCAGGGGATCAAATGGTGTAGTTCTTATTACCACCAAAAAAGGATCTGGTGGTGATCCGCAAGTTGAATTTGGTTATTCTGTCGGATCTGCAAAAATTCTCAAGCAATTAGATGTATTAGACGGTGATGAATACCGTGCGGCACTGACAAAATATGGATTAACAGGCGGTAATTATGGTTCCAATGTTAATGCCATGGATGAAATATTAAGAACAGGGGTTACACACAACGTTAATTTATCATTAGCCGGGGGCAATCCGAATGCGAGATACCGGTTTTCAACAAGTGCCTTAAGCGAAAATGGAATTATCAAAGAATCCGGGTTGAATAAATATACGATCGGGTTTACAGGTAATTTCAAATTCCTGGATTCTAAAAAAATGGGATTAGATGTTTCCATCAATACAGCCCAGGTCAATGAGGATGTAGTACCTATTACAAGGGATGCGGGATTTGAAGGAAACCTGATCGGCCAGGCGTTGCAGTGGAATCCAACACATGACTTAATAAAGTCAGATGGTACTTACTGGATTCAGCCACAATTTGGTGCAAGCTCTATTAACCCGCTTTGGTTTTTAAAAATGTATGAGGATAGGGTAAATACTTCTACTATTTATGGAAGTTTGTCTCCTTATTACAAATTTACCAACGACCTGGAATATCGTTTTCTTTATTCCATCAACCAAAGTGATGGCAGCAGGAAAACAATGGTGGGAAGGCAGATGCTGAATATTGACAGGTATAAGGACAGGGGATTTGCTGCAACAGGCAATAATCGTGTTAGAACACAGCAGTTTACCCATACATTAAGTTATAATAAAAACATTACCCCTGCCCTGAGTTTAAATGCAGTTGTAGGGTATGAGTATATGAAATTTGAATTCAAGAGCAGTTCAATTACTGCACAGGATTTTAATGATATTGGCATCCCTTATTATAATATGCTTGGCTTTTCTTCACAGTCTTCCCGTTCGATCAGCAATTATGAAGCACCTACCAATGAGCTGCAATCTTATTTCGGAAGGGCTGCATTCAGTTATAATAATAAATATTTGCTGACTATGACGGTCAGGGCCGATGGCTCCACCAAATTTGGTGAAAACAACAAGTATGGTTATTTCCCATCGTTCTCTGCAGCCTGGAATATCAGTAATGAGAATTTCATGAAGAGTGTGAATTTTGTACAGAACCTTAAGTTCAGGGTTGGATGGGGACAAACCGGTAACCAGGAATTTCCTTCAGGAGCTTCGCAAACAAGGTTTGGAGTATCTGGTCCCGGTTCCATTACACAACAAAATGTAGGTAATCCAGATTTGAAATGGGAAACTTCAACAACTTTTAATGCCGGATTAGATTTCTCTCTGGTTAAAAACAGAATAAATCTTTCAGTTGATTATTTTAACAAGGAAACTGAAGATGTATTATTTGAAGTTGATTTCCCGCAGCCCGGAGCATCAAGTGCAAAGCAATGGCAAAATTTCCCTGCAATTATTACTAATAAAGGAGTAGAAGTAACATTAAACTCCAATATCATTAATAAGAAAGATATGAACTGGAATTTCGGTATCAATGCTGCCTGGTTGAAGAATCAGATTGACGGACTGAATGGTACTTATAATACAGGTGCCATATCAGGACAGGGTAGTACAGGTGCCTTTGTTCAGAAACTGGCTTCCGGTTACCCATTGAATGTGTATTACCTGCGACATTTTGAAGGGATAGATAAAACCACCGGCCAAAGTTTATATACCGAAGATGGGGATGTGTCTTACTATGGAGAAGATCCTAATCCAAACATGTTATTGGGTATCAGTACTGACTTTACTTACAAGAAATTCAGTTTAGGTATCAACATGAATGGCGCATTCGGGCATTATATATACAACAATACTGCCACTTCAGTTGTTCCTATTACTAACCTTGGAACAAGAAATGTCGTAAGCACTTTAATAAATAGTGAAATAAAAGAAGACCTTTCTAATCCAATTACAACATCGGACAGGTACCTGGAAAAAGGAAATTACCTGAAACTGGCAAACGCCACACTTTCTTATAACCTGGGTAAGTTTGTAAAATTTATCAGGAGTTCAACTATTTCTCTTACCGGGCAGAACCTGTTTGTATTAACCGATTTTTCGGGATTTGATCCGGAAGTGAATGTTGATAAAAACATTGGTGGAATACCATCCAATGGAATTGAATATATCCCTTATCCGACAGCCAGAAGGATCATATTCAGTATAAATTTTGGGTTCTAAAATAATTATAAGAAACTGAATAAATTAAGTAATATGAAATACACAAAAATAGTTTTAATACTTACTGTGATTCTTACGCTTGGTTCCTGTACAAAGCTGGATGAGAGTTTCAGAAGTGAAACGACAGCAGGTACTTCAGGTGGAGGTGGTGTAGCGGACCCGGCAGCCTTGCTGGTTGGAGCTTATCGCTCCATTGAAAACCTTTATAATAACCAGGAAAGGCTTTTTGCCTCTTTTGAGCATACAACAGATGAATCTGTTGGTCCCACAAGAGGTGGGGACTGGGATGATAACGGTATCTGGAGAGTTTACAGCAGTCACAAATGGAATGATGAACATGCGTATTTAACAGCAACCTACCGCCAGTTGGCACAGTCCCAGTTTGCTGCTACAACAGTTCTGGATGTAACTACTGCGACACCCCGGCAAAAAGCAGAAGCAACATTTTTAAGATCTTTAGCTATGTGGTATGCGCTGGACGGCTGGGACCAGGTTCCTTTCCGTGCAACTTCATTAGGAGATTTGACAGCTTCCTTGCCTGAAGTTAAAAAAGGAACGGCCTGTGCTGATTTTCTAATAGCAGAGCTGAATGCAGCCATTCCAAATTTACCAGAGTCTGGCATGGGTTTAGCAAATAAAAATGCTGCAAGAGCCCTTTTGATGAAGATCTATTTAAACAAAGGGGTATATGCAAACAGGGCTGCTCCTACTTTTGCAGCAGCAGATATGAACCAGGTAGTAACCCTGGCGGACCAGATTATTAACAGCCCGGCCGGATACACATTTACGCCCAACTATTTTGACAACTTCGCTCCTAATAATGATGCTATTGGCAGCGAGTTGATCTATACTCAAAGGAATGATAATGGATCAGGTATAGGAGGAAATGGCGCCATGTTCATGGATTTCCAGGGATTGCACTATAATATGAACCCCAGTGGTTGGAACGGCTTTTCAACATTGGGCGACTTCTATGATAAGTTTGATGCAGCAGATAAAAGAAGAGGCGGCCCGGGAGCAACTCCGGCACCTCCTGCTCCGGGACAACCAGGCTATTATCCCGGGTTAACAAATGTAACCGGGTTATGGGCAGGTTTTTTATTCGGTCAGCAATATAACCAAAGCGGTGTTGCGCTGCAGGATAGAAAAGGTAATCCTCTTTCTTTCACCAAGACCGTTGCATTAAAAGAAACAGGCAATAATCTGGAAATAACAGGTATTCGTGTGATGAAATATGTACCGGACCTGGTACATCAGTTTCCCTGGGATAATGACTTTGTTATTTTCCGGTTATCTGATGTGTTGTTAATGAAAGCAGAAGCCATTCTGCGTGGAGCTACTGGCACTGCAGCAGGTCCTTATGGTTCTACTGCCCAGGCGATAGTTGATTATATCAGAACTCTCCCAAGTCGTAATGCAGGGCCTTTGGCAGGGTTGACTTTAGATAAATTATTTGATGAAAGAGGTCGTGAATTATACTGGGAATTATGGAGAAGAAACGATATGATTCGTTTTGGAAAATTCCTGGCTGCAAGAGAATTAAAACCTGCAGTTAGCGGTGATGAGCGGTTACTCTTCCCAATACCTAATGAACAGTTGATCATTAATCCTAATCTAACCCAGAACCCGGGGTATTAAGAATGTTTTTTCGAGCAAGCAGTTAGCAATTTTAGCAATTCAAAAAAGCCATTTTCTAATGGCTTTTTTCTTTTCATACCACTTCCCTGAAATAATAAACGGGGATGAATTTTGCTGCAACAAATGCAATAGATTTGATGATAATAGTGAACAAAAACTAATGAAAGCTGAGTTAAAGATTGTATTGCCCTGCCTGTTTTTCGTTTTTCTTTTGGTTACCGGTTGTGGTAAACAGCAAAAAGAAAGCCCCCTCTTTTTATTGCAGGAAAAAACAGGGATTGAATTTACCAACACTATTCAAAACTCTCCAGACTTCAATATTTTCAGCTACCGTAATTTTTATAATGGCGGAGGTGTGGCCATCGGAGATATTAATAATGATGGGCTGGCGGATATTTTCTTTACTGCAAATATGGGGGCTAATAAACTCTATTTGAATAAAGGTAACTGGCAGTTTGATGATATATCTGTAAAGGCAGGCTTTGTTGATAAGAAAGACTGGAGTACCGGGGTGGTTTTTGTTGATATCAATCATGATGGCTGGCTGGATATTTTTGTCTGCAATGCAGGATATATTGACGGGAATATCCCGAAGTGCCAGCTTTTTATCAATAATAAGGATCTTACGTTTACCGATAAAGCAGCAGAGTACGGACTGACAAATGAAGGTGGATATACAACCCATGCAGCTTTTTTTGATTATGATATAGATGGGGATTTGGATTGTTTTATTATCAATAACAGTTTTATCCCTGTTAACACACTCAACTATGCCAATAAAAGAGGATTGAGGGCTCCCGATTGGCCCGTGGCCGAATTCTTAAAAGGAGGAGGAGATCATTTGCTCCGGAATGATAATGGAAAATTTACAGATGTAAGTAAAGAAGCGGGAATCTACGGCAGCCTGATCAGTTTCGGGTTAGGGGTAACCGTAGGTGATGTGAATGGGGATCATTACCCGGACATATATGTGTCGAATGATTTTTTTGAAAGAGACTATTTATATATCAACCAGAAAGACGGCACTTTCAAGGATGAGATTGAAGAATGGACCCAGCATCTCAGTCATTCATCAATGGGAGCAGATATGGCTGATATCAATAATGATGGCTATCCTGATATTTTTACAACGGATATGTTGCCGGATGATGACTACAGACTTAAGACGACCACTACATTTGATAATATCGATGTACAGCGTTTAAAACAAAAATCAGGATTTTATTACCAATACACTCAAAACACACTGCAGATTAATAACCAGGCGGGAAAATTTATGGAAACTGGTTTCTATAGCGGGGTGGCCGCATCCGACTGGAGCTGGGGAGGATTGATCTTTGATGCAGATAACGATGGATTGTCAGATATTTTTGTTTGCAATGGCATTTATAATGATGTGACCAACCAGGATTTTATTGACTTTTTTGCAAATGATGTGATACAGAAAATGGTGACAACCGGTAAAAGAGATCAGTTTGATGAAGTAGTGGCTAAAATGCCTTCTACACCCATTCCCAATAAATTTTATCACAATAAAGGAAATATTCAATTTGATGATAAAGCAGCTGCTGTGGGATTAGGGCAGCCTTCTTTCTCAAATGGTTCTGCTTATGGTGACCTGGATAATGATGGCGACCTTGACCTTGTTATAAACAATGTAAATGAAAAATCTTTTGTTTATAAAAATCAAAGCAGGGAACAGAACACAAATAATTATATCGGGATCAGGCTAACGGGTAATGGAAAAAATACTTTTGCCGTAGGTGCTGTGATAAAATTATTCCAGGGAGCCCAGGTTTTAAGCCGTGAATTGATACCCTCCAGGGGGTTTGAGTCTTCAGTTGATTATAAACAAATTATTGGCTTGGGAAAAGAGAGTGTTGATTCAATGACAATTTGCTGGCCTGATAAAACAATTTCAAAATTTTTAAAACCAGAAATAAATAAAGTTCATGAAATCGCTTATACACAGCAACCAATAAGCAATGAACCAGACACCATAATAACGGATGTTTTGTTTTCTATTGAATCAACTCTTGTATTTGAAAAGCACAGGGAAGATGAGTATATTGATTTTTATACAGAACGAAATATTCCCCTGATGCTTTCAAGAGAGGGGCCGCATGCTGACACAGCAGATGTTAATGGAGATGGGTTAGCGGATATATTTATAGGAGGCGCTGCTAATCAGTCAGGGCAATTATACCTGCAAACCGCATCCGGGTTTAAAAAAAATGCAATAAAGATTTTTGAAAAGGACAAAGATTTCGAGGATGTAGCTGTATCATTCTTTGACGCAGATGGGGATGGTGACAAAGATCTTTTTGTGGGTTCCGGCGGAAATATGCAACCAGCGGGGAGTCCCTTATTACAGCACCGGTTATATAAAAACGATGGCAAAGGGAATTTCGAATTATCTGCTAAAGCATTTCCGGATTATACGATGAATGCTGCAGTCGCTAAAGCTGCTGATATTGATGATGATGGGGATCTTGATATATTCGTTGGTAGCAGAAGTGTTCCTCAAAATTACGGAGTAGTGCCAGAAAGTTATCTGTATACCAACAATGGGAAAGGACAATTTTCCGTTGCTGAAGTAATGAAACCCGGAATGGTAACAGATGCTGTGTTTGCTGATATAGAGGGAGATGAGAGGAAGGAATTAGTTGTTGTGGGGGAATGGATGGAGCCAAAAGTGTTTTCATCATCAAAAGGGAAGGCTGTTGAAATAAAAACGTCTCTTTCCGAAATGAAAGGATGGTGGCAATCCATTGCAGTTGCTGACATAGATGGAGACGGTTTAAGCGACCTGGTGCTCGGTAATATTGGAGAAAATTGCTATTTACAGCCATCCGCTGTTAGCCCGGTTAAATTATGGATCAATGATTTTGACGGTAACGGTACTTCAGATAAAATTATTACAAGAACAGTTAATAAAAGAGACGTTCCGGTATTTATGAAAAGGGATTTGACAGATCAGATGCCCGGGTTAAAAAAGCAAAATTTGAAATTTGAGGAATATGCTAAAAGGTCGGTTCAGGAATTGTTTACAGATGTAATAATAAATAAGGCCTCAGTTTATAATTTTAATTATAATGCCAGTTGCCTGGCAATTAATAAAGGGAAAGGGAATTTTGAAATAAAAAAATTACCTCTCTTTGCCCAGCTGTCAAGTATAAATGCAATATTGATAACCGATATTAATAATGATGGAAAAAAGGACCTTATCCTGGGTGGAAATCTTTTTCAGTTTCAGCCCCAGTTCTCCAGGCTGGATGCAAGTTATGGGCATGTTTTAATAAATAAGGGAAAAGCTGAGTGGGAATTGGTGATGCCCCAAAGATCCGGAATAGAGGTAAGAGGGGAGGTAAAAAGTATTGTAGGGTTTCAGTCAAAAGAAAAAAAGCAGATACTGTTTCTTCAAAATGACAGCCTCCCTGTTTTGTACAGAATAAATAAGTAAAACTTTATTTAAGCCTTTTATTGTGAAAAAAAGGAACTGGAATTATTGGATTGGCATTTGTACCCTTTTTCTAACTGCCTGTACCGGAAGTAAGGAAAAGAGTATTCCTGTTTTATTTGATGTTCTGGATCATACCAAAACCGGACTTGATTTTAGCAACAATCTTTCAGCCAGCCCGGATTTCAATATGTTGAAGTATATGTATTTCTACAATGGAGCAGGTGTGGGGGCAGGTGATTTTAATAATGACGGGAAGATTGATTTATTTTTTGCGTCCAATCAGTCACAGAATAAAATTTACCTCAATAAAGGTGATCTGAAATTTACTGATGCAACAAGGGCCGCAAAAATCCCTGATGATGGAGGCTGGTCTACTGGAGTGTCAGTAGCAGATGTGAATGATGATGGACTATTGGATGTTTATGTTTGCAGGGTTGGCCATTTTGGATCCCTGCAAAGTAAGAATCAGTTATTGATTTGTAAAGGAATCAGTGAAACCGGAATTCCATATTATAATGAGGAAGCGGAAAAATATGGGGTTGATTTTTCCGGCTTTAGTACACAAGCTGCTTTTTTTGATTTTGACCTTGATGGAGATCTTGATATGTATTTACTCAATCATTCCCTTCGTTATAGCAGCACATTTGCACCAAGAAATAGTTTTAAAGGAACTGTAGATTCTCTTTCAGGAGACAGGCTTTACAGAAATGATGGGGGTCATTTCACCGATATATCAAAACTGGCAGGAATTAGCCAGACAGTGATCGGCTATGGACTGGGTATTGCAGTTTCAGATATTAATCTCGACGGGTACCCTGATATTTATATTGGAAATGATTTTCATGAGAATGATTATCTCTACATCAATAATAAAAAGGGAGGATTTGATGACATGCTGGATAGCAGTATTATGCATACCAGCCAGTTTTCAATGGGGGTGGATGTGGCCGATATAACGAATGACGGCTACCCGGAAATTATATCGGCTGATATGCTACCATCTGATCCGGTTATTCTTAAAAGCTCATTGGGAGTTGATGAGTACAGTACTTTTTTAACCAAAGTAAGAAATGGCTATAGCATTCAATACGCAAGAAATGCGCTGCAACTTAACAAACGCAATGGTTTATTCAGCGAAATAGGATTATATGCTGGCGTATACGCTACCGATTGGTCATGGTCAACCCTTTGGTCGGATTTTGATAATGATGGCTTAAAAGATCTGTTTGTTTCTAATGGAATTCCCAAAAGGCTTAACGATATTGACTATATCAACTATATATCAAATGATGAGGTGCAATCGAAAATTCAGAGCAATAGAATTGGTGAAAGAGAAATGAATCTTATCAATAAATTTCCACAGATTAAAATACCCAATCGTTTTTTCAGAAACAAAGGGGATGCTTCGTTTGAAGATATAGGCGAAGCTATTCCTGAAAATAGGGATACCTATTCAAATGGTGCCGTATATGCCGATCTTGATAATGATGGAGATATAGATATAGTTGTAAATAATATTGATGAAGCTGCCTTATTGTATCAAAATAAAATTAACGATGATAAGGCGAAACCTGCAATTCAGGTTCTGCTGAAAGGGCCTGGGGGGAATAATAAAGCTGTGGGAGCTAAGTTGTATATTTTTTCAGGAGCATCTGTTATGAGCTATGAAAAATTCCCTGTAAGAGGATTTCAATCAAGTATGGAAGTGCCCATGCAGGTAAGTACAGGCAGTGGCAAACCAGATTCTGTTTTTTTGGTATGGCCGGATAACACAAGTCAAAGGATTAATTTAAACAGTGATTCACTGCAGCAAGAATTTGCTTATACGAAGGGATTGCCATTATTTGACTATTCCTTAGTTCGTAATTATTCAACAAAAGAGTCAGAAAGATTTTATGATATAACAGCTCAAGCCGGTATCTCTTTTTTGCATACAGAGAATACATTTGTAGAGTTTGACAGAGAGCCTTTAATACCCTTTATGACCTCAACGGAGGGCCCTGCTCTTGCGACTGGAGATATTAATAAGGATGGGCTGGAAGATTTTTTTATTGGTTCATCCAAATGGGAAAAGAGTGCTGTATTTGAGCAACAGACTGACGGCGCATTTAAAAAATTGATACAACCGGCTATTGATGCCGATAGTACGTATGAGGATGTAGATGCTTGCTGGACAGACGTTAATAATGATTCATATCCTGACCTGGTGGTGGCAAGCGGAGGAAGTGAATTTTATGGTCAAAGCGAGTATCTTAAGCCCAGGGTCTATATTAATAATGGTAAGGGATTTTTCAAAAAAAAGGAGGATGCATTTCCCAATGTTTTAGTAACTGCATCCAAAGTGGTGGCATATGATTTCAACGAAGATGGATTTATTGATCTGTTTATAGGAGGAAGGTCAGTTCCGTGGGACTATGGAGCGGTTCCTGATTCTTATTTATTACTGAATGATGGCACTGGAAAGTTTACTGATGTTACTGATAAATTTGCACCGGGTTTAAAAAAAGCCGGCTTTATTAAAGATGCTCACTGGATTGATCTTAATAATGACGGGAGAAAAGATATGGTGTTGGCAATGGAATGGGATGGAATTTCTGTCTATCTTAATAATAAAGGCTCCTTTTCAAAAAAAAATATTACCTCGTTAAAAGGCTGGTGGAATTTTATTTTGCCATGTGATGTCGATAATGATGGGGATATAGATTTTATAGCTGGAAATCAGGGCTTGAATAGCCGGCTAATGGCAAGTGATAACCAACCCGTAAGGATGTATTTTTACGATTTTGACGGCAATGGGAAAAAAGAGCAGATACTAACTTACTACCTGGATAATAAAGAGCTGCCATTTACTAATAAATCTGATCTGGAAAAACAACTGCCGGAGATTAAAAAGAGATTTTTATATGCCAAAGATTTTGCTAACGCCTCATTAAATGAAATATTCGGGGGTGATAAATTGAAAAAAGCTGAGTTGTTTTCGGCTAATTACTTCTCAAATGCTGTTTTGATCAATGATGGAAAAATGAATTTTGAAGTGCGACCTTTACCCTGGGAAGCCCAATTGACTACGTATAGAACTGCTACAATATTGGATATTAATAAAGACAATTTACCCGATGTTATTCTGGGGGGTAATTATTATTCAAGTAATATTCAAGTAGGAAGATATGACGCTGATTTTGGTTCAGTATTAATAAACCAGGGGAGAGGGAATTTCAAGTACGAAGAACTAAATGGAATCAAGATCAAGGGAGAAATACGACATTTACAAAAAATCAGGCTGGCTTCAAACCGGGATGCCTTCATTGTAGCAAAAAATAATGATAGCCTTAAAGTGATCAGTACTATTCAATAAGGAATTAAAGTATGGGATAATAAACTTTCATTTGCACAACCTGGTCATCTGCAAAATCATATCCATCGCTGATAAATTTTTGATACGGTATTCCCATGGTGGCTAAATAGTGGTCAGTTATGAACTTTTCTAATGCAGTAAATACTTTACCAGATTCTCCAAAAGTTCCCTGGTAGGTAGCTTCCAGTAATTTTTTTTCAAATGGCATCCTTTTGACCTCAACCGATATGTTTTCAGGTATTGCAATCTCACGGGTAATACCAATACTGGCAAATAAAGTAATGTTGTCTCCGGTTTTTTGCGAATAAAAAATACGGTTACCAGTATAGCCCATACTGTTTTTAGCAGCATAGGCTATTAAGTTTTCAAAAATTGACTTCATTGCCTGTCTTTTGTCAGCCTGCTGAACTGTTCTCCTTTCAAAAAGAAATAATGTATCAACTACTTTCACGGGTTTTATTTCATAACCATATACTCTTTTTGAGTCTTCAATGTATTCATGAAAATCAGTAAAACTTGTTAGTGCATTTTTTATAAGATCATCCTGGCCAAACCATTTTTTAAAATAACTGCTTTTATATATAATGGAAAGGGATGTTATACTGTTTTTTGTTGTGTCGGGTAAAGCAGAAATAATGAATTGTTTTTCTTTTTTGCTATTTGAATAAATCAGTAGAGAGCTATACAGTGATTGGTCCTTAATTTGAAGCTTATATTCACCGCTATTTATTTTTTTACTGGAAGAATCAAATGAAACGGGCCCTCCAATATCAAAAGGGGCAAACCATTTTTGGAGATTTTCAGGGTTTTTGAATTGTTCGGTAACCGTTAAGATTGGCAATGGAAGATGAATGGTTTTAGTAAACTCATGCTGAAAGAAAAGTATATAGAACAAAAAAAATGTGCTCAGTAATACAACAATACCTGTAATAACCTTTCTTTTCATCTTATGACCAGTTTTATGTCTGCAAAATATATAATTGGGGGAATTTGAAAGGGAAAATATTCAGCAAGGAACACAGAACGGGAGTAACGCTTTTTCCCAACAACAAACGTTTGCAGCCCGGCTGGCCTTTCAGTTTCGTAAAGGATAACGATAGTCTTTTTAGTATTTTACCTGTTCAAACGATTGCTTATGTCTTTGTCCAAGCCACGGTTAAGTTTCTGGCAGATCATCAATATGAATGTGGGTTTTTTTGGTATTCAATACAGCTTTGGACTACAGCAAAGTGCCGTTAATCCCATCTATGATTTCCTGGGGGCCAAGCCGGATGAAATTCCATGGCTGAATTTGGCAGGCCCGCTAACGGGGTTACTTGTTCAACCGATCATCGGAGCCTTAAGTGATAAAACATGGCATCCAAAATTCGGAAGAAGGAAACCTTTCTTTTTTATTGGTGCCATCATGTGCAGCATTGCTTTATTCCTCTTTCCTTTTAGTTCAGAATTATGGATGGCCGCTGGTTTATTATGGATATTGGATGCGGGAAATAATACGGCTATGGAGCCCTACAGGGCTTTTGTAGCAGATAAACTGGATGTTAGCCAGCAGCCTGTGGGCTTCCAGGCACAAAGTTTTTTTACCGGTTTTGGACAAACACTGGCAAATTTTTCTTTGTTTCTTTTTCCCATGATCGTTGTAGGCTATACAGGTAAAATTCCAAACTGGGTATTTGCCTCCTTTATGCTGGGAGCAGTTTGTTCAATCGGGTCTGTGTGGTGGAGTATGAAGACAACCCCGGAAATTCCACCGACAGAGGAAGAGTTAAGGGAAATAAAATCAAAACCGCTGAATGTTCTGAGTCCATTCATCGATGTTTTTAGTGCTATCAAAGATATGCCCAAAATAATGTGGCAGCTGGCGTTGGTCTATTTATTCCAATGGTACGCCTTGTTTTGCTACTGGCAAAACAGCTCTAAAAGTATTGCTAAGTCCGTTTACGATGCCACACCTGATAATAAAGAACTGTATGAAAAAGCGGTAAGCCTGGCCGGCTCTGTGAATGGCTGGTATAATATTATCACTTTTCTTACAGCTTTTGCCCTGGTTGGATTTGCAAGAAAATACAGCCCCAAGTGGGTTCATTTTGTTTGCCTGGTTATTGCCGGTCTTGGATTTATTGCATTTCCTTTTATTGAAAATAGGGCATTGTTATATGTTGCTATTTCAGGTTTTGGGATCGGGTGGGCTAGTATGATGGGAATTCCCTACCTGATGGTGGTGAGTCAAATTCCAAAGGAAAGGTATGGGGTCTATATGGGGATTATCAACATGATGATCGTAATACCGATGCTGATACAAACTATGACCTTTGGCTATATCCTGAAGCATTTTTTTAATAATGATTCCGGTAAGGCAATTTTGTTTGCAGGAATACTATTATTGATAGCGGCATTATTTACTACCCTGATCAAATTTAAAAAACCTGTTGGCGATATTGTATTACCGGCAGCGCCTCCCGGTCATTAATAGAATAGGTATGAAAAAAATACTCTGCATAGGCGAAGCCCTGATTGATATGATCTGCACAGATAAAGGAAAGTCTTTATCAGCGGGAGAAAATTTCTTAAAAAAAGCTGGCGGTGCTCCAACGAATGTAGCCGCTGCGATTGCTGCTCTGGGTGGAAAGGTGGAACTTTCTGCCAAAGTAGGTAGCGATCCATTTGGTAAATACCTTATTGAGGTCATGCAGTCATTCGGCGTTTCTACCAAATGGGTGATCGAAGACGAACAACACTTTACCACCTTTGCTTTTGTATCACTGATGGAAAACGGGGAACGGGATTTTTATTTTAACCGGGGTGCGGATGGACAACTGAACAAGCAGGAAGTAGAAAATATTGATCTTGAAGATTTTTCAATCATTCATTTTGGTTCAGCTACCGGTTTTCTGCCAGGCCCCTTGCAAGCGGCTTACCAGGCTTTATTACAAAAAGCATTACAACAGAATATCTTTATCAGTTTTGACCCGAATTATCGTCATTTACTTTTCAAAAATGATACACAATCTTTCATTGATCAATCCTGGGAATTTTTAACAGCCTGTCATTTCTTCAAAGTTAGTGATGAAGAAGCGTTGCTAATCACCGGGAGTAACAACCTGTCTGATGCAGCAGCCATTTTGCTTAAGAAGACAAAGGCTGTATTTGCCATCACACTCGGAAAGGAGGGAACGATGCTGGGCATTAATGGAAAGACAATGATCATTGACAGTATCCCGGTGAAACCAGTAGATACAACTGGCGCCGGCGATGCTTTTGTCGGAGCATTGCTGTACCAGCTTAATGAAAGAACAGTAGCAGAAATAAGATCATTGCCAGAAGGAAATTGGAAAAAGATCATTCAGAATGGCAACAAGGCCGGGGCAAGAACCTGTGAATACCTTGGAGCCATGGAAGCATTCAAGCACCTGAGCAGCGATATATTTAAATAGAAAACGAAGTGTATAATCATTCCTTACATCAGCAGATCAACCAGGCCATCCAGCAACAGAAAATTGATATTGCCGGCAGGGATAATTTATTTTTTACCCGGTTTATTGCGAATGCCACAGCTATTGATGCACTCTTTCATGAGATATATGGGAAGCACCCCCGGCAGGAAGAATTTTTTAACCAGCTGATCAACCTTATCGCAGCATCTTATACCTGCAGGCCAACTATACTTAAACAACGGGATGAAGAAAAGGAAATAAAAGGAAACTGGTTCCTGAGCAATGAAATAACCGGGATGAGTTTATATGTAGATCGTTTTTGCGGTAACATAAAAAACCTGGGTAATAAGCTGGAATATTTTAAAGAACTCGGGGTGAATTTTCTTCACCTGATGCCGGTGTTTGAAAGCCCGGAAGGAGAAAGTGATGGCGGGTATGCTGTTTCGGATTTCAGAAAAGTTGATAAGCGATTTGGTACACTAAAAGATCTTCAACAACTGCAGGGGCAAATGCAAAAAGAAGGAATGTACCTGATGCTGGATATTGTACTCAATCATACTTCTCACCATCACGAATGGGCGAAGAAAGCTAAAGCGGGAGATAAAAAATACCAGGATTATTTTTATACCTACCCGGACCGGAGTTTACCGGACCAGTTTGACCGTACGATGCCCGAGATATTCCCGGAAAGTTCTCCCGGCAGTTTTACCTGGAATGAAGAGATGAAAAAATGGGTAATGACCGTTTTTCATAATTACCAATGGGATCTGAATTATACTAACCCGGCAGTCTTCCTTGAAATGCTGGATACGATCTTTTTCTATGCGAACCTCGGGGTGGATATACTCCGCATTGATGCCCCCGCTTTTATCTGGAAACAGTTAGGGACTACCTGCCAGAATTTGCCACAGGCACATAGTTTACTGCGGCTGATCAAGCAATCCGTACAAGTGGCAGCACCGGGTATGGCATTATTAGGAGAAGCAATCGTGGCACCCAAGGAGATCATGAAATATTTTGGTACCGGTTTATATACAGCCAAAGAATGTGATTTTGCATACAATGCCACGCATATGGCTTTGCAATGGGATGCATTAGCTACAGCTGATATACGGGTCATGCTGGCAGCACAGCATGAGATTTTACAAAAACCGTATGGAACATCCTGGATCACTTATACCCGTTGCCATGATGATATTGGTTTGGGCTATGATGATTATATGATCCGTAATGCCGGGTTTGAACCGTTTGAGCACCGTCGTTTTTTGAAAGATTATTATGCGGGATATTATTATGATTCCCCGGCGAAAGGGGCGTTGTTCTCTGTGAATCCAAAGACCAATGATGCCCGTATCAGCGGATCGCTGGCCTCTTTATGCGGATTGGAAAAAGCTATCGAACAACACAATGAAGAAGCGATTGATTATGCTGTGAGAAAAATATTATTGATGCAGGCACACAGTTTTTTCCTTGGCGGGGTGCCGATGATTTTTTATGGGGATGAGGTGGGTTATACCAATGATTATTCCTATTTAAATGATCCCGGCAAAAGCTATGACAACCGCTGGATGCACCGCCCTGTAATTGACTGGGATAAGAATAAAAAAAGAAATGAAGCAGGGACCGTAGAGCAGAAAGTATTTTCCGGTACCCGGAAACTAATTGAAGTAAGAAAAAAAATATTCGCAGTGGGGGATTATAAGAATCTTACCTGGTTAACTCCTCATAATATTCATATCGCCGGTTACCTGCGGACTTTTGAAGACCAGAAATTTTATTGCCTTTTTAATTTCAGGGATAAGCACTCCTACCTTACGTGGTTTGCATTTAAACAACATGGCGCCGGGCCCAACTCGTTGTATGATCACTGGCAGGATAAGGAATTGCTAGTTGGGCATGATCATGAATACCTGGTGATGGAGCCGTACCAGTTCCTGTTGCTGGAAGTAAGATAATTTCAGAAAAAAGAGCCATATTTTTTTACCAGGGCCAGTAATACACCATTCGTCCAGCCAAAGCCATCTTGTCCTTCGTATTCACCACCACCGGCTTCAAGGTGGGTATCAACAACATTATATTTTTCCATGAGCTTACCGGTTCGTTCGAAAACTGCCGTGTTTAATTTGATCCATCGCTCAGCTATTTCTTTTGCCAGCGCCGTGTGACCATAGTATTCCAGCCCGGTAATGGTCATCCAGTGTAAAGGTGCCCAGCCATTCGGGGCGTCCCATTGCTGGCCGGTTGTTGTCAATGTACTGATCAATCCCCCGGCCTGCAGAAATTTTTCTTTTATAATTGCTGCAACGGCATCTGCCTGTTGCTGCGTGGCTATTTTTAAAAACAACGGGGTAGTCCCCGCCAATGAATAGCAGCTCTTCTGCTGATCAGTAATAAAATCATAGTCGAAGTAAAAACCGGCATCCGGGTTCCAGCAAAAATGCTGGATAGCCTTTTTTCTTTTCTCAGCGGTTTTCCTGAAATGAATTGCTTTTTCATGTTCCTCTTTTATAGAATAAGTATCCGAAAGCAGTTGTTCCAGGTGAAATAAAAGACAATTCAGGTCAACAGGAATGATAGCTGTGGTATGAATGGAAGAAAATTCATTTTCATTTTTGAACCAGCGGCAACTGAAATCCCAGCCTGATTCAGCCCCGGCTCTTAAATGACGGAAGATGTTGCCAGGTTCCTGTTCAGATTGATGTGCCAGCTCTACATCCTCCCGGTACGATTCGGGCCGGGCTGTATCATTGTTATCCCAATAACGATTCATGATATCCCCATTTTTCATTCGGACAACATGTTGAGCAGATGGCTTGCTGTCAGTCAATTCATCAGTTCCTTTCATCCAGAAATTATATTCCTTTTCCAGTTGTGGTAAATAATCAGTCAATATAATATTCCCTTTTATACCAGCCAGCAGTCTAACCATGAGTGAATAAAAAGGGGGTTGGGAACGGCCAATGAAATACTGCCGGTTGCCATTGGGGATATAGCCCAGTGTATCGACGAGGTAAGAAAAATTCTTTACCATGTTTTCAAGCATTTCATTTTTACCGGAGGCTTTCAGACCTAACATCGTAAAATAGCTGTCCCAGTAATAGATTTCACCAAAGCGGCCACCGGGAACGATATAAGGATAGGGAAGGGGAATGAGTGACCCGGCTTCTTTATCCGGGTTCCTGGTCAGGACCGGCCAGAGTGCTTCAATATTTTCTTCCACTGTTTTACTGGTATCACTACTATAGTGAGTGGAATGGGGAACAGGCAGTTCAAAATACAGCAGTACAAATTCTTTCAGATCAAATCCGGCCTGGTCTTTTTGAGATAAATAAGCAGCATTTATTGTTTGTAGTTCACATTTCGGCAGGCAGTCAACAAATGTTTTTCCATCGGGAAATACCTGTTGCAGTTGCACATCTTCAAACAGAGGATACATTGTAAGCGTCATTTTCCGGTAAATTAATGTTGGGAAGTTGCTGGTGCTGACTTAGGTTGTATTTTTTTGAAGATAAAAAGTAAAATAACAAGAACAGCAATCGGGATCAGTGAGAAATAGAAAGCTGTTTGCCCTCCATATGCCCCGAAAATATGCCCGGTAATAATTGATCCAGTTGTACCACCTAATGCGGAGAAGACAACGATCAGACCGGACATTGAGCCATGCTTGTGTGCAGGAAGGTTACTCAGGATGACAGAGTTGATGGCCGGGTAAACAGGTGCCAGGAACAGACCGATCAATGGGAAGGCATAAGCTACCAGGGGGATATCGCTAAGTGTAGTAACAGGGGAACCCGAAATATCTTTTGTAAGCGGAACGGTAATGATCACCAGGATAGCTGCCAGGAGCAGGCAACCTGATAAAACAAATAACCAATCAAACTTTTTTAATAATAAACCGGCCAGGAACCTGCCCAATGCAATAGAGGCAGACAGGATACTTGCCATCTGGATGCTGAGACTGGTTGACAATTGTAATACATCTTTATTGAATGTAGGCAACCAGCTCATAATGCTTTGCTCGATCAGTACATAAAAGAAGGCACAGAATATAAAAACGATCACTAACGGGAGAATAATAAGCTTTAGCATACCCAGGAAATCGTCACCGAGTGTTTTTGATTCTGCTAAATCGGCTTTTTTAACCGATGATTCATCGAGTTTGGTGGAGGATAATAATAGAAATGCAAGCAAAGACATACCTGCCAGTATATAATAAACATTGAACCAGGCGGTGGATCGAGGGTTGTCATTATCTACAAAAGCCCCAAAAATGAAATAACCTGCCAGTACACCGATCATAAAGAATGATTCGAGAAAACTCATCAGGCTTAAATGTTCCTTTTTATCTTTTGTAATGATACCCAGCGTGGCAAACACACTTACTTTGATCAGGGCAAAGCTGATACCAACGGTGGCAAATAATAATTTTGTCATCAGGAAGCTTCCGGCAGAAGGCATAATGAAGCACATAATTGCAACCAGCATCAATGCGATTTGCATCGCTTTTTTATAGCCTATCCTTACGATATAGGATGCCACCAGGAAAGAAGTAATGGCTATGCTCAGATCTTTGAAGGCTTCTAAAATACTGGCAGACCCTTTTGAGATATCAAAATTATTTTGCACTTGCAGAATGACAGTACCAACACTGTTCAGCAGGATGGCAAAAACAAAATAATTCAGGAAAAGTGATAATTTGATCTTAAAGGAGGACATGTGGCAATCGTTTGGTAGTAAAATAAGCTACCTCAAAAGAACAACAAGTAAGTCCATGAAACTATAACGTTTGCGGTGTAAAAAACGGAGATTTTGTGAACTAAAAGCCACTGCATTTCCTAGAGAGAGCCGCCCTCCACCAATATAGACTCAAGCCGTACTTCCTGCGGGGCACTATCGCCCCGGAGAGAGGTCAGCATTTGGGCAAAAGCCAGTTTACCTAATTTAAAACCGTTGGTTTCAACATAAGTGATCTTCGGATCATACATCGTGGGAATAAGACCATTGCTGATACCTATTACAGCAATATCTTCCGGTACTTTCAGTTGCAGTTTATGAATGGCATACATCACCCCGATCAGGATCAGATCTCCCATGCAAAAGATCGTATCCGGCCGTTGTTTTCCTTTCAGTGCTTCCAGGGCCACTCTTTTTGATTCTGCAATTCCTTCGGGATATTCAATACTGATCTTTGTTTTAGGTGCCTGTTTGGCAAAGGTTTCCTGGAAAGTGGCACAACGAATCCTTGTTATACTCAGGTGGGGGTGACCAAATAAGGCCAGTACCCGCTTCTTCTTTTTTTCTATTATCGCTTCGGCGGCTATCCGGGCTGCTTCCGCATCGGCCAGGCAAACCTTATGATAGCCATCTTCCTCTGGTACCCGGTCGAAGAATACCACCGGGACTTTCATGTCATCCAATTTTTTAAATGGAGCCATATCTTCTGTTTCGATCGACACAGAAGCAAATAACCCCATCACCATATTTTTCCGGAACAAATGAAGGTTGGATGTTTCTAATTGCACTTTATCTCTTGATTGCATGATCATCACGGAATATCCGTGCACCCTTGCATCTTCTTCCACGGCTGCAATAAAGGAGTCATAAAAGAAATTATCAATGGTGGGAACCATAATGCCCAGCACATTACTTTGCCTGGTTCTTAATTGTACAGCATAATTATTGGGTTCATATTCCAGTGCCAGTGCCAGTTCCTTGACCCTTGATTTTGTATTTTCTGAAATATCGGGATGATCTTTCAGGGCACGGGAAACCGTGGAAATACTGATACCAAGAACTTCGGATAGTTTTTTCAGTGTACTCTGCTGCATTCATCAGGTTTTAGCAATCGTTTAGAAAGCTAAAGATAAATTTTTAAACAACCAGAAATAAAAGGGCGTTGTAATTCTTTACAACGCCCTTTTCCATTAGTGGGTGTGGGATAATTTAAAAACGGAACGAAACACCTGCGTTTACAGAATAATCGGCAAAAGCTGCATCGCCTTGTACTTTAGTACCAGTATCAGCCGTTCTTAATTTATCTGAGTAACTCTGTGTCCTGTTGCGTTGTAATGCAACGGGCACAGATAAATAGAGGTTAATCTTTTTTGCCTGGTAAGAAACCACGGGTTCAGCAGCTATAACCATACCCGGCCTTCTGAAACCTTTATCACCACCGACCAGGTCACTGCTTGGAATAGCTTCAATGCGAAGACCTCCTGTGAAATTGAATTTGCCGGTCATATAGCTGGCTCCGGCCCTTGCCATATACTGGTCAGCAACACTCATGGTACTGGTAAAATATTTTATAGCAGTAGCATTAGGTGTGCCACCCCTGGCTGTGGATACTCCATTTTGTTCCCGGGGATTGACGAGGTAATAAAAATTTCCATAAACACCCACTTTGTGGCTGATGTTATAATAGCTGTTCAGTTCAACAGTAAATCCTGTACCGCCATCACCTAACTGAATGGACTGATCAACCGGGCCCAGCAAGATGCTGCCATCTGCTTTATAGAAATAATCCTGGTACTGGTAATCACCGGTGGGGAGTTTGATACCTAAACCGGCCTGTATATTTCCTTTATGGTGTTTGGAAGGATCCAATAACCAGCGATAAGCTGCAATGCGGAGATCACCAATACCAAAGGACTTTGTACTATGCCTGGCAGCTGCACCCAATGCATTGCCACCATGTTCATATAAAGATGAACGGGTGTTAGAGATGACAGGAATTGTTATTGCAAGCGACCAGCGGGTATTAAAATGACGGGTAGCAGTTATGTCGAGTGAATAACTGTGATTAATAACTTCTGTATGTTTCTCTTCTCTTTCCTTTTGTTCAACGGTACCGACAAAATGCTTATACGATTTAAAATAGCGATTGTTGAAATTCATTTGCCATCCTTTGGCAGTAGCGGGGTTACCAATGCTACAGCTGTTGCCATTGCTGCGGATCGCCACACAACCTTGTGCATGGACTGTTGTATTAGTAAGGATAATTAATGCCGTTACTAATGAAGTATATAAATATTTCATATTAAAATCGTTGGTTTTCGTTTAAATTATTTTTTCATACGGAGACGCTGGCTTACCAACGCTCCGACTTTCTTACCATATTCTGTACTTACAATACAGGAATTGTGGAAATGAATTCCTCCATAAAAACGGGCCCAGTTATTTTCTTCAGCAGCCTGCCGGAAGGAAGTATAGGAACGGCTTTTGATTCCAAAATCAAGTTCAGAAGTATCTGTATATGGGAAATTATCCCCAAATACAAAAGTGAGTGCTTCAGCATTGGCTGCTGAAACCGTTGAATGACCACAGGTGTACTCGGGAAAGGGAGGGGTCTGTAAATAAGGTGTCCAGTTTTGGTCAATATATGTATTGATTACCGTTTCAGGCCTCGCATAGTTACTCCTGTATTTCTCATCCCAGCAGTGAATAAATGCATCAAACTGGGTAATGGCAGTAATTGCATAAGAGTATACTGTTGCAGCAAAATCATATTTCGCATTTTTTGCGGCAATGCCAACAATGCTCATCCAGTGGCCAGGAGGAGAAAACTTCTTGGTGCCGAACATAATATGCCCGCTGACATTTAGTTTAAATGGATTGTCATCCCAAAAGTCGGCGATATGTTTTTGTTCCTCAGTGAGACTATCCACTGCATTTTTAATAGACATCAGCTCCTGGTAGTATTTACTCTTTTTATCCGTAACAGAGAAAACCGGCGGCGGCGGCGGAGTAAATTGCGAAGCACTATCTAAAACAAGCGGCCTGATTTTATTCCAATGGGGCTCCATAGCCTGTGTATAGGCAGGAGGAGTTGGTACCCAGCGACCAGGTACATCAAGCACTGTATATTTTGGATATGTTCTTGTTTCGGCATAGTTATCTTTTTTACTCCAAGCCAGTATGACGGATGAAATGGAATCTGAAAAGGCCTGTGTATTGGTAAGAATCTTTTCAGGCATCCCCTTTTCCCTGACCAGCTGTTTAAGACTATCAATATAAGCGGACATGCTTCCTTCTGGAAATGTAACTGCTTCCCCAAGCCTGGCGAATGCCAATATTGAAGCAAACCCGAAATCTATTTCTTTTCCGGTTTGAGGTTTTGGTAATTTGCCCAGTCCATGTAATTGCTCTCCAAGTGATTCATATTTATCCGGGTATCCGGCTGCAATAACTTCATACGCAGCTATACTGGCATATGTATAATTTCTTGATGCCACTATAGGGCTGAAATTATTGCCCATTACAATATTGTTCAGTTCATAAACAGTATTAGAGAACAATGCGGGGTCGCTTGTTATCTTTTTATAATCATCACTTTTCTTGTTATTGCAGGCACTTGCAAAAATCAATGCAGCAACAGCAACTAATGCTATACGCATAAATAAAAATCTATTAGTGTGAATAAAATAAATTCCGGATCAGAAATTAAAATGTAGCATTGTCAGCATTTAGGCGGCTGATGGGGTACCTGTAGAGGTAATGAAGGTATGCTGAATTGATAGCTGGAAGTATGTGATAATGACCTGATAATTTCGTTTTTTGGTAATGCAAACATGAACTGGTCATCATATTCGCTGAGTATTTTTTTTGCAAACGAAGACGGTTGTTGTTTGCCAGGGCCTGGCTGGTTTACGTCCGCAGCGCTGTTACTTTTTGTAATGTTATGGTCTATATCCTTCAACTGCTGCTTCGACTGGTTGGCAATACATTTAAAAGTAACCACATCACCTTCTATCTTCTTTTTTACATACGTATAAGCAACACCATCTATTTCAATCTCGCCGTAATGTCTTTCATACTCCGTGAAACGCTGCTGGTAAGGCATGTTCATCGACACTTTAATCTCTACGAGTTGCGACTCATCATATTGACTATTATCCAGTAAAGTCTCCAGTTTCTGGTCGGCCCTGTCCTGCATAAGAGCAATGACAATACGGTAGCCCCCGATATTGAAGAGGAGAATGAGGATTAATAATATGGCAATTATCTTTCTCAAAGCAGTGAATCGTCCCGTTAGATTATCTCACAATATAAGATTTTTTTTCAGGCCCAATACCGGTCATGGTAAGGCTTTTCCAGTGTTTTGGCAATACGGATTTTACCTGTACCAGTCCTTTTGCTGTGATTTCCAATCCCCCGAATCCCATCAGCACACTTTGTAATACGCCGCCTGCACCGGTGGCAAAATAAGGATTGGTCCCGCCTTTTGTCTCGGCGATCACCCGGAAAGGGGGATTGAGGTTGGGCAGGTAAGCGTCTTTGAACCAATGATAGGCTTTATCTGCATCACCTAACCGTGCATACAATGTCGTAAATACGGCTTGTGTCATGGCTGGTGTTCCTTCGTTGGGTACTCTGCTTTCATAATATGCAAGGTCTTTCCGGATCTGTTTAGGATCGGTGATCTCTTTTAACGGGTAAGATAACAGGTTCACATCTGCCTGTTTGATGCCCTCGCCATTATAAGTAGCATGTTCTCTTGTCACCCCATCGGGGAATTTTAAAACCGGGATATTCATGGCCACATTCATCCAGTCTGCATTGGGAGTAAGCCCAAGGATCTTTGCTGCTTCGGTGGCAAATTGAAGATTAGCCTTAGCAGCGGCATTGGTGAATGCGTTATTATCTACGTTCTCTGCCCATTCATCAGCAGCCACCACATTTTTTATATCATAATGACCCGGTCCATTTCTTTCCACCCTGCTGGCCCAAAAATCAGCGGTGGCAGATAATATTGGCCAGCCTTTTTCCTTCAGCCAGTTCTTATCCTGTGTTACACAGTAATAATTCCATGTGGCAATAGCAACACAGGCGGTGATATGATGTTCAAATGGTCCGCTTAGTGCCCATACCGGTGTTTCTTCCACACCCGTTTCAGCACTTTCCCAGGGATACATGGCTCCTTTATAACCTTTACTAAAAGCGTTTCGTTTAGCAGCTTCCAACCGCTGGTAGCGGTATTCGATCATACTCTTGGCCAGTTCGGGATGTAAAACAAGTATGGCGGGATACATCCATAATTCAGTATCCCAGAAAACATGGCCGTTATAACCCAAGCCGCTTAAACCCATTGGTGAGGGAGATAATGCTGTTCCTTCTCTTGTAAAGGAATATAAATGATACAACATACTGTGTATGTCCTGTTGTGCCTGGTCATCACCTTCCACTTTAATGTCGCTGGTCCATAATTCATCCCAGGCTTTTTTATGAAAATTGATCAGGCGTTCCCTTCCTTCCAGTTTGGCAAAGATGGCAGAACGTTCGGCTTCATTCAACGGATCATCATGATGGGCTGAGGTAATGGATGCACCTGCAATAGAGAAACGGTAAGTTTCTCCTGCTTTGATCTTTTTGGAAAATTTCATCAGGTGCATATTGTTATCCCACATTTCATGGATCACTCTTGGTTCGTGACCATGATCTTCACTGAATAAAAAAGTATTGGAGGCGCACATCAGTAATTTACCTGTAGGGCTTTTAGCGGAAGAAGTCAGTAAACTGATCACCACATGCGGGCGGTCAATCTCATTATAATAATTCTGTACATCTTTTAATGCATCAGGTGCTTCCATCACACTGGCGCCGGTGATCGTAATATCCTTTTTGGCTGTGATGCTGACGTCCATCAATACAGTAAATGGAAGATGGCGTAATGAATAATAAGTATAGCTGACACTGGCTTTATCACCATGATCGAATTGCGTATTGAAACTGGCTTGTTTCATATCCAGTTCCTGCTTCATGTTTTGTGCATCATTCGTGCCGATCCTGCGGCCGTCAATTTCGAGGTACATATTGAGCAAATTGAAACTGCGGAGAAAATTGCTTACCCTGCCTCTTCCATAGAGGTCATAAGCACCGGCCAGTACCACATCCTTTACTTTGAATGGTTCGGGCGAAGAAACGATACCCAGCATACCGTTAGCAACAGTTACCCCGTAATAATCAGATGGTTTAACAGTGCTGGTGCTGATCTTCCAGGGGTCAGCCTGGGCAATACCCTGGAGGGAAATAAAAAACAGGGCCGGGAAAAAGGATATTCTCAGGAACATACAAGCAGTTTTCGTTAGCTAATGATACTAAAGGTGCTATATTATTAATACAATCGAATGCCCCAAACGATTGCAGTTGATAATTTTCGGAATGACTAACTCCACGGCGCCGGTTCTGGGGCTGTCAAGCGGACTTCCCGGACTTGTTTTCCCGCCTTTTTGGGGTGCAGAAAAAAGCCCCGGGTTTGTCTAATCTTTTGTTCTTTAGGGCTGATCTTCCTTAAACTCGCTGCCAGTGCAGGTTTAGCCGGGTATGATTTTCCTCATTCGTCCTGAAATAATTTTTGAAAGAATCAAAAAAGTGTTAACATTGTGTTCTAAATACACAATGTGTAGATAGAAGAATCGAATTGCTAAACTCTTAATGATTGCTTATGTCATGCAGAAACTTGCTCAAAGCAGTTGTGCTATGCACAGTGCTTTTGCTCTCTCTAATTTCTTATTCCCAGGACAAAGTTATCACAGGTAAAGTCACTGATACCAAAGATGGTGCAGGAGTGGCTGGTGTAACTGTATCCGTAAAGGGAACTACAAAAGGTTCATCGACAACAGCAGATGGTTCCTTCAGTGTCAGTGTTCCGGCTTCAGCAACAACGCTGGTATTTTCTTCCGTAGGTTATACCACTCAGGAGGTATCCATAGAAGGGAAGACAACGGTGAATGTTTCCCTGGTGGTTAATAATGCTGCACTGGGAGAGATCGTGGTGGTAGCTTATGGTACCCGCCGCAAAACAGACCTGACCGGTTCTGTTACTTCTGTTTCTTCCAAAGATTTCCAGAAAGGAAATATCAATTCCCCTGAGCAGTTGCTGCAGGGCAAAGTAGCTGGTTTGCAGATCACCACGGGTGGTGGTTCTGCAGGTGGCGGCAGCCGTATCCGTATCCGCGGTGGTGCTTCGCTGAATGCCAGCAACGATCCGCTGATCGTTATTGACGGGGTGCCGGTGGAAGGTAACGGTATTGCAGGTTCAGCCAACCTGTTAAATACGATTAACCCGAATGATATCGAGTCGATGAGTGTACTGAAAGATGCTTCTGCTACCGCCTTATACGGTTCAAGAGCTTCCAATGGCGTACTGATCATCACCACCAAGAAAGGTGTGAAGGGCAAACTGAAATTCAACTACAATAACCAGTTCTCAGTAGGTGTGGTTGGTAAAAAAGTAGATGTGCTTTCTGCTGATGAGATCAGGAGTATTATCAATGCCGACGCTACTGCAACGGGAAATAATACCTACAAGAATCTTTTAGGCACAGCTAGTACTAACTGGCAGGATGAGATTTATCAATCTGCTATTGGTATAGATAATACCATCAGTGCCAGCGGCAGTGTGGCTAATATGCCATTCAGGTTATCATTGGGTTACCTGAACCAGGATGGTACCCTGAAGACCAATAATTTTACCAGGTTATCAACTGCATTAAATCTTTCTCCCAAATTTTTTAAGGATCATTTATCCGTGAATTTATCAGCCAAAGCAAGCCAGACCCAAAACATTTTTGCTAATGAAGGTGCTATTGGTTCTGCTATCGCATTTGATCCTACTAAACCTGTTTACTCCGGTAATAAGAACTGGGGTGGTTATTATGAGTGGCTACAGGCTGATGGCAACCCGATCGATCTCTCCACCCGTAACCCGGTAGCTTTACTGAACCTGCGGGATAACACATCCAAGTTGAACAGGGTGATCAGTAATGTACAACTGGACTATAAACTACATTTCTTTCCCGACCTGCATGTGTTGCTGAACCTGGGTATTGATTATGCCAGTGGCAGCGGGGATGATAATACTGATTCAACAGCTGCTACCAACTATAAAACCAAAGGACGTTTTGTTCATTACGAACAAAAGAAAACCAATACACTGGCTGATGTTCAGTTGTTTTACAGCAAAGAATTAAAAAGCATTCGCAGTAAGATCGACGTATTAGTTGGACACAGCTACCAGGCTTTCCGTACTAATACGAACAATTTTGCTGCTTATGGTCAGGATGGTTCGCTGGTTCCGAACAGTACGCCTAATTTTCCAGATGATGAAGCAGAGTTCCGTCTTGAATCTTATCTCGGCCGGGTAAACTTTACTTTCCATGATAAATACCTGATCACTGCCTCTATCCGTAGTGATGCAAGTTCAAAACTGAACCCCGCTGACAGAACAGGTTATTTCCCTGCAGTAGCTGCTGCCTGGAAAGTGAGGGATGAATTCTTTAAGAATGTTTCTTTCCTCTCTGAACTGAAACTCCGCCTTGGCTGGGGTATCACTGGTCAGCAAGATGGAATTGGATATTATTCTTATCTGCCCCGGTATAGTGTGAGCACAAATGGCGCACAGTACCAGTTTGGAAACACATTTGTAAGCTACCTGCGCCCTGAAGGATATGACCCGAACCTGAAATGGGAAACCACCACTACTTCCAATATTGGTCTTGATTTTGGATTCCTGAATAACAGGATATCCGGCGCGGTGGATTATTATTTCAGAAAAACAGAAGATCTGTTGGCGAATGTAACAGTCGCTCCTGGTGCAAATTTTGTGAATGAGATCGTTACCAACGTAGGTAATGTGGAAAGTAAAGGTGTTGAGATCACCCTAAACACAACGCCCATCAAAACAAAAGATTTGACCTGGGATTTTGGTGTTAACTATACATACAATAATGCAAAGATCACCAACCTGCTGAAAAATCCTGATCCTAATTTCAAAGGACAGGAAGTGAGTGGTATCTCAGGTGGTACGGGTAACCGCATCGGTATTCATGCAGTGGGGTACAGCCCTTACACTTTCAATGTGTATAAACAGATATATGATAAGAATGGCAGTCCGATAGAAGGTCTTTATGAAGATATCAACCGGGATGGTATCATCAATTCCGATGACAGGTACCTGTATAAGAAACCTGCAGCTGATGTGTTGTTAGGTATGAATACGCAAGTGTCTTACAAACAATTCAGTCTGGGCCTTGCTGCACATGGTGCTTTTGGCAACTATCTCTACAATAACTTCTTTTCCAACAATGGTGTGATCAGGGCTATCAAAAACCCGATCAACTTTATTGGAAATGCTTCTTCTGACTACAATAACACATTGTTCGATAATAACCAGTACATCTCTGATTATTATATTTCCAACGCTTCTTTCTTCCGCCTGGATAATATCAACCTCGGTTATAATGTAGGAAGGATATTAAACAACAAAGCTACAATGCGGGTGAATGCAAGTGTGCAGAATGTATTCGTGATCTCTAAATACGAAGGGTTGGATCCGGAGAATGCCGGTGATAGCGGTGTTGACAATAATATTTACCCAAGACCAAGAATATTCTCCCTTGGATTCAATTTTGATTTCTAACCAATAAATTATTGAGCAATGAAACATATATCAATAAGAAATCTCATTATCGCAGGTGCAGCGGTTTTAGCCGTATCGTCCTGTTCTAAAAAGTTAGACCTGTTCCCCAAGAACGATCTGACTTCTGAAAATGCTTATTCTACTGTTGAAGGGTACCGTTCAGTACTTGCAAAAGTATATGGAGGGTTAGCCAGCACTGGTAATGCAGGCCCTGCCGGTAACTCTGATATACAGGGTCTGGATGAAGGTTCGCAATCACCTTTTATCCGCGGGTTCTTCAATTGCCAGGAATTACCTACGGATGAAGCTGTAGTGGCCTGGAATGACCAGACCATCAAAGATTTTCATGACCTGAAATGGTCCAGTTCTGACCCTTTCTTGAGAGGGATGTATGCCCGCCCCATTTATAATGTAATGGTGGCAAACGAATACTTGCGTGAGTCCACCGATGAAAAAGTGGCTTCCCGTGGTATTACCGGTGCCGATGCTACAGCTATCAAAAGCACCCGTGCTGAGGTACGTTTCCTCCGGGCATTCAATTACTGGGTAATGATGGACATTTTTGGTAAATCAACCTTTATTGATGAAACTAACCTTGTAGGTACTACATTGCCGGGTGAAAAAAGCAGGACCGAACTGTTTGCTTTTATTGAAACAGAATTAAAAGCAATTGAAAATGACCTGGCCCCTGTTAAAACTATTGAATACGGCAGAGTGGACCAGGGTGCCGCCTGGGCCTTATTGGCAAGAATGTATTTGAATGCGCCGGTCTACCTGGGCTTCCCTACCAATGATGCAAGGGCTATCTCTTATTATACCGGTGCCATCACTTATGCTAACAAAGTGATAGCCGGGGGCTACAGCCTGCATACTGATTACCAACAGTTGTTCATGGCCGATAATGATAAACGCAAAGATGAGTTCATGTATGCTATCAACTGTGATGGCCTGCGTACACAATCTTATGGCAATACCACTTTCTTTGTGCATTGCGCTTCTGGTGATGACCATAATGAGTATGGTGTTGGTGGTGGATGGTATGGTTACAGGGCCACGAAAGGTCTGGCCGACCTGTTCACTGACCTTACCGGTGCAATTGATAAGAGAGCCATGTTCACTACATCAAAATACGGAACCAGCCCAGCACAGATTGCTATTGCTGATATCAGCCAGTTTGATAATGGCCTTCATGTGGCTAAATACAGGAATATCCGTTCTGATGCTGGTACAGTTTCTGATCCGAACAGGGATTTTTCTGATGTTGATTTTCCTGTATTCCGTTTATCAGAGATATATCTCATTTATGCAGAAGCAGTATTGCGTGGGGGAACTGGCGGCGATGCCGGAACTGCGTTGAACTACGTGAACCTGATCAGGAGAAGAGCCTACGGAAATACAAGTGGTGATATTACAGGAGCACAGATGACACTGCAATTCATCCTGGATGAAAGAGGAAGAGAATTATACTGGGAAGGGCATCGCAGAACTGATTTGATCCGTTATGGATTACTGACCACCGGTACTTACCTGTGGCCATGGAAAGGCGGTGTGGCTTCCGGTACTGCTGTTGACAGCAAGTATAATATTTTCCCAATACCAGCTGCCAACCGGTCTGCCAATCCTAACCTGACACAAAATGCCGGTTATTAATCACTAACCACTAAATAATCAGATATGAAAAATATAGTAAAACTCATTTTCGGCTCACTCTTGCTGACAGGTATTTTCAGCTCTTGTGAGAAGGATGAAAATAAAATCTATTTTGAAGGGGGCACAGCACCTGTACTGACTGCTTCCTCTACTTCGGCCATGGTGCTGAACATTGCCAATAAAAATAACCTGGCAATTAAGTTTGACTGGACAAATCCTGATTACCGGTTTACAACAGGCCTGAGTTCACAGGATGTCAATTATATTTTACAATTTGATACTACTGGTGCTAATTTTACCAGCCCCAAAAAATATGAAAAAGCTATTTCCAAAGAACTGACCACTTCCCTTACAGTTGGTGAACTGAATACAGCGTTGCTGGCCATGGACCTGGTGGAAGGTATTTCGCATAGTATTGAAATGCGGGTAAAATCAAGCCTGGTGAATAGCAGTGTTCCGCTTTATTCCAATGTGCTTACAGTTGTTATTACTCCTTACCTTGATGTTGTATATCCTGTTCCTGCTAATTTGTATATCACAGGTGCAGCCACACCCGGCAACTGGATGGGTGGCGGAGATCCTGAACTGACCAGCCAGAAATTCACTAAAATATCCAGTTCCGAATTTGAATTAGCAAGTCTTGCCCTAAATCCGGGAGTAGGATTTTTATTTGTTCCCGTATATGGAGACTGGAATAATAAATATGGATTCACCGGTGCCGGCTTAGGCAATAATGTGAATGGCGATAATTTCCAGCCTGGCGGTAATGATTTCCTGTCACCAGCCATAGCTGGTAATTACAAGATCACAGTGAGTTTCAAAACCGGTAAATACAGCCTTACAAAACTTTAATTGCAGTCTAATAAAAGATATACAATGAAAAATACTTTAAAACTTATTACGCTGGTTGTTGCAAGCGTTTTTGTAATAACTGCCTGTACAAAGGTGGCTGACCTGCCGTACTATGAGAACGGCAATGCGGTAACCTTAACGTCATCGAAAACAGCAGTGGCCCCGGCTCCTGCGGATTCGCTGACCAATATGATCGCCTTCTCCTGGACCAATCCTGATTATGCTTCTGATGCCAATACATTCAAGTATGTGCTTGAAATTGATTCTGCCGGCAGAAACTTTACGCAGAAAGTAAGCAAGATCGTTACGGGAAGTTTAACCACCAGTTTCACCGGGAAAGAGCTGAATGCCATGGTGCTGAGCTATGGATTTACCTTGGGTGTCCCTTTTACTCTGGAAGCAAGAGTGGTTTCTTCATACGGTAATAACAATGAGCGATATACTTCCAATGTTATTACGTTTGCCATTACTCCGTTTTCTGATCCTTCTGTTTTGACAACCGCAAATACTTCAGTAACAGGTACACTGGCTACAGCTGGTCAGTTGTCCAATACTTTTTCCTGGACCACTTCTTTTAATGGTTATACCGGTAATGTAACCTATGCACTGCAGTATGATTCTGCTGGTAAGAACTTTGTGGCACCACAGGAGGTACCAGTTGGTGTGAACCTGTACAGCAAAGCACTGACACAAGGCGAAATGAATGAAACAGCTTTGAACTCCGGCATTCCCGGTGGTAATTCCGGTAAAGTGGAATACCGCCTGAAAGCAACAACTGCACAGGGAGCCATCGCTTATTCCAATGTGGTGAACGTTACGATCCAGAGTTATTTACCGATCCTTCGTTTCTATCTGCCAGGTGGCTACCAGGCTGCAACAGGCAATGGTAATAACTGGGATCCGGGTACTGCCCCCGAACTGATCAGGGATATACGATCAGATGCGCTCAATAAATTATACTATATCTATATCTACCTGCCCGGTGGTTCTGAATTCAAAGTAACACAGGGCCGTGCCTGGGATGTGAACTATGGTGGTTCAGGTGGTGACCTTTCTCCGGGTGGTGCTAACTTCTCTGTTACTACTTCCGGTTTTTACCGCATCTCCATTGACAGGGCCAATATGAAGTATGATATCCGTGAAGGAAGAATGGGTTTTGTAGGTGGTGCCACCGGTGCCGGCTGGACACCTCCGAATGTATTCCCGAACTATGCACTCGGCAATTCTGCCACCAACCTCTTTGTAGGCCTGACAGATTTTACAACCGGTGGCTGGAAATTAATTGACCATAATGACTGGAACAATGGCGATATCACGGCTGTGAATGCCAGAAGTTATGGAGCAACAGGTGGTAGCGGAAGTACATTGGAAATAAACGGTGCAAATATGCCCGATATTACAACTGCCGGCCGGTACAGGGTGATCTGGGATGGCCGTAATGTTGATAATATCAAATATGAAATGAGCCCTGGTACTGAAATGAGAGTGGTGGGTAATGGTATACAGGGTGTTCCTGACTGGAACCCCGGTGCTTCACCACAGATGACCTACAGTGGTAATGGTGTATGGACAATTACCATAACATTAGTTGCCGACAGGGATATCAAATTCCTGGCAGGTAATGACTGGGGTGCTTTTGACTATGAAGATAACAGCGGCGGTAGCACAGCTACCGGCACTCCCCGTAAGATCAAATGGGAAGGCGGTGACAATTTCAAAACACCAGGTGTGACCGGTTCTTATACGATCACATTGGATGAAAAAGCACAAACCGTTACAATAAACTAGTAATGATCATCATTTAAAATAGAAAGCTGCCTTTTAGAAGGCAGCTTTTTTTATTTTCGGTAAAAGAGCTAACATGATAAGCTATTCAGCCAGGCAAAGAGTGGTTACAGGGATTGTATTTTTTTCTTTGTTTTTGCTTAACTGCAATAAAACCGGTAGCGGTAATGGGGGTACGACTCCTGTAGTTCCGGTTTTTGCCAAAGGCGCTGACGTGGGCTGGTTGACACAGATGGAAGCGGCAGGAATTAAATTCTATTCCAATAGCGGTACTGAAACGGAATGCATGCAGTTGCTGAAGAACCTCGGGATGAATTCGATCCGGCTGCGGGTGTGGGTAAATCCTGCCGGTGGCTGGAATGGAACCAATGATGTGGTGGCCAAAGCCGTAAGGGCAAAGAATCTTGGATTAAAACTAATGATCGATTTTCATTACAGTGATACCTGGGCCGATCCCGGTCAGCAAGCTAAACCGGCTGCGTGGGCAGCACTGGATCTTACGGGTTTGCAAACCGCTGTCTATGATCATACCTATTCTGTATTACAGGCATTGAAGACGGCTGGCGTAACACCGGAATGGGTGCAGGTGGGTAACGAGACCAATGATGGTATGCTCTGGCCAACCGGAAGGGCTTCTGTCAGTATGAGCAATTTTGCTGCGTTGGTGAAACAGGGATATAATGCCGTGAAAGCCATTGATACGAAGATCAAGGTCATTGTTCATATATCAAACGGTCATGATAATAACCTGTTCCGTTGGATCTTTGACGGGTTAAAAAATAACGGTGTGCAATGGGATGTGATCGGTATGTCCTTATATCCTGAACCGTTAGACTGGCAGATCCGTAATGAACAATGCCTGGTGAATATGAACGATATGGTGGCCCGGTATGGTAAAGAGGTCATGATCACGGAAGTGGGGATGAGCTGGGACCAGGCCAGTACCTGTAAATTGTTTATTACGGATATCATTACTAAAACAAAATCACTGGCTTATAATAAAGGCCTCGGTGTCTTTTACTGGGAGCCGCAATGTTATAATAACTGGCAAGGCTATTCCAAAGGCGCTTTTGATAATAGCGGCAAACCCACCGTTGCTTTGGATGCATTTAATTAGTTTTATACTTTCTTATTCTTCACTATAGCTATTGTTTTCATGAAAGCGAAATTCATCTATGTTATTGCTGCAGTTATGCTGACTGCCAGCAGTACTGCCCAGCGTCAGCAAATTAGTTTTGATAAGGACTGGAAATTTCATTTCGGTCATGCGGCCAATGCAGAGAAAGATTTTAATTACAGCATTGCCACGATCTTTTCAAAATCAGGAGGCGCTGCCAAAACAGCGATTGATGCAAAGTTTGATGACAATAAGTGGCGTAAGCTCGACCTCCCGCATGACTGGGCCGTTGAACTACCCTTTGTAAAGGTGGATAATTTTGATGTAATGGCCCATGGTTATAAACCGGTGGGTGGTTTATTCCCGGAAACCAGTATCGGCTGGTACCGGAAACATTTCACTGTTGCCAGAACAGATTCCGGTCAGCGTTTCCAGTTACAGTTTGATGGCATATTCCGGGATGCGAATATCTGGCTCAACGGATTTTTCCTCGGTAATAATAAAAGCGGTTATGTGGGTGTGGCATATGATGTAACGGACTATATCAATTTCGATAAAGACAATGTGATCGTGGTGAGAGCCGATGCTTCGCAATATGAAGGCTGGTTTTATGAAGGAGCGGGTATCTACCGGCATGTGTGGCTGAATATATACAAGAACGTCAACATAACTAAAGATGGAGTATTTGCTTACTCCACTATTAAAGGAGATGTGGCCACGGTTACCATTGAAACAAGTTTACAAAACCAGGAACTGAATACAGCCAGTTGTTCGGTGTATTCTTATATCACCGACAGGAACGGAAAAAAATTGGTTCAGTCAAAAGAACAATCCCTTTCATTGCCGGTCAATGGTACAGTAACCGTAAAAGCAAGTATGGCTCTCGCCGGGTCAAAACTATGGTCGCTGGAAGATCCTTATTTATACCGGGTGGTTTCCATCGTAAAGCAAAATGGAACAATCATTGACAGTGTCAAACAACGCTTCGGTATCCGGTCCATCGAGATAAAACCCAACGGTGTTTTCCTGAACGGGAAATATATCAAGCTACAGGGAATGAACAATCACCAGGACCATGCAGGGGTTGGCAGCGCATTGCCAGATTATTTACAATATTACCGGGTGAGTTTATTAAAAAGAATGGGAGTGAATGCTTATCGCACCAGTCATAATGCACCCACGCCGGAATTGTTAGATGCCTGTGACAGCCTGGGCATGCTGGTGATGGATGAGCAACGGTTACTCAACAGCAGTCCTGAATACACGGACCAGTTTGAACGGCTCATCAAAAGAGACCGGAGTCGGGCTTCCGTGTTTATGTGGTCCATCGGTAATGAAGAGGGTTGGATACATACCACAAGTATTGGTAAACGAATAGCACAAACATTAATAGCCAAACAAAAAGAGCTAGACCCGACAAGAACCTGTACGTATGCTGCAGACCTGGGTAATGTATATAAAGGAGTGAATGAAGTGATCCCTGTCCGTTCTTTTAATTACCGGCAGTTTGCTGTGGCGGATTATCACCGTGATCATCCAGATCAGCCGATCATCGGAACAGAAATGGGCAGCACGGTTACCACGAGAGGTATCTATGAAAAAGATACCATCAGGGGTTATGTACCCGACCAGGATATAACTGCGCCCTGGTGGGCCAGCAAAGCAGAAGACTGGTGGACATTAGCCGCAACCAATGATTTCTGGCTCGGCGGTTTTGTATGGACCGGTTTTGACTACCGCGGCGAACCCACACCGTACGAATGGCCGAATATCAATTCGCATTTTGGTATCCTGGATATGTGCGGCTTCCCCAAGAATATTTATTACTACTATAAAAGCTGGTGGACCGATGAAGATGTATTGCATATCTCCCCGCACTGGAACTGGAGTAGCAAGGCAGCCGGCTGGAATAAAAAACAAGGTGACCCGGTGGATGTATGGGTGAATAGCAATGCGGATAACGTGGAGCTGTTCCTGAATGGGAAAAGCCTGGGTAAAAAAGAGATGCCCCGGAACAGTCACCTGCAATGGACCGTGCATTATGAACCCGGCAAACTGGAAGCGGTCGCTTATAAAAAAGGGAAACGGTTAACCACTAAAGTAGAAACAACGGGACAACCCGTGGAAGTGGTGGTGACCCCGTATAAAACAACCATACTCGCCGATGGCAAAGATGTAACTGTTCTCAACATCACCGTGCTTGACCGGGAAGGGCGGGAAGTACCGGATGCTGATAATCTGATTAAGTTCAATCTTGCAGGTGATGGAAAAATAATTGGCGTGGGGAATGGTGATCCCAGCAGTCATGAACCGGATAAATGTATGGAAGGGGCCTGGCAACGGAGCTTATTCAATGGAAAATGCCAGGTGATCATTCAATCAGGTACAAAACCTGGGATGATCAAGTTTGAAGCGAAGGCAACAGGACTCTGGAGCGGCGGGACGGATATACAAACTATCTCGCCTGAAAGTGTGGCCACATTTACCACGGATAAAAAATACCAGCTGACAGCAGCACAAACAAAGAAAACAGAAGTGGATCAAATGCTGGGTGCTGATATTTCTTTTTTACCGGAACTGGAAGCAAAAGGAATGAAATTTTCTGACAACGGCGTGGAGAAAGATGCCATTGCTATCTTAAAAGAACATGGATTGAATTATGTGCGGCTGCGGATCTTCAATGATCCGAAACAGGACAGCGGTTATTCGCCCGGGAAAGGTTTTTGTGATCTTGATAATACATTGAAAATGGCGAAACGGGTAAAGGCAGCAGGCATGAAACTGTTACTCGATTTTCATTACAGTGATTACTGGGCCGATCCCGGTCACCAGAACAAACCGGCCGCCTGGAAAAATTTATCCTTTGAAGAATTGAAGAAAGCGGTCTATGATTATACCAAAGAAGTAATGATGGCCCTGAAAGCACAGGGCACTACGCCGGATATGGTGCAGGTGGGCAACGAGATCAATCATGGAATGATCTGGCCGGAAGGAAATGTGAGCAACATAGACGGGCTGGCACAACTGATCAACGCCGGAACCGCAGCTGTTAAAACAGTTGATCCTAATGTAACCATGATGCTGCATGTGGCACTGGGCGGGCAAAACGATGAATCGGTGTTCTTTATTGATAATATGCTGGCCCGCGGCGTTCATTTTGATGTGATCGGTGAATCGTATTATCCCAAATGGCATGGCACTTTGGAAGATTTGGAAAATAATCTTAATGATCTTTCCCGCCGCTATAATAAGGATGTGATCGTGGTGGAATATTCGCACCGCAAAGAAGAAGTGAACAAGATCGCTTTTGAAGTAAAGAACGGGAGAGGAAAGGGCAGCTGTATCTGGGAACCGCTGAGTACCTGGGAGAAATTCTTTGATGAGAAAGGCCGTTCCAATGAGCTATTGAAACTGTACTACGAGATCAGTAAAAAATACCTTGCTAATAAAGCCCACTAATAATTACACATGAGCGGAACGTATACCATACCCGGACCCCTGCAGCCTTTTATTACGGACAAAGCGATCATTGTCCGGTCGCCGGGAAGGATCAACCTGATCGGGGAGCATACCGATTATAACGAAGGCTTTGTATTGCCGGCTGCCATTGATAAGGCCGTGTACGTGGTGATTGAAAAGAATGAAAGCGATACGATCGTTCTTCATTCAACGGACTTTAACGAAACAGTGGAATACTCACTGGCTGCTATCAAACCCGTTTTTGGTCACTGGTCCACATATATACTTGGTGTGGCTGACCAGTTGCAGCAACGGTCTTATACGATCGGCGGATTTAAACTGGCGGTGTATGGTGATGTGCCCTTAGGTGCCGGTCTTTCATCCTCTGCCGCTATTGAATGTGCTACGGCTTTTGCCCTGAATGAATTATTTGGATTGGGTATTACCCGGAAAGAACTATCACTCATCGCCCAAAAAGCAGAACATGAATTTGCCGGGGTCAAATGCGGTATCATGGACCAGTTTGCCAGCCTCTTTGGTAAAAAGAATAATGTGATCCGGTTAGACTGCCGTTCACTCGACTATGAATATTTCCCTTTGGAACTTGGGCAATATAAATTAGTGTTGCTGGATTCGCAGGTAAAACATTCACTGGCTTCTACGGAATACAATGTGCGCCGCAGCCAGTGCGAAGCTGGTGTGGCGGCCATTCAGCAACAATATCCTGCTGTAAAAAGCCTGCGGGATGTAAGCCTTGAGATGATCAATGGCTGTATTAACACGGCGGATATTGTGTACCGCCGCTGCAAATACGTGGTGGAGGAAAATATACGCTTACAGGAAGGCTGTACGGACCTGCTGAACGGCAACGTGGAAGCCTTTGGCAAAAAAATGTATGCCACCCATGAAGGGTTGAGTAAGGATTATGAAGTGAGTTGTAAAGAACTGGATTACCTCGTGGAGCAGGTGCAACATACTCCTTTTGTGATCGGTGCCCGGATGATGGGCGGGGGATTTGGCGGCTGCACGATCAATATTATACAAAAAGAAGAAGCCGATGCGTTAATCGAAAAGATAACCGAAAAATATAGAAATACTTTTCAAAAAGAATTAAAATCGTATACCGTTCAGATTGAGGAGGGAACTTCGGTGATTTTAAAATAGTGGTATGAGATTTCTTCACAGGCGAGTGTCGGAAGAGTTTGTGTTGAGGCTTTGTGGCACTCGTCATCCAACCAGCAGAATACTTTAAATTTAACAAAGCCAATAAATAAGACCAGGCTCTCCGCCAGGACACAAAGCAAGTTGTAATACTCAATAGCGAAAAACTAGTAAGATGAAAAGCATATCAACATTAGCTGTAATTTTATTTTTCAGCACTTCTCTTTCTATAAAATCGTACTCGCAGAACATAGACTCGACAGCAGTAAAAATTGTTAAGTCGCACCTGAAATTGATTTCAGATTATCTCAAAAATGGCGAAACAGATTTTAGATTTTATAATGCCGGGTCTATTAGTTTTTTAACACGATTAACCGGGATTGCGTAAGAGTCTGATGGCAATTTTTTAGGTCAGTCACATCCAACGCAAACGGATTATCAAAAGTGGTCCGACTGGCTGGAACTTTATCAGAGATTTTTAAGGTACGACAGGAAAAAGCAAGTAATTATTGTGCACAGAGAAATAGATGCACCTGGATGGTAAAAAATAATTCTGAACCCAAGATTGAAGCAAAGGCAAGGTTTAAGACTCGGCTTCGAAAAAGATATTGGAGGCTAATACTTCTTATGAAAAGAAAATTAATTTTTATTGTAGCTGGAGCGTTACTTCTTTTCTTTTTTTTAATCATAAAGAATAAGCACTATAAACTTAGTGATAAAGACCTATTGATAATTCCTTATAAAGGAAACGAGAAACTGGTTTTCAGATCCAATACTAATGATACTTTTACAATGTATTTAGCGGGATATGAGCGGTCTACTACTTTCTCATCTAATGGGCTGAAAAAAGAAAAATTTGATCGCTATAACCTGGTATACAATCATGAACTTCCTGATAAAACAGTCAGGCAGGATTTCTTTTGTTTGCTTACTGCGGGAAAAAATAACCAGGTTTTTTTAGGTATTTATTTGGATGGAGTAAAGTCAAGAAAATTTCGTGGGTCGATTAGCATACGTACAGATGGATCCGTTGATTTTAAAGGCAAAGGAGATTCAATGAATAAAATGGATGATATCATAATTGTTCCTAACGAGGATTCTGTTTCTGGGAATAGTGATATTCATAAAGTATACTGGAGCCGATCAAAGGGCTTAGTGAGGTTTAATATGGCTGACACAGTTTATTTTGAGCTTATTAACCCGTTATAGTGATACTTGTCATCTTAGAGGTAAATTTTAACCAGGGAATTATTATTTCTTATTTGGACTCACTTCACTTCTCGCTGATGCTCAATAATAAACGCTATCAGTTCTTCAACTGTCGCATCAATTCTAGCAACCGCATCGGCAATATCTTCCCGGCTTACCTGTGCCGCGAAAGAAGGAGTTTTTAATCGCTTCAATACACTTTTTACTTCCAGTCCTTCGTAAAGCGTCGGGCGGATCAGTGCAGCAGCATGGGTGAAACCGGATAATTCATCGATTGCAAAGATCATTTTGTCCATATTACTGACCGGTTCCACACCAAATACTTTCGGCCCGTGGGAGGCAATGCAGCGGATAATATCCGGGTCTATATTCCTTCTTTCTAATTCTTCAATGATGATGCGGCAATGGTCATTGGGATATTTTTCCCAGTCAGCATCATGCAGCAAACCGGCCAGTTCCCATTTCAGGGCAGTTGTTTCATCGGCACCTTCCTTTTCGATGGCCCAGGCTTTCATATTGGCGGCCACCTGTTTCATATGCAGGCGGAGTTTTTCATTGGGCACCCATTCGTTCAATAAAGCATGGGCTTCTTCCAGCGTCATAAGGTTGCCGGCATTTTTCGGATCACCAAAATGGGTCCTGTTTAGCAAATGTGTTGACATACTAGCTGATTAAGGAATAAATATAAGCGGCAATTTTCAAATGAGGCGCCGGCTGTTATGAATGGTTATGCCGCTTAGGCCTACATTTGTACCGGAATGGAAAAAGACCTGCAACAATACAAGGGAACGATATCGTTCGTCAATTTTGAAAAGCATTTTGCCACGATCGACTATACGCATAATAATAAAGCCAAATCGGTCAACTTTAAAACTGATGCTTCCGGCAATGACAAGAAGCCCCATCATTACCGGATCGGGGATGTGATCAATTTCCAGTTAAAGCTTTCTGATAGGGGTGATAAGATGACGGCTTATAATATTAAATATCTACACAATACCGCTATTGACCTGCTGATCCAGAAAGCCGCCATTGAGAACCGCTTCTCCGGCTACCTGAAAAAGGTGGAAGAGAATTACTTTGTAAAAGAGTGGGACAGTTATATTTTCTTTCCCCTCATCGTTTCTCCCTGGGAAGTGCCACCGGCTGAAACAGCAGCCAATGAAGCGATCACATTCCGGTTGCTGAACCTGGAAAAACCCAATGCTATTACGGCGGAACTTTTCTCCCACAACTATATACCTCAATACCGGAAAGCGGTGCAGCATTTCAATAACAAGATTGATATTGAGGCAGCGGTTACTAAAATTACCCCGCATGCTGTTTTCCTCAACCTCTTTGATGATAAGGTACAGGCAAGACTTCCATTACCGATTGAAGGCAGGGAGGAGATCAAAGAAGGCGATATTATACCCATACTGATTAAGCATCTTACGCATACCCGTATCGTAGTGGAGCCGGTGAAACCTGCTACAGAATAAAAAATTCATCAGCGCTGCCTGTTCGTTGACCGGTCGTTTGGCACGGTTTACCTAAGTTCCTGTTCAATGCAGCATTATCCTGCCGGCTTTATTAATTTGCAGGAGAAAATGAACCAGCGATGTCACTGAAAATAACCGGTATGCTTCCTTCGGGTCAACACCTGGAACGATTGAAAAAATCTCCCAACTTTAAAACAAAAGGGTTCGAAAATTTATCTGCCACACCCATGATGGCAGAAGATGCTTCCTACTGGAAGATGACCAAAGATTTTTTTAAGAAGAACAAAGATGCTGCACCGGCGCAGGTGTTGCCTTCCGTAAAAACTGATCTCAATACTCTTCACCCGGAAGAACCGATCATTATATGGTTTGGACATTCTTCTTATTTCATTCGCATAGCCGGGAAGAATTTTTTGGTTGACCCTGTCTTCAGTGGTAATGCAGCACCACTTTCCTTTATGGTAAAAGCCTTTCCCGGAAGCGATGTATATAAAGCAGAAGATATGCCGGTGATTGATTACCTGATCCTGACCCACGATCATTATGATCACCTCGATTATAAAACCATTCTTAAATTAAAAAAGAAAGTAAAAGCCATTTATTGTTCACTGGGTATCAGTTCTCATTTAAAATACTGGGGAATTGATACGGGCATCATCACCGAAATGGATTGGTGGGAAGAACAGCAGCTGGATGAAGTAATCACATTAGCTGCCACACCGGCCCGTCATTTTTCCGGACGTGGTATCAAGAGAGCACAGACACTCTGGTCTTCTTTTGTGTTGAAAACAGCAACACATCGTTTATTCCTGGGTGGTGATTCGGGCTATGACAGTCATTTCAAAACCATCGGGGAGAAATACGGGCCTTTTGATATAGCCCTGCTGGAAGCCGGGCAGTACAATACAATGTGGCCGCTGATCCATATGATGCCGGAAGAAACGGTGCAGGCAGCGGCTGACCTGCAGGCGAAATTATTATTGCCTGTTCACTGGGGAAAATTCTCCCTCGCCATGCATGCCTGGAATGAACCCGTGAAAAGAGTACTGGCCAGGGCAAAAGAGCTGAATATTCCTGTCCGCACACCGATGATCGGTGAAACAACTGTGTTAGGTACAACTTATACTATAAACAATTGGTGGGAGAGCTGATCCGTTGGAGCTTATTAGCTATTTTTGATTCGTATGGGGTTATACTTTTCATCGCTGAACTCGGGGAGCAATGGCAATTGTTATTATGTAGGTAATAGCGAGGAAGCTGTGCTGGTGGATGCCGGCATTTCCTGCCGGGAAACCGAGAAGCGGATGAAACGATCCGGGCTGGAGATGGAGAAAGTGAAAGCCATTTTTGTGTCGCATGAACATTCTGATCATATCACGGGTATTCCGGCTCTCTCAAAAAAATACCAGCTGCCGGTATATATTACCAGCAACACCCTGAAAGGAAGTAAGATCCCCATCGAAGAGCATTTGATCCGTTCTTTTGAAGCGGATAAACCAGTTACCATTGGCAAACTGGCGGTTACTCCATTTGTAAAATCGCATGATGCAGCAGACCCGCATAGTTTTTTGATCTCCGGTAATGGGGTGAATGTGGGGGTCTTTACCGATATCGGTTATTCCTGCAAACGGCTGACCCGTTATTTCAAACAATGTCATGCTGCTTTTCTTGAATCCAACTATTGCGAGGATATGCTCATGAATGGCAGTTATCCTTATTACCTGAAGCAGCGTATCAGTGGGGATGACGGGCACTTGTCCAATACGCAGGCCCTGGAACTTTTTACCAAACACCGGAGTTCATTGCTGGAACACCTTATATTATCCCATCTTTCAAAAAACAATAACTCTCCTGAACTGGTGGAACGGCTGTTCAGCCAGCAGGCCGGTTCCACTAAGATCACGGTGGCTTCCCGTTACCAGGAAACGGCTGTATTCTCTATCTATAAAGGAAACCAACCCGCCCGGATCATATCCAAAAAAAGGATGCCCGACCAGAACCAGCTTTCGCTTTTTTGAATTTTTGACACCCACTCCGGCGCCTGTTAAAAATAGTGAGCAAAATATTTATTGAAAATCAACACCTTGTAAAGGTGTCATATAAATTTCCTCCCCGATTTTTAGGTTAAGAATTTACCCAAACCTATCTTCGCAGCCCCAAAAACAGCTATGGCTGAGGAAGGGAACAGGTTGAGGGATAGCTCAACTGTTTATTATTTAACTGCTGAACTGATGGGCCAGCCGCCCACAGCAATCAGCTCAAAGCTTTTCTCAAATGAGCAAATTACATTTCACTACCAAACATGCGAACGAGGCTACCGTGCAACGTACATGGTATGTTGTTGATGGTACTAATCAAACCGTTGGGCGTATGTGTGCTAAAATTGCTGCGGTACTCCGTGGTAAGAACAAAGCATCATACACTCCTCACGTTGACACTGGTGATTATATCATTGTGATCAACTGCGAAAAAGTTGTTTTTACAGGTAACAAACTGGAACAAAAAATTTACGACCACTTTACCGGTTACCCCGGCGGCCGTAAAGAAGAAACAGCTGCCAACCTGCAGAAACGTCGTCCTGAGGTTGTTATTGAAAGAGCGGTAAAAGGTATGTTACCTAAGAACCGTTTAGGCCGCAAGATGTACAAGAAATTATTCGTGTACACCGGCACTGCCCATCCGCACGGAGCACAACAGCCTAAAGAACTTAAATTTTAATTCAAAACATTCCAAACAATAAATAATGGAAAAACAAACAACAAGCGTAGGACGTCGTAAAGAAGCGGTGACAAGGGTGTTCGTTTCCAAAGGAACCGGCAGCATCACTATCAACGATAAAGACTACAAACAATATTTTCCGCTGGTGTATTTACAGAACCAGGTGGAGCGTCCGTTGAAGACGGTTGAAGTAACCGGCAAATTTGATATCAAGATCAATGCGGCCGGTGGTGGTCTGAAAGGACAGGCAGAAGCTGCTATGCTCGGTATTTCCCGTGTACTGGTGGAACTGAATCCTGATTTCCGTCCTGCATTAAAAGCGGCAGGGTTACTGAAAAGGGATCCGAGATCTGTTGAACGTAAGAAATTCGGTCATAAGAAAGCTCGTCGTAGTTACCAGTTCTCTAAACGTTAATCGTTGGAGTCAACACAAACAATTTTTTAAAACGATCATTCAAATACAATGGAAAATAATACATCCTTACAACAGCAGCTTCTCGATGCAGGTGTTCATTTCGGTCACCTGAAAAAGAAGTGGAACCCCAAGATGTTGCCTTACATCTTTGCTGAGAAGAAAGGTATTCACATCATTGACCTGAACAAAACCGTAGAATGCCTGCAGGAAACAGCGGCAGCTATGAAAGCGATTGCCCGCAGCGGTAAGAAAATTTTGTTCGTAGGTACCAAGAAGCAGGCGAAAGATATCGTGAACGAATCAGCCCGGAAAGTGAACATGCCTTTCGTTACAGAAAGATGGCTGGGTGGTATGCTGACCAACTTCAACACCGTTCGTAAGAGTGTGAAGAAAATGCAGAGCATTGAAAAAATGCTGGGCGATGGTTCTTTCGACAGCATCACTAAAAAAGAGCGTCTGACGTTAAGCCGTGATAAAGACAAGATGGAAAAAGTATTAGGCGGTATCGCCCAGCTGGGTCGTGTACCTGCTGCTTTGTTCATCGTGGATATCGGTCATGAGCACATCGCTTTGGCTGAAGCAAAACGCTTGGGCATTATGACCTTTGGTGTGGTGGATACCAACTGCGATCCTAACAAAGTTGATTTCGCTATCCCTGCGAATGACGATGCTACTAAATCTATCGCTATCATCACTAACTATATCACTGCTGCTATCGCAGAAGGTTTGGCTGAAAGACAAGCAGCGAAAGAAGAGGATGTGGAAGATACAGCAGGTGATGATGCTGAAAAGAGAGCAGCCCGCCTCGAAGCAGAAGCACAGGCTGAAGGTGGTCGTGGTGGCCGTGGCCGTGGTCGTGGACCTGGTGGTCCCGGTGCTGGTGGCCCCGGCGGACAAAGACGCCGTACCACTGGTGGTGGCGGAACGGGCCGTGGTCCGGGTGGTGGAAGAAGATAGTTTGCCCGAGGACAGATGTCCGAAGACAAATCATTCAACTGAAGCAATCAAATTATTTTAAATAGTGATGGTGCCAGAGGGAGTTTTCCTGCTTCCGGCATCAGACTTCAAACTTCATAATATGAGTACTGTAACAATAAGTGCACAGGATATAAACAAACTTCGTCAGGCTACCGGCGCCGGTATGATGGATTGCCGCAAAGCATTGACAGAAACCAATGGTGATTTTGAAGCAGCGATCGACTGGTTGCGCAAGCAGGGTCAGAAAGTGGCTGCTAAAAGAAGTGACCGTGAAGCAAAAGAAGGGGTGGTGATTGCACAAACCACTGCTGATAACAAAACAGGTATCGTTGTTTGTGTTAGCTGTGAAACGGATTTCGTTTCCAAGAACGCAGATTTTATCAGCATGGTGCAAAGCATTGCTGATGCAGCGATAGCCGGTAATGTAAAAACAGTGGAAGCATTGAATGATACTGTTGTGAACGGATCAAAGATCTCAGACCTTATCAATGATAAACTGGCTTCTATTGGCGAAAAGATCGGCATTACTAAATATGAAAGGGTAGAAGCTCCTTACGTGGCTTCTTATATTCACGGTGCATACCGTATCGGTGTGCTGGTGGCTTTAGACAAACCGGCTGCTGAAGCAGGTAAAGATGTGGCGATGCAGATCGCAGCACTGAACCCTGTTGCTGTGGATGCAGCAAGTGTTCCTGCAGAAGTAATAGCCCGTGAAAAAGCGATCATCGTGGATGTTATGAAAGAAGATCCGAAAATGGCTGGCAAACCGGAAGAAATGCTGGCTAAAATTGCTGATGGCAAAATGGGTGCTTTCTTCAAAGAGCAAACACTGACTGCACAGGCTTTCGTAAAAGATGCTTCTAAAACAGTGGCTGATTACCTGAAAGAATCCGGTGATGTGAAAGTGAAAGAATTCAAAAGAGTAGCATTAGGATAATTGATCCGCTATATAATTTAAAAGGGTATATGTTTTTCATATACCCTTTTTTGTTTTGTTGTTCTTCAGTAATTCGTCCAGTGATACTTTTTTTGATCATGCGTAAAATAGATGTCCATCGGGTAAATGCCCGATGCGATAGCAGTAGGAAACCAATTCCGTTCTTCGGGTACCAGGATAAATAATCCTTCATCATCACCAATGGCTTTGAACTGTGGCAACGGAGGTTGTTTGGCAAAATAAGAAAGGCCATATTGTTCCAGCAGGTGATCGGCTTCTGTTTGCAGGGCATCTTTTTGGGTTACTATTCCTGCTTCACTGATGGAGAGGAACTGTTTAGCTGAAAAAGGCTCTTCGGTTTCATTATCCAGGTCAAACCGGGCAATCAGTTCCACGATATTACCGGCCGGGTCATAGAAGTAAACAGACTTTGCATGCCAGTTCACGAAATCAGCGATATCGCTGTTGTGATCATCTACCCAAATCAATTCAACTTTATCGGTCAGCCATTCTTTGGCTTCTTCAATTTTATTCGCGGGGATAGTAAATGCAAAATGATAAACAGGCTCTCTTTCATTTGTTTCTTTAAAAACAAGTGTTGAAGAACCTGTTGTTATGGCTATTTGCTGTTTATCTTCTTGTACCGGTAACTGCAAAACGGTGCTGTAAAATACTGCCAGTTGTTCCAGGCGGCTCGTTTCAAGTATCAATTGTTGTATTTCCATTTGCCTGCAAACTTAGAATTTTCATACGCTTTTTCATCAACTGCTTTCAGGCATTCATAGCAGTGATGGTCAGTCATGCCTGCATGAACGGCACCGGCGATCACCACCACACACAACACAAAGAATGCGATCCATGTGATTACCTGTTTCATCTTACTTGATTTTTCCTTTTACGGGTTTCACTGTTTTCAGGTAAGCATAAATAGCTTTCAGTTCGTCATCACTCATCCGTTTAAATGAATTCCAGGGCATCGGCGTTTTCGGGTGCAGCTTCCCCATTTTAAACCGGTTGATAAACTGCTCCTGTGACCAGTTATAAATCCTGCTGCCGGGATCGGGGGTAAGATTGGGAGTAATAAATCCATCAATCTCCAATCCGCCGGCAAAGGGTTCACCCGTAAAAGCACCGGTCATCATATCTCTTTCTGTATGACAGCCCACACAGTTGGCTACATTATTAGCGAGGTATTTTCCATAATTCGCTGTGGAATCAACTTTAACAGAGCCGGGAACTTCACCTTCCGGCCCGACCGGTTTGATCAGGAATGCTTTTACTGCATAACCCAGCATATTGAATTCATTACCGGGCACTTCATTACGAACAGGCTTTTGCGACCGCAGGTAGGAGATCACAGCCGTCATGTCTTCATCCGACATATTATGAAAAGGCATGAAATCAAATATAGCGGTACCATCCCGGTGAACACCATACCGCAATGCTCTTGCGATTTCGGCGTCTGTATAATTTCCAATACCTGTTTCCTTATCCGGTGTAATATTTTTGGTGTAGACTTTGCCCACCGGCAGCTCAAATACAAAACCTCCTGTCAGGGGTACATCTTGCCCCAGGGCTATTAATGAATCAGGGTTTGCTTTGCTATGGCAATCGGCACAATGTGCAGCACCAAAAATGATATGTTTCCCTTTTTGTATCACTGCTGAATCGGTGGATGCAGTAATAGCAGGGTAAGGACGGTCGTATTGAATATTTTGCCGCATGGCGATCGTTGCGCTGAGCCCGCCAAGGAGCAACAGCAAAACAATGCCCGTCCACTTCAGTATTTTTTTAAAGCGTTTCATTGCTATCGTTCTTAAAACAGTTGGTAATGGTTTACAGGTCTTTTAGTTGTTTCCATTGCGGAACAACATTCTTTACCGGTTTGGTTGATTTCAGGAAGGCGAAGATGGCTTTCAGGTCTTCGTCACTGTAATTCTTATATGCAAACCAGGGCATAGGGGGCAGTAGGGGACGATTTCCTTCCAGTCCTTTTGACAAACCTTTGCGGATAGCATTAAAGAACTGTTGTTCTGTCCACATACCAATACCGGTTGAATCAGAAGTAATATTGGCAGCGTAAGACATGCCCCAGGGGCCAACCGCATTTGTTAAGCCCATACCAAATAATACATACCCGTTTTTAAATACAGTTGTATCGGCCTTACCAGTTGGTTCATTATTAGGATGACCAGAGAAACGACGGTCAATATCAATATCGGGTCCGTTGGGGCCCATTTTTTTAGGAGTGTGGCAATCATCGCAACCGGCAGCGGTTACAATGTACTCGCCCCGTTTAATGAGAGCTTCCTGGCTCAAGGCGGGAGTGGTTGTATCGGATGTCTTTGCTTTTCCTTCGTTGCAGGCGATAACGATCATCGCAGTAGCAGCAACTATAAGTGACATCACGATGGTGATCTTTTTCATGTTGATAAGCTTTAAGGTTAATGGTTTTGAATTGAGGGGCAAATTACTGCTGCGTTATTACCGCGAAAACAGCAAGCTGATTGAATTGTGCTATTCAGCGGATGAGTTGAAACAAAAACCGCCTTCATTAGGAAGGCGGTTCAGTAAGGAAAAGAATTGCTTTTTACTTTCTCCACAAATAATAACCCACGGTCAATTGCAATCCCCGGTTCCTGTATTTTCCATCGTCTGCCTTATTGAGATTGGCCAGGCTGAACTGGTAGCCCACATTGGCAAAGAAGCCACCTGCTAATTTCACACCGGCAACAGCACCAATACCAAAATCAGTTCTCTTCCATGTTCTGTCGCCATTCTCATCTTTCTCAAAAACATCTGTTTCCTGTTTCTCGGTTTCTTTACTGCCGTCGGCAAATTCATAGGTGATATCATCTTTTGATTTACCACTTATGGCATACGAAAAATAAGGGCCTCCACCGGCGAAAAACTGAACAGCTCCTTTGGTAGTATAAAGTACATTCAAAGGCACCTGCAGGTAATTCAGGTTTAGCTTTGAAGAAAAACGGATCATATCAATTTCACCGGCCGGGCCTGGTACAGCTGATTTCAGTGTGATACCCTGTTGCAGGAAGTTGATACCGCTGCGGACAGTTACCGAAGAACTGAGTGTAAGATCTGCCACGATACCAGCAGAAGGTAAGACTCTTGCTTTTTTATCCAATTCTGCCAGTGTTGTGTTTTTAATGCTGGCATCACTTAAATTACCAGTGCCCTGGATACCCAGTGCCAGCTGGCTGAAGGAAGTAACTGTGGAACTAATTCCGATCAATAGTACAAATACTCTTTTCATGATTGTAAGGTTTAATTGTTATAGTTAATAAATGAATTTATAATCCAAAAATGATCCCTGCTAAGAGGGCGATGAACCCGGTGATATTAATGGCCTGCCGGGTATGGTAGAGGCTAAACCATTTAGAACGGTACTGTTCCCAGTTAGCCGGGTAGTTGGTCATGGTCCAGCTGTTGATGGTTTTATTTAACGGCACATTCCCTTTCAGCGAGATCATTATATCTGCTGCCAGTGCTGCTAACGCAATCAATGAACACTTGAATAGTATGCCATACGGATTAACTACGGAGAATGCTGTTAACGCAATGGAAGATGCCAGGGCCAAATAGTAAGCCAGGTATAATGTTGTCTGCAGTTTTGCATCCAGTAATTGCCGTGTTTGTATAAAAACAGTTGCCTGCATTTTCTTCATTACGGTTGACATGGCCAGGATGTAAAAAAGACTCTGGCTGATGATGACGGCATAGAATACCGTAGCAATGAATAATGATATCTTGATTGCCATCGTTTATTTTTTTACAGGTATATGGAATTTTGATACCCATGACGGATCAATCGTCTTAGGGTTATTGATATCCGCTTCCGGGTGTTTTTCCAGGTCTACCATCAGGAGATAGGTATTATTGGGATCATCTTTGAAACTTGTTCTTTCCCAGAGATAAGTGCAAGAATGCTGGCCTGCCAGTTCCTCTTTGGGAATAGCCCGGGAAGTAGTATGGCCATTTTTGGTAATACGGTAGGTCCCCTTTTCTGCTTTTGTAATGATGATTTGTTGCCCCTTTTTATCTTTTGTGAATTCAACCGTTCCTTCCACCTGTGTCCATGTTTCTGTGTCAGTTCCATAGGTATTAGCCTGTACATAGAGCATGAAGGAAAAGCGGTTTCCTTTTTTGAAATTGAATTTCACCAGCATACCGCCACCGCTTTTATAACTATTGTAATTCGGACCTGCTGTGGTATTCACATAGCCAACAGTAGAAAGGGTCGAGATGGTCCAGTAAGTGGAATCGTTTGTGATCACATCTGCCGGTACATCATTGACAGGAGCCGGTTTGCCTGTTTGGGCCTGGCTGTTCAGGGCCATAGCAAAGCTTAAAAAGAGGAATATCTTTTTCATGTTGATAAGGTTTAATGGTTGATGAACAGGGAAAACTAAAAGCCTTTCTTTTCATCGGGTTTGGAAAGCAGGTACCTTGTCATAAAGATCCCCTGGCCGTTATCACCGGGACTAAGAGTGAAAGAAGTGACTTTGTCGATCTGCCAGCCTTCGTCGGTATAATTTTTTAATACTTTCACGATCTGGCTTTCGTTCTCTTTAATATTCTTAAAGTTGATACCGGCCAGGCTGAAGAGATTCTCCATATCTGATTCTTTCTGCGAACCATCGGGATTGGTGACGATCATCTTGGAACGGCCGAAACCACCGCCGATCACTGATTCTACGGTAGTGACCTGCATGAATTGTTTTTTAGGCTCCGGCTTCAGTTCCTGTGCCGTGAGTGTGCTGCCGGTTGTGACAGCCATAATTAAAATGATAATGATCTTTTTCATATTGAAGGTTTTAAGGTTTACTTGTTGTTGATTTTATAGTTTGATGAACTCCACCCGGCGGTTCAATACTTTTCCTTCTTTGGTTTTATTATCGGCTACCGGTTGGGTTTCACCTTTTCCTTCTGTTTCGATCCGGGATGCATCAATACTAAATTCATTCACCAGCATCTCTTTCACGGCAGCAGCTCTCTTCTTCGATAATTCCATATTGGCATTATCGTCGCCGTCACTGCTGGTATGCCCCAGTACTTTTATTTTTACCGCCCCGTTCTCTTTCAATACCCCTGCTATTTCTTTCACCACGGCATATGATTCCGGTTTGATCACCGCACTTTGAAAATCGAAAAGGATACCGGTGGTTGAGAATTTACCTTCTTCAATCAGTTTATGACGGGTATCGGGTTTGCCGGTAGCTACTTTGATATTGCTGATGAAAACAGCATATTGATTTTCGGGATAATTGGTACCACCTACTTCAAAAAATAGCTGGTTCATTATATCGCCAACCGGTATTGCCTTCGGAGCATCAAATACTTTCTCCCCGTTGATCCAGATGCGGCATCTTTCTTTCTGTACCTGCACGGCCACATGTACCGGGGTGGAATACCATTTCTCCAGCGATTCAAATGCTTTGGCATCACTTTGGTACCAGGGCCTGCCCTGTTGATAGGAATGCAGTTTCACTCTTGAAGATTTACCTTCACCGGGAGCCAGCGTGGCTACAAGGGCGGTATTTTTCCTATACTCTCTCAGGAAATTATTCCCCGTGTTGGACTCCTCGTTACTGGCGAAGAATCCAAAATAGATCTCGGGGTAACTCCATCCGTTGTTCTTTAATTGCAGAATAATATCAAACTCCGCCGTGAAATTTTCTCCGTAATTTTTGCTGCTGCTGCTCAGGTAGGTAAATTTTTTATGCAGTTGTAACCAGTTACCGGGAAATTTATCCAATGTCACCACTTCGCCGGTACCACTGGTATTCCAGCCGGTGGGTAGTTCGGCAATGGCTTCACCCTCAAATGCATCATAATAGAGAACAGAATCGCCGGGAATGAAATCATATTTGGAAAAGCTTTTTAAGGCGGGCTCTTCTGTTGAAGTTGCAACCGGTGCATTTGTTTTTTTCTCTGCTACCGGCTCTGCTGGTTTTTTTCCTTCGATCTCGTCGAGAGTTTTATCTATCTCCTTGTCGATCTTCTGGTCAGCCCTTTGTTTGCTTTTATTCTTCACCTTGTTCAGGATATTGCCAAATTGAGCTTCGGCAGCATACGGCAGTACAGCAATCAATAAGGCGATGAGCAGCTTCTGTTTCATGTGTATAAGGTTTAAATGGAGGTCAAAACTATACCCGGGCTTATGCACACAAAAGCGAAGAATGAGTGAATTGAGGGAAAGCAGGATTGAGTTGTTGAAAAGAAAAATGGCTGCCATAAGACAACCATTTTTTCTTTTGTAGTCCCGACAGGAATCGAACCTGTATCAAAAGTTTAGGAAACTTCTATTCTATCCATTGAACTACGGGACCAGTTTACTTTTTAAAAATCTTCTACCTGCAGCAGATTTAAAATATTTTTCTCTTTCTATTGCCTCCTGCCTCGTTTTATACTCCTCAAAATAAACAACAATAAAAGGAATATATTTTCTTACAGATACTGTCATTCCACTATTGTGTTCTTTCAACCGCTTTTCTAAGTTTTCACAATGCCCCTTATAAAAGTATTCTGCTTTTAAACTTTTTATGACATAGGCATAAAACATATACTTCTATTCTATCCCCGTCCGACTGGCGTCAGCCGGGCGGGCATTGAACTACGGGACCAGCTTTCAACCCAAGTTGAAAGGACGGCAAAAATAATGGTTTCCGGGCTAAACGGGAACCTGAAATTGGGCTAACTTGAGGGTATATATAATTACCAGTATGAAAAAGAGATACCTGTTTTCCGGGTTGTTATTTTTGCTGTTATTCAGCACCTCAACCACATTTTCTCAATCTATGCAACCCCCAAAAGCCATACTGAACCATATAGCCCTTTACGTGGTGGACCTGCAAAAAAGCACCCGGTTTTACCAGGATATCATCGGGCTGGATACCATTCCGGAGCCATTTCATGATGGCAAACATACCTGGTTCAGCATCGGGGTAAAAAGTCACCTGCACCTGATCCAGGGGGCAGCGGCTCCGTTGCCGCATCCCAAGAATACCCATCTCTGTTTCAGCGTGGCATCCGTGCCTGATTTTACCCGGGTATTGGGAAAGCACCAGATCGAATTTGAGAACTGGGCAGGTGAAAAAGGAGCTGTTACCAACCGGGTGGATGGGGTGAAACAGATCTATTTCAAAGACCCCGATGGCTACTGGATCGAGATCAACGATGCGAAAGAGTAGGGTGCGATACCGGGCAAGACCTTATCTTTGCCCTCCCTTAAAAGAGTAGCAATGAAGTTTTATAATGTCCTGATCAAATACCGCCTGTGGATAGGTATTGTGCTGGCAGCCCTGGGCGGGTATGTGAATTATTCCGCCAGTTTCTGGCCGGCTTTTCCTTTGTATTTTATTGGTCTCATCCTGGTAGCGGGTCATTTTTTCTTTGGCCCCCTGCGCCTCATCCAGGAATACATGGAAAGCGGTGATATGGATGGTGCGGAAAAAGTGCTGGCTTCCATCAAATTTCCCAACCTGCTGTATAAACCGATCCGTTCCGTGTATTATACATTGAAAGGAAACATCGCCATGATGAAACAGGATTTTGAAGGCGCTGAAAAGAATATGAAAAAAGGGCTGGACCTGGGGATGCCGATGAAAGAAGCCGAAGGAGCCAGCATGCTGCAGATGGGAATGCTGTCCATGCAAAAGAATGATATGAAGCAAGCGGAAAGTTATATCCGGGCTGCTATCCGCAAAGGATTGCCGGATAAAGAGAATGAAGCCGCCGCCTACTTACAGATGTGCAGCATCATGATGAACAAAAGGGAATTCAGGGCGGCGAAAGAATTTTTCCGCAAAGCAAAAGCGTTGCGGCCAACCACTCCGCAGATCGTTGACCAGATCAAACAAATTGAGAAATATATTACACGTATACCGGGGTAATGACAACTTTTTCGGATATAAAAAAACTCCCGGTTATTTTCCGGGAGTTTTTGTTTGTAGTAATTCTTAATTCAGTTTTTCGAAATGAACATCCAGCCTTTTATCTTTCCTGTAATAATCCATCAGCAGTACTTGTCCCTGTTTGCCGGGTAAAACAGCACTGCGGGTAGCATCAGATTTGGTATTCACCCTGTCCGTGGTGATCTTTCCTTCGTTATAGGTAATAGAATTGAAAGTGCCACCTTTGTAATCTTTTCCTCTTACATAATCACTGTAGCAAACGGTAAATGAACTCAGGTCTTTATTCACCTGTGTGTACGCATAGTCAAATTCTCCAAATGTATATTTTACCATTTTGCCGATCAGTGGTCCGCTGGTGAAACCCATTCCGTTTGGCAATTCAACACTGTTGGAATTCTTGTCATAGATCTTAGCCTGTTTAACATTGAAATCCTGGTCAAACTTTATAAGGATCATATCTGTTACTTTGATCTTGATATTGGCTATACCGCTCCGGCCTCCTGATAATATGTTAGTGGCAATGCCTAAACCACTGGCCACTTTTTTATACCCTTCACCAATAGCGAAAACACTTCCGTCGGCTGTCTGGACGATGTTATGAACAAACATATAACCAAAGTCATCAATCTTTCCTTTTGAACTGACATCTAAATATTTCCCCAGGTCAAGGCTCCAGGAGCAGTATTTTTCTCCCACCACTTTTCCTTTTTCATCAACAGTGATGAAAGCAAAACCCAGTGATTTATCTTTTACCACATTCCCATTCGGATCATAATACTCTCCGAAAATGATAGATTTACCATTAAGTACGGACATGCTGGCCGGGTAGAACCTGTATTTTGCATTATCGGTTGGGTTTTCAAACAACTGTTTACCGGTTTCCAGGTCAAGGCCCAGTAAATAAGAATCAGGCTTGCCATCAAACGCACCACCGTATTTCAACACTTCAAAATAAACCACTCCATTATTAGTACCGAGATAATCGCCAATGATCCGCTTACCGCCTTCAGTCGGCGTAAAAGTCCATTGTTTCCTTTTTTCGGAAGCAAAATAATCTACCTGGAAGGTGTAGTCTTTATCCTCCCGGCTGGGCATATTAGAGATGAATCCACGGCCTTCCAGCGGGTACAAGCCTTTGTAGGTTTGTTCATCATCGTTGATAGCCAGGTAAGACATGGCTAAATACCGTTTTTCCTTTTTAGTGAGCTCCCGGGTGTAGCTATGTTTCTTTTTACCATCTGCACCATATACCTGGTATTCGAGGGTTCGGGCATCTTCATTATAAAACAGGAAGATGAGGTCTGTTCCGTTAAACGAAGATTCAAGGATCGAAACATCTTTGGAATCCTGGAACTTGATGTCCTTTAATTTTTTCAGATTGTTATCGGTTATCTGCAAAGTGTACTCGTTGGTCTTTTTGTCGATCTTATCGCTGACATAAAAGAAATAATATCCTTTTACCTCTGTGCCTTCTTTGATAGCATCGGAATTGCGGAGTGCCACTTTGTGCACATTTTCGATTGTTAATTTTTGTGCGTTCAGCCCGAATGTGCCCAACAGCAACAGTCCGGCGATTACAGCATACTTTTTTATCATGATGTGTGTTTTTAAATGTGATTACAGGTCTTTGTTTTTAATTGCTTTTTGCATTTCTTCTTTGAACCCGGGATACTCTTTCATTTCCTGCATATGTTGCCGGCAAAAATAATAGCTTACCTGCGCCAGTTCATCCAGTCGTATTTTATCCAGCATCCGCAGCAATTGATTATAATCATCCGGGTAGCTTTTATTCTCCTTATCAATGGCAAGCCCCAGTGTATGATTTTTTTGTTTATCGTATAATGTATTCAGGCAACGGACAATGGAATAGATAGCCAGTTGTTTATTCTCTGCTTCCTCCAATAGTAATAAACTAAAATAGAGATTGCGGCTGAGATCATTTCCGCGGTAGCACTCTTCCATTATTTCTTTGAAAAAACTTTTACGCAACCCGTTGAAGGTTTTTTCATCCACAATAAATTTTTTCCCGGCAGGCAGTTGTTGAATGGAATCCTGCAGTAATAGAATCCGCTTACTGCAATCCGGGTGTGTCTTTAAGGAGTCTTTTTCTTTTTGTGTGAAAGAACTGTTGTCTGTTATTTCACTGAATATGCCGGTTTCTTTCCGGATCCATTTTGTACGAAACGGGTAATCGGGGAAATGAAAGCTTTGTTCCGGTGAGATGGGTTTATAAAATAATGAGTCATCAACTTTGTCCAGCAATTCCAGGCAGGTTTTGATGGCATTACAATCATACCCGGTATTCTTCATGAATAAAAAAGCCTGCCGGTCGGCGGCGGCTTCATTATCCCGGCTATGGCGCCGGCTGTTAAAGGCCACCGATTTAGCCATTTGTTCCAGTTGCTGGTTTGCGCCATAGGCAGTTTTAGATAGTCTTTTCAGTTCGGCCTGGAAGCTTTCGCTATTTATCGTCTCAACATATTTAGTAATGGCTTTTTGTGAATGTTCAAGGTAGTAATGGGATAATTCATGACATACTACAAAAACCAGCTCTGCTTCATTATTCATGTGCATGACCAGCCCGGCATTGATGGCAATCGTGCCATCACCCATGCTGACAGCATTGGGCCACCAGTCGCGGGAAAAAACCACCCGGGCATCGGTCCCCTTTAGTTCGGGATTTGCAGCGATGATCTTATTTACCAATAATTGCAGGTACGTATGGGCTTCAGGGGCTGTAACGGGGCGGCTGCTTTTCCACAGGTTGCCGATCTCTGTAAACTGTTCCTCGTAGATATCTTTATATTCCTTTAGCTTTTCTTTACTTAAAGAACCGAGCAGGAGTTCTTTCTTTTTGACAGATTGCTGGTAATAGTTTTTCCTGAGCAGGGTATCATCTTTCAGAAAGCCATGAATGGAAGACAGTTGACCATGGATGGGCAGGGAGGAAATAACCAGGGTCAATAAAAAAAGAAAAAAACTCGTTCTCTGCATAATCGGGCATTGTGTCGGATGACGCACAAATATATTCAAGGATTATGATAATTCAAATGAACTATATCGTTCAGGCTATTATGCGGCGGGTAATACTAAATCTGCTTAAATTGCTGTATGAAAAAAATAGTATTTGTTGCCACCCTGGCAGTTTCTTTTTTTATTGCTGATGCCCAGCGGACAGCCAGGCGAAGTATATCAATTATACCGCAACCAGTTTCTCTAGTAAGTGGGAGTGGCGATTTTGTATTGCCTGCAAATGCAGTGATCGTTTCTCCAACAAACGCCGAAGTGAAGAAAATGGCAATGGATCTTGCAGTCAAACTCAGCAAGGGAATTAATAAGGTAACTATAAAAGAAGGAACCGCTGTACAACCAAAATCAATAACACTGTTATTGGTCAATGATAAATCTATTCACAAAGACGGGTACCGGCTTAAAGTAACGACAACAGGTGTCAGCTTATCTGCAAATGAACCCTCCGGTATATTTTATGGTATACAAACATTATTGCAATTATTCCCCGGAGTTGTAGAAAGTAAGAAAGATATTGATCCGGAAAATAAATGGGTATTACCTGTTGTCACCATCGAAGATCATCCCCGTTTCGGCTGGAGAGGATTGATGCTGGATGTATCCCGTCATTTCTTTACGGTGGCACAGGTGAAGGATTATATAGACCAGATGGTGAAATATAAATTCAACCTGCTGCATTTGCATCTCACCGATGACCAGGGCTGGCGGATCCAGATAAAGAGTTTACCTAAACTGACGGAAGTGGGAGCATGGCGGGTGGAAAGGACGGGTACATTCGGCACTTTGTCAAAACCCCAGCCTGGTGAAGCTGCTACTTATGGCGGATTCTATACGCAGGAGGATATTAAAGAAATAGTCAAATACGCAGCCGACCGCTTCGTCAATATACTGCCGGAGATTGATGTACCGGGTCATAGCCTGGCGGCCATTGCTGCTTATCCTGAATTATCCTGCACCCCCGGTGAGTATTATGTAAGTCCCGGTGACCGGTTTATGGTCTGGCCCGGGGGCGGCCAGCATTTTTATGGCCTTATAGATAATACACTTTGCCCGGCCAATGAAAAAGTATATGAGTTCATGGAGAAAGTGTTTACGGAAGTGGCACAGTTATTTCCGTTTGAATACATCCATATGGGAGGTGATGAAACAGCCCGTAACTTCTGGGAAAAGACCGATGCGATAAAAGCAATGATGCAAAAAGAAAACCTGAAGAACCTTGATGAAGTACAAAGTTATTTTGTGAAACGGATGGAGAAGATCATAAATAGTAAAGGCAAAAAGATGATCGGCTGGGATGAGATATTGGATGGTGGTTTGGCACCAAATGCTGCCGTGATGAGCTGGAGAGGAATGAAAGGTGGTATTGAAGCAGCCCGGCAGGGACACGAAGTAGTGATGAGCCCCACTGATTTTGCTTATATCGATTATATGCAGGGGGATGCTGCGATTGAACCTCCGGTGTATTCCACATTACGGTTGAAGAAAGCGTACCAGTTCGATCCGCTTCCTGAAGGAATTGATGCTTCATTGGTGAAAGGAGGACAGGCCAACTTGTGGACAGAACAAGTGTACAATACCCGTCACCTGCAATACATGACCTGGCCAAGAGGATTCGCTATAGCCGAAGCATTGTGGAGCCCGAAAGAAAAAAGGGACTGGAATGATTTTGCCAGGAGAACAGAACATCATTTTGCACGATTAGAGGCAGCGGAAGTAAAATATGCGCCAAGTATCTATGATCCCATTGTGGAAGTGAGTAAGAAAGATACAGCGACTATCAATATTAAGCTGAGTACCGAGATCGAAGGGCTTTCCATTCATTACAGCTTTGATAATTCTTTCCCTGATCAGTATTACCCGAAGTATAATGCGCCACTAACGGTTCCCAAAGATGCAGCTGCTATCAAAATGATCACTTACCGGGACAATCAACCAACCGGAAGGATGATCGTAATCCCAGTTGCAGAATTAAGAAAAAGAGCAGGAATAAAATAAGCCATCTTTAAAAAGGATTGGAAAATTTCGGATTCGTGATGAACACATTATCCGTGAGGGTTTGCAGAAACACAAGTATTGCCTGTCTTTCCACTGCAGATAAAGGAATACCTGGATTCCCGTTATCCTGTTTCACCAGCGGGTCAAGTGTTGCAGAGTTTTTTATTCCTGTTGCATAATGATCGAATACCTGGTCAATTGTGGCAAAACGGCCATCATGCATATAGGGTGCTGTCAATAAAATATTTCGTAACGTAGGCGTTTTGAATTTCCCGATATCAGCCGGGTTGTTCGTAATCCGATAGCGGCCTAAAAAGATCCTGTCGAAACTGGTATTGGTGAAACTGCTGTCCAGCCCGTTGTTATGAAAAATATTATCTGTCAGTAATTCTCCTGCATGACAGCCACCGCATTTTATTTGTACCAGTTCCATTCCCCTTCTTTCTTCGCTGTTATAAATACCACCCGGTTCATTTCTCCTGTATTTATCATATTTTGAATTCGCTGAAACCAGTGACCGCTGAAATTGCGCAATCGCTTTGGCGATAGCTGCATCCGTGATGTCGCTATTAAAAGCTGAACGAAACCGCTGCACATAATCGGGTATGGCTTTCAGTTCACTGATCAGGCCGGGAATAAGCTGGTGCATTTCATCAGGATTGGCTAAGGGCATAAAAGCCTGTGCTTCCAAATTTGGTGCAGCACCATCCCAAAAAAAACCATCATCCAACCAGGCCAGGTTGATTAATGCCGGTGCATTTCTTCGCAATGACATGCCTGATACACCGGCAGCCGTAAGTGCAGTACCATCTGAGAAAGCAAGGTTCTGCTGGTGACAACTGGCGCAGGATACCATGTTATTGCCGGAAAGCCGTTTATCATAAAACAATCTTCTGCCTAATTCCACTCCTTCATTGGTTAATGGATTATCAGAATGAACAGGTAATACAGGAAAGTTTGCCGGTACATTCAGCTGATAGGGTACAGGCAGGGATGAAGAAATAACTTCCCGTTTACAGGAAATTGATACAATCAGTAGAATAATTAATATGGTGCAGGCAATCCTCATCAGTTCTTAAAGTTACAAGGAACGGATGACTGTCAGGTGCAGCGGCTGATTTTTTATGGTAACTCTTTGGAAAGCAATAGTAACCCTGGGCGATCTACAGTTATTGTTCCCATTTGCCAAACAGCTCTTCTACTTTCTTATAGCGGAAATCAAAAATATCACGAAGCTGTTTTTTTATAAACAATACGTTGGCCATATCACCCAGGACCCACAATGGATTTTTATAGTGGATGATATCCGACATTTCCACGCCACCTTCAATGGCTTTGAAATGATGCTGGTGATGCCAGAGGCTATAAGGCCCGAAACGTTGTTCATCAATAAAATACTCTTTGTCCTTTACCTGGGTGATCTCGGTCATCCAGTACAAGGGGATGCCCAGCACCGGTCTCACTTTGTATTCAATGAGCTGCCCGGCATACATTTTCTCCCCGTGGTGCTTAGAAATGATAGTGAAACCCATTTTTGCCGGGGTAATGGCCTGTAAATTTGCAGGGCTGGAGAAGAAATCCCAGGCTTTATCAAGCGACACCGGTATTTTTTGAACAGTTTTAATGGAATAAACAGCCATGGGTAATTTGAATTAACTTGTTCTATAACTGGTAACGGGTAAAAAAGTTTAAACAAATGTCTTTTAATAAAGAAAGATTAGAAAAGAAATTCAGGGAAGAGTACGAACGACTGAATGAGCAGCAACGGATCGCTGTTGATACTATTGAAGGACCCGTGATGGTGATCGCAGGTCCCGGCACCGGTAAAACACAGATCCTGGCCAGCCGGATCGGCAAGATATTACTGGAAACGGATGCATTGCCCGAAAATATTCTCTGTCTTACGTATACCGATGCGGGTGTGGTGGCTATGCGGAAGCGACTGCTGCAATTCATCGGCCCCGATGCATATAAAGTAAACATTTATACATTCCATGCTTTTTGTAATGAGGTGATCCAGGAAAATCTTTCACTCTTTGAAAAAACAGCACTGGATCCTGTTTCCGATTTAGAAAAGATCGAGCTCTTTAAACAACTGATCGATTCTTTTCCCAAGGGCCATCTTTTAAAAAGATACCGGGGCGATGTGTATTTTGAAGTGAAGAACCTGCAGTCCTTATTCAGTACCATGAAGAAGGAAGGCTGGACAGCTTCCTATATTAGCCAAAAAATTGATGACTACCTCGCCGACCTGCCAACCAGGGATGAATTTATTTATAAACGAAAATATAAAGAGTTCAATGCCGGTGACCTGAAAAAAGATAAGATCGAAGAAGAGAAAGAAAAGATGGAGAAGCTGCGGGCAGCCGTGAACGAGTTTGATCGTTTCCAGCAACTGCTGCGGAAAAAGAACCGCTATGATTTTGACGACATGATCAACTGGGTGATCAAAGCATTTGAAGAGAATAAAAACTTATTGGCCAATTACCAGGAGCGATATCAATATATACTGGTGGATGAATACCAGGATACCAGTGGTACGCAAAACCGGCTGGTGGAACTGATGATCAGTTACTGGGATAAACCCAATGTATTTGTGGTGGGTGATGATGACCAGAGTATCTATCGTTTCCAGGGGGCCAACGTGGAGAATATGCTGGAGTTTGCCGGTAATTATAAAGAAGACCTGCTGACGGTAGTGCTCACCAATAACTACCGCTCCACGCAACCCATACTGGATGTTTCCAAAACACTGATCAACCGGAATGATGAACGCCTGGTTAAGAAGATCGACGGGTTGAGTAAGGAATTACTTTCCTCTAATCAACTAATTAACCAATTAACTAATAAACCTGTTATCAGGGAATACGAAACGCTGCGACAGGAAATGATCGGTATTGCCAAACAGGTGCAGGAACTGGTGGGACAGCAGGTGCCGCCGGGAAGGATCGGTATTATCTATAAGGAAAATAAATACGGGGAAGAGCTGGCACAGTATTTCAAACTGCTGAATATACCTGTTTACAGTAAGCGGCATTTGAATATTCTTGAATTGCCGCTGGCGCAAAAGATCATTTTATTACTGAAATACCTGGCCGCAGAACATGATACGCCATACGGTGGTGATGAAATGCTGTTTGAGATCCTGCATTTCGACTGGTTTCATATTCCGCCTATTGAAATTGCGAAGCTGAGTATTGAAGTGGCGGAGAAAAGGTATGGGGAGCACAAAACATCCATCCGGCAGGCATTGGTGGAAAAATCAAATGCACCGGCCAAAGATCTTTTCAGCCAGGGCCTGCACAGCGGGTTAAAAAATGCCAGCCGTGTTATCGAACAACTGGTTGCTGATGTACCGAACCTCACACTGCAACAATTATTTGAAAATGTGATCAGGCAGGCAGGGGTACTCACCCATATCATGCAAAGCCAGGATAAGCACTGGCAATTGCAGGTGCTGACCGGTTTATTTGATTTTGTAAAAGAGGAAACGCACCGCAGCCCTTTACTTGACCTGGATGAATTGGTGAAACTTATTTCTTTAATGGAAAAAGAAGAAATCACTCTTCCGTTGGTACAGGTAAGCGGTAGTGATAAAGGTATCAACCTGTTGACCGCTCATGGTTCAAAAGGATTAGAATTTGAATATGTGATCCTGGCGGGCTGCAATTCTTCTTTCTGGGAAAAGAAAAGAAAACCGGGCGGAGGATATAAACTGCCGGATACAATTTTTTCCTCCTCCCCCCGCGGGGGAGGCCGGGAGGGGGCCGATGATGAGGAATTGAGACGATTGTTTTATGTAGCACTCACAAGAGCTGAACAACATCTTTATATTTCGTACAGTAAATTTAAGAATGACGGTAAAGAACTGGAACCTTCCATGTTCATTGCAGAGATACAGGATCAGCACCAGTTGCCCACTGAAAAAATGATATTGGACAGGGAGGTATTATCTGAGTTTGCTGCCCTGCATTTTGGAGCCGCTGAAGCACCGGAGATAGAAAAGATCGAAGAAGATTTTATTGACCGCATACTGGATAAGTTCGTGATGAACGTTACGGCGTTGAATAATTACCTGAAATGCCCGCTGGAGTTTTATTTTAAAAACCTGATCCGTATTCCTTCTCCCAAGAACGAAGCAACGGAGTTTGGCTCTGCGGTGCACTATGCATTGGAAAAATTATTTCGTAAGATGCAGGAGGCAGGGAAAGACCAGTTTGCTCCAAAGGAAGAATTCATCGCCGATTTTGAATGGTATATGCACCGGCACCGGGAGAGTTTTACACAGGAGCAATTTGACCGCCGGCTGGAATACGGGCAGGAAGTGTTGAGCAACTATTATGATAAGAATATTAACTCTTTCAATAAGATCGTGGCTATTGAAAGAAATATCCGCAACGTAATGGTGAAAGAAGTGCCGCTGAAAGGGAAATTGGATAAACTGGAGTTTGATGGTAAAGCGGTGAATGTGGTGGATTATAAAACAGGCGATCCGGATAAAGCCCTTCCGAAATTGAAAGGCCCGTCAGATAAAGAACCTAATGGGGGAGATTACTGGCGGCAAGCCGTCTTCTATAAGATACTGGTGGATAATTATGAGCAGAAAGACTGGAAAGTGGTCAGCACGGAATTTGATTTTATTGAACCGGATAAAAAGAAAAACTACCGTAAAGAAAAAGTGGTGATCAGCCCGGCAGATATAACTACCGTCACGGAACAGATCAGCCAGACCTGGGAAAAGATACAGAACCGGGAGTTCTATACCGGTTGCGGGAAGGAAGACTGTCATTGGTGCAATTTTGTAAAGACCAATAACCTGGCAGTGGCGCTTCATGAACTGGAGGAAGAAGAAAATGAACTGCCCGGGTAGCTGAAAATATGATTAACAGGATTTTTTAAGTTAAACAACAAAGCCTTTACAGGTAGTAGCGGCAAACCAATTAAGTTTGCAGATATTCCAGCACCAGCAATGAAAAAAGTATTTCTCTTTTTATTTATAGTAGCAGTTTGTATTAAAATATCGGTTTTTACTACCGGCTGCGCCAATATCATTCCCCCGCAGGGTGGCGACAGGGATTCGCTGCCGCCTGCTTTGCAAAAAGTGACACCAGGTGATTCCTCCCGTAATTTCAACGAAAGCAAAATTGAGTTTGAGTTTGATGAGTTTATCGGTGATATGATCAGTGCACAACAGGAGCTGCTCATCTCGCCCATACCGAAGATGATGCCGACGGTAACTTCAAAGCTGCGCAACCTTACCGTAAAATGGAAAGATTCACTGGAGGCAAACACTACGTACACGATCAACTTTGGTAATACGATCAAAGACATTAACGAATCAAATGTGCTGAAAGATTTTACCTATACGTTCACTACAGGCAGCTATTTTGATTCACTGGAGTTGAGGGGAAATGTAATTCTTGCTGAAACAGGGAAGTTAGATACTACCTTAATCGTCATGCTGCACAGCAGCGGTGACGATTCAGCCGTGGTGAATCAAAAACCCCGCTATGTCACCCGGCTGGATAGCAAAGGCAATTTTCATTTTAAAAATCTTCCGGCTAAGACCTATTATTTATATGCACTGAAAGATGATAACAGAGCTTACCGTTATTTCGGTAATAAGCAGGTGTTTGGTTTTGCTACGGTGCCTGTCATTATTTCTGACACAACCGCACCTGTTACTTTGTATGCTTATGGTCCTGCCCAGGCAGCTACTGGCGCCACCACACTTCCGGGAGTTCTCAATGCAGGAGGACGAAGAGGAACGACGGCATCGGCTGACCGCCGGTTGCGATTCTCTACCAATTTGGCAAATAATCAACAGGATTTGTTAGGTGATTTTGTAATGAGCTTCGAACAACCGTTGAAAAAATATGATTCAACGAAAGTGGGATTGTTTACAGACAGTACCTATACCCCTGTTAAAGAATATAGTTTTCAGAAAGACAGCACCGGAAAACAGTTGAAGCTTGCTCATACATGGAAGGAAAGCACTATCTATCATTTTGTTTTCGATAAGGAATTTGCGGAGGATTCTGCCGGAAAAAAATTACTAAAAACGGATACCCTCAGTTTCGCCACCAAAAAACTATCTGACTACGGACAATTGAAAATTAAATTCCGGAATATAGATCTGGCTAAAAACCCGGTGCTGATCTTTCTCTTAAGCGGGAATGTTACCCGTTCTATCCCTATGAACAGTACTGAGTTGGTGCAACTACTGTTCTTTCCCGGCGATTATGAACTGCGGATATTGTATGATGATAATAAGAACGGCAAATGGGACCCGGGTGAATTCTTTGGCAAAAAGAAACAACCCGAACTGGTAAAACCGGTTGAAAGAAAGATCATCGTCAAACCCAATTGGGAAAACGAGTTTGAGATCGCTTTATAGGTAAAATATTTTTCTACGTGACCTCCCAACCCGAAACTTCAAACCTCAAACTTTCTACCTTTGCTCCATGCAATTCTCTTCTGCTTTATTAGAAAATGCGGTCAACGAATTTGCCAAGCTTCCCGGTATTGGTAAAAAAACGGCTTTGCGGTTGGTTTTGCATTTACTGAAACAGGACACCGGGGAGGTCACACATTTCAGTGATATCATCGCCAAAATGCGGTCGGAGATCAAGTTTTGCCAGCGTTGTTTCAATGTGGCAGACGGCGATATTTGTTCCATTTGTGCCAATTCCATGCGCAAACAGGAGATCATCTGCGTGGTGGAGAGTATCCGGGATGTAATTGCCATAGAAAGTACCCAGCAATTCAACGGAACTTACCATGTCCTGGGCGGTGTCATTTCCCCGTTAGATGGTGTTGGCCCTGACCAGCTGAACATCGAATCGTTGGCTAACCGTATCAAAAAAGAACAAACCCAGGAGTTGATCTTTGCCCTGAACCCTAATATCCAGGGAGATACAACCATTTATTACATACAGAAGAAATTGCAGGGAGTTTCCTGCCGTATTACTACGATAGCCCGGGGTATTGCCTTTGGCGGCGAGCTCGAATATGCTGATGAAATGACCCTGGCCCGCAGCCTTCAAAACCGCTTACCGGTAGAGAGTTACGTCAATAGCCGCTAGGCTTTAATGCTTTGATATTAAAGATAGTTATAGTAGCTTTGTCGCTTCATGGGCGGATTTGTTTATTGTTCGGCCTGCAGTAACTGAACTAATAAACGTTAACGAAACTTCACTTACAGTTTCCCGGCGTTTATACAGTTCAAAAAGATGTAACCGTCTTCGGTAACACAGCTCAGCAATTATAAACAGCAATCACCAGCCCGGCAAAAGGATTACTATATGGCGGATATCAGGAAAGAACTGGAAAAAAGAATACTCATCATTGATGGTGCCATGGGGACCATGATACAGCGCTATAAACTTGCTGAAGCAGATTATCGTGGCGAACGCTTTAAAGACTGGCATTGTGATGTAAAAGGAAATAATGACCTGCTCAATATCACACAGCCGCAGATCATCACCGAGATCCATAAACAATACCTTGATGCAGGGGCTGATATTATTGAAACCAATACTTTCAGCAGCACGGTGATCGCCATGGCTGATTATGAAATGCAGTCGCTGGCCTATGAATTGAATGTGGCTGCTGCTACCTGTGCGAAAGAAGCGATTCGCCAGTCTGGTAAGACAGCCTGGGTGGCCGGAGCTATTGGCCCGCTGAATAAAACATTATCACTTTCCCCGGACGTAAATAACCCCGGTTTCCGGGCTGTTACGTTTGATGAAGTAGTAGCTGCTTATTATGAGCAAGTGCAAGGGCTGGTAGATGGCGGAGTGGACCTGTTGCTGATCGAGACCATTTTTGATACACTGAATGCCAAAGCTGCCATTTACGCTATTAAAAAATATTTCCGCGATACAAAGAAAGAATCATTACCGGTGATGATCAGCGGAACGATCACTGATGCTTCGGGCAGAACGCTGAGCGGACAAACACTGGAAGCATTTTATACTTCTGTCATGCATGCAAAGCCATTAAGTATCGGTTTGAATTGTGCACTGGGAGCAAAAGAAATGCGTCCGCATATCGAGGAGCTGAGCCAGATATCTTCCTGTTATGTCTCTGCTTATCCCAATGCCGGTTTACCCAATGCGATGGGTGAGTATGATGAGCACCCGGAAGATACCGGTCATTACCTGGAAGAATGGGCCAAGGAAGGATTTGTAAATATTGTGGGCGGCTGTTGCGGCACCACACCCGATCATATCAAACATATTGCTGAACATGTAAAAGGTCTTATACCAAGGCCATTACCAATCATTGAAAAAGAGTTAGTATGACATTACCGCAGATTTTAGTTGTAGCAGCAACCCTTATTCTTATCGTTAACAATTTTTCTGATATCAGGAAAGTGTTTGTAAAAAGAAGTTCATAAATGCAGGATAACGTTATTATCAGGCCCTACCTGCGACTGGCAGGTTTGGAGCCACTGGTCGTTCGCCCCGAGACCAATTTTGTCAATGTAGGTGAGAGAACAAATGTAACAGGCTCCAAGAAATTTGCCCGCCTCATCCGGGAAAATAAATACGAAGAAGCACTGAGTGTGGCCCGCCAGCAGGTGGAGAATGGTGCCCAGGTGCTGGATGTAAATATGGATGATGCACTGCTGGACGGTGTGAAAGCCATGACTACTTTCCTGAATCTTTTACAAAGTGAACCCGATATAGCTAAGATCCCGATCATGATCGACAGCTCTAAGTTTGAGATCATTGAAGCCGGTTTGAAATGTGTGCAGGGAAAATGTATCGTGAACTCCATCTCCATGAAAGAAGGGGAGGCGAAATTCATTGAGCAGGCCATCATCTGCCAGAGCTATGGTGCTTCTGTTATCGTGATGGCATTTGATGAAAAAGGACAGGCAGATACCAAACAACGAAAAGTAGAAATTTGCCACCGGGCTTATAAGATACTAACCGAACAGGTTGGTTACGATCCGCAGGATATTATTTTCGACCCTAATATTTTTGCTGTAGCCACCGGATTGGAAGAACATAACAATTACGGAGTTGATTTCATTGAAGCCACCCGGGAAATAAAACAACTGATGCCGCTTACTAAAGTGAGTGGTGGTGTCAGTAACCTTTCTTTCTCTTTCCGGGGGAATGATCATGTGCGGGAAGCCATGCATTCTGTTTTCCTGTATTATACTATTAAAGCCGGGATGGATATGGGCATTGTGAATGCCGGTCAGTTAGTGGTGTATGACGAGATTGAACCAGCCTTAAGAGACCTGTGCGAAGATGTGATCCTGAACAGGAATAATGATAATAATGAAGCAACAGAGAAGCTGATCGCTTTTGCAGAAACTGTAAAGGCGAAAGGAAAGGAAATAGTGAAAGATGAAAGCTGGCGCAAAACTTCTGTGGAAGAAAGATTAAAACATTCACTGGTGAATGGCATCACCGACTATATTGATGCTGATACCGAAGAAGCAAGATTAAAATACCCGACACCACTTGAGGTGATCGAAGGGCCGCTGATGGCGGGTATGGATGTAGTGGGTGATCTGTTTGGTGCTGGTAAAATGTTCCTGCCGCAGGTGGTAAAGAGTGCAAGGGTGATGAAAAAAAGTGTGGCGGTATTAACACCGTTTATTGAAGCAGAAAAAGAAGAACGCCGCCAGGCCCATTTAGCCGCAGGAACTATCAATGAAGAAGGAGCCGGGGCACCGAAAGTTTTGTTAGCCACCGTGAAAGGTGATGTGCATGATATTGGAAAAAATATAGTAGGTGTGGTGCTCGGCTGTAACGGGTATGATATCATTGACCTGGGAGTTATGGTGCCTGCTGATAAAATATTAGATACAGCTGTTAAAGAGAATGTTGATATCATTGGTCTGAGTGGTTTGATCACACCTTCCCTTGATGAGATGGTGCATGTGGCACATGAAATGAAGCGCCGCAATATGAAACAACCCTTGCTGATCGGTGGAGCCACCACCTCAAGGATGCATACGGCGGTGAAAATAGCGCCGCAATATGACAATGGCGTTCTGCATGTGCTGGATGCTTCAAGAAGTGTGACAGCCGTAAGCTCTTTATTGAGTAAAGACCAGAAAGAGACATTTCTGAAAGAGGTGGATAAAGAGTATGGCGATCTGCGTACTCAATTCCTCAATAAGAACAAGACAAGGGTATTGATTCCTTATACAGAAGCTGCTATTACAAAAGAGTATTTTGACTGGAAGAATTATAAACCGACAGTCCCGGCTGTGAACGGGGTGAAAGTGCTGAAAGAATTCGACCTGGCTACTATTGCACAATATATTGACTGGGGTCCTTTCTTTATTGCCTGGGAAATGCCGGGCCATTTCCCGGAAGTATTATCTGATAAGATATTTGGTGCCGAAGCCAAACGTATTTATGATGATGCACAAAAACTGGTTGCAAGGATCGTTACTGAAAAATGGTTTACAGCTGATGGGGTGATCGGTTTCTGGCCGGCCAGCAGCAATAATGCAGACACAGTAACACTGCAAACAGGTAAAGGAGAAGTGAAACTGGAATCATTACGCCAGCAAATGAAAAAAGCTGTTGGGCAGCCTTGTTTTTCCTTAGCAGATTTTATCAAGCCCAAAGAATTGGGCGAAGATTATATGGGGGCTTTTGCCGTTACCATTCATGGTGCTAAGCAGCATGTAGATAAATTTGCAGCTGATCATGATGAGTATAATAAGATCCTGGTCCAGGTTTTAGCCGATCGTTTTGTGGAAGCCTTTGCAGAGTGTTTGCATCAGCAAACGAGGAAAGAACATTGGGGATATGAAAAGAATGAAACCCTGACCAACGAACAACTGATCAAAGAACAATATAAAGGTATCCGCCCGGCACCGGGTTATCCCGCCTGTCCTGATCATACTGAAAAAATCAAATTGTTTTATTTGTTGAATGTGACAGAGAATATTGGCATTGACCTTACGGAAAGCTTAGCCATGAACCCGCCAGCTTCTGTTTGTGGCTGGTATATAGCGCATCCGCAAAGCCATTATTTCGGCCTGGGTAAAATTGGCAGAGACCAGCTGGAAGACTATGCTAAGCGCAAGGATATGAGTTTGGAAGAAGCGGAGAAATGGTTAAGGCCGGTATTAGAGTAATCTTACTCTTTGGTCCATAAACGCTGGTTCAGTTTCAGTTCGTCTATGATACCAAGAACCATCTGTACCGTATTGTAATAATCGCCGATTGTATTATAATCATTTGCTGAGAAGACAGAAGGTTCAAACAGATCATCTTTGATGGGTACAGCCACATAGATATTAGTATTGACGAAAGAAAAAGCTGTTTTTTGCCCCATCATATCCTGGAGTTTGGATAGCCGTTCCATAAAAGAAGGGGTCAGGATATACCGGGCTTCCACCTGGTCTGTGCTGTACACAATAAACCTGTTCTCAAACTCACTGCTCTCCAACTTTACTTTGGCCAGGTCCCAGGCGAAGGAAGAAAATAGCTTGTTCAAAAAATTCAATTGCGGGTTGTACTCACTCCATACATAAGTTCTTCCCTGGAAATGCTTATTAAAATCACCGATGAAAAATAAACCTTTGAAAATAGTTTCCCAATGTGCATTCTTACCACTGCCAACCTTGTGTTCTGTATGCAGCTCTGAAAAACAGAAGAAAGTTTTATCCCTTTTGCCTTCGATATAATCATCTCCTTTGAACCGTTCCGGTTTTTCAATAAAGAGCCCACTGGCATTATAATCAGTACGGCTGATATGACTGCCCGGATCATACTGAAAAGAAGGATCAATAAAGTTGATTATTTTCCGGACAATGGCCTCTTTATATTTTGAAACGTATGCTTTTTTCCTGTAATAAAGCCGGACCACGGCAATAATGCCGCCCAGGAATAAAATAAGTGTAAGTACGCCGGCAATGGCTGAACGGGAAGAGGATGTGATTATAAAAGCTATAACAGCAGCCACAAATAACAAGCAGGTAAACACAGCTAATTTTTTTACAGCGTGTCTCTCCGTTTCCAATGGCTGCAGTAAGTCGTGGAGTTCGCTGTCGTAAAACTGTTTGAAATTGTTGTCAGCTGCCATGGCGGCTTATTAGTTAATGGTAATAACAGGCACTGCTTTATCCGTTTCCGGGATATTAAAATAGGTTTTGTGTTTCATATTCATCCAGGAGGCGACCAGGGAGGAAGGGAACATTTCTATTGCATTGTGATAATCGTTAACTGCTGCATTATAAAACCGTCTGGCCGCGGCAAGCTGTTCTTCTGTTTCATTAATGGCTCCCTGCAGCTTTAAAAAATTTTCACTGGCTTTCAGGTCAGGGTAATTTTCGAATTTGATAAATATCTGCTGCAAGATATCGTTGATCTGGTTATCAAGCACTACTTTGTCATTGGCAGATGATTTGAGCTCCATTGATTTTTGCCGCATGGCAGTCAGGTTCGTCAGTAGCTCCTTTTCATGCAGCATGTATCCTTTTACGGTATCTACCAGTTGGGGAATAAGGTCGTATCTTTTTTTTAGCATCACATCCATGGAAAAGAAGGCATTATCAACAGCATTTTTCCTCCTGATAAGTTTGTTGTAAATAATAATGACCAGCAACAAAAGAAAAACCAGAATGGCTGCGATGATTATCATAAAGCGGAAGTATTAGTTATGAATGTACTTCAATTCCGGCTTGTTTCAATTCTTCCCTGAATTGACCGGGATTCAAAAAATGAACACTCTGTATTCCCAGTTGCTCTGCGGCTTTCACATTTCTCAGGTTATCATCAACAAACAAAGCTGTTGCCGGATCTACATTATAGCGATCCAGTAACCGCTGGTAAAATGCCGGGAATGGCTTTCTTATTTTTTCCTCCCCACTCACCACCCGGCCATCAAACCAGTGCAGGAAGTTATAACGAACCAGCGCAATGTTAAAAAGATCAGCCTGCCAGTTGGTCAATGCATAGATTTTATATTTCCCGGATGCTTTTAGCTGCCGGAATATTTCTACTGTTTCATGAATGGGTCCATGCAACATTTCTGTCCACCGGCCATAGTAATCACGGATGGGTTGCTCCCAATCCGGGAATTCTTCTACCAGTAACTGTGTTGCTTCCACGATGGAGCGGCCTGCATCCTGTTCTTCATTCCAGTCGCTGGTACAAATGTGCTCAAAAAAGTAGTTACGCTTCTCTTCAGCATCAAAATAGTTACGGTACACATACATGGGATTCCAGTCGATCAGAACACCACCAAGGTCAAAAATGATCGTATCAATAGATTTGTTCATCATATTCTAATTCAGTATTCAATGTTGTTGACTGTCCCAGGAATTTATTTTTCCATCCAATAACGGCCGCAGCCACTGCCAATAAAATTAATAAAGATAAACCTGTTGCCAGTGTAGCTTTTTCAGAAATAAAACCAATAACCGAGGGCCCGGTTAAAAAGCCAATCAAGCCACCTGTGGTAACCATGGCATATCCTTCCACCGGGCTGACACCGGGGATATTTCCTGATGCACTGAATAAAACGGGCACGATGCAGGAACAACCAAAGCCAATTAATATATAACCTGCTATAGCGATAATGACTACTGGCGCAAACACGACCAGCGAAAACCCTGCTGCTGTCAACAAACTTCCAATGATCACTACTTTTTTGCTCCCTGCTTTGGTAATCAGGTCATCGCCATTTAATCTTCCAATGGTCATAGCAATAGCAAAGCCTGCATAACCGAGACTTACTAATTCAGGCGGCGCATGCATGGTTTCTTTTAAATAAATACCGCTCCAGTCAGCCACGCAACCTTCTGCCATAAAGATCACCATACAGATGAAGGAGATGCTGAGAATACTCAGTGACGGAAGCCGTAAGCCTGAACTGGTATGAATGATCTCCTCATGGGCTAATAAATGATGACGGCTGAGTACTAAAATACAGCAGATAATAACTACAACGATGACGATCTGCCAGCCGGAAGGGATACCCATTCCAAAAAATGCAATAGCTAAACCGGCACTGACACCACCACCAATACTGTATAAAGCATGGCTGGTACTCATCAGTTTCCTGTTGTATTCTTTTTCCAGCCGGTTGATAGTAGTGTTAACGGAAACACCGTTGAGAAAACTAAAAAAACCAAACAGGTATAAACAGACCCATAGCATATAAACGGATACGGCATTGATCTGTGCGATCATGATCAGGCTGACGATAATATACCCGGCCAGCATCCATTTGCCTACTGATATCTTACTGAACAGTTTTGTTGATAATGCCACGCCTGTTAAAGCTCCAAGGGGTGATAATAATAAAGAAAGACCCAGGCTGCCGTCAGTTAACCCGAGTCTTTCTTTTATCCCAGGTATGGAAGCCACCCAGGTACCAAACAGCAGGCTTGAACAGGATAGCAGGAATCCAACTGCCAGTACCGGCTTCAGCCTTATGTAGGATAATATATTTTTAACCATCTATGCGAGGCAGCTTATTTATATTTTAGTTTTAACCCGATCATTGTAACAGACAGGATCAGTACAACAGCATTGGTCAGGATGATCACCCAATCGTCTTTTAAAATGCCATAGCCGATCCACATCACCTCGTTTGTGGCGGCTATGATGAACATCCATAAGGAAACATCCTTGGCTGACCGTTCTTTCCATGTTTTAATAACCTGTGGCAGGAAAGTGAGTGTGGTGATCACACCGGCAGAGTAACCAAGAATTTCTGTAAATCCCATTATTTGTATTTTTTAACTGATTTGAGTTCTGCTGTTGAAGCAGGCATCAAACTTACGGCAGTTCCGCCACCCGGCGCTAATTTCAGTTTTAAAAGTGTTTTACTATCCACCAGGAATTTTTCAATTACATAAGCTTCCGGGTTCGTACTCCAGTCAGCATTATCAGCATCCCGGTAAATGGTTGCTACATATTTCTTACCTGCATCTAAAAAATCAAGTGAAGAAACCAGGTTTCTTGCATTCTCATCGGTAATAGCACCCAGGAACCAATTGGGACTTCCTTTTGCTTTCCGGGCCATGATGATATAATCACCAGGCTCTGCATCCGGCACCCTTGTTTCATCCCAGTCGACCGCCACATCTTTGATAAACTGGAGTGCATCTGGTTTTGCTTCATAATTCTCGGGCAGGTCAGCTGCCATTTGCAAGGGGCTGTACATGGTTACATATAAAGCCAGTTGTTTAGCTAACGTAGTATGCACCTGTTCTTTCTTCTCTGCATTATAATAACTCATCTTGATTTTAAAGATACCCGGTGTATAATCCATGGGCCCGCCCATGATCCTTGTGAAAGGAAGAATCGTTTCATGATCCGGCATATTACCCACACTCCAGGCGTTGAATTCATTTCCTCTCGCTGCTTCGCTGGCGATCCAGTTAGGGTAAGTGCGGTGCAGACCGGTCAACCGGACAGATTCATGCATATCCACCATGATCTTATAGTCACTTGTTTTTTTCGCCACCCTTTCATAATGACGAACCATCCACTGGCCATCATGATGTTCACCTCTTGGAATGATGCGGCCCACATACCCGGTCTTTACTGAATTGTATCCATTATTATTCATAAAGCGGTAAGCGGTATCCATCCATCGTTCATAATTGGTAACAGAGGCAGATGTTTCATGGTGCATGATGATCTTCACGCCTTTCTCCTTTGCATAAGCGGATAACTCTTTTACATCAAAATCAGGATAGGGAGTCACAAAATCAAACACATCTTCTTTCCATTGACCAAACCAGTCTTCCCAGCCTGTATTCCATCCTTCCACCAGCACACCCTGGAAACCATGTTTAGCGGCGAAATCAATATATCTTTTTACGTTAGCCGTGTTGGCACCATGCGGCACTTTAGTTGCCTGTTGAGAACCCACCTGGCTGCCACTGTAATCCCAACTTGATTTACCGACATGCATTTCCCACCATACACCTACAAATTTTTGAGGCTTGATCCAGGATTCATCTTTGATCACAGAGGGTTCGTTCAGGTTCAGGATCAGCCTTGAGGTAAGAATATTACCTGCTTTATTACTGACAATGATCGTACGCCAGGGTGTTTTGGCCGGGGTCTGTAAGTAAGCTTTGTTACCTGTTGCATCAGGAACGAGGTGGGCATTGAAGATGAGTGAACTTTTATCCATCACTAAATTCAGTGCAGGGTAATTCACCAGTGCTGCTTCATGGATATTAATATATAAACCATCAGCTGATTTCATCATCAACGGGGTTTGTGTGGCATTCTTGTCAAAAAATGTTTTGGCATGAATCTCCTGGGCTTTACCGCCACCTGTTGCATCAATGGCAGTTAAGGAAGTGGTATAATAGCCGTATTCATTGGTATCAAAATCCCCGGGAATCCAGAAGGCTTTGTGATCACCTGCCATCGCAAACTGCGTCAGTTCTTCTCCCACCACAAAGTGGTTTAGTTTTTCCTGCTGTGGAAATTCATACCTGAAACCGACACCATCATTGAATACCCGAAATACGATATTCAATTTGATGCCAGAACCAGAGTGGTCTGCTAACTGAAGTACAAGCTGTTTATAATTATTGCGGATAACAGATTGCTCACCCCAAACCGGTTTCCAGTTTTCATCGGTGGCAGAAGAATCAGCAGAGAGAAGGTTAAACTTAACCAGTGACAGAGCAGGAACATTTAATTTGAACCCGAGCCCGGAAGGAGCGATCACTGTTTTTCCTTTATAAAGCACACGATAAATAACGTCGCCGTTATCCCGGTGCATTATACCTAATTGTATGTTCTGATCAGGAGACTGAATTGTAATGGACCGTTCAGCATACACAATTTGGGCAAAGAGAACGGCAACAAAGGCAGCAATATTTTTTTTGAAACGCATAACCTGGAATTTAGGCCATGAAGGTAGGAACAATGTGTAAATACAACACTGTTGTATATCAGCGTTTCTCAAACAACCACCACAAACGTTTGCGGGGTTTCACTTTGTAGTTTGTTTTAATGTACTGGCTGATATGTTGCATAGCTTCATCAATACTGTCGGTAACCAGTACCAGGTTCATATCTTCTTTGGAAATAGTACCTTTTTCAGCCATGTCTTCAATTGTTTCCACCAGTTCCTGGTAATATTCCTTTCCAAAGAGTACAATTGGAAATTGGGAAATCGACTTTGTCTGCACAAGGGTTAGTGTTTCAAATAATTCATCCATCGTGCCAAAGCCGCCGGGCATGATGATAAAGGCATATGAATATTTTATCAGCAATACTTTACGGATAAAGAAATGCTCAAAGGTGATAGTTGTTTGCAAATAAGGGTTGGGCCTTTGCTCAAAAGGCAGCTGGATATTACAGCCAACAGAATTGCCGCCATTTTCAAAAGCACCCCGGTTGGCTGCTTCCATAATACCGGGGCCACCGCCGGTCATGGTGGTAAAACCCGTTTCGGCGATACGCTTACCAAATTCCCTGGCTTGCTGATAATAAGGATGATCTTCCTTGAACCGGGCCGAACCAAAAACCGTGATACAGGGGCCGATGAAGTGAAGGGTACGGAATCCTTTTATGAACTGCCTGAATACCCGCCAGGCAAACAGTAATTCATAGCTCCTGCTTTTAGGCCCATCCAGGAAAACATGCTCTTTAGAAGGAACGATGGCTTCCGGTATTTGTTTTGTGGTTGCTTCCATACTATGCTGTAAATTGCTTTCCAAATTAAACAATAAAACAATGCGCATCATCAGTTATAATGTTAATGGAATAAGAGCTGCCATTAAAAAGGGATTTATTGATTGGGTAAAAACAAACCCGGCGGATGTGATCTGTGTGCAGGAAACAAAGGCAGTAAAAGGCGATGTGGATATAAAGCAGTTCAATGACCTGGGTTATCATGATTACTGGTTCAGTGCACAAAAAAAAGGATATAGCGGCGTGGCGGTATTTACCAAGATAAAACCTGATAACGTTGAAATTGGCAATGGTCATACTGCCAGCGATGATGAAGGAAGGGTGATACAATTAGACTTTGGTGATACCAGGCTGATCAATGCCTATTTCCCTTCTGGTACATCCGGTGACGAAAGACAGGATTTTAAATATAAATGGCTGGATGAATTTCATACTTACCTGGATAAGCTAAAGAAGAAGTATCCCAAATTAATTTTGTGCGGTGACTATAATATTGCACATACAGAAACAGATATTCATGACCCTAAAGGCAATAAAAAATCATCTGGTTTTCTCCCGGAGGAAAGAGAATGGATGACAAAATTCCTGGGAAGTGGCTGGATTGATACATTCCGCCATTTTCATCCTGAGCCTCATCGTTATAGCTGGTGGAGCCAGCGTTTTCCCTCTGTTCGTTTGCAGAATAAAGGCTGGAGAATTGATTACATAAATGTTACAGAACCTTTAAAAAAGAACCTGAAGGATGCAGAAATATACCCCGATGTCAAACATTCTGACCATTGCCCGGTATATTTAGATATCAAATTATAACACTGCCTGCAAACTGAACAGTTATTCCTTTTCCACCATTGTTTTGCTGAAGCAGTATTTCTAAACCAAAATACGCATTGATGGACGGATTAATTATTCTGCTCCTTCTTGTACCTGTTGTTTTCCTTATTTTATTGTTAAGTATTCTGAGCCGTTCTGGTGAGCAGAGGCGGTTGCTTGAATCGTTGTATGATAAAGTAAAGGATCTTACGAATGAAGTGGCCAACCTTCATAAAGAGCTGAAAGAAAAAAGGACAGCATCCTCAACAGAAAGTATAAAACCTCTATGGAAGGAACAGCAAAAAGAAGTAGTGATCCCTTCACTGCCTTTGGAGCCGGTTACTGAGATTAAAAAGAAACCTGTCGCAGAACAACCAGCTCCTGTTATTGCCAGTGATGAAAAAGTCATTACAATTAAAAAGGAAAGTATAGAGCAAAAAATTCCACCTGGCTATACTATGCCGCAACCGAAACAGGCGAAGCAAAACAAGGATATAGAAAAATTCATTGGTGAAAATGTGGCCAATAAGATCGGGATTGCTGTGCTGGTGCTCGGTATTTCTTTTTTTGTAAAATATGCTATTGATAAGAACTGGATCAATGAAGTTGGCCGTGTGATCATTGGGTTGGTAAGTGGTGGTATCCTTATCAGCTTAGCTCACTATTTCAGGAATAGTTACCGCTCATTCAGTTCAGTGCTGGTGGGAGGAGGGTTGACCGTATTTTATTTCAGTATTGCTTTTGCATTTCATCAATACCACCTGATCGGGCAAACAGCTGCTTTCGTCATCATGGTGATCATCACTGCATTTGCTATTGTATTATCATTGTTCTATAAACGGCAGGAGCTGGCCGTACTGGCCACTATTGGTGGTTTTATTACTCCTTTTCTTGTCAGCACCGGGCAGAATAACTATATAGCACTGTTCACTTATTTATGTATTCTCAATGCAGGGCTGATGGTCCTGGCCTGGTTCAAGCGATGGCCTGCTATCAATACTATTGCCCTGTTCTTTACCACAATCATATTTGGCAGCTGGCTGATCAGGGAATCTTTTTCCAGGGGAGCAGATCTGCCTTATAAAAATGCCCTGCTCTTTGCTACATTGTTCTATCTATTGTTTGTGGCAATGAATATCATTAACACATTACGTTTGAAAGATAAATTCACAGGGTTTGATTTTATAATTTTATTAAGCACCAACTTTCTCTATTACGGAGCTGGCATGATAGCACTTGATTACTGGAACGGGGGAGTTTACCAGGGATTGTTTACAGGATTGTTAGGCGTCTTCAACATGCTCTTAGCTGCCTTCTTTTATAAAAAGAATAGTGCTGACCGGAATTTTGTATTCCTGCTGATCGGCCTGGCAGTGACATTTATTTCTTTAGTGGCCCCCGTTGAGTTCAATGGTAATCATATCGTATTATTCTGGGCGGCGGAATCAGTTGTATTACTATGGCTGTACCAGCGGTCATCCATCAGCCTGCTCAAATTTGCATCCGGGCTGGTATTGCTGTTGATGTTATTCAGCTTGCTGGTCAACTGGTCGGATATTTATTTATCAGGAACAATACTGTTACCCGTGCTGTTAAACAAAGGGTTTATAACTACAGTGGTGGCAGCAGGGGCGTTATTTAGCTATTATGCACTGATGAAAAAAGAAACAGCAGTCTTGTTCTACGGACAGTTCTCAGCGGCTATTATCCGAAAAATTGTTTTGATCGTAGCTGTACTGGTGGCCTATCTTGCAGGGATACTTGAAATATACTACCAGTTTGCTACCCGCTACACGGAAGCACCGGTATTCCTGGTCTACCTGCAGCTGTATTCTTTTTTATTTACAGCTTTATTGTTATTCCTGTTCCGGAAAGACGGTTATCACCCGTTGATGCGGTTTCTGCTGACTGGCTTTTGTTTTGTATTTTATCTATTCAGTCTTCCTGCCTTGTATGATGTTTCCCTTTCTTTATTTGAAACAAACAAAGGGGTTCTTTTCCTGGCGCATTGGGCCGGTGCGGCGGTATTAGTATGGTTGCTATATGCTGTAATCGCCTATATTTTTAATGATACCGGTAATAAATGGAAGGAGCATAAGCCAGCTTTTACCTGGGTAGCGGCAGCCGGTATTATTATTTTATTCAGTGCAGAAATGTATCATATTGTATTATGGACGAATTACCAGGATGCAACTGACTGGTCGTGGTATGAGAACCTTTATTATAAAGCCATGCTCAGTATTCTTTGGGGTGTTTGCTCATTTGCGATAATGTGGCTGGGAATGAAAATGAATTTTCGACCGTTGCGGATCATTTCATTGTCGCTGTTTACGGTTACTTTATTGAAATTATTCTTCTATGACATCATCAATATCCCGCCGGGAGGGAAGATTGCTGCTTTTATCCTCTTGGGTGTATTATTGCTAGTGATTTCTTTTATGTACCAGCGGCTGAAAAAGATGATCATTGATAATAAGGGGGAATAACTTATTAATTTTGTGCTACCATGTTTATTTATAATGTAACCGTCAAAACAGATCATACTATTGCAGCTGACTGGCTGCAATGGATGAAGACTGAACATATTCCTGAAATTATCGGCACGGGTTGTTTTACACATGCAGTTATCCTGCACCTGGTTGAGTCCGACGATGCAGAGGGTATAACCTATGCTGTACAATATCATACCGAAAGCAAAGCCCTGTATAACCGCTACATTGAGCAGTTTGCAGAAACGATGAGAAAGAAGGCCACGGATAAATGGGCCAATAAATTCATTGCATTCCGCACGGTAATGCAGGTTGTGAATTGAGTGTGCAAAAGAATAAATAGTTGTTTTGAGGCTACACAAACAGTTGTATATTCCCCGCAAACCCTTGCCCGGCCTGAATTCTACAACACGTCTTCTGAAAACGGCTGTGGTAGCGGCTTTCAGCAAACCATTATTTTTTTATCAACAAATCCTGAAAATCAGAACAGGCTAAAATCCTTGCCCCTCGCGGCTTCGGTGTGATTTTACAACAATCAGGAGAGAATAAAAATTTTTTGATGGTATGAAAAAGCATCTAAATTTGTCGCCGTTACTAAAACACTTAAAATATAAATCATGAACAAAGCTGAATTGATTGCTAAAGTATCTGAAGATGCAGCCATCACTAAAACCCAGGCCAACGCAGCACTGGATTCTTTTGTAGAAGCAGTAACCAAAACATTGAAAGGTGGTGGTAAAGTAACCCTGGTGGGTTTCGGTACTTTCTCCGTATCTAAAAGAGCTGCCCGTAATGGCCGCAATCCCCAGACTGGTGAGGTAATTAAGATCAAAGCAAGAAAAGTGGCCAAATTCAAAGCCGGAAAAGAACTTTCTGCTAAACTGTAATGGCTCTTAACCGTATTAAAAGCTCCTTCTCGTCTGTATGGGATGGGGCTTTTTAGTTATAACACTGTATTTTTGCACTTTCAATCAATCTAAAAAAATAATACCATGGGCAGAGGAGATAAAAAAACAGCAAAAGGCAAACGCTTTAAAGGTTCTTTTGGTAAAAGTCGCCCGGCTGTTTCACCGGCTTCTAAAAAGAAGGCTGTAGCTAAGAAGGCTAAATAAGCTATTGCGTTGATAAGTTGGTAAGCAATAAGCCTTATCAACTTATCAATATTACCTGCTCAGGGAGCCAGTCTCTCCATTTTTCCGTTATTCAGCAAGGGATATAGTTTCTGGTCATTCAACCTGCTGGGGTCAGCCCTTACGCATCAGTTTATCTCTTTCTTCGGCTACTACATTGAGCATGCTTTCCAGTTCACCGATCCGTTTGATCTGGCTTTCTAGCCGTTTATTGGCATCCGAAACGGCCTGCAGATCGTTGTTTAATTCTTCAAGATAAGAAACCCGTTTCTGTAATTGCTGGCGGTGGAAATGTGCATCTTTGAATTTGTCCTCTGTTTCTGCGAGTAAGGATTGCAATTCCCTGTTCTCACTGCTCAGGGCATTTAGTTTGGTTCGTTGCTCTTCAAAATCACGGCTCATTTTAATATGCTCTTCCTTCAGGTCCTCGTATTCAAGATTGATATTTTTGGAAGAACTGACCTGTGATTCCAGTTTCTGTATCTTTTCCTGCAGCGTATTGAATTCCAGGTAAGCATTATCCAGCATGGAGGTCATCTCCTTTGATAAATGGGCTTTTTGCCGGGTGTTGTTGATCTCCTGTTCTTTTTGAGAAAGCATGGACCGCAGGTCTTCGATCTGGTTATACAGCTCTTCGTTATCCTTTAATATCTCTTTTTGTTTTTCTTCGGTCTCTTTAATGATATCAATATTGCTTAGTAGCTGGTTGATCTTTTCATTGTGCTCAATAAGGCTGTTTTGCGCCTGCCGGAGTTGCTCATAATAATTGATCTTATCAGTATGAGATCCGGAAGATAGTTGAGGCGTGGTTTTCCTGGCTGCTTCCAGCTCCTGTTGTAATTTCTTATTCTGTTTTTTGGATTCTTCTGCTTCGATCAGGTATATCTTGCTGTTCTCTTCTGCTTCTTCCAGTTGCTGGCGCAGGGAACTGAGTTCTTTATCCTTTATTTCAACATCGTTGAAATATTTCATTTTCCATTCATTCAGGTCCTGTTCGTTCTTTTTGGGTTCTGTAAAGGTGGATTTCAGGTTTCGGCGGCTGGTAATAAAGAAGTGTATCGTAATACCCAGTACGATTGCAAAAAATACCAGTAAAATGATCTCTACAATAGAGAGGGAAAGGTTCGCCATAACAAGTAACGTACGATTTCTAAACTATTAAAAAATGGGCAGAAAGCCCTCAATAGTTTTTCACAGGTGGGTGGTAACGGGCTGACGCAAGATAGCCTTTACTGTGCATTATTATTATAGTAAATCTACGATGGGTCAGCCTTTTACGAGGGTGCCGACCTTTTCTCCGGTCACAACCCGGCGCAGGTTGCCTTCCTTGTTCATATCAAAGACAATGATGGGGAGGTTATTTTCCATACATAAAGTGAAGGCGGTCATGTCCATTACCTTCAATTGCTGGGAGAGACATTCCTGGAAAGTGATGGTATTATATTTAGTGGCAGAGGGATCTTTTTCAGGATCAGCATTGTAAATGCCATCCACCCGGGTGCCTTTCAGGATCACATCAGCATTGATCTCGATAGCTCTTAAGGAACCTGCTGTATCAGTTGTGAAATAGGGGTTACCGGTGCCGGCCCCGAAAATGACCACTCTTCCTTTTTCTACGTGGCGGATAGCCCTGCGGCGGATATACGGTTCTGCGATCTGCTCCATTTTAATAGCACTCTGCAAACGGGTATACACCCCGATTCTTTCCAAACCAGCCTGCAATGCCATGCCGTTGATAACGGTGGCCAGCATGCCCATATAATCACCATGTGCTCTTTCAATGCCTGTTTCGGCTTCATTCATACCGCGGTAGATATTGCCGCCGCCAATAACAATGGCGACCTGCACGCCTAATTCTGTGATCGATTTAATGTCCTGGGCATATTGGGCAATGACAGAAGTGTCAAATCCAAAACTTTTGTCACCCATTAAAGCCTCGCCGGAAAGTTTGAGCAGAATACGTTTGTACTTAGGAAGCATGCAGTAAATATTTGCGCTGCGAAGATAGGGAAATCGGGTGTTGAAAAAGAGAAAACCAAAAAGTGATGGCCATTGTTAGCGGTCTGCTGCAAGACACCTGCTAACGGCCATCACTTACCCTAACGCTGTGAGAACAGCTTTTTATAACAGTGATTGCACCCTGGTAAAGAATTGCTTTTTTGCGGCTTTATTCTTTATTGAAAAATGAATCGCAAAAACCATCAATTCCCAGATGAGTTGAATTTTTTTCATACTAGTCGTTTTGAATGCTGACAGGATAAGGGGTTGCTATGTTGCATCAGGCAACCATGGCTCCTTCAGTGAGGTCTTCCAGTATTTTCCGGAAACGTTCATAGGGCAATTCTTTTTCAGCGATGGTGAATAAGGCACTGAAAACGGCTTCCGGCGCATCTTTCTGAACACTTTTCAACCATCCGGTAATTTCTGCATTATTCAGTCCTTTCATCATCCAGCCAGCTGTGAAGGCCATTTCTGCCGGTTCTATGGAAGCAACGATCTGCCGGTTCAATTTCCGGAGCTCTGCGTCTGAGTAGAATCTCCACAATCTTTCATTCAGCACCGTTTCTTCTTTTGCCATATGATCAAGGTTAAAACTCATAAAAGCAATGAAAGAATGCAGGATGGTGTGACCGGTGAATAACTTACTTTCTACAGTTTCATTTTTTGCAAAACCGGCAATCATTGTTCTGAGATTTTCAGCCAGCTGGTGATCTTCCGCATGTTCCTGTTCAAAACAATCCACCAGCGAAGGTTCATATTGCTGAATGGCAGGTAAAATAAAACTGTCTTCATGTGCCGCATGTTTATCAAATATGCCCAGAACGGCTTTTATTTTTTCCAATGCAATTTCAGCCTCTTCTGCATTGGCAAAATTGGTTTGCTGCACGGTTAATGCAGTATCGTATAATAAAGCCCGGAGAGCTTTGTGTATCTGGTTGAAAATGTTGAAACGCATAATTGATAAGATTTAATGATCAATGATTTCGATAACAAATTTCAGGATCAAACCGCAGCCCGTCAATTTACTGCTGCATGAGTTGTGTTTTCAGGTGGATGAACCAGCGATGAACGGATCATTATCCTGCAATTGATACAGGGTTTTAAGCAGTTCATCCTGAATGCTGGCAACCCGGTAGGCGAATTATACATTTTGCCGCTTCATTGGGTATATTTGAAGAGCCCAACCGCTGATACTTTGAAAAAATACCTGCTGCATATTTTTTCTCTCCTTCTTTTCCCCTTGTCTGTTCTGTCGCAACAGGGTAAAAAATTTGCTTTTATGCATTATGGAATGACACAGGGTCTCACTTCCAACGAGGTCATGTGTTCCATCCAGGATGATGACGGGTATCTCTGGATCGGTACTAATAACGGCTTACAACGTTATGATGGGGTCCGGTTCCTGACCTTTCGTAATCAAAAGGATAACCCGGCCTCATTACCCGGAAATTTCATCCAGCAACTGATGATTGACAGGACAGGGAATATGTGGTTACAGGCTGGTGGTCAGAAGGCGGGTATTTTTGATACTAAAAAATTTGTATTCAGGGATGTTGCTGTACGGCCCGCAGACGATCGCTACTTGTACGGAATGAAAAAAATTGTAGAGGATGAAGAGGGTAATATTATGATGGTCATTGCCAATCTTCAGTTACTTACTTATAATAAGGAGAAAAGTGAATTTTCCGGGCAGCACAACTTTATCAAATTTCCGCAGGAATGGGGTATTGTTGACCTGTTCAATATTCCGGGAACAACAAAGTATATACTGGGCACACAAGATGGTATGGCGATCTACAATAGCAAGACCAGCCAGTTGAGCTATACCGGGCATAATACAGAAAGGGAACCGTTGATAGAAAAATTCGGAACCATTAAGGCCACGGCGAATTTTATGTTTGATAAAGAGGGACGTCTGTGGTTTGATACCTGGGACGGTTATCCAAGACTGTATTGTTATGATGTTCGCAAAAACCAGGTGATCCTGGATAAGTATGATATTTTAGCAATAGTCAGTGGCTATCATGAGACACATGGCTTTCTGCAACAGAAGGATGGAAGTATTTGGTTGCACGGGTTAGGTGTCTTTGCGCAGTTTAATGAGAAGACAAAGCAATTTCAACAGGTGTATAATGGTTATGAAGGTGAGCAAAGTATTGCGTACTCCAAAGTGAGTGATCTTATGGAAGATGAAGAGGGCAATATCTGGGTATCCACCAATAATAATGGTATATACAGCTTCAATCCTGCTGAACAATTCTTTACCAACATCCGGCATATCAACCGTGAGAGTGGCAAACCCGGAGATGGAAGCCCCATGTCGTTTGCCCGGACAAAAAAAGGAAACATATTAGTGGGTACCTGGGGAGATGGTCTTTACCAGTACGACAGTAATTTCAACCCAATTCCGCTTAATATCAAAGGATTTTCCGAAACAGGAACAAAGTCGATTTGGGGAATGTTTCCGTCAAAAGACAATAACATCATCTGGATGGCTTCGCAACCCGGCATTCATAAATATGACCAGGCAGCCGGCCAGGTAACTTTTTATGACCCCGAACCCATCAAAGGAAGAACAGTGCGGCAGGTTGTTGAAGACCGCTTTGGAAGTTTATGGCTGGGTACACAAAGTGCAGGGCTTTATAAGTGGCCTGCTAAAAATGGAAAAATAAATACGGCAGACAGTCTTACCCATGTAACCGGAGTTCCTGGCGGACAAATACTGCAAATGATTGTTGGCAGGGATGGGAATATCTGGGTGGCTACATCCGGGTTTGGTTTATATGTCATTGATCCGGCAAACGATAAAGTGATCATGCATTTTGGATTGACGGAGCCACCTGAAAGGAGATTATCGTCCAATACGGTATCTGCTTTGTTAGAGTATAATGACTCTACAATGCTTATTGCCTCCGACGGAATAATGGCGTTTAATACCAAAAGCCGGAGGATGATCCGGACGATTGGTAATTCAGAAGCTATAACTGGCGGATTAACGGCTTTGGAAAGAGACAGGCTTGGCTATGTATGGGCATCATCAACGGCGGGTATTTACCGGGTCAATATTTACAACAGGATATTTATACGCTTTGACAGGGTGGATGGTATTGCGAATGATTATTTTATTAACGCAGCCTCGCTGACCTTACCGGACGGGCGGATATTATTCGGGGCAGATAACCAGTTTGTGACCTTTAATCCTTCCCGTGTACAGATCAATGATGTGTCACCTGAGATAAAGATCACAGGATTCAGTTTAATGAACAAGCCATTACTGGTGGATTCACTGCTGAACCTTGACCGGATAGACCTGGGCCCGGAAGAAAATTCTATCGCCCTGGAATTCTCCGGCCTGAGTTATAATAATGCGTATATCATAAAATACAAGTTAGAGGATATAGATAAAGACTGGAAAATAGCAGACCGTAATTACCAGGCAATTTATTCTTATTTGCCACCGGGTAATTACACCTTCCTGGTGAGAAGTGAAGATGCAGAAGGCCGGCCGGGGAAATTGGTTACTAAGCTAATGATTAAAGTACGGCCACCCTTCTGGAGAACCTGGTGGTTCCTGGGCTTTGTGGTATTTGCTGTAACAGCGGTATTATTCTGGCTGGATAAGCAGAGGCTTCAGCGGTTAAGGGCAACTGAAAGTGTGAGAACCAGGATTGCAACCAGCCTGACGGAGGATATGAGTAATTCCCTCAGCAGCATCAATATCTCCAGCGAACTGGCCAAAACAAAAGTGGATACGGATACACAGCGGACGAAAGAGTATATCAACCAGATCAGTGATACCAGCAACCGGATGGTGCAATCGATGTATGATATGGTTTGGAGTATCGACCCCAAGAATGATACGATGGAAGATACCATGCAGCGAATGAAGAGCTTTGCGGCAGAAATCGATAATATCCACCATGTAAGTATTGATTTTGATACGGACAGTCAGGTGGAAAAACTGGGACTGGATATGGAGCTTAGGTATGAATTATTGTGCATTTACAAAGAAGCGGTAACCAATGCGGCCCGTCATGCAGATGGGAGGTTTATAAAGATAAGTCTGCGATACAACAGGCCCAACCTGGTAATGATGATACTGGATGATGGCAAAGGCTTTACCATGGATAGTGCCGCTATGCTGGGGAGGGGAATCAGTGAAATGCGACGCAGGGCAGCTGTAATTAACGCAGTCCTCTATATCGAATCAGAAGTGAACACAGGGACAGTGGTGAAACTGGAAATGCCTGTATAAAGAATTTGAAGTTCGGAGTTTGAGGTTCACATAAAGAGAAGAGAGGTTGCTTCTTTAATAAACAACCCGTGATTTGAGTACTAACAATTATAAACTACAAACCTCAAACTATAAACCGTTTTATTTTCCCATCCATTTTTTAAAATCGGTTACCTTCTCCCGGCTTACGATTGATTCTTTGTCTACGGCAGGTTTCAGGTTCAGTAATAAACGGTTGCCAAAATAATCATGGATCTGGTCAATGCTGTTGACGGACACATAAAAGGAACGGCTGATGCGGAAATATTTATCCGGGTCCAGCATTTCTTCCAATTCATCCATGGTATAATCAACTACGTACTTTTTATTATCGCTGGTCTTAAAGAAATTCAAACGGCCATCACTATAGAAATAGGAAATATCATCCACTTCCACACTTACCAACTTTTGGGCATGCTTTACCAGGAATCGCTTCCGGAATTCTTTCGGCTGTAATTTTTGCTGCAATTCTTTTACCAGGCTGTCCACTGTCATGGGGGAGTTTTCGTGACCACCACCATACATATTCTTCAGGTTCTTGAATTTTTCCAATGCCGTTTGCAGGTCTTCTTTCTGTACAGGTTTCAGCAGGTAGTCAACACTGTTCACTTTAAATGCTTTCAACGCATACTCATCATAAGAAGTAGTGAAGATGACTGTACTTTTTACTTCGGTCTTATCAAATATTTCAAAACTCTGCCCATCCGCCAGCTCTATATCCATCAGGATAAGATCGGGGGTGGGGTTGTTTTCCAGCCAGTTAACAGAAGCACGGATGCTGTCGGCTACGCCTACCACTTCTGCAGTGGCATCTACAGACTGAAGGGTTTTACGCAGCTTTTTTACTGCCAGCTCTTCGTCTTCAATGATCAATACTTTCATAAAATGAGTTTTAGTGTTGTGGGATACTAAAATACTACGATTACCTGGTAGGAAAAACCGGGTTCTTACCAGCCTGCGATTTGGCCTGTATGAATTGTTATTAAGGGGTATGAACTGGAGCGGGGCTGGCCTGCAGCAGCGGAACGACTACAGCAAATTCTTTACCATCGTCCCTTACGGTAATTTCTTCCTGTTTCATCAGGCGGTACTTGTTCACGATATTGGTAAGGCCCACCTTGTTGGAGGAAACCATCCGGTCTTTACGTTGCAGGTTATTGCTGACCACCAGTTTACCACTGTTGGTGGTCATGATCAGTATCTTCAGCGGGTGATCTTTCAGGATCATATTATGCTTTACCGCATTTTCCACCAGCATTTGCAGGGTAAGGGGCGGCAAATGGTAGCAGCAGTAACGTTCATCAATGATGGTTTCCAGGTCCAGGCCATCACCATACCTTGTCTTTAACAGGTGAAAATAGGAATGAATGAATTGCATCTCTGACTCAAGGGTGGTCAGACCATCTTCGTTGGTACGCAGCAAATAGCGGTACACTTTGCTCATCTCATCCAGGAATTTTTCGGCTTTATCCGGGTCATCACTGATAAGTGAAGAAAGCGAATTAAGACTATTGAACAGGAAATGCGGGTTCACCTGGCCCTTTAATCCCTCTAACTGGCTTTGCAGGTTTTCCCGTTTTAATTGCTCTGCTTCATCCACCACCTTTCGCCATTTTTCAAAAAAAGCCGCTCCTTCATTGAAACTTGTGGCCAGTAAATTACAGATGGCCCCTACGACAATGGTCCAGGGATAATTATCCATCCGTACCCGGAGGCCGCTAAAACCAATATAGTCATAGCCATAAAATAAAGTGGTGATGGCGGCCAGCATGATAATTACATAAGAAAGAATGCCAAGTCCGATGCGTTTAAATGTCTGGCTGTATTTGGGAAAACGGTTTTGCAACAGCGACGCCACCATACCGCATAATATATACACCAATGCCACAACAACCGCCGTTATAAGTGAGGGTACTAAAAAATTGTACCATCCACGGAAGTAATCGGCGCCGAATATTACAATATTCAGTGCAATCGACACCGGTGGTATGATGATAAAGCCAATCAGCCTTTCCTTACTGCTGTAGTTCAGCATGTTTATATTGAATAAAAAACCACTCATACGGATGGTCCCTAAATTATCATTCCGGGTCATTTTTCCAACAATTGACCGTATGAACTGTGGTTTATAATGATGAATTGTTTTTTTACCGGTATCAATTGGTCTGTCAAATTACAAAATTAGAACTGAAAGTATCCGGCAGATCCCGGCTAAAATGAACAATAATAGTGCAGCACTGATCAGCAGGCAGGAACAGGCAACTATCATCTTTTGATTGCTTCAGTCAATTCATGCTTCACTTGATTCAATTCATTACTATCTGTCTTTTTTACCCTGCTGATCTGTTACATATTTGTGTCCTGATCAATAACCATTAACCAATTAAACCTTTTTTATGACAGACAGAATGATGAACATATTGCTGATAAAATTAAAAGTGATAGCCTTTATACTGGGGGTTGCACTCATCAGCCTTTTTAGTTTCTCTTTTACTACCAGCGAACGGCTTGCCGATGATATCTGGAAACAACTGGGTATGACCAAAATACAGGGCACCGACGGGGTGAAACAAAGTTTTCTAAACGGGTACCTCTATTATTATGGTGCTAAAAATGCCAGGAATATTGCTGCGGGTAACAGGGCTGCGGTGGCCAAAGACCTGCTAGTGTATACCAAACAATATATCGGCAGCGAAACATTTAAAAAAGAATATGATTTGCTGCGCAAACAGGCAAAGCCGGTCCCATCAGACCGTAAAGTGAGAACAAAAGAAGAGATACGCAAGGAAGAAATAGCCAAGCTGGAGAAATCGGTGAAAGAAAGCGAGGGAATTATGAAAACTAGTACAGAAATGGCAAAGATCATGAAACCGGTGGTGGAAATGAACAAGAAGAGCATTGAAGAGTATAAAAAGCCGGACAACCAAACCATAGCCTATATGTACAAAGATGAGTTGGACAGGGCAGAACGGGATAAACAGTATTACCAGGAAAGTATGGTGCGGTGGGAAAAAGAATTTCCCGTGGATTATCGTCAGCTCATAGCAGCCCGGCTGCAGAAATACCTTGACCTGGCAGCTACGGTTGATTTCAATGCTGAACTGAAGCAGGCGGGTAACAAAAAGAAATTTCTAAACCCTGCTTATGAGGGTAAAGCGTATGACTGGAAACAGGTCTACAGGGCAGGGAAAGAAGTATATAATGTGGCAAAACCATTTGCAGAGCAATGGATCAAAGAATTAGGTGCTGCTACACCGGCTTCTCAAAAAGAACCAGCTAAGACCGGCAATAATCAAAATGTCTACGGAAATGGCAAATAGGATCAGGCCAGTGTTTTTGGTTTAGCTTTTTTAGCAACCGTGGAGCCACGGGTGATCAGTTCTGAAGCCAATACCCTTGTTTCAAATTCCTTTACCGGCCTCTTGCTTTCGATGAGCTGTAATAAAAGATTCATCGCTATTTCACCCATTTCAAAAGCGGGTTGCTTGATGATGGTAAGTGGTGGGTCCAGTAATTCTGTAAGATCAGAGTTGGAAAAGCCAACCAGCCCCATTTCAGCGGGTACATTAATACCTTTTGATTTTAATATCCTGAAGCAGCCGGTTGTCAGCTTATCAGAAGTGGTAAGTATGGCATCTGGCTTTTCGGGTGCCTGTAATAGCTCGTTTACAGCTTCTTCCACTTCCACGAGTATCATGCCGCCGTGATGGCAATGTTTGATCAGGTCTTCATTGACAGCAATTCCATTATCAGCTAAAGCGGCCCGGTAACCGGCTAACCTTTCTTTGGTAATGGATAAATAAGCTGCATTGGATACTGCGGCGATATGCTGGTAACCATTTTTCACCAGGTGAGTCGTTGCATCATAGGCACTTTTATAATTATCAACGATCACTTTGTGTGTTTCAATCTCATCCACGATACGATCAAAGAATACGATCGGCATTCCCCTTTCGTGCAATTCTTTTAAAAAACTGAAATCCCTGGTTTCGGTGGAAACGGAGATGATCAGTCCGTCAATAGACCTCGAAGTGAGATACTGAAGGTTGATCATTTCCCGGTCAAAGGATTCACGGCTTTGAGAAATGATAACATTATAACCATTATTATAGGCAATAGATTCAATGCCATTGATCGTTTGGGAGAAAAAACTGTTGGCGATCTCACAAACAATAACACCAATCGACCGGCTTCTTCTTTCTTTCAGGCTTAAAGCAATGGGATTAGGGTGATAGTTGTTCTTCTCCGCATATTCCAGTACCAGCTTTTTTGTTTCCGGGCTGATCTCGTAACTGTCTCTTAAAGCCCTTGATACAGTGGAAGTTGAAAGTCCCAGGGCTTTGGCAATATCTTTTATCGTTAGTGCTTCAAATCTCATTAGTAAGCAGGAAATAAGGATAATGTACAGTGATTAAATAAAGTTAGTCAATTTAAGCCTCATCGGCCAGGCAAATACTACCGTTCCTGTACTGGAACAGACCTTTTTTTAAATCAGGGTGCTGCATTTTTAATGGGTTGGTTTAATACAGATGATACAACACAAATCATTTCATCAATGAACAGGTGAAAAGTTTTTAACGCCTTCAAAATGATATCGTTACCGGGAACGATTGCGTAAATAAACATCATTCCCGCTGATGCCGGTACCGGAATATCTGAGTAGAATTGGATTGGATTTTAACGATTGCGGATAAACTTCCGACGTTTTTCATTACGATTCTTAAACAATCAAACAACGCCATATGAAGAAGCTTGCGCTGCTTTTCCTCTTCTCTGTTGTTCTTACTTCCCTTCTTTTTGCACAAGAAAAAACCGTAAAAGGTAAAGTGACTGATGATGCCGGTGTACCACTGGCCGGGGTCAGTATTTCTGTGAAAGGAACACGGAAAGGAACACAAACAGATAAAGAGGGTAATTTTTCCATTGCAGTTGCCGCCAATGCGGAACTGCTTATTTCTTATGTAGGATTTAAATCCACCACGCTGAATGCCAGCAGCGATAACCTGGCCGTGGTGCTGCAAAGGGATGTTTCTTCCAACGAAGAAGTGGTGGTGGTAGGTTATTCCACCATCAAAAGACGTGACCTGACCGGTTCCGTTTCATCCGTTGGTTCCAAACAATTGAAAGATATTCCCATCTCTTCTGCAGCCGAAGCATTACAGGGAAGACTGGCTGGTGTACAAGCCATTTCTTCTGAAGGTGCGCCTGGTGCGGAGATCATTATCCGTGTAAGAGGCGGTGGTTCTATCACCCAGGATAATTCCCCTTTGTATATTGTGGATGGTGTGCAGGTTGAGAATGCACTATCTGTTGTTTCGCCACAGGATATCGCTTCAATTGATGTATTGAAGGATGCATCAACAACAGCTATCTATGGAGCAAGGGCGGCAAATGGTGTAGTAATTATTACGACCAAAGCTGGTAAGCCCGGTAAAACAACAATTAGTTACAATGGCAGTTATGGTTACAGGAAAGTACCGAAGACCATGGATGTAATGAACCCTTATGATTTTGTACGCTGGCAGTATGAAAGAAGCCGTGGCAGTGTTGCTGATAGTACCAGTTTTGCACAGACTTACGGAACTACATGGGATACATTGAACGTATATAAGAATATACCTGCGATCAACTGGCAGGATGAAGTGTTCGGCAGGAATGCCAGTTTTCAGAATCATAATGTTGCTGTTAATGGTGGCAACCAAATGACCAGTTTCAACCTGAGCCTAACTGCAAACCGGGAAGAAGGCGTTCAACTCGAATCCGGTTTCAACAGGAACCTTGTCAATTTCAAACTGGATCATAAAGTATCGGATAAAGTGAAAGTGGGAATGACGGCCCGTTATCTTGATCAGAAGATCATGGGTGCCGGAACCACCAACAGCGGAACAAGATCGACCAACCGCCTGCGTCATGCTATCAACTACAGGCCGTTTGAATTACCAACGCCTGCCGGTGGTATTGATGATTTTGACGAAGCCTATTTCCTGGCTTCAAGCGGTGCTATTAACCCGGTTATTCTTACCAGGGCCGAATACAGGAAACAGGAAACCAAAGCTACTTACCTGACAGGGTATCTTAATTTTAATATCCTTAAGAACCTGGTATTCCGGTCAACGCTTGGTTTTGATAATTCAACAACCAGGACTGATCTTTTCTACAGCAAGATCACCAGCACAGCCCGGAACTCTGCTTCTTTGCCCGTAGCATCAATCGGGCAGCAGAATAACTACTCTCTTAATAACTCAAATACATTACAATATTCAGTAAATAACTATAAGAATCACCATGATATAAGTGTATTAGTGGGCCAGGAAATGGTGGATCTGCGTTCTAAGCAAAATGCAATAGAAACCCGTTATTTCCCGGCTGATATCACACCTGATAAAGCCCTGGCCAATATGGGTCTTGGATCTGCTCCATCAGGTTCTGCCCAGCCGTTGCCTACTTCTTTTGTTCAACCACCAAGCCGGATATTTTCTTTGTTTGGGAGAGCGACATATGGTTATGATGATAAGTATTTAGCCACTTTCAATCTTCGTTCCGACCGTTCTTCCAAATTCAGTTCAGAAAACGGATCGCTGGTATTCCCATCCGGTTCTTTAGCATGGCGTTTTTCCAAAGAAAAATTCATGGATAAAGTAAACTGGATCAATGATGCAAAACTGCGTTTTGGATTTGGTGCCGTGGGTAATAACCGGATTGATAACCTGTTGTATTTACAACTCTATGGAGTAACAGGCCAATATGCTTTGAATCACTCCATCCTGCCAGGTTTTGCTCCAACCGCTTTGGCTAATCCCAATCTCAGGTGGGAGTCTAATACCACCCGTAACTTTGGTTTAGATCTTTCTATGTTTAATAACAGGGTGCAGTTTACAATGGATGTTTATAAGAATACTGCAAAAGATCTTTTGTTAGCCGTGAATATTCCGCCAACATCCGGGTATACACAGCAAATCCAGAACATTGGTTCCTCCTCTAACCGTGGTGTGGAATTTCAGGTCAGTGCCACACCGATTGCTAAAAAAGATTTTAACTGGACCTCTAATTTTAATATTTCCTTTAATAAGAACAGGGTTGAAAGCTTAGGCGGGGTAGACCAGATAACCCGTAATTCCGGTTGGCAGGGAAGTGATGGGGTGGATGATTATCTCGTGAAAGTGGGTCAGCCGGCTGGTTTGATGTATGGTTTTGTAACGGATGGGTTTTACGGCATCAATGATTTTGATTATAACACAACTACCGGTGTCTACACGATCAAAGCGGGTATTGCAGCAAATGGTGTATACGGTGTTCCGCAACCGGGTATGCTGAAATGGAAAGACTTGAATGGTGATGGTGTGATCACAGCTGATGGCGACCGCCAGGTGATTGGCAATGCCAACCCGAAATTCACCGGCGGATGGAATAACCAGTTTTCATATGGCAATTTCGACTTGAGTGTGTTTGTAAACTTTGTGGTGGGTAATGATATTTATAATGCTAATAAATTGGAATGGACAGACGGAGCTTTTTCTAATTTGAATATGCTGAACATCATGAAAGACAGGTGGACCAATATCAACGACCAGGGACAGGTTGTAACAGATCCGACTGCATTGGCCAAACTGAACGCAAATGCCAAAATATGGTCACCGGTAAGAGTGCAACGCTGGTGGTTGCATTCGTGGGCGGTAGAAGATGGCAGTTACCTGCGGTTCAATAACGTTACAGTTGGTTACACCTTACCGAAGAATGTACTGTCGAAAATGAAAATATCTACCTTCAGGATGTTCTGTACGGTAAATAACCTGGCAACGATCACTAACTACTCTGGTTATGATCCTGATGTAACGGCCAGGAGATCTGATCCTTTAACACCGGGTGTTGACTTTGCTGCTTATCCAAGATCAAGAACATGGGTATTCGGCGTAAACCTTACTTTCTAACAAACTAAACGATTGCAATATGAAAATCAAGTTTTATCAATCAATAGCAGCCGTTTCACTGGTTGCAGTATTGACAACCGTTGGTTGTAAAAAATATACAGAAGTAGAACCTGTTTCGCAGTATAGTATCCCGCAGGCTTTTTCGGATGTGTCAAATGCCACCAATGCATTAATCGGTGTATATGATGAATTGCAGGGTGATAACGGATATGGCATCCGTATCAGTATGTATTATCCTTATGATTCGGATGAAGGTATTGTTAGCGGTAATATTGATAATGGCCGCCGGGGTGTGGGCCGTTACCAGTTATTACTGACCAATTCAGAAATTGCCAACCCTTTCCGCCAATTATACCGCGGGGTGGAGAAAGCAAATCTCTGTATTGAGCAAATCCCATTAATGCCACAATACAGCAGCGGGTCGGCAGCTGACCAGGCAGCCCTAAAACGTTTGCATGGAGAAGCACTGGTGTTGCGGGCACAGTATTTATTCCAATTAATGCTGAACTGGGGTGATGTACCAGCACCTATGATACCTGCTTACAAACAACCTGATCTTTTTATTCCTCCAACCGACAGGGATTCTACTTATGATAAACTGATAGCCGACCTGGCTATTGCAAGAGATTTGTTGCCCTGGAGAACCGATGCTGGTCCAAGAAACGAACGCATCACCAAAGGTGTTGCTAAAGCACTGAGAGCAAAGATGGCCTTATTCCGTGGGGGGTATTCTTTACGGAAGAACGGACAAATGGAACGGAGAAGCGATTTTCTTACCTATTATAATATCGCAAAACAAGAATGCGAAGAACTGATGGCAAGAAGGGATCAGCATACACTGAACCCCAGCTATTCAGATATCTGGAGAAAAGTAACCTCTTTTACGTATGATCCGCAGGGGGAGATCATTTTTGAAGTAGGTGCCGGTGGTGGTAATGGTAATAGTGACAGCCGGATGGGTAATTATGATGGTCCAAATCTGAGCAATGCATCAAGATACGGTGCTGGTGGTGGTGGTATTGTAATGCTGCCCAGCTATTTCTATGCTTTTGATTCAGTTGATACACGCCGTGATGTAACAGTTACGCATTACCAGGTTACATCTGCTACCAATATTAAAAGTCAGCGTCGCTTAGGTGAATTGAATACCGGTAAGTACCGTCGTGACTGGAGGGTTCCTCTGTTACCAGGTACGGTATTAAATGTGGGATACAACTGGGCTATGATCCGTTTCTCTGATGTATTATTAATGTATGCAGAAGCAGTGAACGAGATCAATAACGGACCGAATGCCGCGGCTATTGCTGCTTTTGAAGAAGTAAGAAAGAGAGCTTATGCAGGAAATACCGGATTGATAGGTGCGACGCCAACTGATAAGACGGGATTCTTTAATGCAATCGTAAATGAACGGTATCTTGAATTTGGTCATGAAGGTATCCGCAAGTATGACCTGCTTCGCTGGAACCTGCTGGCTGCAAAGATTGCAGAAACAAGAACAAAGATTCAGCAGATCAGGGACCGGGTAGCTCCTTATAATAATGTGCCACAGTATATCTATTGGAGAAATAATGGGGAAGAAATTCAGTATTATGCAGGTGTTGGTGCACCGGCTACCGCACAACCTTTCTGGAGACCCACACAGGTGCCTTCACCAACCACAGGATGGACAAGAACAGACTGGGCTCAACATCTTAATGCAAATGCTATTGATGGAAGACCATTATGGCAGGGCTTTGCCTTCTATTTTGTTCCGGGTAAAAGTGAATTATTCCCGTTTGACCAGGCTACACTTTCTTCTTACCAGGGGAAACTGCAGCAGAATCCTGGTTATTGATGAATGATATGTAAACGATTCTCGTGTGTTTTCGTAAAGGCTGCTTATCCGAAGTAAACCAGTTTAGCAGAGGCAGGTTTACCCAGTGGAATAAGCAGCCTTATTTTTACCGGTTACGTCTGTTTTAATACACAACAGCAATGACTACATTTAAAAAGATAGTTACAGGAAGCTTTTGCGGATTATTATTATTGTCGTGCAATGCACAAAAACAGGCAATGCCTGCTGGTGAAACTGACCAGCCAATCGCCTTTCCCGGAGCTGAAGGTTTTGGCAAATTTGCAACGGGCGGCCGTGGTGGAACTGTTTATATTGTCAGTAACCTCGATGACAAAGGCCCGGGCAGTTTCCGGGACGCAGCTGAGGCAAAAGGAAAACGAATAATTGTTTTTGCAGTCTCCGGCACAATACATCTTGCATCAAAACTATCTATAAAAGGGGATGTAACTATTGCAGGACAAACAGCCCCTGGTGATGGAATTTGTCTCGCTGATTATTCCGTTTCATTAGGGGGTGATAATATCATTTTACGGTACATGCGTTTCCGGATGGGAGATAAAAATCAAAAAGGAGGCATGGTGGATGGAAATGGCGGTGATGATGCATTCGGTAGTTTTAAGAGAAAACATATCATTATTGACCACTGTAGTATGAGCTGGAGTACCGATGAAGTGTTTTCTGTGTATGGTGGTGACAGTACTACATTACAATGGAACCTGATCAGCGAACCGCTTAATTATTCGTATCATTTTGAAACCGGGGATAAAGACTGGGAACATCATGGCTTTGGTGGTATCTGGGGTGGCCTTCATTTATCAGCACACCATAATTTATTTGCCCATTGCATCAATCGTACTCCAAGATTCAACGGGATAAGGCATACGCCAACAGAATTTGTTGATTACCGCAACAATGTTATTTATAACTGGGGAGGTAATAATATCTATGCCGGGGAAGGCGGCGATTATAATATCATCAACAACTATTATAAATACGGACCGGGGACTAACAAGAACGTACGTTTCCGGATCGTAAACCCGGGCCGGAATGAAAAGATCGGTTTTGGTAAATGGTATGTCGATGGAAATCATGTGGATGAGGCAAAGGATATCAGCAAGAATAACTGGCTTGGTATACAAATGGGTAATGAAGGAACTGAAACCGACAAGAAAAACACCATCATTGATAAACCGCATCCTGCTGTTGCCATACCTGCACAAACAGCTGTTGAAGCATACGAGTCAGTATTACAATCAGTGGGGGCCAGTTATAAAAGAGATACATTAGATGAGCGGATCATTAATGATGTAAAGAACAGGACAGGTAAATTCATTGATGTGCAGGGAGGGTTTCCACATGGCACCGGGTATGAAATGACCATCAGTGCATGGCCGCTATTGAAACAACTGGCTACGCTTGCCGATACTGATAAAGATGGGATGCCGGATGAATGGGAAAAAAAGCAGGGATTGAACCCTGCTGACCCGGCGGATGCCGCAAAAAATAAACTGCATTTTCATTATACAAATATTGAAGTATATATTAACGGACTGCTGAAATGAAAAAGATACTCATCATTCCTGTAGCTGCTTGTTTGCTGGCATTTATCTTACCAGTCAAAAAGAAAATAAAAATATTCCTGGCAGGTGATTCCACCATTGCGATCAAGGATTCTAAAGTATATCCAGAAACCGGTTGGGGAATGCCATTTGTGTATTTCTGGGATTCGACAATTACAGTAGTGAACAGGGCCAGGAACGGCCGCAGTACTAAAACATTCATCAGTGAAGGATTGTGGAAGTCTGTTATCAGCGAAGCAGGTGAAGGTGATTATGTGATCATCCAGTTTGGCCATAATGATGCAGCCGTAACAAAACCTGAACGCTACGCCACCCCCGATACTTTTAAAATGAACCTGGCCCGTTTCATCAAGGAAACGAGGGAGAAAAAAGCGACGCCCATTTTATTTACACCCGTATCACGAAGAAAATTTGATAAGGAAGGAAAGGCAGTTGAAACACATGAACTTTATGCAGCTTTAGTGAAAGAAGTGGCTGCTCAGGAGAAAACTGATTTGATTGACCTGGATGAACTGAGTAAAGCATTATACCAGCAGTTTGGCCCGGAATTATCAAAGCTGCTGTTCCTCCAGTTAAAACCCGGTGAACACCCAAATTACCCGGACGGCAGGGATGATAATACGCATTTCAATGAGTTGGGGGCAAGGCTGGTTGCGCAGTTAGTGCTGAAGGAACTGGTAACGATAAAACCTGACCTGGCTGAAAGGGTTGTTTCAACAGCAAAAAAATAGCATGAGAGTACTGGTTATTATATTATTTGTATTGACAGCTTTATTTGCCAACACCCAATCAACAGCGGGAATCACCGGCATCCGTGATACCTCTTATAATGTAAACAACGAGCTTAAAAAGAACCAGAAGAATTATCCGTTCATTCAATTGCCATCAACCCCCAAAGCAGGGATAGTAGCTGAAAAAAAAGGTATTGTCTATTGTCAGCGGGGTAGCCGGAAACTTTTACTTGATGTCTTTAGTCCTGCACAAAAAACAAAAACTAAGAAAGCTGCTATTCTCATCATCCATGGCGGCGGCTGGAGAAGTGGTGACCGCAATTTGCATTATGCATTAGCACAGCGACTGGCAGCATTGGGTTATGTCTGTATCACTCCTGAGTACCGGTTATCAACGGAGGCATTATATCCTGCAGCCATTCACGATATCAAAGCAGCGATCCGGTGGGTGAGAAAGAATGCGGATAAATACGAAATTGACACCAATATGATCGTTGCTTCCGGCCATTCAGCGGGTGGGGAACTGGCTGCTTTTATGGGAGCAACAAATGGGTTAAAAGCATTTGAAGGGGCCGGAAGTAATAATACTGCTTCCAGTAAAGTAAATGCAGTGATTGATATTGACGGTACACTGGCTTTTATTCACCCTGAATCAGGAGAGGGAGATGACAGCAAGAGAATATCAGCAGCCACACACTGGTTTGGGTATTCAAAAACCGAAAATCCCGCGATATGGAAAGAGGCTGCTCCATTAACGCATGTGGGTTCGCATACTCCTCCTACTCTTTTCATCAACAGCAGTGTGGCCCGGATGCATGCAGGCCGGGAAGATTTTATCCGTGTATTGAATCAATATGGTATTCCTTCATCGGTTCAAACATTTGAAGGCTCCCCGCATTCTTTTATATTATTTAATCCCTGGCTCGATTCAACTGTTACCGTTATTAATGATTTTTTGAAAAGAACATTCGTTAAAAAAAATAAAGGTGCTACTACTCAAATTACAGTGGCGAAAGACGGTAGTGGCGATTTTTCGTCCGTACAGGCTGCATTGAATGCTGTTCCGCTGAATAATAAAAAGCCATTTACTATCCTGGTAAAGAATGGTGTTTATAAAGAAAAGCTGCGACTTGATTCTTCTAAAAATTTTGTCACACTTATCGGGGAAGATAAATTCAACACGGTCCTGACCTATAATGATCACACTGGAAAACTTTCTCCCACAGGGGATACGATTAACACAAGGACTTCCTGGAGTTTTTTGCTGAAGGCAGATAATTTTACTGCCCGCAACATCACTTTTCAAAACGATGCAGGTTTTACCGCAGGGCAGGCTGTGGCGATGGAAGCAGATGGTGATAAAATCGTATTTACAAATTGCCGCTTTATTGGCAACCAGGATGTTTTGTTTACCAACAGTGAGAAAAGCCGCCAGTATTATGAGCACTGTTATATTGAAGGCACAACCGATTTTATCTTTGGTTCAGCAACCGTTTGGTTTGAACAATGCCATATTCACAGTAAAAAGAACTCTCACATTACAGCAGCTTCCACCCCGGCAGGCAGGCAATTCGGTTATATTTTTAATGATTGTGTGCTAACCGGGGATACTTCCTTGCACAATGTTTCCTTAGGTCGTCCCTGGAGGCCTTATGCTTCCGTGCTGTATATGCGCTGTTTTATCGGTGAGCATATTAAGCCCGAAGGGTGGAGCAACTGGAATAACACTGAAAACTATAAGACCACCCGTTATGCTGAGTATAAAAATTACGGAGCTTCGGCTGAACCCGGCAAAAGAGTGAACTGGGCCAGGCAGCTGACTGATGAAGAAGCAAAAGAAATAACACTTAAAAGTATCTTCAGCGACTGGATGCCCCGGGAAAGTTCACAATAAAAAGATGTATATATTACTGGCGTAAACAGAAATGATCTTGCCAACCTCTAATTACCTGCATGAGCAAACCCAATAAATACCTGTTCCCTTTTATCCTGGTGACCAGTTTGTTTTTCCTCTGGGCTTTTTTGCATAATATAAACCCCATATTGATCCCGCATTTGAAGAAAGCCTGCCAGCTGACCGATACCCAATCTTCTTTTGTTGATACAGCTGTTTATCTTGCTTATTTTTCAATTGCATTGCCCGCAGGCTGGTTCATGCATAAATTCGGGTATAAGAAAGGCATCCTGTTCGGATTATTCTTATATGGAGCCGGGTCATTACTGTTTATCCCGGCAGCGAATGCAAGAGAGTATTACCTGTTTTTGGCAGCGCTGTTCATTGCTGCTTCGGGAGCTACTTTTTTAGAAACAGTAGCGAACCCGTATATCACCAAATTGGGAGAAGCAGAAACAGCTGCACAACGGTTGAATTTTGCGCAATCATTTAATGGAGTAGGCGCTTTTATTGCACCGATCATTGGCGGGCAGGTCATACTTTCCGGAATTGAACATTCCCGGGAGAAATTACAACTAATGGATCCGGCAGCATTAACTGCTTACCTCGATAGTGAAGCAGCGACAGTTAAAATTCCTTACCTCGTTATTGGAGCTGTTGTATTTGTATTAATGGCTCTTTTCTTTGTAACCAGGCTGCCGGAGATTCACGAGAAAGATGAAAAATCTTCAAAGTTCTCCTTTGCGGTATTCCGGCATAAGCAGCTGGCCTGGGCGGTTATAGCGCAATTCTTTTATGTGGGTGCACAAACCTGTGTGGGCAGTTTCTTTATCAGGTTTACAAAATACGCCAATGAATTACCCGAAAAAAGAGCGGCTTTCATCTGGGGTTCTGTCGCCATGGTGGGCTTCATGATCGGACGTTTTTCAGGAACTTTCTTCATGAAGTATATTAAACCGGCAAAATTGTTGGGTATTTATGCCTTGATCAATATTGTATTAATAGCGGTTGCGATTTTAGCAAAAGGGTATATTGCGGTGTATGCTTTGATGGCAGTTCCGTTCTTCATGTCAATTATGTTTCCCACCATTTTTGCCATGGGGATTTCCGGCTTAGGTGAAGAAACGAAGATCGCTTCCTCTTTTATTGTTATGTCTATTGTTGGCGGGGCGATCTTCCCTTTTTTTATGGGACAGATATCTGATGCGACCGGGGGTAATATTCAGCTGGCTTATATCGTCCCGGCACTGTGTTTTGCAGTGGTTGGTCTTTTTGCGTATAAATTCAGGAATCTTTTTACGGAAACCCAAACCGCTCATTAATTATGAAACAGTATTGCCTGGCCCTGGACCTGAAAGATGACCCCGCTTTGATTGAAGCCTATGAGTCCTATCATAAAGCGGTGTGGCCGGAGATCATTGATAGTATCAGGAAAGCAGGCATTGAACAACTGGAAATATTCCGTACGGGTAACAGGCTGTTCATGATGATCAATGCGGCGGATGATTTTAGTTTTGAACTAAAAGCAAAAGCAGATAATAATAATGAAAAAGTGCAGGAATGGGAAACGCTGATGTGGAAATACCAGCAGGCGTTGCCCGGCAGCAACCCCGGTGAAAAATGGATACTGATGAAAAAAATATTCTCACTTCATTGATAAATATGTTTGATCTTACCAATAAAACAACGATAGTTACAGGAGCCGGGAGTGGTATCGGGAAAGCGATTGCGAAACTGTTTGCCAAACAGGGAGCCGTTGTTTACATACTTGACTTTGATGAAGCAGGAGCTGCACAAGCAGCAGATGAAATACAAGCTGATACTGGAAAAGCTTACGTTGAAAAATGTGATGTAAGTAACCAGCAACAGGTAAAAGAAATAATTAAAAGGATAGCCACAGTAAGGGGAACAATTGATATACTGGTCAACAATGCGGGAGTGGCATATATTGGTAATGCTGAAACAACGAGTGAAGAAGATTTCAACCGCTTGCTGAATGTAAATGTGAAAGGCGTTTATAATTGTATTCATGCTGCTGTTCCCTTCATGAAAGAAAAAGGCGGAGCTATTTTGAATATGGCTTCCATCGCTTCATCGGTTGGGTTGGTGGACAGGTTTGCTTATTCCATGACCAAGGGAGCTGTGGTGGGGATGACACTTGCTACTGCAAAAGATTATCTTAATAATAAGATTCGCTGCAATTGTATCTCGCCGGCGAGGGTACACACTCCTTTCGTAGATAATTTCATTACAAAAAATTATCCGGGGAAAGAGACAGAGATGTTTGAGAAATTATCCAAAAGTCAACCTATTGGCAGAATGGCAGAACCGGAAGAAATTGCTTTTTTAGTATTGTACCTGTGCAGTGATGAAGCATCATTCATCACCGGTTGTGATTACCCGATTGATGGTGGATTTATAAAATTGAATAATTAGCAATATGAAACTAATTCGTTTTGGCGAAGCTGGTAGTGAAAAGCCAGGTGTTTGTATCAATGGCATCAATTATGATGTGTCTGGTTTTATTAAAGACTATGACGAGGCTTTTTTTGGCAATGGCGGATTACCCCACTTACAGTATATGGTGGCCATGCATCAGGCTATGTTACCTAAAATTCCGGATGGTGCCCGCTTGGGCTCTCCGGTAGCAAGACCATCCAAGATCATTTGTATCGGTCTCAATTATGCAGATCATGCAAAAGAAACCAATGCAACGCCACCTGCCGAGCCGGTTATTTTTATGAAATCGACCACAGCTATTAACGGGCCTTATGATAAAGTGATCATCCCGAAAGATTCCATGAAAACAGATTGGGAAGTGGAGTTGGCAATAGTGATCGAAAAAAAGGCAAGCTATGTGGAAGAAGCAAACGCCATGGATCATATAGCCGGTTATTGTTTGCATAATGATATCAGCGAACGGGAATTTCAATTGGAAAGAGGAGGTACCTGGGATAAAGGAAAAGGGTGTGATACGTTTGCACCACTCGGCCCCTGGATGGTAACAAAAGACGAGATCGCTGATGTATCAAATTTAAAACTCTGGCTGAACGTGAATGGAAAACTTATGCAAAATGGAACAACGGCTAACCTGATCTTCAATGTGCCGTTTCTGATTTCATACGTCAGCCGTTTCATGACCTTATTACCCGGAGATATTATTTCAACCGGAACACCAGCGGGAGTTGGACTGGGATTTAATCCACCTGTATACCTGAAACCCGGTGATGTGATGGAATTAGGTATCGATGGCCTCGGTGCATCAAGACAGGAATGTGTGGCATACTCAAAATAAGTAATGAACAAAAAAATAGACAATAACGCAATCGATGAAGTTGAAATAAGTAACAGGGTAATTGATGCACATGTTCATTTCTGGCAGTATAATAAACAACGGGACAGCTGGATGGAAGAAATGAAGCTGTTACAAAAGGATTATTTACCTGGCACACTTTCTTCTACACTGAAAAATAACGGGGTAGATGCTTGTGTGGCTGTACAGGCAAGCCAGGAAGAACTGGAAACACATTTCCTGGTTGAGTTGGCGAAAACCAACCCCTTTATTAACGGGGTAGTGGGATGGGTTGACCTGCAAAAAGAAGATATTGAGCAGCGGGTAGACTATTTTTCACAGTATCCTGTCATCAAAGGCTGGCGGCATATCGTGCAGGCAGAGCCAGATGATTTTTTGGGGAGAACAAATTTTCAGCGGGGAGTTAAAATACTACAGCGGTACAACTACAGCTATGATATATTGATCTATCATCAGCAGTTGAAACCTGCATTGGAATTTGTGGCCGCATTTCCGGACATGAAACTGGTGATCGATCATTGTGCGAAGCCGGATATAGCCCATAAAAAAATTGATGACTGGAAAATAGGGATCAAAGAAATAGCAAAGCATCCGAATGTGTATTGTAAACTATCCGGCCTGTTGACAGAGGCGAAATGGAAGGAATGGAGCCCGGCAGATTTTTATCCCTACCTCGATGTGGTCTTTGAGGCATTTGGTACTGACCGCTTGTTATTTGGCAGCGACTGGCCGGTAATACTCGTATCCGGTATGTATATACAATGGAAAAGTTTGCTGGAAAAATATATGGAAAGATTTACTCCCGAAGACAGGGCAAAAGTGTTTGGTGATAATGCGATCCGTTTTTATAATTTAAAATAATACTCATGGATCTTGATTTAACTAATAAGGTGATCATAGTAAGCGGGGGTGCCAAAGGTATCGGGGAAAGTATTGCAAAGCTACTGGCTTTAGAAGGAGCGATTCCAGTCATTATTGGTAGAAACGAAACCGATAACCTGAAAACAATAACAGCTATTGAAAAAGCGGGAGGCAAAGCATTCCATGTGGTCGCTGAACTTACAGAACCAGCAGAATGTGAGAAAGCAATTAGGAAAGTTGTGGACCAGTTCAATCGCATTGACGGATTGGTCAATAATGCCGGGGTGAATGACGGTGTTGGATTGGAGAGCGGAGACTACACAAAATTTGTTGCTTCATTGCACAAAAATCTTATACATTATTATTTGCTCGCACATTTTGCGTTGCCGGCTTTAAAGCAATCAAAAGGAGCAATTGTGAATATTACTTCAAAGACTGCGGATACCGGCCAGGGAAATACATCAGCTTATGCGGCATCCAACGGCGGACGTAATGCATTGACCCGGGAATGGGCCGTTGAATTATTAAAGTATGGTATCCGGGTAAATGCCGTGGTGGTGGCAGAATGTTTTACACCTCTTTATGAAAAGTGGATACAAACATTACCTGATCCGAAAAAAAAACTAAAAGAGATCGAATCAAAAATACCATTGGCAAACAGGATGACTACCACTGAAGAGATTGCGAATGCAGTTGCGTTTCTGTTGTCACCCCGGTCCAGTCATACTACCGGGCAAATAGTATATGTGGATGGTGGCTATGTTCATCTTGACAGGGCCTTGTAAAAATAGTACTGATAACAAAATAGTTTTATCATGAAAAGAAATGGTTTCTTTTTTTCATTGCTGCTTTTATTTTCTTTTACACTGGCAGAAAAGAATAAAGTAAAAATCTTTATCGCCGGTGATTCCACAGCCAGTATCAAAGAAGTAAAAGCATACCCGGAGACTGGCTGGGGTATGCCCTTTGTCTGGTTCTGGGATTCAACGGTCACTGTGGTTAACAAAGCCAGGAACGGACGAAGTACCAGTTCGTTCAGGAAAGAAGGGTTGTGGCAACAGATCATGGATGAAGCATCGGCAGGAGATTATGTCATTATTCAATTTGGACATAATGATGAAGTGCCTACCAAAAAAACATTTACAACAGAAACAGAGTTTAAGAATAACCTGAAAGAATATGTAAAAGAGGTCAGGTCTAAGAATGCTACCCCGCTTTTATTGACACCGATGGCCCGGAGAAAATTTGACAGTACCGGAAAGATCAGTGGCACACATGATATCTATGCACAAATAATAAGAGATGCGGCGAAGGAAGAGAAAGTGATCCTGTTTGATATGGATAAATTAACACAGGCCTTATACCAGCAATTTGGTGAAGCGAACTCCCGTTTATTATTTCTTCAATTGAAGCCAGGAGAGCACCCGAACTATCCGGGAGGAAAAGAAGATAACACCCATTTCAGTGAACTGGGGGCCCGGCTGGTGGCTCAATTAGTGCTGAATGAGATCAAAGAAAAATGCCCGGAACTGGCAACACATATCATTAAACCTGTTGTAAAGAAATAATCATTAAGCGATGAGAAAACTGGTTATTATAATATCCCTTATAGCAGGTTGTTTGTTATATGCAAATGCTCAAACATCCAACCCGCAGCAGTATAAATACATTTTTACCGTTGCAAAAGACGGGACCGGTGATTATTATTTTATACAGGATGCCATTGATGCTATGCGGGTGTACCCATTAGCACCGATCACCTTGTATATAAAGAATGGTATCTATAATGAAAAGATCGAATTACCGGCAAACAATACAGATGTAACTTTTATCGGCGAAAATGCGGACAGTGTTATCATCAGCTTTAATGACTATTCAGGCAAGGGTAAGCATACAACCTTTACATCGTATACGGTAAAGATCTCCGGGAACAGGTTCAGGGCAGAAAATATAACTTTTGCTAACACAGCAGGCCCAGTTGGCCAGGCATTGGCTTTGTACGTGGATGCGGATAAAGCTGTTTTCAAGAATTGTAAATTTCTCGGCAACCAGGATACAATTTTTCTGTCGGGTGAGCAGGCAAGGCAGTTATTTGTTGATTGCTATATCGAAGGAACAACGGATTTTATTTTCGGGCCTTCCACTGCTGTGTTTAAGAATTGTACCATAAAGGCAAAAAGCAATTCTTATATCACGGCAGCGAATACCACGAAGGGAAAGCCATATGGTTTTGTTTTTATTGATTGCAAGATCATAGCCGATCCAGTGGTAACCAAGTTATATCTTGGCCGGCCCTGGAGAGCTTATGCTAAAACCGTATTCATTCATTGTGAGTTGCCGAAAGTGATTGCGCCGGAAGGCTGGGACAATTGGGGTAATGCAGCCAATGAGAAAACAACCGGTTATGCGGAGTATAACAATACAGGCGAAGGCTCTGCTACAGGTAAAAGAGTGAAATGGGTAAAGCAATTATCTAAACAAGCTGCAAACCGTTATACTCCGGCTATTATTTTTAATGACCATAAGGATATTGAAGCAAGTGGATACAGGTGGTTTGATGACAGGATTGCATCTGGATTTGACAAAACAGTTTTTGCCAATAAGCCGCCGCAAATAGTACCCCTTTATCAAAATGTTGTGCCCAATTCAACGGGGGCCGCCGACAAAGAAAATGCAGTAACAAGAGATAATGTGACCCGCATTGCTAAAGTGAGCCGCCCAACATTGACTATCTATCGTCCTGCAAAACCGAATGGACAATCTGTTATCATTTGCCCCGGTGGTGGTTATACGATCCTTGCTTTTGATAAAGAAGGAACAAGAGTGGCAGAAGAATTCAACCGTTGGGGTGTTACTGCATTCGTGTTGAAGTACCGGTTGCCGGATGATACGACTCAGGTGGACAGAAGTATGGCACCCTTACAGGATGCACAACAGGCTGTAAGATTAGTTCGAACCAATGCAAAAGAATGGGGAGTTGATAAAAACAAAATTGGGATCATGGGATTTTCAGCAGGTGGCCACCTGGCTTCCACTGCCGCAACACATTTTGATGTTAAAGCAGACCCATTAAACAACGATACAACTTCTGTTCGCCCGGATTTTGCCATTCTCATTTACCCGGTGATCAGTTTTGACAGCACCATCACCCATAAAGGATCAAGAAATAATCTTGTTGGAGCAAGTGCTGCCCTGGATAAAATCAATTTCTTTTCATCCGAGTTACAGGTAACAACTGCCACACCAGCTTCCTTCTTAGTTCATGCCGGGGATGATGGGGCTGTTCCGGTAGATAATAGTTTACGTTATTACCAGGCCTGTATAAAAAATAAAGTGCCTGTTGAGCTGCACTTATATCCAGCCGGCGGGCATGGATTTGGTATGAATAATAAAACAACAACGGATAACTGGCTGGAACGGTTAAAGAACTGGTTGAATCAGCTGAAAAAGTAAAAATCAGGTATGAAAGAATTAATCACAATACTGTTACTAATACAATCCGGATTTGTACCAGCACAGGTATGGAAAGCGGATAACGACGATAACACGTATAAAAACCCTGTTGTCAGTGCCGATTACAGCGATCCGGATGCCATAAGAGTGGGGGAAGATTATTATATGGTATCATCCAGTTTCAATCATGTGCCGGGTTTGCCCATATTACATTCAAAAGACCTGGTGAATTGGAAATTGATCGGCCATGCGTTAAAACGTCAGCCACCATTTGATCATTTCAGTACGGTGCAGCATGGTGGAGGGGTATGGGCACCGAGTATCCGTTTTCATAATAATGAGTTTTATATCTATTACCCGGATCCGGATTTTGGTATCTACCTGACCAAAGCCAAAAAAACAACCGGACCCTGGTCGGATCCGGTGTTGATTGAAGCCGGTAAGGGACTGATTGATCCCTGCCCGTTATGGGATGATAACGGGAAAATATACCTCGTTCATGCATATGCAGGCAGCCGTGCCGGTATTAAATCAATTATAGTTGTTAAGGAACTGAACAGCGATGGTACGAAAGTGATTAGCGACCCGGTGATGGTCTATGATGGTCATGAAACTGATCCAACCATTGAAGGGCCTAAATTTTATAAGCGAAACGGGTACTATTACATTTTTGCTCCGGCTGGTGGTGTAAGTACCGGATGGCAATTAGTACTTCGTTCAAGAAATATTTATGGCCCTTATGAACGTAAAGTGGTGATGGACCAGGGAACGACTCCGGTAAATGGCCCGCACCAGGGGGCATGGGTCAGCACAGCCATGGGAGAGGATTGGTTCCTGCATTTCCAGGATAAAGATGCTTATGGCAGGGTGGTTCACTTGCAGCCGATGATATGGAAAAATGACTGGCCGGTTATCGGAACAGATATGGATGGCGATGGTAAAGGAGAGCCGGTATTGCTGTATAGAAAGCCAAAGATGGCAAAGACATTTCCCGTTGCTGCTCCCCTGGAGAGTGACGAGTTCAATACAAGCCAATTAGGGCTGCAATGGCAATGGCAGGCGAACCCGCAACAATATTGGGCCATGCCAACAGCATCAGGGTATTTGCGGTTCTTTTCGGTGCAAACAACGGAAACGGTCCCATCACCCTGGTATTATCCTAATATACTCGGGCAAAAATTCCCAGCTGATGAATTTACGGCAACCACCAAATTCTCCTTCCGGCCAGGATGGGAAGGAGAAAGGTTTGGTTTTGCAGTACTAGGGCTGGACCTCGCCACTATATCTATTATAAAAAAACAAGATGGGAACTATATTTCGTACTCGGTTTGCAAGGAAGCAGATAAGGATAAAAAAGAAACAGTGCAGGATGGTAAAAGAGTGAACAGTAAGGATATTTATTTCCGCATAAAAGTGTCGGGCAGGGCTATGTGTGAATTCAGTTATAGCGAAGATGGGGTCAATTATATAGCAGTAGGTGAAAAATTCCATGCAAAGCCGGGAAAATGGGTGGGAGCAAAGTTGGGCTTGTTTTTCAGCCGGAAGAATAAGACGAATGATGCCGGTATAACTGATGTGGACTGGTTTCGGATCGGAAAATAAGTAAGCACAGCAATTGCTTTTCGATATAAATCTATAATAATTGCCATATGGAAAGAAGAACTTTCGTCAAGTACACTGCAGCCGCAGGTGCATCACTGATGTTGCACCCATTCTCTTCGCTGGCTGCTGGTTCCGGAAAAAAAATACGGCTCGCACAAGTTGGTACCGGCCACCGGGGCACCAGTTTTTGGGGCACTAATCTTGTCAAAAATTTTGCAGACACGGTTGAGTTTACAGGGTTATATGATATCAATCCCGGAAGGGCCGCTTTAGCACAGACATTATATGGCGGGAATATTCCCGTGTACAACAGTTTTGATGAAATGCTGGCAAAATCCCAGGCAGATTACGTCATTGTTACTACTGTTGATTCAACACATGATGAGTTTATCGTGAAAGCGCTGAACAAAGGATTTAATGTGATCACGGAGAAACCAATGACCACTGATGAAGATAAATGCAAACGGATATTAGATGCAGAAAAGAAATCTGGCAAAAAAGTGATCGTTGCATTTAACTATCGTCATAGTGTGCATGCTATGCAATTAAAAGAATTGCTGGCTGCCAGCAGGGTGGGTAAGATCACTTCGGTTGATTTTAACTGGTATCTCAATGTTCACCACGGTGCAGATTATTTCCGCCGCTGGCATGGCCGGATGGCGAAAGGCGGCTCTTTATGGGTGCACAAAGCCACCCATCATTTTGACCTGCTCAACTGGTGGCTGAATTCCGAACCGGTGGAAGTTTCTGCATACGGAAGCCTCGAGCATTATGGGAAAAACAATTCATTCCGGGGTACAAAATGCCGGGGTTGTGAGCATAAGGATAAATGCCAGTTCTATTGGGATATAACAAAGGACAACCGGTTGGTGAAACTCTACCCGGATAATGAAAAGTATGATGGCTATTTAAGAGATGGCTGTGTATGGAGTAATGATATCGATATCTATGATAAGATGAGTGCCCAGATCATTTATGCAAACGGGGTAACTGTAAATTATTCCCTTACCACCTATTCTCCCTATGAAGGCTGGCAGATTGCTTTCAACGGCATGAAAGGACGAATTGAAACCTGGGAAGATATACCGTACATGCAAAAAACACTGGATGACCAGTCGAAACGCCACGCAGTTGAGATGAGTAATGCAGATGATGCCATTGCCGGTGAAGTAAGGGAGATCATTGCCTGGGATAATTTCTCTAAGAACTATGAGGTATATACAACACCAAAAATAAAAGGCGGGCATGGAGGTGGTGATATCCGTATGCAGCGAAGAATATTCACTGATGTGAATGACAATCCTCACCATGTAATGGCGGGTACCCGGGAAGGGGCAATGTCTATTTTAATTGGTATTGCTGCCCGGAAAAGTATCCAGTTAAAAAGACCCGTAAAAATTTCCGAATTAACAGACCTGGTGCCAATGGCAAACAGGTTCTAAACGTATAAACAATGAAAAAGATCAGCTCAGTTATTATCATATTCCTGTTGATTGGATTATCCGGAACAGCGCAAAGTAAGCAGGAAAAGGCGGTAGCGAATGCCGTGGAAAAATTACGGAAAGCCATGGTAGATGGTAATAAGGCTGATCTTGAAAATGCTGTATCAGAACAACTCAGTTATGGTCATAGCGGCGGCCATATTGATGATAAAAAAGAGTTTGTTGAAAAACTGGCAAGTGGCAAGTCTGATTTTGTGACGATTGATCTTACGGAACAAACCATTTCCGTAAGCGGGAAAGTGGCTGTAGTAAGACATGTTTTGACTGCTAAAACCAATGATGGCGGAAAGCCAGGTGATGTTCATTTGCGGATATTGCTTGTTTTTCAAAAAAAGGGCGGAAAATGGTTACTACTGGCCAGGCAAGCTGTAAAATTTACCTGATGGAAAATACTATAAAAAATGCAGCAAAACCGGTACCGTTCCCGGCAACGATTGCGTAAATAAACAAAGTCCAAAACACTGAAAATGATAGGGTTTAGAGGTAAAATTGTAGACGGATAAACGGCTATTTTGCCCCCTTATTTCAACGATTAACTTGTCATGATAAAGAAGCTGCTTTCACTATTATTCATTGCATTCATTGTTAGTGATGCTGTCGGCCAGTTTGGCGGTAAATTGCCCGTTATCGTTGCACCAAAATTTAAAAAAGATACTACCAGTATAAAAAAATTCGGAGCGGTGCCTGATGGGTACACACTCAATACAAAGGCGATCAATGCTGCCATTGATGCCTGTACTAAAAAAGGGGGTGGTGTTGTATTGATACCTGCAGGTTTATGGTTGACAGGCCCGGTTGTTTTAAAAAACAATGTGAACCTACACCTGGCGAATGGCGCTACATTATTATTTACGGATGATAAATCACAGTATCCGTTAATTGAAGCCAACTGGGAAGGATTACCTCAAATGAGAAATCAATCTCCCATTTCTGCGACCAATGCTGTTCATATTGCTATTACCGGTAAAGGCATCATTGATGGAAATGGTGATGCATGGAGAGCTGTAAAAAGTGATAAGCTCACTGCGAGCCAATGGAAAAAATTAGTAGCCTCTGGTGGTGTAGTAAGTGAGGATAAAAAAACATGGTATCCTTCCGAGTCGTTTTTAAAAGGAAACAAAATGACCAACCCTGGTCAGCTTTCGCCGGAAAAAGATGCTGCCTTCTATGAAAGCATCAAAGATTTTCTTCGTCCCAACCTGGTATTGCTGACCAGTTGCAAATTCGTTTTACTGGAAGGGGTTACTTTTCAAAATTCACCCGCCTGGTGTCTGCACCCGCTGATGTGTGAGAACCTGACCGTGAGAAATGTATCTGTCAAAAATCCCTGGTATGCACAGAATGGCGATGGTATTGATGCAGAGAGTTGCAAAAATGTATTGATTGAAAATTCTGTATTTGATGTGGGGGATGATGCTTTATGCATGAAAAGCGGCCGTGATGCAGAAGGAAGAAAAAGAGGAAAGCCAATTGAGAATGTGATCATCAGGGGCTGCACTGTTTATTCCTCCCACGGAGGTTTTGTGATCGGCAGTGAAATGAGTGGTGGCGCAAAAAATATTTATGTCAGCAACTGCACGTTCGTTGGTGCAGATATCGGCCTTCGGTTTAAAACAACCCGCGGCCGTGGTGGTGTGGTGGAGAATATCTTCATTAAAGACATCTACATGAAAGATATTCCCGGGGAAGCCATCCTCTTTGATATGTACTATATGGCGAAAGACCCGGTGCCATTGTCTGGCGAAAAAAGGGAATTACCCCCGGTGGTTTTTAAACCCGTGGATGAAACCACGCCGGTCTTTAAAAATTTTCATATCAGCAATGTGTACTGCAATGGAGCAGCGAAGGGAATTTTTGTAAGAGGCTTGCCCGAAATGCATGTAAAAGATATTGTACTCGAAAATATGGTACTGCAGGCCGACAAGGGGATCGATATACAGGAAGCCACCGGTATCAGCTTTAAAAATATAAAGATCATTAGTAAAGAGACCAACCCTGTTATTGATGTGGTACAAAGTGATAAGCTGTCCTTTGAAAACATCACTTACAAAGAAGGCGCAGAATTACTATTCAGGATCAGCGGGGACAGGACAAATACCATATCTGTTACCAAGACAGATGGAACAAAAGCGAAAACCAACATTTCTTATGAACTGGGTGCCAGTGAAAAATCAGTGATCATAAAATGAAAAAAATATTCTTTTTACTATTATTGACTGCATCGCTGCAGGGAAAAGCACAGGAAAAGCCATTGTCAGAACAGATGATTGCTACTTGCATGACGATCTGGAAAGACTCTTTCTCCTTTGGAAACAGACCAGCCCGCTGGAGCTATGATATGGGAGTGATATTAAAAGGCTGCGAAAGGGTATGGCAGAACACAGGCGATGTTCGCTATTTCAACTATATCCAGCACCTGATGGATTTCTATGTCCGGGAAGATGGCAGCATTAAAGATTACAGGGCTGATGAATATAATATTGACCATATCAATAACGGCAAACTGGTTTTATTACTATACCGTGTATTGGGAAAAGAAAAATACCTGAAAGCAGCAAAGATGCTGAGAGAGCAACTGCGTACCCATCCCCGTACCAATGAAGGTGGTTTCTGGCATAAGAAAATATATCCCTACCAGATGTGGCTGGACGGATTATACATGGGTGCTCCCTTTTATGCCGAGTATTCCAATCTGGTACAGGATGATACTGCATTTAATGATATTACCAACCAGTTCGTCTGGATGGAACAACATGCCAGGGACCCTAAAACCGGGTTACTCTATCATGCATGGGATGAAAGCAAACAACAACAATGGGCCAATAAGACCACCGGGCAATCACCACTTTTCTGGGCAAGAGCTATCGGCTGGTATTCGAATGCCATTGTGGATGCACTGGATTGGTACCCTGCTAATCACCCCGGGAAAAAGAAACTCATCGATATTCTGAATCGGTTGGTAACAGCTGTTGAGAAAGTACAGGATAAACAAACAGGGCTTTGGTATGATATATTGAATTATGATGGTCCCGGAAAAGAAAAAAACTATTTTGAAGCATCAGCCAGCTGCCAGCTGACCTATGCTATTGCAAAGGGTGTCCGCAACGGGTATCTTCCAGCCGCTAGGTTTTCCATTGCAAAAAAAGCCTGGGATGGCATCGTGAAGGAATTTATCAAAGAGGAGAATGGCCAGACAAATCTATACGGAACAGTATCTGTTTCGGGATTAGGTGGCAATCCTTACCGCGACGGGAGTTTTGAATATTACATGCGGGAAAAAGTGATCATGAATGATCCCAAAGGAATGGGTGCTTTTATCAAAGCCGCCGGGGAAATGGAGATCAATGGATCATTGAAGAACGGCAAAGGCAAAACTGTTTTACTGGATCGTTATTTCAATAGCGAAAAGAGAAAGAATGCAGCCGGTAACATGGGTTACTGGCATTATACCTGGGAAGAAAGATCACACCCTGGCTTCAATTCATTAGGAAGCATTTTTGAAAAGAATGGTGCTAAGCTTTCCTCATTAGATGCAGCTCCAACCAAAGCAAATCTTAAAGGCGCATCCGTCTATATTATCGTCGATCCTGATCACATCCGGGATAACCCCAATCCGAATTATGTTGCTGCGAAAGACGTCAAAGCGATCTGTGATTGGGTTAAAGCAGGTGGCACATTATTACTCATGGCAAATGACAGTAATAATTGCGACTTAAAGCACTTTAATACACTGGCTGCCGTTTTCGGAATAAAGTTTACCGATAAGAGCATCAATATGGTAAAGAATGATACGTATCCACAAGGAGAAGTATTGCCCGGTGATAATAATGCTGTTTTTCGTACTACTAAAAAAATGTTTTTAAAAGAACTGAGTGTATTGGAAATTAAAAGCCCGGCCAAGGCACTGGTGACAAAAGATAATGATGTGATCATCGCTACAGTAAAATATGGGAAAGGCGCTGTGCTGGCCGTTGGCGATCCCTGGTTATATAACGAATATGTGGATGGCAGGAAACTGCCTGCAGAATATGAAAACTACAAAGCTGCTGAAGATCTGGTAAAATGGCTTTTGCAACCGAAGAAATGAATGGAAAAACCAATATAGTAATCTTTTCCCTTTTTGGGCTGTTGCTGATACAACTTAGCGTTTCAGCACAACCTGGAATTATATCCGTACCCCAACAAATTATCACCGTTGCTGCCGACGGCAGCGGAAATTATAAAACGATACAGGGAGCATTAAACAGCCTTTCGGATTCTTCAGCTACAGCCCGGGTGATTCGTATAAAAAATGGAACCTATGCGGAAAAACTGTATATCGAGAAACATAATGTGATCTTCGAAGGAGAGGACCGGGAGAAAACGATCATCATCGCTTCTATTGCCAGGGATGAATGGCGTTGCGGTCACACCGATGACTGGGGCGTGGCTACACTGAATATAGGAGCTAATGATATTACGTTAAAGAATCTTACAGTTACTAATAATTACGGATTTGATTTTACAGAAAGAACGATCTGGTGTGCATCCGATACATCCATCAACAAGCAAAAGAAGCTGAGAAAAGATGGCCACCAGATGACATTACGTACTATGAATATGGCCACCCGTTTAAAAGCGGTGAACTGCCGCTTCCGTTCTTACGGGGGTGATACTGTCAGCCCATGGGAAATTTATAACGGCATGTGGTATTTTAAAGACTGTATCATGGAAGGCGGGGTTGATTTTTATTGTCCCCGCGGATGGGCCTGGGCCGAGAACTGCGAATTCATTGCACATAGCGGTCCTGCTGCTATCTGGCATGACGGTTCGGGTAACCCCGATTCAAAAACCGTATTGCTGAATTGTAAGTTCTCCGGCTTTGATGGTTTTATGCTGGGCCGTTATCATCGTGAAGCACAATTTTACCTAGTCAATTGTTTGTTTGCAAAAAATATGAAGGATACCCCGATTTACAGGGTACCTACCAGCAACACGATCAACTGGGGTGAAAGAATATATTATTATAACTGTCATCGCATTGGCGGAAATGATTTTAGCTGGTACAGCAATAATCTTCCGGCTGATGTGAAAGCGGCTGATATTACTATTAACTGGGTATTTAAAAACAGGTGGAACCCTGTGATGGATTAATTATGCAATTATCGAAAGCAACGATAAAGAATATACAACCGCAAACAGGGCTGATCATACCGGACGAGAAATTATTTTTATTGCCGGAAAAAGTGCTGCAGTTTGGAACAGGTGTTTTATTAAGAGGCTTACCGGATTATTTTATTGATAAAGCCAACCGGCAAAGAATTTTTAATGGCCGGGTAGTTGTGGTGAAATCTACTTCAAGCGGCGGCACGGATGAGTTTGCGCAACAAGATGGGTTGTTTACCCAATGTATCCGGGGAATTGAGAACGGGCAGCAGGTGGAGGAAGCAGTGATCAATTCCTCTATCAGCAAAGTATTATCTGCAAAAGAAGATTGGGGTAGAATAATGGATTATGCTTATCGTCCTGAAATGCAGGTGATCATATCCAATACTACTGAAGTGGGTATTGTGATGAGTGATGATAAAATAACAGATCAGCCGCCTTCATCGTTTCCCGGCAAATTACTGGCTTTTCTGTGGGAGAGATATAAAGCTTTTAATGGCACGGAAGAAAGTGGGATGGTGATAGTACCAACGGAACTGATCTCCGGCAACGGTACCTTGCTTCGCTCCATTGTATTGGAATTGGCAGCAAAGAATAAACTGGAGCAGGAGTTCATCACCTGGCTACAAACGGCTAATCACTTTTGTAATTCACTGGTTGACCGGATCGTACCGGGTAAACTGGCCGGCGATGATAAAATAGCAACAGAAAAAAAATTAGGCTATACAGATGACCTGATGATCATGTCGGAATGTTTCCGTTTATGGGCCATTGAATCGGGTAGCGAGCAGGTAAAAGATATTTTGTCATTTACCAGGGGAGATGAAGGGGCTGTGATCGCTGCAGATATTACAAAGTTCCGGGAATTAAAACTTCGTTTATTAAACGGAACACATACGTTCAGCTCTGGCCTTGCTTTCCTGGCCGGTTTTGAAACAGTGAAAGAAGCGATGAAGGATCAGACGATGTCTTCTTATATTGATGGGTTAATGAAGCAGGAGATCGCTGCCGTGATGTCGGGAGATATGATAAGCTATGAAGAAGCCTGTGTATTTGCAGACCAGGTAATGGATCGTTTCCGCAACCCGTTTCTTGATCATAAATGGATCAGCATTACCATGAACTACACTTCCAAAATGAAAATGCGGAATGTACCTTTATTGCTGAAGCATTATGAAAAGCATACCGCTGCACCTGAACTGATGGCACTGGGATTTGCCGGCTATCTTTTGTTTATGAAAGCAGAGGCGGGAAAGGATAACGTTTATAGTGGTAATACGAACGGGAATAAATATCCCGTGCAGGATCCGCAGGCTGGCCAGTTGGCTACCTACTGGCAACAAAATGATATCAATAAACTGGTAAAAGCAGTACTGGCAGATCAAAGTTTATGGGAAACGGATCTTTCATTGCTGCCGGCTTTTGCAGTGGCAGTGGAAGAAGCACTGAATAGATTAATGAATAAGGGAGTGGCAGCAACACTGCAACAGGCCCAACACCAAAAAGAAATGGCGAGATGAAGCAGTTGGTTTTAAAAGTACATCCAAAAGATAATGTGCTGGTGGCGTTGATAAGTCTCAGTAAAGGAGCCGTTGTTTCCTACAACGGGGAAGAATTTACCATGCAGGAAGATATCCCGGCCAAGCATAAATTTTTTACACAGGATATGAAGAACGGCGATGCGATCATGATGTATGGAGTGCTGGTAGGAAAAGCACAACTGAATATTGCAAAAGGCAGCCGCATGTCAACTGAAAATACCAAGCATGCAGCTGAACCCTATGATTACCGCAATGCGAAATTTGAATGGCAGGCTCCGGATGTATCCCGTTTCAAAGGAAGAACTTTCAATGGTTATCACAGGAATGACGGAAGAGTGGGTACTGCCAATTACTGGTTATTTATTCCCACCGTTTTTTGTGAGAACCGGAACCTGGATGTGATCCGGGAAGCGATGCACAATGAACTTGGGTATGCAGTAACCGATAAATACAAACAGTACACAAATGAACTGCTGAAAGCATTTCAACAGGGTGAAGCGATTGATAAGGTTGATCTTGGGCCATCGGCAGTGCAACAAAGCCGGCCATTTAAAAATGTGGATGGTATAAAATTCCTGAATCACCAGGGTGGTTGCGGAGGTATCCGCCAGGATGCTGCTATTCTCAGTAAGCTATTGGCTGCATATGCTGATCATCCCAACGTAGGTGGTGTAACTGTATTAAGCCTGGGTTGCCAGAATTTACAGGTACAGGATTTTATGACAGACCTGAAAGCACATAACCCCAATTTTGATAAACCAATCCATATTTTTGAACAGCAACAATCACAAAGTGAAGAGCAATTAATTGCTGAAGCGATCCGTAAAACATTTGAAGGATTGGTGGAGATCAATAAACTGGAAAGAAAATCTGCCCCGCTTAATAAATTATGCATCGGTGTAAAATGTGGCGGCAGTGATGGTTTCAGTGGCATATCAGCTAATCCATCTGTGGGATATTGTTCTGACCTTGTTGTTGCATTAGGCGGTCAAATATTATTAGCGGAGTTTCCTGAATTATGTGGCGTGGAGCAGGAGCTGGTAGACCGTTCTGTGAATGAACCTACGGCCCGTAAATTCATGAAACTGATGAAAGGCTACGAAGAAAAAGTAGTGAATGCGGGGTCAAGCTTTTCGATGAACCCCTCACCGGGGAATATAAAAGATGGTTTAATAACGGATGCGATCAAGAGTGCCGGTGCAGCTAAAAAAGGCGGCACATCACCGGTCGTTGATATACTGGATTATACAGAACCGGTTACAAAACCGGGATTAAGTTTAGTATGTACACCTGGCAATGATGTGGAAGCGACGACGGGTAAAGCTGCCAGTGGCGCCACGCTGATCTTATTTACAACCGGCTTGGGAACACCAACCGGTAATCCTGTTTGTCCGACGATCAAAGTATCTACCAATAGTGCATTAACAAAAAGAATGGGTGATATTATTGATATTGATACCGGCCCGGTGATAGAAGGCGAGAAGACCATTGAAGAAATGGGGGAAGAGATACTCGAGTATTGTATTAAAGCTGCCAGTGGGGATGCGATACCTAAAGCAGTATTATTGAACCAGGATGATTTTATCCCCTGGAAGCGGGGAGTTAGTTTATAATAGCTGAACAGCGAACCCAACGATGAAGTGTGTGACACAACAGGCGATGCTATGAAAACCAGAGCTGGCCAATTAATTTTTAAAGCAATTGTATGAAACAATTCCTGGATGAGAATTTTCTCCTGAAAACAGCAACAGCACAACGTCTTTATCAGGAATATGCTAAAGACATGCCGATCATAGATTATCACTGCCACCTGCCCCCACAGCAGATTGCAGATGATACACAGTTTGACAACCTGACCCAGGTATGGTTATATGGCGACCATTATAAATGGAGAGCCATGCGAACTAATGGGATACATGAAAGTTTTTGTACCGGGAATAAAACTGATTGGGAAAAATTTCAAAAATGGGCGGAAACAGTTCCTTATACCTTAAGAAATCCGTTGTATCACTGGACACACCTGGAGCTGAAAAGATATTTTGATATCAATGATATTTTGAATGGTGATACAGCCCGGCGGATATATGATGAGTGTACTGCTAAACTGCAAACACCTGAATATTCCGTGCGGAATTTATTACGCAAAATGAATGTAAGCCTGGTCTGTACCACTGACGACCCGGTTGATTCACTGGAGTATCACCAGAAGATCAAAGAGGATGGTTTTGAGAAACCGATCTTACCAGCTTTCCGCCCGGATAATGCCATGAATGTAAGCAGTGCGGAGAAATTTAATGCATACGTGAACAAATTATCTGCGGTAACAAATATTGCTATCTCATCGTTCGATGATTTCTTGTATGCTTTGCAAAACCGCCATGACTTCTTTGCCTCCATGGGATGCGGGGTATCTGATCACGGGCTGGAAGAGATATATGCTGAAGACTTTACCGGTTCAGAGATTGATGCCATTTTTACCAAAGTACATGGTGGCCGAGAACTGAATGAAACCGAACAACGCAAATTCAAATCAGCGATGCTGATCCATTTTGCAGAATGGGATTGGGAAAAAGGCTGGGTACAACAGTTCCATCTAGGGGCTTTGCGGAATAACAATTCAAGAATGCTGCAAACATTAGGACCAGATACCGGCTGGGACTCCATCGGCGATTTTTCCCAGGGAAAAGCGTTAGCGAAATTCTTAGATAAACTGGACAGTAATAATAAACTGGCGAAAACAGTTTTATATAACCTCAATCCTGCCGATAATGAACTGATGGCAACCATGATCGGTAATTTCAATGATGGATCTGCTGCAGGCAAAATACAATGGGGATCTGCCTGGTGGTTCCTGGATCAGCGGGATGGTATGACCAAACAGATCAACGCATTGAGCAATATGGGATTGCTCAGTAAGTTCATTGGTATGCTGACCGATTCAAGAAGTTTCCTGTCGTTTCCGCGGCATGAATATTTCAGGCGGATATTATGTGACCTGTTTGGAGATGAAATTGAAAATGGTGAATTACCCAATGATGTGAAATGGGTGGGTAAAGTGATACAGGATATTTGCTTTAATAATAACAGGGATTATTTCAACTGGCAACTGGATGTACAGCCAGCGGTTAGTAAGCCCGCTGTTGTGTGAACAGCGGCATCGTTACCGGGCGAAATCCGGTATCGTTGCCGGTAATATTTTCAATCAAAGTACCCGGGAATCAGGATCATTTGACAGGTCATGATGTATCTTTCGATCATAAACCTAAAAAGTATAAATAAAATAGTATGTCAAAGAAAGTAGTAACACTGGGAGAGATTATGTTGCGTTTATCCACTCCCGACTTCAAACGTTTTGTACAGGCCGATACATTTGATATTACCTATGGCGGTGGTGAGGCCAACGTGTCTGCTGCCTTGTGCAATTATGGCCTGAACGGAACTTTTGTAACCAAAGTGCCTAATAATCCCATTGGCCAGGCAGCGATCAACCACCTGCGTCGTTATGGAGTAGACACCCAGTTCATTGCCCGTGGTGGTGAAAGATTAGGAATCTATTTCCTGGAGACAGGAGCGTCTATGAGAGCATCGCAGGTTGTATATGACCGTGCCGGCGCTTCTATTGCTGATGTGGATGCCAGTGAATTTGATTTTGATAAAATACTGGATGGTGCTTCCTGGTTTCATACTACCGGTATCACTCCTGCACTGAGTGATAAAGCAGCGGCATTAACTGAAGCGGCACTGAAAGCGGCCAAAGCAAAAGGCATTACTACCAGCATTGACCTGAACTACCGGAAGAAGTTGTGGAGCAAAGAAAAAGCAAGAGAAGTGATGACCAGGCTTTGTCAATATGTGGATGTATGTATCGGTAACGAAGAAGACGCCGATACAACCCTGGGTTTTAAAGCAGCCAATACGGATGTGACCAAGGGCGAATTGCACCTGGATGGTTTTAAAGATGTGTTCAAACAAATGAAGGAAAAATTCGGCTTCAAATTCATTGCTTCTTCATTGAGAGAAAGCCACAGTGCCAGTGATAATGGTTGGAGTGCATTGGTATATGATGGCAGTGAGTTTTACCATACGAAGCAATATAGTGTCCGTATCGTGGACAGGGTAGGCAGTGGTGATAGTTTTGCCAGTGGCCTTATATATGGATTAGTAACCGGGATGCCAATGGCAGAAGCTGCAGAATTTGGAGTAGCAGCTTCGGCACTGAAGCATACAATTCCGGGCGACCTGAATCATGCAACCTTAGGAGAAGTGAAAGACCTGGTAAAAGGTGATGGCAGCGGAAGGGTGCAACGTTAAGTATTTGAAGTTTAAAGTTTGTGACTCATTAAAGCAGATAGTAATGATAATTGATACAGTACAAAATGCATCAAAATACTTTTCAGTACATCCGTTGTTTGAAAAGGCCTTTGCGTTTATTAAGGAAACCGACCTCGCTAATGCAGCAGACGGCAAATCAGAGATTGCGAAAGGGCTGAAAGCGATTTTCAGTAATGCACCCGGCAAGACCAGGGAAGCCAGCCTGTCCAAATTTGAATGTCATAATAAGAACATTGATATACAACTTTGCATCAATGGTGTGGAGACCATCGGCTGGAAGCCCCGGGCCAAATGTGTAACACCCAATGGGGGATACAACGAGGAAAAGGATGTACAGTTATACCATGACGGGGCCGATACATTCTTTCAACTCACCAATGGACAGTTTGCGATCTTCTTCCCGGAAGATGTGCATGCACCAATGATCGGGGAAGGCGAAATAAAAAAATTGGTGATCAAAGTAAAAATTTAACCATGAGCAGGACACAACAAATAACAGATGCAATTGTAGCACAGGGTATCTTGCCCTTGTACTTTAATCCAAGCGAAGAAATTAGCCTTGATACGTTAAAAGCAATTTATAAAGCAGGTATTAAGGCAGTCGAATATACCAACCGGGGTGATGCTGCCCTCAGTAATTTTAAAAAAATGGTCGTACTGCGGAATGCAGAAATGCCCGGTTTATTATTAGGCGTGGGCACCATCAAAAACATGCAGCATGCCACAGATTATATGGCCGCAGGTGCAGATTTTCTCGTAAGCCCGGGCTTTGTGCCCGAAGTGGCTGCTTATTGTGTGGCGAATGATATTTTCTATGCACCCGGTTGCATGACGCCTACGGAGATCATTGCTGCAGAAAATGCAGGTATCAAATTCATTAAACTCTTCCCTGGAAATATGCTGGGTACCGAGTTTTTGACAACAATTAAAGATATCTTTCCTAAACTATTATTCATGCCTACGGGTGGAGTGGATACAACAAAGGAAAGCATTGAAAGCTGGTATAAAGCGGGTGTTTGCGCCGTTGGAATGGGCAGCAAACTGATCAGTAAGAAATTGATGGAAGCAAAGGATTATGCCAGCATGGAGACAGCTACAAAAGAAGTACTAACGATTATCGCATCAATTAAAAAATAGGCTCCGCCATCGAGGTTGGGGCAAAAAAGTAAATCATGACATTGCAAGCCGTAGGTAAATACAGATGGACCATTTGTGCACTTTTGTTTTTTGCAACCACCGTTAACTACCTTGATCGGCAGGTATTGAGTTTATTGGCTCCGGATTTGTCAAAGGAGTTTGGTTGGAGTAATAGTGACTATGCCAATATCACGTCCGTATTTCAGTTTGTTTACGCCATTTCCATGTTGTTTGCGGGACGTCTTATCGACAAACTGGGTACCAAAGCAGGATTTATATTAGCTATTGTGATCTGGTCTATTGGTGCGATCATGCATGCGGTTGCCATACCAATCGGAACAGGGGTATCCAATCTTTTTGCGTGGATCGGAATCGGTGCTGTACCCGTTTCTATTGCAGGTTTTATGGTTGCCCGGGCCGTACTGGGTTTAGGGGAATCCGGAAACTTTCCTGCTGCTATCAAAGCCACTGCAGAATATTTTCCCAAGAAAGAAAGATCGTTTGCAACTGGGATTTTTAATTCAGGTGCTAATATAGGAGCGATACTGGCTCCGCTTACTGTTCCCTGGATTGCGGAGACGTGGAACTGGGAAACAGCCTTTATACTCATCGGGGCAGTTGGTTTCATATGGTTATTATGCTGGAATATTTACTATGCATTACCACGGAAGCAAAAAAGACTTTCTGCCGCTGAACTGGCTTATATTGAAAGTGATAAAGAAGATGAGCCTGTTACCGAAAACACGAATGTGAAAGCAGCAAAAATTTCCTGGATCAAATTGCTGGGCTATAAACAAACCTGGGCTTTTGCGTTTGGTAAAATGATGACAGATGGGGTATGGTGGTTCTTCCTGTTCTGGCTGCCCAAATACCTAGATGCCCAATATGGGATGACAGGAAAAGAGATCATGTTGCCTTTGGCAGTATTGTATAGCATGACCATGTTTGGAAGTATTGGCGGCGGTTATTTCCCAACCTATTTTATTAATAAGGGATACAATCCTTATGACGGCAGAATGAAAGCCATGCTGCTGATTGCACTTATCCCGCTGGTGGTACTGGCGGCACAGCCATTCGGGTATATATCATTCTGGGTGCCTGTTATCTTAATTGGTATAGGTGCATCGGCACACCAGGCCTGGAGTGCTAATATCTTCACCACTGTATCTGACATGTTTCCTAAAAAGGCGGTGGGTTCCGTAGTAGGTATTGGTGGAATGGCCGGGGGTTTAGGTGGGGTGGCGATTTCTAAAATCGGCGGTGCGTTATTTGATCATTACAAAGCGTTGGGACATATTCAAACCGGGTATACCATCATGTTTGCCTTTTGTGCTGTAGCTTACCTGATCGCCTGGTTTGTGATGAAGGCCCTGGTGCCAAAATATAAACCTATTACCGACCTGTAGTAATATAGTGATATACCCATTAAATAAGAATCCCCGCCACCTGGCGGGGATTTCTCTTATTGATAAATTCTGTCAATCGCATCTCTGTATTTTTCGGATATCACTTTTCGCTTCATCGACATTTTAGGTGTCAGTTCGCCACTATCCACACTCCATTCATTGGGTAGCAGCTCAAATTTTTTGATCTGTTCCACATGGTTGAAGAATTTATTAAAACTTTCCACCAGTTCTTTATACAGCTCGATCACTTTCGGGTTGCGGATCAATTCCTCGTTGGTTCCATCAGCCACTCCATTATGCCGGGCCCAGTCACGCAGGTTGGGAAAAGAAGGAATTAATAAAGCGCCTACAAATTTTCTTTCAGAACCCACTACCATCACCTGTTCAATAAAGGGAGACTCTTTTAATTTATTTTCAATCGGCAGTGGTGCTACGTATTTACCGCCACTGGTTTTAAATAATTCTTTTTTACGGTCAGTAATCTTCAGGAATTTATTATCGATGATAGTGCCGATATCACCGGTATGGAACCAACCATCGGTCACCACTTCATCGGTCAGGTCAGGTCGCTTGTAATAGCCCATCATTACATTCGGCCCCTTGCATAATATCTCGCCATCTTCTGCAATTTGCACCGATACATTATCAATCAGTGGCCCAACAGAACCAAACATGCGGTCTTCTTCATTATACCGGTTTACACTGATCACCGGTGATGTTTCAGTGAGACCATATCCTTCCATGATAGTGATCTGCCCCGCAGTGAAGATGCGGATCAGCCGTACCTGGCAGGCGGCACCCCCGGTTACAATACACCTGATATTACCACCTAACCCTTCTCTCCATTTGCTGAAGATGAGTTTATTGGCCAATGCTAGCTGCATTTTATACCAGGCTCCCTGGTCTTTATTGATCTCGAATTTTTCTGCCAGTCCATGTGCCCAGAAGAATAATTTCTTTTTCATACCGGTAAGTTCATTGCCTTTCTGCATGATCTTGTCATATACTTTCTCCAGTAATCTGGGCACGGTGGTAAACATATCCGGCTGTACTTCCTTCAGGTTATCGCCTATGGTATCTAAACTTTCCGCATAATAAATGGACGTACCCCTGAATAAATAGAGGTAGGTCACCATTCTTTCAAAAATATGATTCAGCGGCAGAAAGCTCAGGGAACGCATTTTATCTCCCGGCGGAAAACAGGGAATGCAGGCCAATACATTGGAAAGAATATTTTCATGGCTCAGCATCACACCCTTGGGTGTTCCAGTGGTGCCGGATGTATAAATAATAGTAGCCAGGTCCTCGTACCTTATCTTATCGGCAATTGATTTTATTTGTGCTTTCAATTCAGGTGTACTGAGTGCAGTCACTTCCTTCCAGTGTTTGGCATTCGGTACATGATCGAATGTATAAATCTCTTTCAAGCTGTGCACACGTCCTTTCAGGCTCAGCACTTTCAGGTACAGGTCTTCATCATTCACAAAAACAATTTTTACCTGTGCATCGTTCAGGATGAACTCCAGTTCATTTACATTGATCGTGGGATAAATAGGAGTCAATACAGCGCCGATCTGCTGAACGGCTAAATCCAGTAATACCCATTCAGGTCTGTTTTTACAAAGAATCGCCACTTTGTCCCTTCCTTCGGCACTCATATCATTAGGGCCGATGCCCAGGCTTAAGAGGCCGGCACCCAGATCATTAACGGTATCACTTACCTGTTGGGTGCTGTATTTTTTCCATTGCCCTGCCTCCTTGCCTGCCAGCATATCTTCCAGGGAAGATGATCCTTCTAGGTGGTATTGAAGGCAATCAAATAATCTGCGTGGTTCTGTCATGGTGCAATCGTTATTTTAATCAGGCCTTTAAAAAAGGGTTACAGCAGTCAAATTAGGCAAAAAAGAAAACATAAAAAAACCTCCTGTTTGCTGGTTCAGGAGGTGGAAATAAGTTGAAAATGGATCATTTTACCTGGTAATACTGGCCTGGCGGAATCCTGAAAACCCTGTTTTTCTGGAAAGCCGTAAAGGCATTGAAATTTTCAGCATGTGTTTTGGTCCAGTTATCGTAGGTGGCGAGGTTGTCAACCGGCCCGAACAGCCATTGATTATAGGCTTCGAATAATCCGTCCCGGATCAGTTGCTGCTGGTAGTCGAAAAGCCGGAAAGGGAATTTAGCGGCAGAATTAGTGAACCAGCTGAGTATAAAACGGGTCCTGATCATGGTGAGTGTTTCAATGGTCACCCCTTTACTGGTAAGAGAGGATTGCTTGCCCATCTCCGTTAAAAAGGCTTTGGCAAATTCACTCTTGTTTTTTTCTTCGCCCTGCAAAAGATCGGGGTTAGCAAATAACTTTTCTTTATAACCCTGCAGTAATAATTGTTTCATGGCAGCTCCTCTTTCACTCAGGCTCTCCATATTCACAAAGACCTCTCCATAGACAAGACTCCACACTTTATCTTTTGTGTAGAAATAAAAAAGGGCTGCATTATAGTAGTTACCGCCGTAAGCCGGGTCAATCTGTATCCCTTTTTCCCACTGATCAATAGCGGTGAAATCTTTGGTGGCCCAGAGCAATTCGCCATATTCACTGTAGAGGGGGCCGCTTCTTGGAAATTTTTTCAGTGCTCTTTTGTACATCTTGTCGCAGTCTTTGACAAGTTCCAGTGCCTTATATACGTTCCCGGCAATCTGGTAGGTCATTACATCGGCATCATCACGGTCCACAATAGCCTTCACACCTTCGAGAGCCTTATCAAAATCCTGTTTGAGGTAATAATTCTGGATCAGGTCTTTTTGTAATTCAAGGCTGTTCTTATCCTGTTGCAGGGCCCGGTTCAATACGACAATGGCATTGTTATAATCACCAGCCATCATAAAGGTCCGGGCGGTTTCCCGGAGTGTGGCCACATCTTCCGGTTGTGCCAATGCCGTTGCCAGCGAAAAGGAAAAGATAAAAGCGGCAATAAGTTTTTTCATATATAAAGTTGAAAACAAAGAGACGTTACTATGAACGTCCCTGTTGCAAAGTAACAATTATTTTAGCAGCGAATCAGAGCAGATGTGTTAAAAGTCCGTCCCTTAGTTTGGGTTCAAACCAGGTGCTTTTCGGGGGCATAACGTTACCACTATCGGAAATATCAAATAACTGCTCAAGGGTAACAGGATGCAAACTAAAGGCCACTTTCATTTCACCGCTGTCAACTCTTTTTTCTAATTCTTTCAGGCCCCGTATCCCACCTACAAAATCAATTCTTTTATCTGTCCGCTGGTCTTTGATGCCGAGTAATTTATCTAAAATATTATTGGAAAGGATCGTTACATCCAGCACGCCGATCGGGTCTTCGGTCCAGGTGCCCTTGCGGGCGGTGAGTATGTACCATTGATTGTCCAGGTACATGCCAAATTCATGCAAATGGGCTGGTTTTACTGCTTCAGGGCTTGAAGTGATCATAAAATCATCCTGCAAAGCTGCGATCAGTTCTTCGGGAGTATGATCCTTCAGATCTTTAATAACACGGTTATAATCTAATATGGCTAACTGGCTGGCGGGGAAAATAGTGGTCAGAAAATATTTTGCAGCGTCACTGTCGGGCAATGCTTTGCTCACTTTGGCAGCAGAAGCAGCCCGGTGATGCCCGTCAGCAATATAGGTGTACGGAACTTTACTGCTGAACAGGTCGGTGATGGCCGTAACTGTTGCTTCTTCATTCACGATCCAGATGGTATGCTGAATACCATCTTCTGCAGTAAAATCATAAACAGGAGGCTGGTTTTCCTGCCAGTTATCAATAATTGAATTCACTTCAGCAACGTCCCGGTAAGCCAGGAATACATTCCCGGTTTGTGCTTCGATGGTTTGCATATGATCAATACGGTCCTTTTCCTTTTCAGGTCTTGTAAACTCATGCTTTTTGATCACATCATCAAAATAATCCTGCACCGACGATACACAAACTAATCCGGTTTGTGAACGGCCATCCATGATGAGACGATAGATATAATAGCAGGGTTTTTCTTCCTGCAATAATGTGCCGCTGGTAATGAATTGCTGCAGGTTCTCTTTGGCTTTTTCATAAACTGCTGCGCTGTGGATATCAATCGTATCCGGCAGATCAATTTCTGATTTTGTTACATGAAAAAAAGAATAAGGATTTCCTTTAGCTTCTTCTTTAGCTTCAGCACTATTAAGTACATCGTAGGGGCGGGAAGCTACCTGTTGTGATAATGCAGGTGTTGGTCTTACTGCTTTGAACGGTTTAATACTGGCCATTTTTCGACAAGAAAATTTATGAGAATAATTATTATCCTTTTTTACGGGCAAATTCTTTCATTAGTTCTGTAAATGCTTTTACGCTTTCGATAGTTAAAGCATTATACATGGAGACACGGAAGCCGCCCACACTCCGGTGACCTTTTACCCCGATCATTTTTTCATTCTTGCATTGATCAAGAAATTCTTTTTCCAGTATGGGATCTTCCATAATAAAGACAGCATTCATTAGACTCCGGTCTTCTTTGGCAACCGGCCCTTTGAAGAGCGGCAGGCTGTCTAATGTTTCATAAAGCAATTTTGCTTTTGCAATGTTCAATTTTTCGATAGCAGCAACACCTCCCATTTTTTTCAACCAGCGCAGGGTAAGTAAAACGACATATACAGCAAATACAGGCGGCGTATTCAGCATGCTGCCTTCTTTAATATGATTACGATAGTCAAGTATTGTTGGAATATTCCGGTTTACTTTACCAGTGATATGCTTATTGATGATCACCAGGTTCACACCGGCGGCACCCATATTCTTTTGTGCACCGGCATAGACCAGGTCAAATTTGTTGAAATCCAACTGGCGGCTCAGGATATCACTGCTCATATCAGCTACTAACGGAACAGTACAATCATAGGGCAACTGCTGCCATTGTGTGCCGGCAATGGTTTCATTGGTGGTAATATGCAAATAAGCAGCAGTTGGTGTAACGTTAATATCTTTTGGGATGGTAGTGTAATTGGTTTCTTTCGAAGAGCCCACGATCTCCACATGGCCAAATAGTTTGGCTTCTTTGATGGCTTTACCAGCCCAGGTGCCTGTTTCAGTATAGGCAGCTACATCATTTTCATTCAGCAGGTTCATCGGCACCTGCATGAATTGCGTGGTGGCGCCGCCATGCAGGAATAAAACCTCATGATCATTATCCAGCTGCATTAATTCTTTTACTAATGACCTGGCTTCATCCATCACCGCTTCAAATAATGGAGTACGGTGACCGATCTCTAAAATGGAAAGGCCGGTATTGTTAAAATCAAGAATGGCCTGGCTGGCTTGTTCAAAAACCTCCTTGGGTAAAACAGAAGGACCTGCATTGAAATTATGAATCATTGGCTGTAAGGTTTCAACCCTTCAAGGAGGGTTAATGAGGTGGCAAATGTACTAAATAAAAGGGCGATGGAAAGAGGCTTTACCTGTTGATTGGATAAGCGGTCACTCATGTTCTCTCCCTTTAATAGCAGCATTTCTCCAGGCGGTATTCAATTTCTCAAATTCCTGCAGGTCTTCAGGGGTGAATTCTTTATTACTGAGTTTGGTAAGATCGGGCTGCCCTGCATTGATCCAGGCGGTGTACCAGAATGAAGCGACTGTATAAATGGATTGCCGCATTCGTCTTTCGATCATTCCTTTTAGTAAGGCATCATATTTCAGGGAATAAGCAGAAGAGTATTGACGGATCGTTACACCATTACGGTCTTCAAATGCAAATTTCTGATCAGCCGGAAATTGCCTGCTTAATTCTTTTTCATACTTCAATACCGTATCAGCAGCGGCGGCACTTTCCAGCACCCTTTTCCATATATAGTCAGCCGGATTTTTGATGTATTCAGCTTTACCAATGAAGAGGTCCCATCCTTTTTCGGCCAGGAGCTCAGGAATCCGGCTTTCCCAAAATCCATGAATTCCTTTTTGGTCAGTAAACTGGCCATTGTGATTGCTGCTGGCATGAAGCGGTACATGGGAGTCGGCAATATAATGACCGATCTCAGCTGAATACTTCAGGATCTTTGCCTGGTTCTTTTCTTTAAAAGCTTCCGTTAATCGATACAACATGGTTTGTAACCACCAGGGAACAATTCCATGAGCCATCAATGTGTCTTCAGAATATTTTGTAACCGCATCGTTCCATTTCCGGGGCAGGGAGTCAAACGGGAAATTGCCATAATGATCAATATCTATATAATGTCTCGGGCCTTCTTCGGGAACGGCATATCTTCTTTTATCGGGGTCCACTGCATGTTCTTCCAGGAAACCAATGGCAGGTTTATATAGGACCATCATCTCTGGTGGTAAAAGGAATACTGCGTGGTAATTGATCTTTCGGTGTGCATAAAAACCCCAGCAATAACATTGCTGCCAGAGCAAACAGGAAAAAAAGACGCCTAGAATTTTCTTCATGTAGTAACTGCGTTGTCAGTTCCCTTTTTTTCATCATCATCTTCATCCAGGTCCACCACCCCCCCCGTTACCGCATATTTCATGGCTTCACCGGCGGTGATCTGCTCTATCTTACGAATCCTTGCTCGGGGCAAAATATAAAGCTGGCCTGCAAAGTTGTAGGATTGTGGCACATACACACTTACTTTATCAGCACCCAGTTCAAATTTCTCCATTTCCTCGTCTGTCAGGAAACCGACGATCCATACATCTTCTGCAAACACATTTGCCAGAACTGCTTTATTGAATTTTCTTTTGTCGCCGGCAAAGGCTTCAAAGAAATCTTTAGTGGAAGAATAGATGAATTTGATACCGGGTGTTCTTTCCATCCATTGGTCAAAGAAATTGATAGCACTGCCCATCAGGAAGTTAGAGCTGATCCAGCCCACAAGAATCACAAAAAGTATGATGAGTACAAAGCCGAGGCCCGGAATATTGACATAAGGCCGGAGAATACCATCTACTTTTTCAAAAAGCCAATAGAGAGCATAAGCAGTAATAGCAATGGGTGCAATAATAATAAGCCCCTGTATAAAGAAGCGGAAGATCTTCCTAACCGCACTTGTTTTTTTTATAGCAGGAGTTTTGGGCTTCATGCACAGTCAATTAAGTAATAAAGGTAGCGGAATTTGGATTTTGACTAAGTATATCTCCTGGCTGAAACAAACACTTGTCCGTGTGAAGGAATTGTTACGAATGGCGAAAAAAAAGGATGGAAACTTTGGTTACGAAAAAAGTTTCCATAGTTTTGCCCTTCGATTTTGAAGTATGGAACCCAAAGAACGCATATTAATTAAGGCGGAGGAACTGTTTATGCAGTATGGCATACGTTCTGTTTCTATGGACGACATTGCCAACCACCTGGGCATGTCCAAAAAGACCCTGTACCAGTATTATGCTGATAAAGATGAGCTGGTGGATGCTGTGGTGGACGGGCATATCAGTGAGATACAAACCGATTGTGGTGTGTGTAAGGACACTGCTAAAGATGCTGTTCACGAGATATTCATCACCATGGAAAGGATCATGGATGAGTTTGCCAATATGAACCCGATGTTACTGCATGACCTGGAAAAATTTCACTTCCGGTCTTTCCGTCGGTTCAAAGAACATAAGGATAAATTCCTGGCAAAAGTGATAAAGGATAATATTGACTGGGGTATCAAAGATGAATTATACAGGCCTGATATCAACGTGGATGTGATGGTGAAGTTCAGGCTGGAATCCATGATGCTGGCATTTGATGTCAGCGTTTTTCCGCCGGGAAAGTATAACCTGGCCGGTGTAACAGAGGTCATTATTCAACATTTTGTATACGGGCTTGCCACTATCAAAGGACATAAACTGATTCAGAAATACAATGAACAACGAAACAAAAACCAACAACATGAAGAAGCGAGGAAATAACAGGAGATGTGCGGTAATCGTACTGGCTTTGTTCCCTTTCATGGCGATGGCACAGGATACAGCAAAAGTGGCAAAGCATGAATTTTCCATCCAGCAGGCCATTGATTATGCCAGCAAGAATAATATGCAGGTCAAAAATGCATTACTGGATGTGAAGTACCAGGAGCAGGTGAACAGGGAAGTAACCTCCCGTGCTTACCCGGGTATCAATGCCAGCCTGGGAACAACTTACAATCCCAATGTAGCTACACAGGTCATCCCCAATTTCATTTCACCCGCCACTTACCAGGTGCTGGTGGATGAGGGGGTGAAAGATGGCAATGGTAATCCCATTGTAATGCCGAATGATTTTGGATTTATTGCAGCTCAATTTGGTACCAAGTACAGTGCTTCCGCCGGGATCAGCCTGAGCCAGATACTTTTTGACGGCCAGGTATTCGTAGGCTTGCAGGCCAGGGATGCGACGATGAATTTTGCCCGCAAGAATGCAGAAATAACAGAAGAAGCTGTAAGAACAAATATTTACAAGGTCTATTACCAACTGGTGGTTAGTAAAACGCAGGTGGAGTTATTAGACTCGAATATTTCGTTGCTGGAAAAACTACTGAAGGATACCCGGATCATTTATGAGAATGGGTTTGCAGAAAGACTGGATGTTGACAAAGTAAATGTACAGCTTACGAACCTGCAGACAGAGAAACGAAAAGTATTGAACACGATCTCAAATGGTTATTACGGGTTAAAATTACTTATCGGAATGCCAATCAAAGATCAGCTGGTGCTCACCGACACACTGAGTGCTGACCAGATCAAAGAAGGCGTGCTGGAAAACAGTGCATATGATTACAAAGACAGGAAGGATTACCAGTATGCACAGATCGGTAAGCAATTGAATGAATATAATATCCGCCGGTACAAACTAAGCCAGATACCCACCGTATCACTCAATGGCCAGTACGCCAAGAGTGCCCAGCGGAATAAGTGGAATTTCTTTGGTAAAGGAGACTGGTTCACGGTTTCTTCGGTTAGCCTTAATATATCAGTACCCATTTTCAATGGTTTTTATACCAAATCAAAAATTCAGCAGGCAAGGATCGATCTGCAAAAAACCGAGAACCAGATCAGTGCCCTCGAAATTTCCATTGACCAGCAGGTGGAAACGGCTAAGAATAATTTCAGTTCTGCTATTATCAATATGGACTACCAGCAACGAAATATGGAATTAGCTGAGAAAGTGTACCAGCAAACCAAAAAGAAATACGAAGTGGGTACAGGTTCACAAACAGAGATCAATACAGCGCAAACAGATCTGAAAACAGCACAAACCAATTATATCACGGCCTTATATGATGCGATCATTGCCAAGGTTGACTTTATGAAAGCAACCGGTAAATTATAATCAACACCAAAATCAACGACCATGACTCTTAAAATAAATTATATGCAACAGGTTTGGAAATTTTCTTTCGCCGTAGCCTTATCAGCTTTGCTGGTAGCCTGTGGCAGTACTGCGGCTAAAGACAAAAAAGGTGAAATAACCGATATTAAATCAAAACTCGAGAAGCTAAAAAAAGACAAGACTGGCCTGGATACGGAGATACGCCAGCTGGAGGAGCAACTCGCAAAAGCAGATCCCGATGCTGCTGCGTCCGTAAAAAAATTAATTGCTGTTGATACGCTGCGGATACAGGATTTTGCTCATTACATCGACCTGCAGGGGAAAATATCAAGCAGTGGTATTGGTTACGTGGCACCCAAAGGTGGCGGTGGAGTGATCAGGGCTATCTATGTGAAAGTAGGAGACAGGATTTCTTCCGGTCAGTTAGTGGTAAAACTGGATGATGTAATACAACGACAAGCATTGATTGGAGCACAGCAGGCCGCCGGTCAATTGAAAGCAAGAGTTGCCCAGGCACAAACGATCTATGAACGTTACCAAAACTTGTGGAAACAAAATATAGGTGCAGAAATAAATGTGGTAAATGCCAAAGCTGATGTGGATGCATTGACCGCACAATTACGTTCTGCAGAATCCGGCGTGGCACAGGCAGCAGAAGCACTGGATATGACGAATGTAAGAGCTGGTATGAGTGGTGCAGTGGAAGAAGTGAATGTAAGAGTGGGAGAATTTTTTAGTGGTGCTACCCAGCAGGGAGGGCAGATCGTAATTGTAAATGCAGGATCACTTAAAGCGGAAGTGCCGGTGCCGGATACTTATGTGGCAAAAGTAAAAAAGGGAGATAAAGTACTGATTGCTGTTCCGGAAACTGGGAAAGCTCCTTTCGAATCAACGATTAGCGTAGTGGGTGCCTCCATCAATGCAACGACCCGTTCTTTTATCACAGAAGCAAAAGTTCCCAATGATCCATTGCTGAAACCTAATCAAACGGCGGTGATGAAAATCCTGGATTACCAGGCCAGGGGAGCCGTAGCTGTTCCTATCAACGTGGTACAATCAGATGAAAAAGGGAAATATGTATATATAATGGAAAAGGCTGGTGATAAAATGGTGGCCCGGAAAAAAACAGTTATTTCCGGCGAAGCATATAATGGCCTGATGGAAATTAAAAGCGGCCTTGCAGGTGGAGAACTGATCATTACCGAAGGGTACCAGACGGTGTACGACGGGCAGGCAGTAACAACCGGGAATAAATAATCACCGGTCGTTGAACAGAAAATAAAGCGTATGGATAATGATCTGCAGGCGGGGTCATGACAGCAGGATTGCTGTTGGTAAACAAATCAACTGACGACAAAATTATTTACGATGAATATTCTTGAAGGAGTGGCAGCCAAATTCAAACAGTTCAGGCCAACCAGCTGGGCGATTGATAACAGGACTGCTGTTTATATTATTGCAATCCTTATATCGTTATATGGATTACTGAAGTTCAACAGTATGCCGAAGGAGCAGTTCCCGGATATTGTGGTGCCTACTATTTCTGTAGCTACTGTATATGTTGGTAATTCGCCAAAGGATATCGAAAACCTGGTGACAAGACCCATTGAAAAGCAGCTAAAAGGTATCAGCGGAGCCAAAGTAATAAAAATACAAAGTACCTCCCAGGCAGATTACAGCCTTATTGTTGTTGAGTTTGATACGGATGTAAAGACCGATATCGCCAAACAAAAAGTAAAAGATGCGATCGACAAAGCCAAGACCGATCTGCCCACTGACCTGACATCGCAGCCCGATGTACAGGAATTCGCCTTCAGTGAAATGCCGATCATGTTTGTGAATGTGAGTGGTGACTATGACGGTATCAAGCTGAAAGAGTATGCCGATAAAATGCAGGATCGTTTTGAAAGCCTCACTGAAATAACCAGGGCTGAAATTGTGGGAGCACCGGAAAGAGAGATACAGGTGAATGTTGATCCCTATAAAATGACAGCTGCACGGGTAAGTTTTACCGACATTGAAAATGCGATCAGCCGGGAGAATAATGATATCACCGGTGGTTTGATCGAAGAAGGAAATATGAAAAGGACCTTGCGGGTCAAGGGACAGTTTGCCAGTGTAACGGATATGCAGAACATCATTGTCCGTAGTAGTGCACAAGGAGCTTCTGTTTACCTGCGGGATATAGCTGAGCTGAAAGATACCATTAAAGAAAAAGATAGCTATGCCCGGCTGGATGGCAAGAATGTGGTTACTCTTAATATTGTTAAAAGGGCCGGAGAAAACCTGATCGATTGTGCCGACAAAGTGAAAGCTGCTGTGGCAGATATGCAGGCCAAGGAAGAATTACCCAAAGACCTGCGGGTGGAATTCACCGGTGATCAGAGTAAGCAAACCAAGACTTCGTTTAATGAACTGATCAATACGATCATCATCGGTTTTATATTGGTATTAATCATCCTGATGTTCTTCATGGGTGTGACGAATGCCTTCTTTGTGGCATTGAGTGTTCCGCTGAGTGTTTTTGTAGCTTTTTTATTCCTGCCGATTGCTGATGGAATTATTGGTACCAGTGTGACACTGAATTTCATTGTACTGTTTGCGTTACTATTCGGCCTAGGTATTATCGTGGATGATGCCATTGTGGTGATTGAAAATACCCACCGTATTTATAATAACGGCAAAGTGCCGATCGCAAAAAGTGCGAAAGAAGCAGCCGGGGAGGTATTTGTCCCCGTATTAGCCGGTACTGCTACAACGCTGGCTCCGTTCTTTCCGTTATTGTTCTGGAAGGGATTGATCGGGAAATTCATGATCTACCTGCCAACCATGCTGATCCTTACGCTGGCAGC
>CADEDV010000001.1:165792-206885 GCA_902826165.1 uncultured Bacteroidota bacterium
AGAACAAAATCTACTTTCTTCCCCAGCGGTGATCCCAATTTTGTATACGTGTACCTGAAGATGCCGGTAGGAACACATGCCAGGCATACAGACAGTGTATTGCACATACTGGAACACCGGGTGGAAAAAGTGTTGGAAAAGGAGAAACCAGGTGTTCCCGGAGGTATTGTGGAGAGCATTATCACCAATGTAGCGGTGAGTGCCAATAATCCGAGAGATAATAACAGGAGTGTTCAGTCCAACCTCGGCCGTATACAGATATCGTTTGTTGAATTTGAAAAACGGCACGGTAAAAGCACACTGCCTTATAAAGAAGAGATCAGGAAAGTGGTGCAGGGAATACCGGGTACCAGTGTGGAAGTGGCACAGGAAGATGGAGGTCCGCCCACAGACCCCCCTGTGAATATTGAAATAGTCGGGGATAATTTTGAGAATATCTCTGCTGTAGCTTCTAATCTGTATAATTACCTGGATACAAACCGGGTGGATGGTATTGAGAATTTGCAACCGGATATTGACCTGAGCAACCCGGAGATCAGTATTATTGTTGACAGGGAAAGAGCCATGCTTGAAGGCATATCTACCGGCCAGGTGGGTATGGAGATTCGCACTGCCGTATTCGGAAAAGAAGTAAGCAAGATCAAAGATGGCGAAGACGAGTACAAGATACAATTGCGGTATAAAGAACTGCTGCGTAATAATGTTACCGACCTGATGAATATGCGGATCACCTTCATGGATATGAATACCATGCAGGTGAAATCAATTCCCCTTAGTTCTGTAGCCAGAATTGATTATACCAATACAACCGGTGCGGTGAAAAGAAAGAATGTAAAGAGAACGATCCAGCTGCAGAGTAATGTGCTTGATCCTACCATGGTAGGTCCCATCAATACCGAGTTGCAAACAAAGATCAATGATTTTAAAAGTAAAGTGAAGATACCTTCAGATGTTACTATTAAATTAAGCGGTCAAAGCGAACAGGAACAAGAGACCAATGAATTTCTTTTACTTGCTTTTGGTATTGCAATCGGTTTGATATTCCTGATTCTGGTGTTGCAGTTCAATAGTATGAGTAAGCCGTTTATTGTAGTGACTGAAATATTTTTCTCTGTAATAGGTGTACTGCTTGGATATGCCGTTACTGGGATGACCATTGCCACGATCATGCTATTGGTGGGTATTGTGGGTCTGGCAGGTATCGTAATTAAGAATGGTATTCTTATCATTGAATTCACGGATGAATTGCGTGGCCGTGGCCTCAGAACAAGAGAAGCTGCCATACAGGCGGGTAAGATCAGGATCATTCCGGTCTTGCTGACAGCGGTGGCTACTATATTAGGTTTGTTACCCCTGGCAATTGGTTTCAATATTGATTTTGCCGGATTATTTCAGCACCTGCGGCCAAATGTATTCTTCGGTGGAGATAGTGTGGTATTCTGGGGACCATTGAGCTGGACGATCATTTTTGGTTTGATCTTTTCTTTCTTTCTTACATTGGTCATGGTGCCGAGTATGTACCTGATTGCTGAAAGACTGAAGAGACCGATGGGCCAATTCTATGGAACTAAATTCATCGCCCTGTTAGGCTTTGCCGGTCCATTCTTCTTCATTTTTGTAGGAATAATGTATCTGGTAAGAAAATTGCAGGGTAAGTCCGTCTGGATGGGTGTTCCCCGCAGAACAAGAACGTTAAGAAAGTTATAAGTTAATAGCTGTTATTCCGCAAAGCCATGAGATACAGGGAGAAAAATCGATAGAGCTTCGTCTTGTATATTAGTGGCTTTGCGGGATTTTTTATGCAGCATTATTGAATACAGGGTTGTCTTACTGCTGCAACCATTGTTTTTATAAAGGAATATTGAATAAAAGGGCAACTCCAATGAGTCGCCCTTTTTGCTATAAACCTTAACCAAAATATTATCAGGCTGCTTTTGCCCTTCCTTTATTGCCATTGTAGAAGACCAGGTCCATATCAACACGGTTCAGTTTCCTGTCGCGGATAGAAATATAGGCCCTCATTTTTTCAGCGCTGGGCTGAATTTCCTGCATTGAGCTGATCATCTCAGGGCAGGAACACTGAATGGTTTCCTTCACCCGCAGGAAAATGATATCACTGATCTTTTGTGCAGAAATTTTGATACAGTCATTTTCTGTATGCAGCACTGCCTTTCTAAGCATATTGCTGAATACATCAGTCAGCATATCATTGCTGGCATTCACATTGATATCGGGGTTGATATCGTTGATAAAGAAACTTCCCCGGTTAACGGCGATAGGCAGCATCTCTTTCACAACATTGTTCACAAGCTCTCTTAATGAATGGGTGGTTTGCATAGGATTCAGTTTTTCTTTGCCATATAATAACAGGTGTTATTTTTTTGAATTCAAGGCCTGCTGTTTACAGGCGCTGAATTCAAATTTCATTGACCCGGATGTTTTGTCTTTTTCAAAGAGGTTGGGTTACTACCGGGGTTATTCACAGGTCTCAATCACTATATTGATCTTGAGTAATATCTCTTTCGCAGAACAAAGGAACAACAAACAGCAGCCGGATAAAATAGTGCATCAGCTTATAAAGAGGTAATTGTTTTGTAGCCACAGGTGTAGAATCTGCACTACATAGAACTACTCATACGGGCATAAAAAAGCCGCTTTTAAAGCGGCTTTTTTTATCAATAAGTCAGATTAAAAGGCTTTTTTCTCTACAGGTTTACCATCCACGTCCAGTTCGATCACATCATAACCCAGTTTTTTAACTCCTTCGAGGATCTTGGCCTTATCACCTACCAGCAGGATATTCATTTTCTCGGGATTCAGCATTCTCTTGGCCACGGCATCTACTTCCGCTTTGGTAAGTTTTGCCAGTATTTTATTCTGCTGGTCCACAAAATTGGCAGGCAGGTTATAATCCAGAATGCGGCGGATGAAACCGGCTTTCTGGAAACCTGTTTCATAGCTCCTGGCATCCCGCTGGCCTAAAGAGTTCTTCATGAACTTCAATTCGGCCTCTGTGATACCATTCGTTCTGTAATTATTCAATTCTTTCATTACTTCAACCAATGCACTGTCAGTGGCATCAGCCCTGATACCGGAACTGAATTCAAAATCACCACCATACTCATTGGCACTGAAACCGCTTCTGGCACCATAGGTCCAACCCTTATCTTCACGGAGGTTCAGGTTCAGGCGGCTGTTGAAATCGCCACCCAATCCATAGTTCATCAGCATACTCCTGTAGTAGTCTCCTGTTGCATCATATTTCTGCCCGGTAGCATAACCAACCCGGAATTGAGATTGTGCAGCTTTAGGAACATCTACCATAAATACTTTGGTCTTATCAATAGGTGCAGGTGTGCTATTCACCTTCGGCATATCAATTTTCTTGTTAGGTAATTTATTCAGGAAGGCAAGTTTGGGTAAAATCTCTTCCTGCTTTACATCACCTACCACCACTACTTTGGTTCCTTTTGAAGTGATATAGTTGTCATAATAATCCTGTATGTCCTGCAGTTTCAGGTTCTTCACCGTGTACTCAGTCCCGGCTTCACTCATGCTCAGTATATTGTTAGGGCCATAATTGATTTTGGCAAAAACATTACTGGCCACTGCAGCAGGATCTGCTTTTGCCTGCTTGAAGCTTTCCAGGTTTTGGCGCTGGATCCGGTTGAAGGCTGCATCGGAGAATTTGGGATTGAACAATCTTTCTTCCACCAGGGCTAATGTGGCATCCAGGTTTTTCTTCAATGATTGTACACTAACAGTAATACCATCAAAGCTGCTGCCGATATTGACAGAGCTTCCGAGTTTCTGCAATTCAACCGCCATCTGCTCGGCCGTATATTTTTTGGTGTCCTCATTCATCATATCACCAAACATATCCGCCAGTCCGATCTTAGCCGTGTCTTTTGCCTGTAATAAATGTCCGCCGGGAATGGTAATGGTCATCGTAACAGTAGGGATCTCGGAACTTTCTGTCCCAATCATACGGATGCCATTGGGCATATCTTTTCTCCAGAACTTGGGAACCTTCACCAGAGGATTAGGTCCGTTACCCGGAATTTTGCTGCGGTCGAAATTATCTTTGGCTTTTGCATATTTCAAGCCGGCATAGCCATAATCAGGTGCAGTATATTTAGTCGAGTCTATCGTGTAATTATCTGTTTTAGCGATCAGGGCTTCCTGTCCTTTGGGTAATACACTCAGGCGGACAGCATATTTGCCTTTGATATATTGACTATATACCCGCATTACGTCTTCTTTGGTAACGGACTGGTACATTTTGATCAGGTCAGCTACTTTATTGGGGTTGCCGGTGAAAGTCTGGAAAGCGGCTAACTGGGATACTTTGCCAGCTACACTTTGCAGGCCATTGATCAGTTGTGATTCAATGCCGCCTTTGAATTTGGCCACATCATCATCAGTAACACCTCTTGCTTCAAATGAATCCAGTGCATTGCGGAACAGGCTGTCCATTTGTGCTAATGATTTGCCGGGACCGGGTACCAGCTGAAACATGAACTCACCGGCTAATTCAGATAACTGGCTAAAACCGCTTGCCTGCAAGGCTAATTGTTTTTTGGTTAATTGCTGGAACAACACCGAGTTTCTTCCCTGGCCAATAACCTGGGCAAGGCAAGCCAAAGCTCCCATATCGGGGTGATAGTTAGGGACAGTTGGATAAACCACCATCAGTAAAGGAAGTTTTGCATAGTTGTCTGTATAAGAAACATAGCGGTCAGCTTCCAGTACAGCAGGAGGAACCACAACAGGGTTCACTTCTGGTCCACGGGGAATTACACCAAAATATTTTTCTGCCAGCTTTATCACTTCAGCAGGTTTCACATCACCACCAACGGTTAATGTTGCATTATTAGGGCCGTACCAGCGAAGAAAGAAATTCTTCAGGTCGTTCACATCCACCCGGTTCAGGTCTTCCACATAACCGATGGTTAACCAGGAATAAGGATGGCCATAAGGGTATAAATTCCTTGAAGCGGTTTCAAATGAAAGACCATAAGGACGGTTATCATAGTTCTGTCCTCTTTCATTCTTTACAGTCGAGCGTTGGATCTCAAATTTCTTTTGTGTGACTGCATCCAGCAGGAAGCCCATCCGGTCAGCTTCCAGCCACAACATTTTTTCTAATTGATTACTGGGAACTGTCTCATAATAATTGGTACGATCACGGTTGGTAGAACCGTTCAGTGTACCACCGGCATCAGAAACAATTTTAAAATGTTGTTCATCGGCAACGTTATCACTACCCTGGAACATCATATGCTCAAAAAAGTGGGCAAAACCGGATTTACCGATCTCTTCCCGGGCAGAACCAACGTGGTAAGTGACATCCACATGCACCACGGGATCACTGTGGTCTTCATGGATAACCAGCGTTAACCCGTTGGGAAGAACATATTTTTCATAAGGGATAACGATCTCTGTGCCCTTACGGGTCACTTTCTCAACCAGCTTTGTCTGGGCGCCGGCAATAAAGGTGGCCAGGACGGCACAGAACAATAAAAGTCGCTTTTTCATATCTCATTAATTTTTAGAAGGGACGACAAGTTAACAAAAACAGTCGTTCGTACCTTGCCATTTATCAATTAGTGGGTGCTTTGCACAGTTCTACAGGCATTTCGGTAAAATTGTCAACAGAAAACCCGGATAATCATCCGGGTTTTCTGTTGACAGGTGAATTTTCATAAATCTTTTATAGGGTATCCGTTTTTATGGGTTTTACCGTATCTGTTGCAGGTGCAACAGCCCTTACTGTATCTGTTATTGACTGGTGCTTCCTGATAGTCGGGTAGGCGGATACCAGCGCCAATTCATAATCATCCCTGGTTTTCAACTTTTGAATAAAGGTTCGGAGTTGTAAAGAATCTGCTGAACTATGGTAGACCTGGTCATGCGCCAGTAATACCAGGTTATTGGGATACCGCATTCTTTTTTTAGCGAATGCACTGTCGATCATTGTGAGCATTTCATCAGCTGTGTTCTGTGTCTGGAAAGTTTTGTGATCGTAATGCCATTCCAGATCCCAGCCCATCACTATGAAACCGGCTTTTTGTAAAGAATCCATCGCCAGTTTACTTTTTTTAATGTCAGTGTACCGGAGACTGTCTATCCGCCAGCTGTTGCGGCCCGGCGCCCTTACAATATTGGTTTCGGGCAAAAGGGAATCTCTCGTCTTTACCATATCCTTTACCACGGTTTCAGGCAGTTCATAGAAACGATCATAACGGTTATGAGCATGGGTGTAACTATGGTTGCAAATTTCAATATTGTCAGCAGCTTTTAACCTGTTCCAGTTATGTCGCTGCCCCTGGCTGGCAAATACATGCTCACCTACGATGAAAAAAGTAACCGGTATATTTTCATCCTGCACAATATCCAGCACATTCTTCGTCCCCTTATTTGGACCATCATCAAAAGTGAGGTAGATCTTTTTCTTCGGTTTACTATTTTTTTTCTTCGCATTTACGAACGGCTTTTTTTCATCGGTTATATACCCGGTGTCTGACCGCAGAAGGGCTTGTTCTTTTCCCGGTTTTTTGCCGGAATTAGTACATGCCATCAATGACAGAAAAAGAATAAATGTAAAAAAGGGTTTAAAAAAATCAGTAGCAGGCTCTGCTTCGTCGGGGGTGGATGGAGTTTCCATGTGTTGTAGTGGTAATTAATATTGACTGTGAATATATACAGCAGCAGGGCCATCCTGCAAATCTAGCTGGTTAAAAAAAGGTGAAAGCCTTGTAGCTAAACATCAGGAAAGAAGTGAAAAAAGTCAGGCCAGAACCTGATAAATCCCTGAAAATGGACAGGAAAACTGTCTTAAATTCGCAAAACAAATTTTTACAATGGCCCGTAAGCAGGAAGTACTTAACGATGTTGTCATCAAGTTTGCCGGGGATAGCGGCGATGGAATGCAATTAACAGGAACACAGTTTACCAATAACACAGCTTTATTAGGTATTGATCTTTCAACCTTCCCGGATTTCCCGGCGGAGATCAGGGCACCACAGGGTACCATACCCGGTGTGAGTGGTTTCCAGTTACGTTTTTCAAGTGACAGGGTATTTACACCTGGTGATGCCTGTGATGTGTTGGTGGCGATGAATGCTGCCGCTTTGAAAACAAACCTTACCGCCTTGAAAAAGGGTGGAAAGATCATCGTCAATACTGATGGTTTTGATGGGAAAAACCTTCGCCTGGCCAATTATCCTGAGGGAGAAAATCCACTGGAAAATGGAAGCCTGGAGAATTATGATGTCATCAAAATGGATGTGACGAAGATGACCCGGGAGTCGCTGAAGGATTTTACCATGGGGATGAAAGAAAAGGACAGGGCCAAGAATATGTTTGTGCTCGGTTTCCTGTACTGGATGTATAATAGGGATATGGATAATACCATCACATTCCTGAAAGAAAAATTTGGTAAAAAGCCGGACATCTTTGACAGTAACGTGAAAGTGTTGCAGGCCGGGTATAATTATGGTGATACTACCGAAACCTTCACTACTACTTACCGGGTTGAGAAGGCAAAAATGCAGGCAGGCAGTTATCGCTCCGTCATGGGAAACCAGGCCGCTGCTTTAGGATTGATCGCCGCTTCGCAGAAAAGTGGCTTGCCATTATTCCTTGGTACCTACCCGATCACACCTGCTTCAGATATTTTGCATGAATTAAGTAAGTATAAAAATTTTGGCATCCGTACTTTCCAGGCAGAAGACGAGATAGCTGCTATCTCATCCGCTATCGGTGCAGCTTATGGCGGTTCATTGGGTGTTACCACATCAAGTGGCCCCGGTATTGCATTAAAAGGAGAAGCCATGGGCCTGGCCGTGATGCTCGAAATACCCCTGATCATTGTGAATATACAGCGGGGTGGACCCTCCACCGGATTACCTACAAAAACAGAGCAGTCTGACCTGATGCAGGCTTATTATGGAAGGAATGGTGAATGCCCGATGCCGATCGTTTCCGCATCCACCCCTGCTGATTGTTTTGATGCCATCTACGAAGCAGTTAGAATTTCCGTGCAGCATATGACCCCGGTTATGTTCTTAAGCGATGGATATATTGCGAATGGTGCAGAGCCCTGGCGTTATCCAACCTCCGATCAACTGGCGCCAATTCCAGTTAAATTCAAAACAGAACTGGGACATGGGGAAGAAAAATACCTGCCTTACCTGCGGGATGAAAAACTGGCAAGACCTTGGGCTTTGCCCGGAACACCCGGCCTGGAACACCGAATTGGTGGATTGGAAAAACAAAACATCACGGGGAACGTCAACTATGAACCGGAAAATCACCAGTTGATGGTGAAGATCCGTCAGGAAAAAGTAGATAAGATCGCTGACTATATCCCGGAACAAAAATTAGACAGTGGTCCTGATAAAGGAAAGATCTTGGTACTGGGTTGGGGTTCTACCTACGGTGCTATTAAATCAGCAGTGGCAGAAATGCAGGGTAAGGGTCATGCTATCAGCCATGCACACCTGCGCTATGTTCGCCCTTTCCCTAAAAATTTGGGTGATATCATTAAGAGTTTTGATAAAGTACTGATACCCGAGATCAACAACGGCCAGCTCATCAAGATCATTCGTGATCAATACCTGGTAGACGCAAAAGGGTATAATAAGATCATGGGTGTACCGATCACTAAAACAGAACTGGTGATCAAACTGGAAGAGATGATCAACAGCTGATGTCTTAACCAGTCGTTAAATAAATTAAATCCACCTGTTTGTATGGGTGGATTTTTTATTTTCATGTTCCGGTTTTTTATCTTCTATTTTAAATAAGCAATTATGAGAAAGATAATTTTATTGGTATTGATTTTTCAACTGGCCTTCCTGGCAAGCATATGTGCACAGGAGAATACCATTCAAAAGGAAAAGTGGCATTGGGGTGATCCGCTGAAGCAGGACACAAGTGCCGGTTATGTGCAGGTGGTGAAAGTGGATAATGTGCTGTATATATCCGGTGCTGTGGCAAGGGATGTAACACCGGAAGGGATCACCAGCGTTTACAAAGCGTTAGAAAGATCATTGAAAAGCTTTGGTGCTACTTTTCAAAATGTGGTGAAAGAAAACCTGTACACTACAGATATGGAAGCCATGAAAAAATACAATGACAGCCGTAAAGTATTTTACAAAGGCGATTTCCCGGCAGCTACCTGGATGCAGGTGGCCAGGTTATATATGCATGATGCCCGGCTGGAAGTGGAACTGATCGCACATTTACCCAAATAAAAATACTACTGGTTATTTAAGGGATAAACGGGGCATTTTTTACTGTATCGGTCACAACGAATACTTCATATAGAATAACTGCTCCGTACAGGAGCATAGTAATGATAAGCCCGTACATAAATATGTTGTAAGATATTCTCAGCTGCCTGTATTTTTTAGCCAGCACTACGCCGAGAAAGTAAAGGTCCTTTACCATACTGCTGTAGAGATAATCCCGGTCGGCCAGTAACTCCTTCATTGCCCAGTCATAGTCGGGCAAACTCATGTTATGAAAATTACCGAAGAATAAAAGGTTGGTTTTTTTATTCTGGATATCCTCTTTGGTAAAAGTGCCCTGCGACACATTCGGCCTGGTAGCTCTGATGGCGAATACGATGGTGGCCACGCAGACCAGGATCAGGGTGGTGGTGGGGATGATCAGGTTCCTGTTCTCATCCAGGTGACGGATCAATACAGAAATAACAACCGAAAGGATGATGGAGTTAACGGAGATCATGATATTGGCCTTACTGTCTGCCATCTGGCTCAGTGTGTTGTGATTGTTGGCCATGATCCTGAATACTGTGGATATACCTCTTTCCGTCTGGTTGTATTTCTCTCTTTTCTTTTTGTTCTCAGCTTCTTTTGCAGATTCTTCCGGGAAAACGGTCAGCAGCGCATCTTCCTTCTCTTTTTTAGTTTTTTTCTTAGGGTTTTCCGGTGATTTCATATCATCTGACCGGTTGCGGATAGATGATATGTGCTGCTCTTTTACCGGCTGTAATTTTCTTCTGCCGTAATCAGTGAAGTACTTGTGATTTTCCATAAAAGAAATATTCATCTTCCGCCATTTCTTTTTGGAAATTTCTTCGTCAGAAACTTCAGAGAGTTCCTGTCTCAATTCCTCGTTGATTGTTTTGAAATCATCAGTACCGAGATGAAAAAGATCAGCATCACAGAGGATTTGTTCGATCAGCGTAACAGGCGACTGGGGCATTTTGGTAGCTTCGATACAGCGGGTTACTTTTTCAATAAGGGCGGCTCCTGCCTGCTGCTCCTGTAAAAAAGCGGAGACCAGTTGAACGCTGATCGCTTCATGCCCTTTGCCCTGGCCACCGGTGAAACCGGTATCATGAAACCAGGCGGCAAGGGTAACGGCTTTTCGGTCTTCCGGTTGTAACTGGTAATAGTCGGCCATTTCTTCCGTGGCACGAACAACCTGCATCGTATGATTCAGGTTGTGATACCTGAAGCTTTTACTAACTTTAGTTTGAAAAATATCTGTAACGAATTCCCGTGCAGCAGCGATCAGGTCGGTTTGTGGTTCAGTCATACTTTAAAATTTGCACATGCTAAATTTAGACAAAAACAGTTATAACAGGCTGTTGAAAATTAAAACGGGGGCTAAGCTTATTCTTTTTACTGCCCTTTTTTTGGGATTATACGGGTGTGAATCAGAAAGGGTGACCTATACCCCGGCTGGTTATGATATTACAAAACCTGATGATGCGGAATTAGGGAATAAGCTGCGAGAGGTTTCGGGTATTTGCTGGATCAATGACAGCCTGATGCTGGCCAATAATGATGAGAGCGGGAAAATTTTTGTGGTCAACCTCAGCGATATGAAAGATTTTGATTATCGCAATGTAAAATTTGGCGAGAAAAACGATTACGAGGATATCGTTAAAGTGGATTCAGCTATTTACATACTCATCAGTACCGGCCAGATCGTGGAAGTAACCAATTATAAGCAGGAGGATAGTATACAAACTAAAACCGTTGCTTCGCTGGCGGGTAAGAATGAGTTTGAAGCCATGTATTATGATCAGGGAGTTCACTCACTGATCATGCTTTGTAAAAGCTGTCATAAAGAAAAGGACCAGGTAAGAACGGCGTTCCGGTTTGATCTTGCTACTATGACCCTGATTGATACGCCTTATTATAAGATTGATATCGGGACGATAAGAAAAAAATTAGAGGACAACCGTGTTGAATTCCGGCCTTCTGCTGCTGCTATCCACCCCCTGCAGAACAAACTATATATTGTTTCCTCTATTGGAAAACTGTTAGTGATAACGGATACTAAAGGAAAAGTGGAACAGGCGATAGCGATTTCCCCAACGATGTTCCCCCAGCCTGAAGGCTTAACTTTTGCGGCTAATGGAGATATGTTTATTTCCAATGAAGCAGCTACCGATGAAAGAGCAACCCTTTTAAGATTTGTTTATAAGAAACAGTAATGTATTATAACCGGAACAACGTGTTACTATATGTTTTCTGAATGCTTTCACCGACAGTATAAAAAGAAACAGTAACCCACTTCGTGTTTGAAATTTCCAGTACAGAAAATCCCGGGGAGTTGACTGCGTATAGACTATTCTTCTTCTTTTTTACCCGGGTGGATTTGCAACCACCACCGCTGACAATATTATAGCGGCTTCCATCTTTTATCAGTTGCAGGCTGTGTTCATGCCCGGCTGCAAAGACAACATTAGGGAAACTGCCGGCTGCACTTTCCAGTTCACTAACCATTTTTTTATAGGTCCTGTTTTTCAGGTCCTGTTTGGAAATACCCATGGAACGGAGTAAAGGGTAAAGAGAGCCAATTACGGGTAGCGGGATGTATAGTCCTTTTTTAATATCGGTTAAAGGGAAAATGTGCTGTTTCAGTGTAAAATAACCGCCATGAATGCCATTGCTCTTTAGCGGGTGATGGCTGGCAACTACGACCAGCTTACCGGTATTCTTTGTAATGATCTCCCTGATCTTGTTTGTTAATGCTTCTTTGGTTGTACAGGAGCAACCTGATCCCTCTCCCGGTTTTTCATCACTATGCAGCCACCACTGGCTGTCAAATAAAACCAGGACAGCATCACTTCCCAATGGCAGTTCAACCGGTCCCGGGCAGCCTTTCTCCGGATAGAATTTTACATTGCTTTTGTGGATAGAATCATCGACGTATTGTTGCTGGCGCATAATAGCTTCAAGTCCGCCTTTGTGCGCATCATTCCAGTCGTGATTGCCCGGGATGATATATACAAGAGATTCTGTGCTATCTGCAACTGCCAGTTGTGAATTAAGGATAATTTTGGCCTCGTTGTAGAAATGATGCCCGGGTTCAGGGAGACCCTCATCATAAATATTATCACCGAGATAAACGATGGTAGTCTGTTTGTTCAAAGGAATGGTCTTCCTTACGGCTTCGGCCACCGGGTGGCGACCATCTGTTAATTTACCGGCATCACCTATCAGTACAATACGACGGATAATACTGTCGGATTGAGCTGAACCGGCAAGCTGTATGATTAAAAAAAGGATGACCAGGATCGTATTTTTTTTCATCATAGAAACAGGGGTAGTTGTAAAAAACAGTATAGTAAGTTATGGAAAACCTGCCTCTAATAGTCAGAAAAGGGCATATTTTGAGGTTTGCTTAAAAGTTGTACCTTAAAAGACCCGCCGGAAACGACAACCAACGTAAACGAAAAAACCTGCAACCATGAAACTGCTTCGCCTGCTGATGGCATCGCTTCTGATTCCTGCAATGGATAGTGATGCACAGGTTCAACAGGATTCTGCCGTAGCGGCAGGATCAACTGCTTTTAAAATTAACGGGTCTAAAAAATTCTGGATGGGGGCTAATTATCGCCAGGAATGGAAGACCCCGGTTAAAGCTCCTGTTATTCATATTGGTAGCGAGTATGGCGGGTTAACACCTGTTAAACGGGGTGGTGGGAAACAAACCAGGTCTTTGCGGCTGGAAGATGCCGGCGGCAAACAATACACACTCCGGTCAATCCAGAAATTCATTACCAGTAAAACATTACCCGGCGATTTGCAAAGTGAAGCGGCTGCTGATCTTGTAGCCGATGGGGTATCGGCTTCTTATCCATATTCAGCCTTATCTGTAGGCACACTGGCTGATGCAGCAGGTATTCCCCATAACAATGCAAAGCTGGTGTACATACCTGATGATCCGAAACTAGGAGAGTACCGGGCAGATTTTGCCAATATGCTGGCTTTGTATGAACAAAGGCTACCTGATTCTGTCGGTAAAGGTTTTGATACGAATGAGGTGGCCGATAAACTGAAAGATGATAATGATAATGATATTGATCAGCATGCTTTATTGAATGTGCGGATACTGGATATGTTCATCATGGATTTTGACCGGCATGAAGATCAGTGGATATGGGGAGCATGGGATAATGGCAAAGGCAAAACCTTTTTCCCGGTGGCCAAAGACCGTGACCAGGCTTTTTATATCAACCAGGGTTTGTTGCCGGGGGTGGTAAAATGGCCCTGGCTGGTGCCGCAACTGGAAGGGCTGAAGCCGAAAATGAAAAATGTGAACCGTTTTAATTTTGCGGCCCGTAATGTGGATCGGTTCTTCCTGAACCAACTGAATAAGGCCGACTGGAAACAAGCAACAGAAAATTTCTTAACGAAGATGACCGATGCGGTGATAGAAAAGGCGTTGGATCAGCAACCCCCGGAGATACGATCTGTTTCAGCTGATAAAATAAAGACAGTACTGAAGGAAAGGCGTAAGAACCTGCTGGCAGAGACCATGCAGTACTACCGTTTTCTTGCACAGATCGTGGATATAACAGGAAGCGATAAGAAAGAATTACTTGATATTACCCGTAATAGTGATGGTTCTGTTTTAATACAGGTATATAAGATCACCAAAGAAGGGCAGCAGTCAACTAAAATGTATGAACGGAAATTTGATCCCGGGGAAACAAAGGAACTGCGATTGTATTCATTTGGGGGGGATGATAAATTTATTATTCATGGTGATAATGATAAGATAAAGATCCGGATGATTGGCGGTGACGGGCAGGATGTTTTTGAAAACACAGGTTCAGGTAAAGGAAGTATTGTATATGATATCAAATCGGGTAAGAATACAATGACCGGCAGCTTCCGTAATAAAATGGCCAATGATACCATTGTGAACAGTTACCAGCGTATCTATTATAAATATGACCAGGCTATTCCCTTTGTGTCTGTCGGCTATAACCAGGATGATGGTGTATTCCTCGGGGCTTCGCTGAAACTGATCAGGCACGGATTCAGGAAATCACCGTATAAAACCATGCACCAGTTCAGCATCAATCATGCCCTGGCCACCAGTGCTTTTAACTTTCGCTGGTATTCGGAATATATTGATGCGCTTGGAAGGAATAATGACCTGCTGACTGATATTGATATCAAGGCGCCGGATAACACGACCAATTTTTTTGGCTACGGCATCAATACCATTTATGATAAATCACAACCCGGAAGGTTTCGCTACTACCGGGCCCGTTACCAGGTGGGAGATGTTTCAGTACTGATGAGAACAAAAATATCAGAGAAAGTAACTTTTGCATTAGGCCCTACTTTCCAGTTCTATGGTTTTGATTCGGATGATAATAATAACCGGTATATCCTGCTTACCGGGTTGAACGGGCTTGATCCAAATACCTTATTTGAAAAACAATCCTATATCGGTGGGAAGTTTTCATTGACAGTAGATACAAGAGATAATAAAGTGATGCCGCAAAAGGGAATCAATTTCATGATAGGGGTGAGGCATTTATCAGGACTGAATGATGTTAGTTATACAGTAACTCAATTAAATTCAGAACTAACCTTCCACCTCAATTTGTCTCCTAACAGGCTGCTGTTGAGTAACCGTATTGGTGCAGGTCGCAATTTTGGAGATTTTGAGTTTTACCAGGCCCAATACCTCGGCAGTGAGGATAATTTAAGAGGCTACCGGAAATTCCGGTTTGCAGGCCGTTCCAAAGTATTTAATAATACAGAGCTGCGCTGGCGGCTGGCAAATCTTAAAACCTATTTATTCCCTGCCTCTTTTGGTGTATTGGCATTTGCGGATGCTGGACGTATCTGGGCAGATAATAATACCAGTAATAAATGGGTGAGCGGATACGGAGCTGGTTTTTGGTTCTCGCCGTTAAAACGTATTGTGCTTACGCTTAGCTATGCCACTTCACCGGAGGACAAATTGCTGCTGATTGGTTTTGGGTGGAAATTCTGATAATGCCAAGTATATGATTGCAAAATCCCGGTCAGCTGACCGGGATTTTTATGTAAAAGGTTTAAAATGTGTCGTTCTTATTTTTTCATTACCATTTTGGTTAACACTTTATCATTATTTCTCACCTGCAGTATATAGATACCGGCAGCAAGATTCTCTGTCTGATCCATGCTTAGGCTGTTAGTACCTGCCTTAATAAGCATGCTCTTTTTCTTCAGTGTTCTTCCGGAAAGGTCGGTGATTAGTACATCAATTTTAGTATCTGCAGGACTATACACATCAAACAACAACTCGCTTGCAAATGGATTAATGACAGTACCCAATGCAAATTCCTGTTGTTCTTTATTCAGGCTGATGATACGGGAATATTTTGATTGGGTGGCCGTGATCATTTTGATCCTGTACCATGCTTTATCGGCAAGTAAAACAGGGTCGTTAAATACATAGTAGTTAGTTTCTGCGGTCGGATTATTCTGACCAGTAATACTACCCACCTGGATGAACTGGGTACCGTTACTGCTTTTTTCCACCATAAAACTCACAGGTTCATTTTCTTTGGATGTGCTCCAACTGATCTTTGCTTTTCCGGCAACAAGTTGCCCGGATGCTGATAACAGGTCCACATCAAGAAGGGGTCCGCAATCTGTCAGTACATCCAGGTTAATGGTAACAGGATCGGAGGACTGGCAGTTAGGATCAGTAAGGTTTGTGGCTGTTGTACCTACCACTACCCTGTAACGATCTCCATCATTAGCTGCAGTAGTAAATGCAGGTGGTACTGTATAAGATAATACGTAAGAATAGGCAGAGCCATTCCATACGGGGGTTGTGGAACCACTGGTGCCACCGATATCAACCCAGGTAACGCCTCCGTCCGTACTGTGCTGCCATTTATAATAACTGTAGTTATCAAAATAGGAACTCACAGTATCAGTAATGATGATGGAGTTGCCTTCACAAATGGTTGGATTGTTGGAGGGTGAGTACTGCATATTCGGCAGACAGGTAGCCACTGCAATATCATCCAGCGCCCAGTCGTTACCACCACCACCCTGTGAGTTATTGCGGATAGAAAAAGTAGCCGTAGTTTGTGCAGGTCCTGTTCTGAAAACAAAACCCCTTTTCAGCCAGCCCAGCGTATCTATATCACCTGTATTATAATAATCAACATCGTTCAGCAGGAAAGCCAGGTTAGGATAAACACCAGGATAACCATTTGAAGGCGATGTTACAGTACCAGCAAACTGGGCCCCCACAGAATCCACGCCACAGGTTGTACACACATTTCTGACCCAGGCAGAGAACTCATAATAAGTATTGGGACAGAGATTAGTAAGTGTCTGCCGGTATATTTCTGAAGCCACATAATCAGCATTTACAAGCAGCATATAGCCGCTGTTATCATCACTATCAGGCGGAATATTACCAATTGCATTGTTAGTACCAGTATGATCACCATCAACATACCAGTGACCGCCAAACATTTTATTATTACAATGAAGAGGGTCGGTAGGTGCTAGACCGGTTCCGCAGTTAGGTATTTGTCTAGCATTCCGGTTGTTCCCACTACGGGGGCTGATATTCTTCACGATACCATAACGGCCATCACCTACAGCATTATAAGCATTCACTTCATTAATGAATGTATAACCAGTTATTGGCGCAGTAAGGTCAGTTGCTCTGTTCAGGTTGGTGCCGGATCCAAAAGTTCCGCCAAATTCCGAGGCGTTATTAATACCAATACTATTGGCGCAAAGTGTTAAGGGGTCACTGATCACAATTTTAAACGGGGTTGCTGTTAATGTTACATCGGGTCCCCCGATGGAAGTCTGGTAGATAAACTGACCCGGGTTTAAAGTAATTGTATCGCCTGGAAGACCGGTTACCACTACACGAAAAGCAGTGGCAAACAATAAACCTCCGCCACCTCTCGGGTTATTAGAATTAGACATTCTGCCAGTAGCAGATACTGATTCTGTGGATGTATTGTCTGGTGGTGTTGAAGGGCCATACCCGCCAAAACCAATATTCATCCTGATATTATATTCACCCGGCGGAGGTGAGACGAGGTAAGTAGCTGCATCATCACCTGCAGCCTGGGTATAGGTTTTATAGTCTAAGCCTTCATTCGTAATTATTTTGATCGGTGCATCTGCCGGTGCTGTGGCAATAGTTGTATTTGTGGGAATATTGTCCACATAGCGCAAACCATACATGGTACCAACAGTATGGTTAATCGTCATTCTAATTTCCAATACATCGCCGGTTTGCACCACGCCACCCGTTGTTTTGCGGGTAATGTTTACATAGCTGTTACCAAAACGAACCGGTAAACCGCTGGTGGTAGCGCAGATATTGAATCTTGCATTACCATTTGGTAGGGGAGCCGTTCTGGAATATACCCGTACATAGTAAGTATTGCCTGCCGTTAAAGCTGGTGTGGTAACAGCAGTGCCGGAATTACAGGCGATAGATGTTAAAGAACCGCAGCTGCCTGATAATATTTCAATACCCGAATTTGTAAAATTGGCACCAAGGCTGCTCATGGTAATAGTGGTGGCGATATTGCTGGCAGCTGTAAATTTATACCATACATCATAGGCGTTTGGCCCGGTACAACTGCCGCCAAGTGGTACGGCAGAGGGTGTGGCACCTGCCATATTTCCGGGATTATTACTACAGCTGTTGAATACGGGTAAATTAATTGCACCGGCACATTCATCATTAGACGGAGCTGAGGTTACAGGATCTGTAACACAGATATCAAAACCTGTCCCGGTTGGTGCTGAAGGGGCGGCGACAGTAGTAGAGAAAACTCTTATAAAGTAAGTTGTGCCTGGTGTTAGGTAATCTGCTGTAATGGAATTGACGCCACAATAAAAAGATGTAAATGTACCTCCGCAGTTATTGGATAAAAGCTGGATGCCGGGATTAGTGAAATTGACACCTATATTACTCAGGGTGATGGTTGGATTGGTTGTTTGAGCCACGAACCGGTACCATACATCTCTTGTTACTGTACCAGCACAATCTGGTGCAGTGATAGTGGTAGGTGTGGTTAAAGTGGAAGCATAAATGGAACCGCTAACAGGCGTACAACTGGTAGATGAAGTTAAAACAATAGCACCACCACATAAGTTATTTGCTGGTGCAGGATCAACAATACAAATATTGAATGCGGAGGCTGTTCCGGAATTTTGATATACCCTGATAAGGTAAGAGCTTCCCGCTACCACACCTGTAGCCACACCGGATGTGGCATTTATACAAATAACAGATGTTACTGTGCCTCCGCAAGAAGCCGCGGTATAAACTTGTATGCGGGCATTAGCTAAGCCAGTGGTTGTAATGGTGGGATTATTAACAGTAGCTGTAAAGGAATACCACACGTCGGGCCTTGATGTACCACAGGCTCCGGTGATTGCTGTATATGTTGCACCGACAAGGGTTGTTGCTGTATTTGAACAGACAGGACCCGGGGTTAAGGGAGTAGCATTTGCACATAAATTGTTCGGCTGCGCAAAAGAGACTAAAGGACAAACATATCCTAATATAAGCAGTAAGAGGGTACTTAAATGAGTACTGAATCGTACGGTTCGTTTCATATATAGGATTTTCGAAGGTTTCAAAGGATAATGGAATACCAAATTAACATCATTGCCAGCATATACGCAATGGTAGATAAACTTGGTTTTACTAAGGAATTCTACGTGTTATTATCGAGTACTTGTCAGGTTGCTTAAGATTCTAACAGTGAATATATTGAGGTAAATTCCTCGTCCAAATGAAAAAGCCACTGTTCTGTAAAAACCTTTTATTGAGTTCGTTTTTTTTATTTTTATCCTACCAGTCGTTTTCGCAACCGGGCAATAACGATTGTCCGGGAACTGCAATTGTGCCGGGAACAACTAATACTACCGGAACTTTACGAAATGCAACCGCCAGTACTGGTATTCCTGTTGGATGTGCTACTGGTAATCCCAATGATGATGTGTGGTATAATTTTGTTGCAGCCAACTCCTATGCAACAATAACGCTCACCAATGTTATTACTGCTTTAACTACTTCGGGGCCGAGACTACAGTTATTTTCCCGTACGGGGGCATGTACCGGTTATGCATCTGTAGCTTGCGGTTCTACTACTATTAATGCCACAGGTCTTACCGTCGGAGCTACTTATTATATCAGGGTGTATTCAGCCGGAGCTGGTAATATAACCAATACAGGAAATCAGTTTAGTATTTCAATTACACCTTCTGCTGCAACTGTTGTTGGCTCAGGTAGGATGAAAGAGGTGTTTCAACAGACTATTCTCTCTGCTCCCCAGGTGCTGGCCGATCCATGGGAAGTAACATATGGTCCTGATAATAATTTATGGATTACTGAATCAAAAGGATATCGTGTGTATCGTTATAATACAACCACAGGTGTAAGAGATACTATTCTGGATATTTCACAGGGTAGTACTTTTTTAGCAGCCCCCGACCAAACATTCAATTGCCAGTTTGCCAATGGCACTGGTGCACAGGGCGGATTAGCGGGGTTAGCCATTCATCCATTGTTCCTGGATGCCACAACTCCTGTCAACTATGTTTACGTATCCTATATACACAGCCAGACAAATGCTAACGTATTTACCAATCGTGTTGTCCGGTTTACGTATAACACCGGCACAGGTAAATTAGAATCACCGGTATCTCTCTGCGATACCTTGCCGGGTAGTAATGATCATAACTCACAACGTATGATCATTAAACCGATGACAACAGGAGGTTCAGACTATTATCTCTTTTATTCATCCGGCGATATGGGAGCCGGACAATTTGGGAACGCATTGCGTACGCAAAAGGCACAATTCCTTAATTCGTACGAAGGGAAAATATTACGGTTTAACCTTGTATCCGATGGAGATGCCGGTCTGAATGCGTGGATACCTAATACCAATCCTTTTAATGCAACACTGGGAGTGCAGAGTGCTGTATGGGTAACCGGTATCCGGAATAACCAGGGACTTGCTTATGATCCTGCCCTTAACCTGTTGTATGGCGCATCACATGGTCCTTTTAGTGACGATGAAATAAATGTACTTGAAACAGGTAAAAACTACGGACATCCTTTGGTAATTGGATATGCAGCGGATGATAATGTGAATGGTACTACTGCTGGCGCAGCACCTGGTATGAGCCCTGCACACCCTTCCAGCTGCCCGGTAATCACCGATGAATCAAATAATGCTGCAGCACTTACCGATTATAAAGACCCTCTTTTCGCGGCTTATCCTAATTCAACCATGTTTCCAAGTATCAATACTTTATGGAATACCACACCAACTATTCCTGGTAATGGGAACTGGCCATCAGAAGGCTGGTCCGGCCTTGATGTATATACACATACATTAGTTCCCGGTTGGAAAAAATCGCTGGTGGCTGCTTCATTGAAATGGGGAAGACTGGTACGTATTCGACTGAATACTGCGGGTACAGCCACCGCACCTACGAATACAGCTGCTGATACGGTCAGTTATTTTGGAGGTGTGAACAGGTTCAGGGATCTTGCGTTTGCTCCTAATGGAAAAGATATTTATGTGGTGATGGACCGGTCAACCAGTACTTCAGGTCCTAGTGCTATGTTCCCGGTGGTTCCTGCCTGTGCAGGATGTTTACAGAAATATACATTCCTGGGCTATGCTGATGCTGCTGGTAAAAGTTCAATACCAACATCCATTGATGTGACCAGCGGCAGTTTGAATACATGCAATCCTGGTACAACAGTAACGATTGATGCTACTAATAATACACTTTGGGTGCCGATCACCGGCCCCGATGGAAACATTATGGCGGAGATCAATGCGAATGGGCAAAATCTTGGCACCATAACATCTTCTTTCTACCAGCACTCAGGAGCAATACGGATTAAGAATAATGCCCGTTACCTGAACAGGAATATTACTATCACTCCGCAGACACAGCCATCCAGTGCTGTAGGTATCCGCTTATATATATCCAAGGCAGAGTATGATGCCCTTGATCTTGATCCGGCCAGTATGATATCGGCGATCACTGATCTGAGAATACTAAAGAATAATGACCCTTGCGGAAGTGCTGCGGTAGCAGCTACCTCCAGTATCGTACCAACTTATGCTGAGGCACATGGCAGCCAGGGTTATATGTTGCAGGGAAGTATCAGCAGTTTTTCTTCTTTCTATTTTGGCAGCACAGCACTTACATTGCCCCTGGATCTGCTGACGTTTACCGGTTCATTACAGACTGATAATACTGTTCTGTTGAAATGGAAAACAGAAAACGAAATAAATACTTCTCATTTTGAAGTGGAAAGAAGCAGTGATGGCAGCAACTTCAATGCTATAGGAGCTGTAACAGCTGACAGCAGCACAAGTACCGCACATAATTATTCGTATGTGGATATGGATGCTGCTAACCAGCAGGCACTGATCTTATATTACCGACTGAAAATGGTGGATGCAAATGGTGCCTACAGTTATTCCAATATCATTTCAGTGTTGTTCAATGATATCACAGGTGCTGTTATCGTGAACCCTAATCCTGTAGTTAGTACTGCTCAGGTAAGAGTTACTGCACCGGCTCCCGGTAAAATACAGTGGAAGCTGCTGGATAATGCCGGACGTTCTGTACAAGAGAATTTTGTACAGGTAAGAAAAGGTAATGGAAATAGTTTTGCAATTAACATGGATAAATTTGCTGCCGGCGTTTATTACCTGAAAGTAACAGGTGCGGGTATCAATCAGAAAATAAAGATTCAAAAACTATAAGAAGCATCTTTTATCGGATAATATTTGTTGAAGACTGAAACTCCTGCCCAATCCGGGCAGGAGTTTTTATTTACTCACCCGCAAGAAAGGAAATAAAATTTTCACCTGGTATGAAATGGCCGGGGAGTAGCGGCTCCATTTAACAAAATAAAAAAGGACATGAGCATCTTAATTTTTAAATATGTCCTGAATATCGAAACTCTACGATTGTATAAGTGGAATACTACCCGTTTGCTAATGAAAATTCCCTACTTCGTTGTATTTCTAAGTAAAAACTCTCAATTTAGTACCCGGATAAACACAGAGGCAGAATCCAATATCGTTAGAAACCAGTGTAGTCTTCATTTTCTTTTATATACTGAATTTCTTCGCTTTTGGTTTTTTTTCTCTACGTAACAACCAGCAGTTTGAGCAGGCAGCAATAATGAGTAATGTATAACTGATTTGTTCAGGTGTTTTCCGAAAATAGTAACAATCCAATTTTTGAAAAACCATTGATCCTAAAATCTGTATCATGAAAAAGTTGTACAACCTGCTACTGTCTGTAGCAGCCGGTGCCTGTTTCTCCTCAACCCCGGCCTCGGCGCAATGTCCCGGGGGATATACACAGGCACAATTAAACTGGGACAACCTGGATTATTACCACAATAGCGGAGTGAACACAGCCCCGTATGGATTTACCGGCAGTAATTATATTACGGATGCTATGGAGCAGAACCAGCGGTTTGCAATTGGTACCACCTGGGTTTCTATTGTAACCAGTTCAAATGCACTGGTACAACCCGGAGCCATTAGTGCGGAAAATGCAACACATACCGGTGAGCTGGCTAATTATACCGGGGAAGATGTACAATATACTCCTTCTGCCGACGGCCAAACGATAACCTTAACTTTTGGCACACCAGTTTCAGGCCCGAATTTTACGTTATATGATATTGATGCCAATGCTAATTTTACCATCACTGCAACCAGTAACCTGGGTTTGCCAACAGCGGTAAATGCCACAGGCGGATCCATATTAACAATAGGCATTATTCCTTTAGCTAGAACGATCACCGCTAATGGAACATTTTTAGCGAACAACTCAAATAATGGCTCGGCTACTGTTACAGTACCCGGCCTTGTAAGCTCAATAACAATCACCATATCCAACAGGGGATCTGATGCCAATTTCTGGCTTTCTGATATCAACGCCTGTGTGCCGGGTAATTTCCCCAGCAACTGGCACCAGGGAGCTAATAACCGTCCTTTTGTTGGACCTACACAAAACCAGCCCGATTACTTTTTAGTAACACCAGATAATAATTCCTGTTATTATTTAGACCCGGTGAGTGCAGAAGCAAGATTTTTATTTACAGATACTGAAAGGGATTACATTAACTCATTTGGCTATGATCCCTATAACCGGTTTTTATACTACATTACTGAAAATATTTCTGTTAATGCTAATAACAGGCAACTGAAGCGGTATGACTATAACACGGAAACGAGTTCCGTAGTAATCGCTAATCTTACCACCACGCTGGGAATACCCACATTTAATTCGGGTGTTGAATCTGCCGGAGCTGCATTCTATAATGGTTCCCTGTATTTTGGAATTGAAGGGGGACGCTTTGGTTCAGGCGGGGGAACTGTAACTAGAGAAACAATCGTCTGGAAAATAGAATTTGATGGTAGTAATAACCCTACTATTGCCTACCAGGTATTTGCTGCTAATGCATATACGAATGCTTCGAATACATCCATACATGATTGGGGTGATTTTATTATCAAGAATGGAATTCTTTATGATTTCAATACGGCCAGGAACAGTACTAACTATAGCCAGAGTAAATATCACCATTATGATATGATGACAGGCGCCGTTTCTCTTTATAATAACCCCGGAACCACATCCTGGAACGGCCAGGCAGGAATGGGATGGAACGGAAACTTATATTATTTCAGGGGTATCAATCCAACTTCATCGGGAGTGGGTACGTATGATGAAGCGGGGAATAACGGTGCTATTACCACCATATCTGTTCTTTCAGGACCATTATGGAGCAGTGGTGGAGCTGGTGATGCCTCAGATCCTTTCCGCCCAAAATGTGATTTTGGAGATGCACCGGCCAGCTATGATCCTTACGCCAATCCGGCTACGCAAAGCCCTGCTGTGCACGAAAGAGCAGATAATATCTGGATAGGTAATACAACAACCGAAGCAACATCCTGGGACCGGGAATATCTGAAGCGGGGAGTGAATGGTACGGCTGATACAGATAATGGATTAGCTTTTGTACCAATGATGCCACAACTGTCAGGAACTTACATAACACAGGTTTCAGTTTATAATAATAGCGGCAGTGATGCTACACTGATTGCCTGGCTTGATTTTAATGCCAATGGTGTTTTTGATGCCAGTGAAGCAGCCACAATAGTACCTGCAGGCCCGGTTGCCTCGGGTGCTGCAGTGCAGACAAGATTTTTATACTGGCCGGGATATACCACTCCGCTGGTAAATGGTCAAAGCACCTATATGCGGATTCGTTTTACCTCGGCTTCAGCAGGTATGACTGCCAGTCACTCCACAGGATATTTCAACAATGGAGAAGTAGAAGACTACCAGGTTTTGGTCGATAATTTCCCGCTGACCACTCACCTGTTGAATTTTGATGCTTCCTTAGTAAACAAGAAAGTAAAGCTTAACTGGAAAGCCAGTGAAGACCAGGGTTCCTACGAATACAAAGTGGAAAAAAGCACAGACAATAACAACTGGGCAACCGTTACAAGCATTGCAGCTAATGGAACCAATGGTACATTCAGCTATGAGGCTGAAGATCCTAATCCTGCAAAGGGAATTTCTTACTATCGTATCAGGATGGTGGAAGCGGCCGGTATGAGCAGGGTAAGTGCTGTGAAAGTAATTACAGTCAAATCGCTGGATATTACGCTTAGCCTGGCGCCAAACCCTGCTGCTGACAAAACAAGAATTAGTATGGAAAGCTCAGCGGCAGGCGATGCATCAGTTCAACTGCTGAATATGCAGGGTACTGTTATTCTCTCGAGAATTCAGCGTGTTATTGCCGGGCAAAATAGCATTGAATTGTTACTACCCGAGTCGATAAGTGCAGGTTCATACCTTGTTCGTGTATCATTGAACGGGGAAGTAGTTAATAAGAAATTAGTTGTAAAAAAATAAACTCATAAGCTATCAGCAGTGACGTTTAAATAAGCCGTCTCTGTTTTTTGTAATAACCTACCAATCCAATTATCATGAAAAAACCACTATTGCTGCTTGCAGCAGCAGGTATCATTGCTACCAGTTACCTTGCTATTACTCAATTAGAGTCTGCTAAAAAAGATTCCGGTGAACAATATGAAGAACCGGAGGATGAAGGAGAAGAAAATGAAGAACAAAGCGGGGCGGCCAAGCAATTAAATACCTGGTTCCAGGCCAAGGGCTATCCCAATGCAGAAAACCTGAGTGAGAAATACCAGAAAGCCTGGCTGCAGCACCTGGAAATCAAAAAAAAATCAGAACAAATCTATTCAAGAGTTGCCAGTGCCAGTAACTGGACTGGTCTCGGGTATTGCCAGGACGGAGCGACACGCATCGGCGGAAGAATCGTTTGCATGGCAATTGACCCGAATAACACCAATAATTTATGGGTGGGTTCTGCCAGTGGTGGTATCTGGAAATCTACCAATGCCGGAACCAGCTGGACATCTGTTCCAACCAACCTGCCGGTGCTTGGCGTTTCTGCTATTTTAGTTGACCCCTCCAATTCAAATACTATTTATGCAGGAACCGGAGAAGTTTATCATACCGAAGTGGGAGTGATGGGATTTAATGTGTGGAAAACAAGAGGTACCTATGGTATCGGCGTCATAAAAAGTATCGATGGAGGGATTACCTGGAACCAGATAATGCCAAAGGTTTCCTCTGATCTGTTTGCGATCTCTTCCATGGCATTTTTGCCGGGAACCAGCAGCACTGTTTTCGCTTGTGCTACAGACGGAGTATATCGTTCTGTCAACTCTGGCAGTACCTGGACTAAAATATATACCGGAGTTAATGTAAGAGATATTGCTATCAATCCTTCCAACACAGACCAGATGGTGATCAGCGTTGGTAATATGACCAACCCTGTAAAAGGTATCTTTCGTACCACCAACGGAAGTAATGCTTCTCCGACATGGACGCAGATCACATCGGGATTGCCTGCATCGTACGCCGGGCATATCAAACTTGATTTTGCAGGAACGGTACTGGCCGCCAGTATTGGAATAGGTTCAGGTAATGAAGTATATCGTTCTACTGATTTTGGCGCCAACTGGACAGTACTTGGTACTTCCAGCCATTGCTCGTACCAATTTTGGTTTGCCCATACCATTGGAGTCAATCCATTTTTTACTGATTCGTTGCTTTACGGTGGTGTGAGTTTATACCGTCACAGAACTATTGCAACCACCGGCAGAGCAACTATAAGCGGCCCCCATGCCGATCATCATGATATTAAATTTGATCCGATCTACAGGGGAAGAGTATATGTATGTAATGATGGTGGTGTATACAAAAGTACCAACGGGGGATCTACTTTTACGGCTATCAATACCGGACTGAATGCCACACAATTCTATTCGTCTTTAGGAGTATCCCGCCAGGATGCAAACGTAATGGCTGGTGGGTTGCAGGACAACGGCCAGGTAATATATAATGGTACCAACTGGTCCACGATCAGCTGGGGTGGCGGGGATGGCACTGCTTGTGCTGTTCACCCTACTAATGATAATATTATTTTGCTGGGAAGAGATGCCAAGCAGTTTTTCAGAACGGCCAATGGAGGTACCTCAGGATCTGCAGTTACAACTTACTGGGGTTTTGTGGGAGATTCCCGCACTGGTTTTGTACCTCCTGTTGCATTTGCTCCTTCCAACGGCAATATCGTTTATATGGGAACGGATAATATACATGTAAGTACCAATGCCGGGGCATCATTTACAAATAATACATTAGGTTCAACACCACCTTATCCTGCCACTACTCCTAATGCATATATCGAACAAAGACATAAAACGGCAATTGCATTAGCAGTTTCTCCCACCAACGAGAATAAAATATATGTATCCACTTCGCCCTTTGCACAATATGATAATGATGTAAATAATATTTATGTCAATGGCAATCCCAATGTATTTAAAACATCAACGCCTGCAACAACACCTTATACAAGTATTAAAGGCACGTTGCCGGACAGGTTTGTAATGGATTTTGCCATCAGCCGTTTTAATGATGACAGTGTGTATGTGGTATTGGGTGGTTTTGGAACATCCCATGTCTATCTTACGCCTGATGGTGGTACTACCTGGATCAGCCGGGGTGCCGGGTTGCCTGATGTTCCCTTCAATGCAATATTAATTGACCCGGTAAATCCGCAGACCATCTATGCCGGTTCCGATTTCGGGGTTTATGTTAGCCCGGACAGAGGTGCCACCTGGTATGATTACAGCACCGGGTTCTATGATGCCACGCTGATCATGGATCTGCAGGTGGATGCAAATAATAAGCTTATTGCTGCCACACATGGTAAAGGGGTTTTCAGGAGTGATCTGTATACCTTCTCCACCTTGCCTGCTACCTTAACCAGTTTCACCGGTTCTGCTAATACAGGGTACAATCAATTGAAATGGACAGTGACCCAGGAATTTGATCTCTCCAGGTATGAATTGGAGCGGAGTACAGATGGGTCGTCTTTTTCAAGAGTGGCAACCATCACAGCAAGAAACCAGCAAACAGAAACGACTTACCAGCACAACGACAATACTTCATTATTCGAATCGTACTACCGGCTGAAGATTATTGATATCAACGGAAGCTTTACCTATTCAACGGTTGTATTCATCCGGAAAACTACCGGCAAGAATGTTTTTGAAGTGGCGGGTAATCCGTTTACAGATAATATAGTGTTGAAATATGCTATCCCTGCTAACCAGAAGATAACTGCCGACCTGATCAATGCCGGTGGCGCCCTTATCCGCAGGGAGAAATACAATGCCACAGCAGGTGCCGGTATATACGTTATTAATGACTTGACAGCCCTGCCTTCCGGTGTTTATTTCCTGCAGGTCAGCAGCAATAACGAAAGACAGACGATACGACTTATTAAGCGATAGTATTTACAAACTCGGTAGCTGGTTATTACAAGCAGATTAAACCCTGCGGCCCTCCCTCTGATAAGGGGAGGGTTTTTGTTATTAACAGGAACTGTGATCATTCAGCTATTTTTGCAGTCTATGTACACTCTCAAAAAATCATTGGGCCAGCATTTCCTGAAGGATGAGAACATTTGCCGCAAGATCGTCACATCGTTGCAGGAGCATCCTTTTTCACAGTTAATAGAAGTTGGCCCGGGTGGTGGTGCATTGACAAAGTACCTTTTACAAATAGAAAATATTGATTTCAAAGCGGTGGAACTGGATGAGGAGAAAGTGGAATACCTGGAGAAAACATATCCCTCCATTAAAGGGAAGATCATTCACCAGAGTTTCCTGGATATTGAAAAACCTTTTAGTGGCCCATTTACGGTCGTGGGAAATTTCCCCTACAACATTTCCACCCAAATACTTTTTAAACTGTTAGACTGGAGAGAAGAGGTGGAATGCATGGTGGGAATGTTCCAAAAAGAAGTGGCACAACGGGTGGCAGCGAAGGAAGGAAATAAGACCTATGGCGTATTGAGTGTGCTGATACAGGCTTTCTTCGAAGTGGAATATTTATTTGATGTAAATGAACAGTGTTTTCAACCGCCCCCCAAAGTGAAAAGCGGGGTGATCAGGATGTTACCTAAAAAAGAGGTTCCTGCTATGAAAAGCGAAAAGGAATTTTTCCTGTTGGTCAAGACAGCCTTTAACCAGCGCAGGAAAACGCTGCGCAATGCCGTAAGAGGCTTATTTGATGCAACTGTTCTGGAAGATGAGTTGTTTAATAAGAGAGCGGAGCAGCTGACGGTGCTGCAATTTGCTGAACTAACATTTAAAATGAGATGAGGAAAGTAATTATAACAGGCGGGGCACATCCTTACTTAATGGAGCACCTGAAGAACTCGGGATTTGAAGTGCTGTATAATCCTGTTATTACTTATGAAGAACTCTCTTCCTCCATCAGTGATGCGGAAGGATTGGTACTGACAACAAGAATTAAAGTAGATAAAGAATTACTGGATAAAGCCGTTCAGTTAAAATGGATCGGCAGGCTTGGTAGTGGTCTTGAACTGATCGATATACCCTATGCGGAATCAAAAGGAATTTTTTGTGTCAGCAGCCCGGAAGGAAACAGGAATGCGGTCGCCGAACATACCCTTGGACTTTTGCTCAACCTGATGAACAATATCTCTTCCGCTCACCAGGAAGTGAAAAAGGGATTGTGGTTACGGAATGAGAACAGGGGCACAGAACTAACGGGTAAAACAGTCGGTATTATTGGTTATGGAAATACGGGCAGCAGCTTTGCAAGATTACTGGCCCCTTTTAACGTGACAATAATGGCCTATGATAAGTACAATTTTGACTTTAGTACAGGTTATATCAAAGAGGCGAACCTGGAACAGCTATGCCGCTATGCCGATGTGATCAGTTTTCATGTGCCGCTCACGGAGGAAACCAGGTATATGGCGAATGATAGTTTTTTTAATGCTTTGGAACGTAAACCGTATATACTGAATACATCAAGAGGTAAAGTGATCAGCCTGGCTGCACTGACAGGAGCATTAACAAATCAGAAAATCGCTGCGGCGGGATTAGATGTATTGGAAAATGAACAATTGGAAACATATACGGCTGCAGAAAAAGACCAGTTGGAGAAATTGCTTTCTTTCCCGAATGTTATCATAACACCCCATATTGCTGGCTATAGCCACCAGGCCTACCTGAAAATGGCGGAAGTACTATTACAGAAACTACAGGCCGGCGGAAAGCTCTGACCTTTCAAGGTTAAACTTGTTCTAAAAATTGCTGCACCTGTTTTGTAGGGCATGTGAGCATATTACATTTGGTTCTTAACCAACAACCTTTTTTATGAGAACAAAATTTTACCTGCCTGTTCTTATTCTTTCTGTTTTATTTTTTTCTTCCTGTAAAAAATGGCGACCTGAAAACCGGATCATTGGTTCCTGGAAACTGGTGGAAGTGGAGAAACGAAGATTATTTGATAAAGAAACCATCCGGGTTGGTTACGAACCGGGCACTTTCGTTTTTAATGAAAATGGTACTGCTGCGTATACAGATACATCCATACAAATGACAGGGAACTGGGAAATGCGGAGAGAAAATAACGGCTACTACGATGCGGATGGCAACTGGCAGACAAATGGGAAAACTGTTTTCTGGCTAAGACTATATAATTTCAGTTCCAACAGGGTAATAGATTGGTATTTTGACCGGATCGATTTCAGGTCTTCAGGTAAGAAACTGATTGCTTTTATTGACGGCGCCAGCTATACCTACCGCTATGATTTCCGGAAACAATGACTTATAGCGAGTTAATCAGAAAAGCTCAATCATTGCTTGTTCCGGAATAAATTTTCTATATTTGTACTAATTAGTGCAACGCTTCACAGTCATTCTGTCGGGGCGTTGTTATTTTTTTCTGTTTAATGAAAAAAGGAGGAGATTATGAGTGGTTTACAGTACGTAACAAAAGACACCCTGGAACATATGAAAGCTGAACTCCAGCGGATGAAATCAGTGGATCGCCCTGCTGCCAGCCGTGCTATTGCTGAAGCAAGAGAAAAAGGTGATCTGAAGGAGAATGCAGAGTATGATGCTGCCAAAGAAGCACAGGGTATCCTGGAAGCAAAGATTGCTGCTATGGAAGGCGTGATGGCGAATATCAGGGTACTGGATGAATCAAGTATTGATACAAGCAAAGTGTCTATTCTGACAAAAGTTACACTGACCAACCTGAATACAAAAAAGCAGGTTACCTACCAGATCGTGGGCGAACAGGAAGCTGATCTGAAGGCAGGTAAAATTTCGGTTACCTCACCTATCGGGAAAGGAATATTAGGCAAACAGCCCGGGGAAACCGCCGAAGTGCAGGCACCTGCAGGGATGCTGAAATTCAAAATTGAAAGTATCACCGCATAAAAGCAGTGGAATAAATTTTCACAGCCGTTGCCAGCGCAACGGCTTTTTATTTTCTAAAACGATATAGCTTTGTATGTGCTGAAAAGACTGAGATACTATCTACTTTCCTACTGGTCTAAAAAAACAGGTGCTATGACAATATTCTCAAAGATCATTGCCGGCGATATTCCTTCGTATAAAATTGCAGAGAATGATAGATTCTTTGCCTTCCTGGATATATTTCCCTTGCGGGAAGGACATGTGCTGGTGGTGCCTAAAACTGAAGTGGATAACCTGTTTGACTTACCAGCTTCGTATTTGCAGGAAATGTTAGTATTTGCACAGCCTATAGCCAAAGCCATTGAAAAAGCATTTGATTGTAACCGTTGCGGCATCAGTGTGATCGGTTTGGAAGTTCCGCATGCACATATTCATCTTATTCCCATCAACTCAGCCAATGACCTGAATTTTACACAAGCGAAACCGCAGGCATCAACGGAGAGTTTGAAGAAAGTACAGGAAAGAATAGTAGCGCAGCTCTGATTATTTCTTAAGTAACCGTTGAGGGTTTTTTTTAATAAACTCATCCCAGCCCTTCAATCCTTTTCCTGCTTTTCCTAACACGGAATTCATTTGCAGGTGATGGCATAAAGCTACCGCCAGTGCATCCGTGGCATCATACGAAACAGGTTCTTCTGTTAAGGATAATATCTGCTTCAGCATTTTCCATACCTGCACTTTATCTGCATTACCATTACCGGTAACAGATTGTTTTACTTTTTTGGGAGAATACTCTGTTACAGGAATACCTGCACTCATCGCAGCGGCGATCGCCACACCCTGTGCCCGGCCCAATTTCAGCATACTTTGTACATTCTTGCCGAAGAAAGGAGCTTCAATGGCAAATTCATGTGGCTTGAATTTTTTGATCAGCTCCTCTACTTTTTGGTGGATCAGCTGCAACCGCTCATGATTATCTTTCTTATTCGATAGTTTCAGCACCTGCATTTCTCTCATCTTCACCCGGCTGCCATTTATTTCAATAATGCCATACCCCATCAGTAAGGTGCCGGGATCTATGCCGAGGATTATTTTAGCAGGCTTTTGCAAACGGGATACTATTTTTACAAGATTAATGAAGCTGAACCGAAATATCAAACTCTTCGTCAACTACTTCCTTGGACCCATACTGTTCATCTGGTTGTCCTGGTCTATTTACAGGCAGATACAGCAACAACCCAATTTAGAGAAAGCATGGCAAAGCATTGTAGCTTCTTTTAATAGCCCTTTGGCATGGAATCTCGTTGCTGCCGTATTATTAATGATCGTCAACTGGTCCATTGAGGCTGTTAAATGGAAGATATCTGTACAGCCCATTCAACAAGTTAGTTTTAGTAAAGCCTTCAAAGCGGTACTCTCTGGTGTATCTTTTTCAGTCAGCACACCCAACAGGGTAGGGGAATACCTCGGTCGGGTGTTATATATGGAGGAGGGCAACAGGTTGAAGACAATTTCTATTACTATCGTTGGCAGTATCAGCCAGCTGATCGTAACATTACTGATGGGTTGTTTGGGACTGATCGTCCTCCGTCAGCAAATTGAAGCCAGCGGATTTGTCAGTTCTATCTGGATGCTGGTGATCATTTATGGTGTGCTGGCTGTATTGTCAGTTTTAACACTATTTTATTTCCGGTTAGCATGGCTGATCAGGTGGGTGGATCGTTTACCGGGTAGCAGCCGCTTTGCTTACCTGGTAAAGGCTTTGGAAGACTTTAATGCAACTTTACTATGGCGGTTGTTGTCATTATCTGCGTTGCGGTTTGTAGTATTTATCACACAGTATTACCTGCTGTTTCGTTTATTTGATGTGGAGATCGGATGGTGGCCGGCTTTTTGGGCAGTCAGTGTTTCTTTTCTGGTGATGGCCGTGATACCGACCTTTGCCATCGCCGAACTGGGGCTGAGGGGTGAAGTGGGAATTAAACTGATCGGTTTGTTCAGCGTTAATAGTCTTGGGATCTGGATGACGACAATGACGGTATGGCTGGTGAACCTGATCATACCGGCTATAGTGGGAAGCTTACTGATTTTGAGTATTAAAAAAATCTTTACGAATAAAAATGAAAGGACTTAAATTTTTTGCGCCATTGTTACTGGGATTGTTCAGTTTTTCAACAGAAGCGGAGGCGCCCTACAATGAATTTTGTGGTATTGAGAACAGGTCATTCAATGTTGGGGAGAAAGTAACCTTTACGGTGTACTATGCCGTAGCCGGTATTTATGTGAATGCAGGTAATGCCACTTTCTCGAGTGAACTGGAAACTTTTAATAACCGCCCTGTGTATCATGTAACCGGTGAAGGGAAGACCAATTCTTCCTACGATTGGATCTATAAAGTGCGGGATAAATACGAAACCTATATTGATACTGCCACGATGCAACCGCTGAAATTTGTCAGGAATGTGAATGAAGGCGGCTATAAAAAATACCAGAACATCACGTTTAATAAAACGGCTAACACGGCCGTTGCTACCGATGGTGTATTTAAAGTGCCGGCCTGTGTGCAGGATGTGATGAGCTCCATGTACTATGCCCGCAATGTTGATTTTTCCAAATTACAACCCGATGACAGGATCCCTTTTTCCATGTTCCTCGACAACGAGGTCTTTAATATGTATATCCGCTACATGGGCAAGGAAACTATCAAGACCAAGTACGGTAAGTTCAATGCGATCAAGATAAAGCCGTTGCTACTGAAAGGGCAGATCTTTGAAGGCGGTGAAAAGATGACGGTATGGGTAACGGATGATGCCAATCATATACCGGTTCGTATTGAAAGCCCGTTGGTGGTGGGTAAAGTGAAGATCGATATGATGAGCCATGAGAATCTTCGCCATCCGCTGACATCACTGATCAGGAGGAAATAAATAATCAACAGAAGAATGCTGCAGGTTTTGGTACATCGGGCCCACGGCTGGCACACAGGGCAAGTGTGTGAGACTCGGCTGCGAAGAAGAAGGAGCAAGAAGCTGAAAAAGCGGAGTCGGCAAAACAGTTTGCAAATAAGTACAAGGGAGTTCAATAATTAAATCTTTCATTTGAAAACGATTCTGTTATCATTGTTATTATTGGTTGTTACTACTTCTTTTTTGTTCGGACAGAACAGTAAAATATTTGTATGCCCTATGAAGAAAGGGAAAATAGTAGTTGAGCATAGAGGGTTCAATGATGGTAGTAAAAATCCTGGTGCAGAAATTGAAGGGAAGAACAATAGTGTGTACAGTTGCTCTTCAGGTTTAGTTAAAGCAGTTGACACAACAAATGGTCGGATAGTTGTTTATATTGAGTTTGAGAATTATTCTTTCTCCTATCATAATTTTAAATCTGTAGTTGTCGCCGAGGGACAAACGATTAAGCCAGGTGAAATGATAGGTGTGATAAAGGAAAAAGAAAGATTGTTTCTTATTACATCGAAAGATAAATCCCTTATAGAGCCTGAAAGCATCTTAAAATGCAGGGTGGTTCATAGATACATAAAATATTAATATCAAATTAGAAGTCAATAAAGCCCAGCATCCCCATTCTTCGTAGAATGCTAAATAAAAAGAAATTGAAAGGTTGTCCATCGTTTGCAACGATGGACTGCAGAGCATGCTTTATTTTAGATATCTTCCAATCTAAAAAAATCTTTCGGTCTTATCCCTCTTTCTGTTTGTTGTAGGGTGCAGCATTCATAGACCGGGTCATGTTCAAAGAAAAGGACATAATCATTCTCCAACGCTTCTTTCAGGAATGATTTCTTTTCAGTCAAAGTCGTCAGCGGAAACATATCATAACCCATAATATATGGCAAAGGTATATGTCCCTGTGAGGGCAGCAGGTCGGCCATAAACACGATGGTCCTGTTCTTATAGCGTACCTGTGGCAGCATCATCGCCTGTGTGTGGCCACTCACAAAGCGAATGCTGATATTTTCTGCAAAAGGGGTTTCACCCAGTTTGTCCTCTTTCATCCCGGTGCTGTCAACCCATTTCAGCCGGCCACTTTCTTCAATGGGTAAAATATTTTCCTTCAAAAAAGAAGCTTTCTCTCTTTCATTCGGGTAAACAGCCCAGTCCCAGTGTTCTTTATTACTCCAGAATTGTGCGTTCTTAAAAGCGGGTACCAGTTTATCTCCTTCCCGGACGATGGAGCCACCACAGTGATCAAAATGCAAATGGGTTAAAAAAACATCCGTGATATCATCGCGGTGAAAACCATAGTTGGCTAATGATTTATCTAAGCTGTCATCACCATGCAGGTGATAATGGCTGAAGAATTTTGCATCCTGTTTGTCGCCGTTACCATTATCCACGAGAATAAGGCGGTTACCATCTTCGATCAGTAAACAGCGAAGGGCCCAGGAACATAAATTATTTTCATCGGCCGGGTTGATCTTGTTCCACATGGTTTTGGGTACCACGCCAAACATAGCGCCACCGTCTAATTTAAAATAGCCGGTATTGATCGTATAGAGTTTCATGCAGGTTTCTTTTTTAAGGCTGCTGCATAGAACAGCAAGAGTAAACCAATAATAAAAAATATCATCAGGGCCAGTACAGAGCTTCGCTGCGAACCGGTCAGTTCATTGATAAAACCAAAACTGAAAATACCGATCACCGCAGCCACCTTTTCAGTCACATCATAAAAACTGAAGAACGAAGCGGTGTCTTTTGTTTCCGGCATCAGCTTGGCATACGTGGAGCGGCTGAGCGACTGGATACCCCCCATAACGAAACCAACGGAAGCGGCCAGTCCATAAAATTCATAGATACCCCCTACCGGTAATAAATAACCAATATAACAAAGCAGTATCCAGAGAATAACAATTGATATCAGTGTTTTGATATTACCGATCTTAGACGATAACCAGGAAATAGTAAAGGCACCCGGTATAGCGATAAGTTGTATCAGGATGATAGCGATGATCAGGTTATCGGTTGGTATCTCTAATTCACTTTTGCCATATAAGGCAGCCACCAGCATGACGGTTTGCACACCCATATTATAAAAGAAGAAAGCAGCAAGAAAACGTTTCAGCGGCGGCAGGTGGGTAAGCTGGTTCCAAACCTTCCGTAATTCTTTATATCCTTTTGACAGGATCTTATGCTGCAGATCACCACTTCCTGCGGGAACGGGTTTGGGCAAGCGCCGTAATGAATATTGACCAAAGCCCCACCACCAGATACCGACCAGGAGAAAAGAAGTTCTGAACTGGATGGTGGAATCTTTATCGCCGCCGAGTATTCCCGGAAAGAAAACAAAAATGAAACAGATGATCTGTAGCAGCACACTGCCGATATAACCATAGGTAAAACCTTTGGCGCTGATACGGTCACGGTCTTCCGGTGCAGCTATTTCAGGTAAAAAGGAATTATAAAAAACCTGGCTGCCCCAGAAACCCAGGCAGGCCACGATCATGGATATGACGCCGAGCAGTAGTGTATTTTTTTCAAAAAAGAACATGGAGGCGCAGGCTACACTTCCCATCGTCATAAAGAACCGCATGAAATTTTTCTTATTGCCTTTATAATCGGCAATAGAAGAAAGCAGCGGAGACATAACAGCCACGATCAGCATGGCGAAAGCCAGGGCATAATTATAAAGAGCCGTGTTTTCAAAATGCCGTCCCAGGAACGTAACCGCTGTTTTGGATGTTTCCTTATTATCAACAGCGATGGCTTCAAAATAAGCCGGGAAGATGGTGGAAGTGATAACAAGATTATATGCTGAATTCGCCCAGTCATACATCGCCCAGGCGTTCACTACTTTTTTCGGAGCCGTTTGCATACGCAATAATTAAGTGACTGAAATTAAGGATAAGGAATGAAATAATCATTTATCCCTCAATCACACCCATAGCCAGCAGGATCAGCAGGATGATGCCCGCAATGATGCGGTAAATACCAAAAACTTTGAAGCCGTACACTTTCAGGTAATTGATGAAGAAACGGATGGCGAGCATGGCCACCACGAAAGCGACAATATTGCCCACGATAAAAGCAATGGTATTTTCCCGGGTTGACATGATGATCTCGTACCCTTTTCTTACCACACCTGCTGCTTCCCATTTTTTTACAAATAGAGAATAAGCAGTGGCCGCAAACATCGTAGGCACGGCGAGGAAAAAAGAAAATTCAGCGGCCAGGTGACGGGTAAATTTTTGCTGCATTCCACCAACGATCGTGGCAGCACTGCGGCTGACACCGGGCACCATCGCAATGGTTTGCCAGAGACCGATAATAAAGGCATTGGAATAAGAGACCTGGTCATCAGATTCTATAGAAGGTTTCTTAAATATCCTATCAATAAACATTAGCGCAATACCACCTACCAGCAGGGAAACGGCAACCGTGGTGGGACTTTCCAGCAAGGCATCGATCTTATCGGAAAATAAAAAGCCCAGAGCCAGGGCAGGGATCACACCCACAATCAGCTTCACATAAAACTGCCAACGGTGAAACTCAATGAATTTTCTCCAGTACAACACCACCACCGCCAGGATAGCTCCAAACTGGATGGACACTTCAAACAACTTGGTGAATTCATCTTTATGAATACCCAGCAGGGAACTGGTAATGATCATATGCCCCGTGGAAGAAACGGGAAGAAACTCTGTTAACCCTTCTACGATGGCGATGACGACTGCTTCAACGATGCCCATGGATATAATTTAAACAGGTAAACAAGTTAGGAACTATTTGATAATAAAAAAGCGATGAAGGATCCATCGCTTTTCAACAGGTTGTAATTGTATGATTAATTAGCTGCTTTCGGTTTTTTGAAGATCGCAAAGATCTCGATCACCAGCCCGGCCAGGATCAGGATCGGGGCCACGGTAATGCGGGTGCTGCTGTACACTTCTTTCTCATTGAACACAGACGGGTCTGTACTTTTCCCGCCCGACATCAGGAACATGCCAATGGCAATCACCACGATGCCGACCAGCATCCACAAATAATTTTCTTTCGTAAACATGGAAGACGTTGCCTGCTTATCACTCATTTCATGTGTTTTTGGGTCTGCAATATAGGAAAAAGTCCATAGTCAATGGTCAATAGTCCATAGCCGTTCACTACCGTGGACCATCGTCTGTCATCCGTGGTCTTCTAATACAAATCATCCAGCTTCATCCGCAAATACTTCAGCACACTGCGGTGGGTACTGAATACCGTGATGCAGATACCGATGAAAATAAGCCCGGCAAACAAGACGAACAGGCTGGTATTATCATGGGCCGCTTTCATCCAGGGAATATATCTTTCAGCCACCATCACCAGGAACCAGATGGCTACCACGGCAATCACACCGCTGATGGCCCCGTTGATAATGGCTCTCACATTCATGGGTTTTGCAATGAACCAACGGGTGGCTCCCACCATTTGCATGGTTTTAATGAGGAAACGGTTACTGAACATGGCCAGTTTGATGGTATTATCGATCAGGATAATAACAACAATGGCGAGAATGATCGCCAGCACCAGCATCACGATACTGGCTGTCCGCAGGTTCTCCGTCATTTTGCCCACCACGGCTTCGGGGTAGGCCACTTCACTCACATAGGTCTGCTGTTCCAGGTCGGCCCGGATCGCTTTGAGTGAATCGGTGTTCAGGTATTCTTCCTTTACTTTAAAGTCGATACTGTTGGGCAGGGGGTTTTCGGTCAGGATCTTATCCCAGCCTTCGTTACCGTCTTTCAGGTATTTCTCCTTCGCCATTTCCTTGGTCACATACACGTAGTTTTTGATATAGGGCTTGGCACCAAGGTAGGTCACCAGTGCCACACTGTCCTTGGGGTTCAGGTCGCCCCGCAGGTAGGCACTCACGGTTACATCATCCTTTAAATTCTTAACGATCTTATTGGCATTGATCACCAGCCATCCGATCACCCCTAAGAAGAACAACACCAGCGTTACCCCCAGGATGGACATGAAATAGGAGGGTTTACCACGTTTGATAGAAGCTTTTCCTGATTGAGACATGCGATAGAATTTTGAATTTTACGGGTTGCAGCAAAAATAGCAGTTTAAGGGCTACAATCAGTATTTTTGCGACCATTTAAACGATTGCCAAAGGCTCATATTGCCATCACCGGGAAAGATATTGTTAAAGAATTTGTAGCGGCCCGGCAGCCCACTCATCGCCGAACTGGAAGACGGCATTCTTGCTACTCAGCGGATAAAATAAAAGAGGAGTAGCGAACCAGCCGGTGAAGGGTGCGACGCAACGAAGATGAGCAACGAACAGGAACCTGGTAACACATAATAACAGCATATCATAAAATGAGTACAGAAGGTAAAAAAGGAAATGTTAGCAGCACCCCTTCAGGGGTTGGGGGCATGGAATACCAATTCAGGGATATTGAAAAGAAATGGCAGGAAAAATGGAAAGCATCCAACGCCTATAAAGTGGCCAATGATTTCAGCAAGCCCAAGTATTATGTGCTCGATATGTTCCCTTATCCAAGCGGGGCCGGGTTGCATGTGGGCCACCCGCTGGGTTATATCGCTTCGGATATTTACAGCCGCTATAAAAGACTGAAAGGATTCAATGTGCTGCACCCGATGGGCTTCGACAGTTTTGGTTTGCCTGCCGAGCAATATGCACTTGATACAGGCCAGCACCCGGCAGAAACCACGAAGAAGAATATCGCTACGTTCAAATCGCAATTGGATAATATCGGCTTTTGCTACGACTGGAGCCGCGAAGTGCAAACCAGCGACCCGAACTATTACAAATGGACGCAATGGATCTTTTTGCAATTGTTCAACAGTTACTATGATAAAAAAGAGAACAAGGCAAAACCGATAACTGAACTGGTAAAGAAATTTGAAACAGAAGGGAGTCAGTCCATGGTCCATGGTCCATCGTCCATCGTCTTTACAGCAGAGGAATGGAAAGCTTTTGATGAAGCACAGCAGCAAAGCATCCTGATGGACTGCCGCCTGGCTTTCAGCAAATATGGTGAAGTGAACTGGTGCGAAGCACTGGGCACGGTGTTGGCGAACGATGAAGTGGTGAATGGCGTAAGTGAAAGAGGCGGTTTCCCGGTGGAGAAAAAGAAAATGCGGCAGTGGTATTTGCGCATTACGGCCTATGCAGATCGTTTGCTGGAAGGACTGGAGACGGTTGATTTCAGCGACAGCATGAAAGAAATGCAACGCAACTGGATCGGCAAATCCCAGGGGGCAGAAATGGATTTCGAGATAAAAGGCCATTCTAAAAAACTCACGGTTTATACCACGAGACCCGATACCATTTTTGGTGTTGATTTTATGGTAGTGGCACCCGAACATGAATTGGTAACCGAAATAACAACGCCGGAACAAAAAGAAGCTATTGATCAGTACCTGCACTATGTAAAAAGCAGGAGTGACCGGGAACGCCAGTCGGAAGTGAAACAGATCACCGGTTGTTTTACGGGTTCCTATGCAGTTAATCCATTCGATGGCCGGCAGATACCGGTCTGGATCGCCGAATATGTACTGGCCGGTTATGGTACCGGGGCTATCATGGCCGTGCCCTGTGGTGATCAACGTGACTTTGCCTTTGCCAAACATTTTAATATACCCGTCACCAATATCATTGGCGATCATTTCAATGGCGAAGAGGCCAACCCCACCAAGGAAGCGACTTTGCAAAACAGTGGTTTCTTAAACGGCCTGCTGATGAAAGATGCGATTGGTGTGGCGATTAATAAAATTGAAGAACTGGGTATCGGCAAGCGGCAGGTGAATTATAAAATGCGGGATGCCGGTTTCAGCCGCCAGCGTTATTGGGGCGAACCTTTTCCTATTGTTTGGAAAAATGGAATTGCCTATCCGTTAGATGAAAAAGAATTACCGTTGCAGTTACCGCATGTGGAAAGCTA
>CADEDV010000001.1:206985-266508 GCA_902826165.1 uncultured Bacteroidota bacterium
TTCAATGATGAAGTGAAAGGTCCAATCTGGACGACCACAGCTCCCTCTCCTGCGGAGAGGGCGGGGGGAGAGGCCCCTACCGATGCCGAACTAAAAGTATTGCACAAAACCATCAAACAAATTGAAGAAGTAACCGAACGCTTCAGTTTTAATACCGGTGTCAGTGGTTTTATGATCGCCGTGAATGAACTCACCGACCTGAAATGCCATAAGAAAGAAGTGCTGGAGCAATTGCTCATCTTGCTCACGCCGTATGCGCCGCATATTGCAGAAGAACTCTGGTCGCAGCTGGGCAACAGCGGCAGTATCCTGGATGCCAGCTACCCGAAATTTGAAGCAAAGTATGTAACGGAAAGCAGTAAGGAATACCCGGTGTCCATCAATGGCAAGACAAGGACCACGATGGATATTGCACTGGATGCCACGCAGGAAGAAGTGGAGAAACTGGTACTGGCCAATGAAGTGGTGCAGAAATGGATCGAAGGCAAGCCGGTGAAAAAATTCATTTTCGTGAAGGGGAAGATGGTGAACGTGGTAATATAAATCCTGTTTATGAGATCAGTTAACATGTATAAACCTGAACATATGAAACCAGTCCTGTCGTTACTAGTAGCAATGTCCGTTCTTTTTTTATCCTGCGAGGTAAAGATCAAAACGGGTGAGACTGAAAAGCAAGCCGGTAAATTCAGGAATGGCATTGCCATCAAGGAAAACGGGCTGAAGGTATCCGAAGCTTATCTGGTGTATGATGAGGACGGGTCACTGGTTTCGAATGAAAATATCACCGATGTGGACAAGAAAGTGCGGCTGAAACTGGAGATCAGCGGCTGGCAGGAAGAAAATGGTAAAGTGCTGCTGGGTGCTTCCGAAAAAGTATCGACAAATGAAGGGGATACTTTTTTAAACAGGGACGATCTTTTTGAATCGTATACGGAGGGGGTTAGTGCGGAAGATGCCAAACAAATATCTTTAACCGTGGTGATCTCCAAAGCCGATAAGATCTATGATCATTTCCTGGTGGAGTTCCGGGTTTGGGACAAAAGAACCAATAAGGATGTTACCGGTTCCTATAAACTGCACCTGAAATAAAGAGAACGTTCTACAAGCTATTCAAACCTTCCAATCGGAAGGTTTTTCTTTTACCGGGCTAAACAAAATGTTTGCTTCCGTGTTTTTATAAAGTAATTTGAACTATGGCACACCCCTCCATTGAATTGATACAGGCACTCCGTAAAACGGCGGAAAGATTACGCAATGGAGCTCACTATGCCTGGGGGCATCACGGGGCCTGTAACTGCGGTAATTTATTACAGGTGATCACCCCGCTCACGGAAGGAGAGATCTTACACTATGCGCATTTGGGAAATGGGGAGTGGACCGAACTGGCGGAAGAGTTTTGCGGGGTGAGTAATGCACCGGTGAGTCTGGTTATGTCTAAACTGGAACAGGCCGGTTTAACACCCACGGATATTCATCATATCGAATACCTCAGTGATAAGCAAGTGTTGCAATACCTGCCCGGTGGATTTCGCTGGCTGAAACGAAATGTAAGGGAAGATGTGATCCTGTATTTTGAAGCCTTTGGGGATATGCTGGAAGAAAAATTGTTAAAGACCGTGTCTATTGATATGACAGGAGTGATCTCAACTTCTCTAACCGGGAAAGAGAGAGTGCCGAGTGAAGCTGAAGTGGTGCTGGCAGAGTGCTAAAACTTTCTTTTTCTGACAACCGGTGAAGAACTCACCGGTTTTTTATATTGTATTATATTATGCGGTTTGATTTTGGATTTTACTCTTCCCTGTTGCTGATCTTCTTTGTGCACGGGCTGGTCTATTCGGTTTTATTATACCGGAAAGCCATCCGTAATGAAACCCCTTCGGATAAATGGCTGAGTTTATTCCTGCTGCTCTGCATTCTATACATTACTCCATGGATGGTGGGCTTCGCCGGCTGGTATGACAACCAGCCTTACCGGGATATTTTATTCTATGTTCCTTTTCAGCAATTGTTCTTTATCGGCCCGGTCATGTTCTTTTATATTCAAAGTTTACTGAACCCATCTTTTCGCTTCGGTAAAAAGGAAGGATTGCATTTATTACCCGGCTTTTTGTATTTATTGTACAGTATAGCAGCAGTTGTAATTGATAAACTGGTCCTGAACGAATATTATTTTTTAGCCAGTGGTGCCGATCCTGATTTTGATACCTGGTACCAGGTTGCCGGGCATCTATCCATGCTGTTTTATTTATTGCTCTCCCTGCGGTATTATAATCTCTATAAAAAACTCATGGTGCAGGTGGTCAGCTATGCCGACCTCATTCTGTTCAAATGGATCAGGAGTTTTCTATATGCTTTTCTCATTATGCTGATCATCCGGGTGGCATTTTATATCGCCCCGCTGATCCCCGGTTACCTGGAAATGCGGTACATGGGTCCCTGGTGGGGTTATTTTTCTTTTGCCATTGTATTTTATTATATCGCTATCACCGGTTATGCCAATTCTATTGAAACAAAAGTCCCGTTCCGGCTAAACCTGTTAACCTATAAGCCTGCTTTATTGCTGCAATATAAAGAGAGTGATACGGCCGGGGCTGACCCGGTGGAAGAAGCAGAGATCATCGAGATCAGCGATCCGCCAACTGAAAAAAAGGAAGAGGATTTTTTATTGGCAGCATGGAAACCAAAGATCATTGCCCTGCTGGAGCAGGAAAAAGCCTGGCAGGACCCTGAATTATCGCTGACGCAGGTGGCCCGGCAACTCCATACCAACCCTTCTTTATTGTCAAAGATCATCAACCAGGGATTCGGGCTCAACTTCAATGATTTTATTAATAACTACCGGATCGAAGCGGTGAAAGAAATGCTGGGGAAAGGGGAGCATAAGCAGCAGACATTGCTGGGTATTGCTTTTGAATGTGGTTTCAATTCCAAAGCCACATTTAACAGGGCCTTTAAAAAAGTAACCGGTTTTAACCCGAAAGAATATATTGCTTCTTTAAAATAGATCAGCTCCAGCTGTTTAGAGAATTTGAACTGGGCAGCTATGATATGAGGCCTTATTCTTTGGTCTCAAAATATGATTTGCAGCGACCAGCCTTCCATTGACCCGCATTTTTGAGTCATTATTCAATCACTCAAAAATGTTTTTATGAAAGCACAACTTCGCCAGTTCTTTTTTGGCAGCAACCTCGGGGACAATACTATTCTGAATACCGGTTGGCTGCTATTCCGTTTGCACATGGGTTTAAGTATCGCTGTCCATGCCGGATGGCCTAAAATGAATGCTATCGCAGCACCGGGTTGGTTTACCGAACAGGTAGCCGGTCTTGGATTTACGTTTCCGTCCCCGGGTTTTTGGGCAGCTATGGCATCCTGGGGTGAGTTTGCCGGTGGTATTTGCATTGCACTTGGATTGCTGACCCGGTTTGCTTCGCTGCAACTGGCTTTCCAGTTTTTTGTGATCTCTTTTTTGTGGTATGATAAACCGGAACCTCTAAGCGGTATGTATTTTCAGCAAACCCTTTTTTGGGGATATGTGCTGCTGGCAGTTGGGGGCAGTGGCCGGTTTGCCATGGATAGAGTGATACTCAGCAGGAGAAAACTGGCTATTTCATTGCCTGCAAAAGCAGTAGCTGCTTCATTATTGCTGCTGGCAGGAACAGGACTGCATGCGCAAACAGTCACCAAGAAAGATTTTACCGTCCTGGAAGGGCAATGGAAAGGAACACTTACCTACCTGGATTATACCAGCAATAAGGAAGAAACCATAAAAGCCAAAGCTATTGTTGAAGTAAAAAAAGGCAATGCTTTTACACTGGGCTTCTATTATACAAATGAGCCAAAGAAAAACGGAAGAGATCGTTACAGGATCAATACAGATGGTACCATGATCAACGACATGAAAGTAATAGAACGAACGCCACAGCCAGATGGCGGGTTAAAAATTGTATTGGAAAGCAGGGGTAAGGACGGTAATGATTTTAAACCGGCCACTTTTCATCATGTGTTACTGATCGGTCCCGGCAAATTCTCCATGACCAAACTGGTGCGGTTTGACGGGGAGGCCAATTTCTTCCGGCGCAATGAATACCTGTTTACCCGGAACTGATTTTTTACCAGCGGTGATGCTGGCAATGGTTTAGGGTGTAATTTGAAAGCCCAAAACCATCTTTCATGAAGTATATAATTTCTCTTTTTGCTCTAGCAGCTTCCTTGCAGCTATCGGCACAGCAACAAGCAGCTTATTTCTTATCCACTCCCTGTCTTACACCGGATGGGCAAATGGTGATCTTCAGTTTTGAAGGTGACCTGTGGACGGCATCCGTAAAAGATAAGCAGGCAACAAGGTTAACTGCTATGCAGGGTTATGAAACAAATCCCAGGGTTTCGCCTGACGGGAAATGGATCGCTTTTACAGGCAGGCAATACGGGAATGCAGATGTATTTGTAGTGCCGGTCAATGGCGGGGAAGTAAAACAAATAACCTGGCATAGTGGTAATGATGAAGTAACCAGCTGGAGCTGGGATTCAAAATTTCTTTACTTCAACAGCGGACGTATGGGACAGGTGGCCGGTTTTAAAGTGAGTGCAGAAGGTGGCACACCGGTTCGGGTATTCGGAAATTATTTTTTCCAGTATGATCATAACCTGGTGGAGCATCCAACTACCGGCGAACTATTTTTTAACGACACTTGGGAAAGTATCAGCCAGGCACAACGGAAACGTTACAAAGGGCCTTTCAACCCGGATATACAATCGTATAACCTGAAAACAAAACAGTATAAAAAATATACCGACTGGGAAGGAAAAGACTTTGCTGCTACGATTGATAAGAACGGGAATATCTATTTTATTTCTGATGAAGCCAACGGGGAGTATAATATTTATACGATTGATAACGGGAAGAAAAAAGCATTGACCCGTTTTTCATCTTCGGTCAAAACACCGATGGTGAATGCCAATGGCGGCAAGATCGTATTTGAAAAAGATTACCAGCTCTGGTTGTATGATGTGAAATCGGATAAAGAAAACAAACTGGATATTGCGATCATCCGCAATAATATCCTGCCCCAGGAGAAAGATTTTGATGTTAAAAGCAATATCAGCGCTTTTGATGTATCACCTGATGGGAAAAAACTGGCATTCATTTCCCGTGGTGAAGTATTTGTCAGTGATATTGAAGGGAAATTCATTAAAATGATCAACCGGGGCTCTGCAGAAAGGGCAAGGGAGATCAAATGGATGAGTGATAATAAAACCTTACTCTTTAACCAGACACTCGAAGGATATACTAACTGGTACACCATCGCTGCCGATGGAACCGGCACTCTGAAGCAACTGACCAGTGATAAAATGAATAACAGGGCCATAAGCTTCAATAAAAAAAGAGATAAGGCTGTTTACTTAAGTGGCCGTGGCGAAGTAAGGATTATGGACCTGAAGACACTACAGAGTAAAACAGTGGTAAAGGAAGAGATCTGGGGTTTTCAATACAGCGATCCGGGTTTTTCACCTAACGATGAGTATGTACTCTTTACCGCCATGCGGAATTTTGAACAGGATATTTTTATTCACAACCTGAAGGAGAATAAAACGATCAATATCACCAATACAGGTGTTACCGAGTCTGACCCGTTCTGGTCGGGCGATGGGAAATTTATTTTCTTCACTTCGCAGCGATTAAAGCCATCGTATCCATTCGGTATGGCCAATGCGAAAGTTTACCGGATGCCTTTGGATAAATTGGATGCTCCTTTCCGGTTAGATAAATTCAACGAGCTGTTTAAAGAAGAGAAAAAAGATACTTCCAAAAAAGTAACACCTGCTGCCACCGCAGATACAAAACCAATTACGATCGACCTGGACAGGATCATGGAAAGATTGGAACAGGTGGGACCATCCTTCGGTGCCCAGTTCATCCAGTATGTGTACCAGAAAGGAGAGAAGATCAGTGTGCTATATACCAGTAACCACGGGGAAGGAAGAAATGCACTTTGGAAAACGGTGATCGAACCTTTTGAACAAAACAAAACAGAGAAGATCGCAGGCACTGACCTGAGTTTTAATTTTGGCATCGTAGAGGTAAGTGATAAACTATATACACTGCTGAATGGAAATATTAATAAGCTGAGCCTGGATGCTAACAAGGTTGATCTTATCAATATCGGGTATACATTCCGCCGTAATCTATCGGAGGAGTTCAGCCAGATGTTTGAAGAGACCTGGGCACAGATGGAGGAGAACTATTATGATGAGAACTTTCATGGTTTGAACTGGAAGAAAACCAAAGAGTATTACCAGCGGTTTATTCCTTACCTGAATACAAGAGCCGACCTGAGGGTTTTATTAAATGATATGCTCGGCGAATTGAATTCTTCTCACCAGGGTTTCAATTCTTTTGGTACGGATGAAACGATTGCATTGAGTAACCGCACCATGGAGACAGGTATCATCTTCGAAGAGGGAGATCCCTATAAAGTAAAGTATGTGGTTAAAAGATCAGCAGCTGAAAAAAAATCCATTGAGATCAGGCCGGGAGATATGCTGGTAAAAGTGAATGATGAAACAATAGACAAGAACAAGGACCGCAATTACTATTTCACCAAACCATCATTGGATAATGAACTGGAACTGACTTTTGACCGGGCCGGCCAAATGATCACGGTAAAGATCCATCCGCAAGCTACCTTGTTTACGAACCTGTACGATGAATGGATAGACAATAACCAGAAAAGGGTGGATGAAAAAGGTAAAGGCAGGATCGCTTATGGTTATATGAAGAATATGGGACAGTTTGAACTTGACCAGTTCATCATTGATATGACACAGGAACTGAATAATAAAGATGCACTGATCTTTGACCTGCGTTATAATACCGGTGGCAATGTGCATGATGAAGTATTAAAATTCCTGTCGCAGAAGGCCTACCTGCAATGGAAATACCGGGAAGGAAAACTGACCCCGCAATCCAATTTTGCACCGGCGGATAAGCCTATCATTTTATTAATCAATGAACAATCGCTGAGTGATGCAGAAATGACATCCCAGGGATTTAAGGCATTAAAGCTGGGAACTATCATTGGCAATGGCACTTACCGCTGGATCATTTTCACCAGTGGCGTTGGTTTGGTGGATGGTTCTTCGGTTCGGATGCCGGGCTGGGGTTGTTATAGCCTGGATGGGAAAGACCTAGAGATGAATGGTGTGCAGCCGGATATCCAGGTGATCAATAGTTTTGATGATAAACTGAATGGCCGTGACCCGCAATTGGACAGGGCTATTGAGGAGCTACTTAAAAAACTGAAATAAAGGATAACAATAATGTTATCAAACAGGTGTGGCATTATACCACACCTGTTTTACTTTTAGGTCATGAGAAAGATAATAGTATTACTGCTGGTCATTGCAGTTTCAGAAGTTTCTGCCCAGGCACAACTGAATGTCATGACGTTTAATATAAGGTTGAATGTGGCTTCTGACAGTCTTAACGCCTGGCCTTACCGGAAAGACAAACTGGCTTCGCAGGTACTATTTCATAAAGCAGAATTGCTGGGAGTGCAGGAAGCCCTGCATGGCCAGATGATGGACCTGGAGGAAAGGTTACCTCAATTTAATTTTGTGGGTGAAGGAAGAGATGATGGGAAAACAAAAGGCGAGTATTCAGCTATTTTTTATGACACTACAAGATTACAGGTCTTGCAGTCAAATACATTCTGGTTATCATTAACACCTGAAGTGCCCGGCAGTAAAAGCTGGGATGCGGCCATTACAAGAATAGTGACCTGGGCAAAATTCAAAGACAGGAAAACAAAAAAAATATTCTATGCCTTCAACACCCATTTTGATCATATGGGTAAAGTGGCAAGAAAAGAAAGTGCTTTATTATTATTGCAAAAAGTAAAAGAAATAGCGGGGAATACGCCGGCTGTTATCACCGGTGATTTTAATGCCAAGCCAACCGACGAGCCGATCCAGGTGGTAATGGATAAAAATAGCCCCCTTCATTTGCTTGATTCAAAAGAATTGTCTGCCAGCCCGCATTATGGTCCCACCGGCACCTTCAATGGGTTTCGTTCCAAAGAAACGGATGACCAGCCCATAGATTATATTTTCCTGAAGGGGAAATGGAAAGTATTAAGTCATGCCACGATCTCCCAAACCTGGGAAGGCCGTTTTGCCTCCGATCATTTTTCTGTATTGGCGGTACTTGTACTTTAATTAGTTGTTGAAACAGGACTCTTTTTTACGAATCGTACCATAGCACTGCTGCCTTCAGTACTTTCCAATCTTGCTTCGTAACGCTTTTCACCCACGATGGCTACCATATAAGAAGTATTGGGAGGAATAGATCCAAGGTTTTCAGCTACCATGATCAACTCATTGCTTTCATTCAATTCACTTACCGCTAATTTGATGGAATAGGCATTGCCGGTAAGACGGATATGCTGGAAGATCAGTTTATCATTTAAGAAAAGTGAAATCGAGTCACCGTCAATTTCTGCATTATCGTAAAAGCGAAGTTCAACAGAGTCGCCGGATAGAGGAATTTCTGTTGTCAGTACTTTTTTCCGCGTACTAAATTTTTCTTCAATGGTAGGAGGCTTAACCGGCTCTGTGATTTTCACCACCGGTTTAGGCTCTTCTGTTTTTTGAACAGGTGCTGGTTCAACGATTGGTTTCTTTGGTTCGGTTTTTACTGTCTCCACCGGTGGCGTCGGTTTGACAGGCGGCGCCTCGTTTGTTGGTCGCTCAGCAGGAACAGCAGCGAGGCCAGCGATACTATCAATAATAAAAGGATCATTTCCACCGGCAAGGTAATTATCAATCACAAAATCCCATTCATCTTCAAAGGAAGGACCGGCGGCTTTGTCCAAGTGAACATCCCCGTTTTGGCGGTTATCCTCTTTCTTACCCGTTTTGCCATCCAGCATCATACTGCCGTCACCCGGACAGTTAAAATCGGCGCTGGATAGCATTGCATTCTTGCCCGGAGAGGAAAGATTGAAACGACCTGTCTTTTCTTCCAGTAGCTGGTCATCCCACCATACGGCTTCATTGGTGTTACTATTGAAATATCCTTTTATACTATAACGGCGGTAATGAGTGGCTGATTCGTAGTAATACGAAGTACCGGCCAGGCTGTCGCCCTTTTGTATGATCTTGACCTCTACTTTTTGCTTATTGATCTTTCCCTTCCACACTCCGGTTATCATCTGTGCATGAAGAGAATAGCAATTCAGTAACAGGCATACGGAAAGAAGTTTCACTAAGTGTTTTTGCATCAGGCAGAAAATGTTTTAAAAAGACGTGTCCGGGGTTAAAACGGTTTCAACAAAGAAATATTTTGCGTTTATCACCCCCTTTGACCCATTTTAGACCGGATATTCTTTATTTTAGAACCTTTAAATTTTACGAACGTTCACATACCAACCAAACCGCTTGTATTCATGAGAAAACTTTTACTCTGCCTTTTTGCAGTCAGCTGTTTTATTATTACCCGTGCACAGGATGCTGAAACAGCAGCAGCCCGCCAGCTTGTTGGCAAGAACCGTGCTGCGATCGGGTTATCTGCAGACGATCTCAACAACATTTTTATTGCTAATACCTATAAGATAGACGGGCGGCAGGATATCCGCATGGTGTACCTGCAGCAAAGCTATAAAGGAGTGCCGGTGTTCAATGAACTACAGGTGCTGGCCTTTAAAAACGACCAGCTTGTTTCTCATGCAGGAAGCCGTATCGGCAAGATGGAAGCAAAAGTGAATGTCAACGATGCAAACCCCGCCATTACGGTTGAGTCTGCTGTTCAGCTGACACTGGCGGATGCTAAACTGTCTGCGAAACAACCAGTAGTTGCAGTGGTAGTTAATGGGGCAGTTCACAAGTATGAGTTTGGAACCCTGGGTATTGCTTTTGAAAAGATCACGGCAGAATTATTATGGTTGCCAACCGAAGATAAGAGCAGGGTTCGCCTGGCCTGGCAAGTGTTTATTACACCCACCAACTCATCTGACTATTGGCTGGTCCGTATTGATGCCATGAATGGTAATGTACTGGGTAAGCAAAATCTGACGATCACCTGTAATTGGGGTGATGGTAAACATACAACTGCGGAGCATTTTGCAAAAGGGCACGGTGTACAACAAAATAACACCCTTGCTCCTCAAAAAGATCAGTTATTTAAATGGGAATACAAACCTTTTGTTGTCAGTTCAGCCAGTTACCGGGTTGTTCCTTATCCTTATGAGAGCCCGACCCATCTTGGCGGCACCGGTTCTCAGTTGGTAACCGATCCCTGGACATTGGCAGCTGGTAATGCCACTTCACTGGGATGGCATAATGACGGAGCCGCTTATCATGATAGTACCCGCGGAAATAACGTATGGGCTGCTGAAGACAGGTTGAACACCAATTCAATTATTGAAAAAGCGGCTGTTTCCACGACAGCACAACCGAGTCTTAGTTTTGATTTCACCCCTGATTATACACAAGTCCCCACACTTGCAGTGAATCAGAATTTTGCGATCACTAATTTATTTTACTGGAATAATATCATGCATGATATTATGTACCTCTATGGTTTTACAGAACAGACGGGTAATTTTCAGAATGATAACCAGGGCCGTGGTGGTTTGGGAAATGACTATGTGATAGCTGATGCACAGGATGGCGGCGGCACGAATAATGCCAACTTCGCAACCCCCAATGATGGAGCAAGGCCCCGGATGCAGATGTATCTATGGACGGCTCCTAATCCTGATCGGGATGGCGACCTGGATAACAGTATCGTTGCCCACGAATTTGGGCATGGTATCAGTAACCGGTTGACCGGCGGACCCGGTAACAGTTCCTGCCTGGGTAATGCAGAACAAGCTGGCGAAGGCTGGAGTGATTACTATGGTTTAATGGTAACCACCAACTGGGCTACTGCAAGCATTGGAGACGGGGCGATTGGTAGGGGCATTGGTACTTATGCCTTGAATCAGCCGACAACCGGTCTTGGTATTCGTGCATTCCGGTATTCTACCAATCTTGCTATCAACCCGAGAGTATATTCTGCCACACTCCCTGCCCAACAACACGACAGGGGTGAATACTGGTGTGCAGCTTTATGGGAAATGACCTGGGAGATCATCCAGCAGGCCGGTATCAACCCGAACCTGTTTAACCCTGCAGCAGGAGGTGGTAACGCTGTTGCCTTTAAACTGGTAACAGAAGGTATGCGTTTACAACCCTGTAATCCGGGTTTCATTGATGCAAGAAATGCCATCCTGAGAGCAGATACATTATTTTTTGGAGCACAGTACAGTTGTGCTATCTGGAGAGCTTTTGCCAAAAGAGGAATGGGAAGAAACGCTTCACAGGGTTCTTCCAGCAGCGTAACAGACCAGGTGCCGAGTTTCGCTGTTGATAATGGCACTTTCTCTATAACACAAAGTGCACCCCAGGTACAGGAAGGGCAAAACGTTACTTATACTAACAAACTGATTGCTGGAGTTTGTTCACCTATTACCAATTTCTTTATCACGGATACCTTACCAGCCAATGTTACTTATGTAAGTGGCGGAGCTTATAATGCCGGGAACCGCACCATCACTTTTGGACCGGTTAACCTGGCTACCGGACAAACTCAAACCTTTCCGTTTACAGTTACTGTAAATCCCGGAACCTATTTTGCCCCGGTTGAACATATTAATGAACCGGTAGCAGCAGCGTCAATTCCGGCGACCTGGACAGCCACTTCGATCAATGCTACTGTATGGACTGCTTCCACCACGCAAAGCCAGAGTTCACCGAATGCTTTCTTCTCCCCTAATTCCACAGGCACTTCTGATCTGTCATTAGCAACGACAAATAGTTATACATTAAATGCCACCCCTTCTTCTTATACCACCCTTAGTTTTTGGCACCGGTATAATACCGAAGATGGCTGGGATGGTGGTGTTGTTGAAGTAAGTACCAACGGGGGTACAAGCTGGAGTGATCTTGGATCAAAAATGAAATTGAATCCCTACAATGGATCGTTAGGAACAGGAAGTGCATTGGCATCAAGAACTGCTTTTACTGGTAATAGCGGGGCCTTCGTTCGCACTTTAATTGATCTGTCTTCTTATGCCGGCCAGAGTATCAAGGTACGTTTCCGTTTTGCATCAGATGACAATACGGCTCCTGCCGGCGGCGGCTGGTATATTGATGATATTATACTCAGTACTGAACCGGCTGTTACCATTAAGTCCAACCTCTTTAATGCATCCAGTTCATTACAGTCGGTTACAGATACAATCACGAGAATACTACCGGGTGTGGCCTGTACGCCTGTTACGTTTACATCACAACCAACAGATGTTACAACCTGTTCCGGTAGCACAGCTACCTATACGGTGGCCGCAACCGGCACTGCCGCTATCGGCTACCAATGGCAGATAAATACAGGAAGTGGGTTTACGAATATCACAAATGCTGCACCTTACGGAGGTGCAACAACAGCTACGCTTACCGTTACCGGTGTTACTGCCGGAATGAATAGTTATCAATACCGTTGTGTGATTACGAATCCCTGCTCATCCGTTAATTCGAATAATGTTATCCTTACTGTAACAGCGGTTGCAACGATCAATACACAACCAGCCAACAGTACTGTTTGTGCAACGGGTAATACAACTTTCTCAGTAGCTGCAACGGGAGCTACCGGCTACCAGTGGCAGGTAAATACCGGCACCGGATTTACTGATATTACAAATGGAGCCCCATATTCTGGCGCCAACACTGCTACACTAACCATAACAGGTGTGGCAGCCAATATGAACACTTATCAATATCGCTGTGTGCTTACAAGTTGTGGCCCTGTATTGAACTCCAACGCTGCAACACTAAGCACTTTTGCAGCCGCTGTTGTTTCATCACAACCATCCTCTGCGGCTGTTTGCCAGGGAACAGGAACAACGTTTACGATCACGGCTTCCGGAGCTGTTACTGGCTACCAGTGGCAGGTTAGTTCTGATGGGGGCACTACTTATAACAATGTAACCGGTGCAACAACCGCTACACTGTCATTAACGATTATAACATCAGCAATGGATGGTAACCGTTACCGCTGCGTGGTCAGTGGTAATTGTAATACGGCCAATTCCAATCCGGCTGTGTTGACAGTGTATCCATTACCTGTCTTTACGATCGGGGCAGTAGCTCCTCTTTGTGTATCTGATCCGGCTGTCACACTTACAACATCATTTGCTGGTGGAAGTTGGTCCGGTGCAGGAATGCAGGGAAATGTATTTACTCCTTCCCAGGCAGGAGTGGGTGCTGCCTTAGTTACTTTTACTGCCACTAATAGTTTCGGTTGCTCGTCTGCACAGTCGGCTACAATACAGGTAAACGAATGCCCGGAACGTCACTTAACACTGGCGCAGCCTAATTCGATCATCGTTTATCCTAACCCGAATGACGGAAGGTTCAGTATCAGGATCAAATCAGATCTGTTTACCAGGATGGGAATGAGGGTTTATGCAAGTGATGGGAAATTGGTAAATACCCAATCTTTCAGTGGTTTGTATTATGACAGGGTGGTGCCGGTTGATCTTTCAACACTGGCAGCAGGAGTGTACCAGCTATTCCTGTATAATGATGAAGGTAATACCTTAGTTAAGAGGACGTTTAGCATTATAATAGCCCGGTAGTATTAAAATTCCGGGATAAAGAAAAGACGGGCTCCTTTCAGGGCCCGTCTTTTTCATATTTAAGTTGTTTGAGAAGGTTATGGGGTGTGACAAGTAAAGATAGCAACCCGGCAAAAAATGAGTAAAAAAACGATATCCTGTAAACTTAAAAAGAGATAGCTCCGGCGATTTAATACCTCCCAAAAAGATTGCTGGTTTCTGCGTCTATAAGGCTGAATATTTTCTTTTTAAATGTTGTTGCGCTGGAAAAAATTCCTAACTTTCCCGCAGAAACCTGAGACGGGTTCTGTCAATATTTTCAACCACCAAACTGTGCTTATGAGAAAGTTATATGCTTTTCTTCTTACTGCTTTTTCTCTTTTTGTAACAACTGATATTTTCGCTCAACCCTGCAGCGAGAATTTTGATGGAGTAACGGTTCCGGCCCTGCCTGCCAGTTGGATAGCCACAACGGCTACTACCTGTACAGGATCACTGGCCTGGGCTTCTATCAACACAACCAGTGATAGTCCTCCCAATTCTGTATTTACAAACAACCCGGGCTGTATCTCTGACGAATGGCTGGATACCCGCCAGATTCCGATAGTATCTCCAACAGCTCAAATTACTTTCAGAAGAAGTAACAGCCTCGAAAATAATTTTGATGGTTTGGTACTGGAAATCTCTATTGGTGGTGGACCTTTCCAGGATATTATTACTGCGGGTGGATCCTTTGTAACAGGTGGTTACAACGGCACTATCAGTGTCAACTTCGGCAGCCCTATTGCCGGCCGGCCGGCCTGGACAGGTAACTCGGGTGGTTTTGTTACCACAACAGTTAACCTGCCTGCATCTGCCAACGGGCAAACTGTTGTCTTCCGTTTCCGCAGAGCAACTGACTCCAGTGTAACCGGTGTGGGTGCTTTTATTGATGAAATAACAGTAGCTGGTTCTGATTGTAATTTACCTTGTGTGCCCCCGGCTTATACAACACAGCCAGCTAATGCTGCTGTCTGTCTTGGTGCTAATGCAACCTTTACTGTTGCCACTACCGGTATACCAACACCAACATACCAATGGCAGGTGAATTCAGGTAGTGGTTTTGTTAATCTTACTAATACACCACCTTATTCAGGAGTTACAACTGCTACCCTGACGCTTACAGTTCCGGGAATAGCCCTCAGCGGTAATAGTTATCGTTGTGTAGCTACGAATTTCTGTGCAGCTGTTAACTCCAATGCAGTTACATTGACGGTTAGCCCGTTGCCAACGATCAGTGTGGCACCAAACGGTCTTTGCGCACCGGTTGTGCTTACTGCAAGTGGCACATCAAATACTTATAGCTGGTCACCAGCAACGGCATTGAGTGCAACCACCGGTGCAACAGTTACTGCAAGCCCGAATGCAACAACAACATATACAGTAACAGGAACAATTACAGCAACAGGTTGCCAGAACTCAGCTACTGTAACCGTGCTCGGAACACCGGCACCACCAGTTATTACCCCTGCAACTTCTACAATATGTGCTGGGACATTCCAGCCATTGACGGTTGCTCCTGTTTTGGCAACCTATAGTAACAACGGAATTATCAGGATTCCTTTAGGAGCACCAGCCACAACATCCGGTAATGCGAACCCATATCCTTCCAGTATCACGGTGAGTGGATTACCAACAACAGGTGTAAGGGTTGCTTCCATAAATATCAATGGTATCTCTCATACTTTCCCAGGTGATATAGATATGATGCTTCAGTCGCCAACCGGAACAAATGTGATCCTAATGTCGGATGCAGGCGGTGGTACTGATATCGTGAATGGCAACCTTATATTCAGTGATGCAGCAGCTGCAGGCTTACCTGCAACAATTGTATCAGGAACTTACAGGCCAACTAATACAGCGGGTCCGGATAATTTCCCTGCCCCGGGCCCTGGCTCATTTACCCAGGTGAATCCTACTCTTGCAACGTTTACAGGTAATCCGAACGGGAACTGGGGTCTCTTTATCAGGGACCAGGCGAGTGGTGATGCCGGATCTATTACCAGTTGGAGTATCACATTTGAAGTAAGCACAGCAAGATGGACACCGGTAACAGGGTTATTCCTGGATGTGAACGGTGCTACAGCTTACACGGCTGGTACTTTTGCGAGTACTGTATATGCAAGTCCTGCTGCAACCACAACTTATACTGCTACAGCAGCATTAGGTTCTTGTGCTGCGCCCGGTTCTTCCACAGCCACCGTAACTGTTAACCCAAGACCTACAATTACTGTTACTCCAAATAACCAGTGTAGCCCTGTTACACTTACAGCTGCCGGTACTTCCAATACCTACAGCTGGTCACCTGCTGCAGGATTAAGTGCAACAACAGGTGCAACCGTTACTGCTACACCGATTGTTAATACTACCTATACTGTAACAGGAACAATCACGGCAACGGGTTGTACGAATACAGCTACAGCCACCGTGAATGCAACACCGGCGGCTCCTGTTGTTACTCCAACCGCGATCACACTTTGCCCTGGTGGAATTGCAACACTCACAGTGCCTAATTCAAGTACTGTTGCCTCAACCGGAACAATCACTATTCCTAATTCCGGTACAGCTACGCCATATCCGTCAGCAATAAGTGTGACAGGATTGCCGCCGGCAGGAGTTACGGTTGCCTCAGTTACTATAAATGGGGTTACACATACTTTTCCGGGTGATATTGATATTTTGCTGCAATCACCTTCTGGTACTAATGTAGTTCTGATGTCCGATGCTGGCGGAGGAACTGATATTAACGGTATCAATATTACTTTTAGTGATGCCGCTGCCGCTGGTTTACCTGCTGCACTGGTAACGGGTACATTCAGACCTACAAATGTTGGTGCAACCGATACTTGGGCAGCTCCGGGCCCCGGTTCTGTAACACAGGCCACACCAACATTATCGTCTTTTATTGGCAATCAGAACGGCGACTGGAATCTCTTTGTGGTTGATGATGCGGGAGGTGATTTGGGGTCAATTACAAGTTGGAGCATCACCTTTAATATTGCTGGTGCACAATGGTCACCTGTTGCCGGACTATTTACAAATGTTACTGCAACCACTCCATATGTTGCGGGTACATTGGCTTCAACAGTTTACGCATCACCGGCAGCAACAACAACTTATTCGGCAACAGTATCATCACCAACCTGTACTTCACCGGCCGGAACTGCTGTAGTAACTGTACTGCAACCATTGACGGTGACCACACAGCCAGCCAGCCAAACAGTTTGCCAGGGTGCTAATGCTACTTTCACTGCTGTGATTGGAGGTGTTGCTCCAAGTTATCAGTGGCAGGTAAGCACTGATGCTGGTGCTACCTGGACAAATATTGCCGGTGCTAACAATGCATCCCTGGTTATACCAGCCGTTACTACGGCATCCAGTGGCTTCAGGTATCGTGTCATCGCCACCAACAGTTGTTCAAACGTTACTTCAAATGGTGCTGCTACTTTAACAGTAACAACACCAAGTGCTATAACAATTACGCCGTTACCAACAAGGATCTGTCTCAGTGATACATTAGTGGCTTTATCTGCTTCACCGGTAGGTGGCAGCTGGAGCGGTATTGGTGTATCCGGTAATAATTTTGTACCACCTGCAACAGCTGTGGGTACATATACATTGACGTATAGCTACAATAATACTGCTGGTTGCGCAAGCACAGGTACCGTAGTTGCCAGGGTGCAGGATTGCCCTGAACGTATTGTTCGCCTGGCAGATAATGCCGTTATCCTGTTCCCGAATCCGAATGACGGAAGATTTAATATCCGTATCAACAGCACCTTGTATAATTACCTTGGAATGAGAGTATATACTGCCAGCGGCCAGTTGGTAAGGATACAAAACTTCAACGGTCTTGTATTTGGAAGAGTGATCCCGATCGATCTGACCAATCTTCCTGGTGGTACTTACATGGTTAAGTTCTACTATGATGATGGTGCAAGAACTTCTGAGAAGACATTCCCGGTTATTGTTGGAAAATAAAAGAAAAACAACGAAAGAAAACTAAGGATAGAGCATCCGCCAACCGGCGGATGCTTTTTATTTATTCAGGCGGCAATTTATTTTTGTAGGGTATGTCATTAGTAACAATAGAAGAGATATTGGAAAATTACCGGGCACAATTTGCTCCGGTTGTGCCTTTTCAGCCCGGATACGACAGGTTAGTACAGTTAGATTTTACGGTAACAAATACTGAGCTTAGGGGAGAGATGCTGAATGATACGGGCAAGTTCTGCGACTATATCAATCAAAAGCTGATAAGGGCCGGAGCAAAATATGGTATAGGAGGTTATAATGAACATCGGGCGGTATACAGCAGAAGCCCTGTGTTTGATGCAGAAAAGACAGGAGAAGAGCCAAGACGCTTACACCTGGGAACAGACATCTGGGGTAATGCAGGAACAGCGGTCATGGCTCCTTTAGATAGCGTAGTACATAGTTTTGCATTCAATGACCACTTCGGTGATTATGGTACGACGATCATCCTTTCACATATGCTGGGAGGAATAAATTTTTATACACTGTATGGTCACCTGGGTTTGGATTCGATCAGGGATTTGCAGGAGGGTAAGCCAATACAGAAAGGGGAGGTATTTGCCAACTTTGGTATACCGGAAGAGAATGGCCACTGGCCGCCGCATCTTCATTTCCAGGTCATCAAAGACTTACAGGGATGGAAAGGAGACTACCCCGGTGTTTGTAAGTTTACGGAAAGAGAAACATATCTGCAGAATTGTCCCGACCCTGATCTATTATTACAGCTCAACCAGTACATAGGGTAATTCGCATTTTCATTTTACCTGCTGTATTTTTTTTATCCTGTTAACGGATTGGGAGTAAATTTACAGCATGGCAAATTCCAACCTGAATACGGAGAAAGATGGGCTGAGTGCAGCAGATAAAGAGTTTGAAAATAATATCCGGCCGGCGCAAATGGAGGATTTTGCAGGCCAGCCACAGGTGATCGAGAACCTTCGGATTTTTATCAAGGCGGCCAAGATCAGGGGAGAGGCATTGGATCATGTGTTATTCCATGGCCCTCCTGGTTTGGGGAAAACTACTTTATCCAGGATTGTAGCCAATGAACTCGGTGTTAATATCAAAGAAACCTCTGGCCCCGTTATTGAAAAGCCCGGTGATCTTGCAGGGTTGTTAACGAATCTTGAGCCTAACGATGTATTGTTTATCGATGAGATACACCGGCTGAGTACAGTAGTGGAGGAGTATCTCTACGCAGCTATGGAAGATTACCGGATTGATATCATGATAGACAGTGGCCCCAACGCAAGAAGTATTCAGCTGACATTGAATCCATTTACATTGATTGGAGCAACTACAAGAAGTGGCTTATTAACCGCTCCGTTACTTTCCCGTTTTGCGATCAAATCCAGGTTAGAATATTATTCAGCTGCAACATTAAATAAGATCATTCATCGTTCTGCGGGCATCCTGAATACTAAAGTATCTAATGATGCTGTTGCGGAGATTGGAAGAAGAAGCCGCGGCACTCCCCGTATCGCCAATGGATTATTAAGAAGGGTGAGAGATTTTGCGCAAGTGCTTAATGATGGGGAGATCGATCTTGGCATCACACAACATGCACTAAAGGCATTGAATGTGGACGAATATGGGCTTGATGATATGGACAACCGCATCCTGCTGACCATCATTGAGAAATTCAAAGGCGGCCCGGTGGGCATAACAACCATTGCCACTGCCGTTGGTGAAGAAGCCGGCACACTGGAAGAAGTGTATGAACCCTTCCTGATCCAGGAAGGATTTATGCAGCGGACACCGAGGGGCAGAGAAGTAACAGCAAAAGCCTATGAACATTTAAATAAGAACAAACCCAATATATCCGGGAGCCTGTTTACATAAGGGCTCAAAATTTTACAAATTTGATTTTTTACATCTTATAATGAAAACACAAACCTTATGAGAGTTTTTAAGTTAGCAGCTTTGATACCTGTTACCTTTCTGTTCATTGCCAGTTCTTGTATCACCCCCCGGAAATTGGATAAAAAGATTGGTGAGCATTATGGAAACACCATTCCTGAGAAAGGCAGAAAAAGTGATTTTATTAGTTTTCGTTTTGAGAACAGTATACCGGAAAGCAAACTGTCCAGCAGTGCAAAGACCCGGAATAAAGTAGTACCTGCATTATTTTACTGGAAATGGGATCTTGCCCAAACAGCTACGCTGAACAGTATGATGCCTATGAGCAATTTTACGAGTTCTTTTGTTACTGAAGCTAATGCCAAAAAATTGAAAGAAAAGCTGGATGGTGCCGTGATTGATATTACGATTACGACAAACCCTGGTGATTTTCATCTCCGGGACCAGGGCTGGTTAGTGTACCTTCTTGTAGCCTATATAGGGAAAGATAAATTCTACGTAGACCCGGTACATACACAATTTTCGGTTTCGTACACCGTCAACTATTCTTCCGGAGAAAAAAAATCAGGTGACCTGTCAACAGAAAATATTAACCTGAAAAAAACACCGCGGTTCTTTCAAAGCTTTAAAGGCATGGTATCGGAATACCTTACAGCCTGCGATGCCAATATTAAACTGATGGCCAAATATCTTGCCAGCCAGTTATATACAGAACTCGTAAAGGAATAGGGAAATACAGGCTTTTTGTTCTTTAAACAAAAAAGACCTTCCAGATAGAATTATTCTAATGCAACGATGAAGTTAATACTGCTGTCAGGGTTTAGTATATGAAACATTATTTTATCATCACTCTTATTTCTCTTTTTATATTATCAGCATGTAAAAAAAGCCCGCAAGATAGCCAGGGGGATAACTGGTTTAATATTGAAATAAGAACGTCTGCCAATTTTGATTGTAAAGTGCCTGAAATAATTTTTCTCGACCGGCAGCAGGAAGCATATCAGATTATAGGAGACAGCCGTGGAATTTATTTGGCTTTTGGGTTGCCTAAAGTATTATATCCTGTTGGTACCAGGCTGTATGTATCAATTGAACGTCCAGCGGCAAGCCAGCAGTTGGTATGTACCACAATGGGCCCCGGGGCCATTTGGTCACAGGTACTTATTAAATCAGTTAAATAAAAAAAGGATTACTGATTTCCCGGTAATCCTTCAAACGTATAAATTTTAGCTCAGCGTATTATTGTACAACTAACCTGAATCCATTTCCATGGATATTTACGATCTCGATCCTGGGATCATCTTTCAGGTATTTACGCAGTTTGGCAATATATACATCCATACTGCGGCCATTAAAATAAGTATCGCTGCCCCATATCTTTTTTAATGCCTGCTCTCTCGGCAACAGGTCATTCAGGTGTTCAGCCAGCATTTTCAGCAACTCATTCTCTTTGGGAGATAAAGTTTGCGTAACCCCGCCATGAATTAACTGGCGAAGCTTGGGGTTGAAATGATAAGTAGAAAGATCGAATTCTTTATTCTCACTCTCCCGGTTGATCTCTTCATTCCTTTTCAGGATCGCTTTGATCTTCAGCATCAGCACTTCACTGTCAAAAGGTTTGGTGATATAATCATCGGCACCCAGTTTGTATCCCTGGATGATATCATCTTTCATTGTTTTGGCACTCAGGAAGAACAGGGGAATATCCGGGTCCACGTCTCTTATTTCTTCAGCCAGGGTGAAGCCGTCCATATTGGGCATCATCACATCCAGCAGGCAGAGTTCAAATTTTTCCCGTTGAAAAGCAGCCAGTCCGAGGCGGCCATCTCTTTCCAGCGTTACATCATAATCATTCAGTTCCAGGTAATTTTTCAGCACACTTCCGAGGTTAGGATCATCTTCGCACAACAAGATTTTAGGTTTCTTAGCATCCATGGTTTGTAAAGTTTAATTCATATATAAGAAGACAAATAAAAGTAAATCATTTACCAAACATCTGAACAGCCGAATAATATTTTGTTAAGAGTCCCTTTCTCAGCCGTTTGACAGCCATTTTCTACATTTGTCATTTAATTACTGAATATGGCGATGCATATTACACCCGATAACCGGTTGAAAAAGCTGATTGTGATTGGCGACCGCTTGCTTATTAAACCTACCAGGCCGGATGAAAAAACGTCCAGCGGCCTCTACCTGCCACCCGGCGTGCAGGAGAAGGAAAAAGTACAACAGGGCTATGTGATCAAAGCAGGTCCCGGTTATGCCATCCCTATGCCCGTGGAAGATGAACCCTGGAAAAACGAAGAAGACAAAGTGAAATATGTACCATTGCAGGCCCGGGAAGGCGACTTGGCGATCTTCCTGGTAAGCGGTGCCACCGAAGTAATGTACGAGGACCAGAAATATTTTATTGTACCACAGGGGGCAGTGCTGATGCTGGAAAGAGAAGAAGATTTGTAAACTTCATTTAATTATGCCCCTATTTCCAGTAACTTCCAACCAAAATTTTATCTATGGCGGATAACGAAAAATTTCTCCAGGTAGTTAAAGACGGCTATACCTTCAAAGGCGAATCCTTCAAAATTGGTTGTGCTATGATGGATGGCGCTGTTGTCAGTGGTGCGGATGTACTCATACCCATGAAAACACTGAACCGTCATGGTTTGATTGCCGGTGCTACCGGTACAGGTAAAACGAAAACACTCCAGATGCTGAGCGAAGGGTTGAGTGATGCCAGTATCCCCGTTTTACTGATGGATATCAAAGGTGACCTGAGTGGTATTGCTGCTGCAGGAACCCTAAATGATAAAATAACGGACCGTTGCCAGAAATTGAATATTGAATTCAAGCCGGCTGCTTACCCGGTTGACCTGCTGACGCTCAGCAACCAGAAAGGCGCCCGGCTGAGAGCTACCGTAAGTGAGTTCGGCCCGGTATTATTATCAAAGATCCTTGGGTTGAACGACACGCAAGGCGGTTTTGTGGCTATGATCTTTAAATATTGTGATGATACGAAGCTGCCGCTGCTGGACCTGAAAGATTTCATTAAAGTGTTGCAATATGTAAGTGATGAAGGAAAAGCAGAAATGGAAAAAAACTATGGCAAAATTTCCACTACTTCCACCGGGACGATCCTGCGTAAAGTGATCGAATTACAACAACAGGGTGCCGATGTTTTCTTTGGTGAAAAAAGCTTTGAAGTGGATGACCTGATGCGGATCAGTGATGATGGCAGGGGTATGATCTCTATTGTAAGAGTAACGGATCTGCAGGACAGGCCCAAACTGTTCTCCACTTTTATGCTGCAGTTACTGGCCGAGTTATATGCATCCTGCCCTGAAGAAGGGGATATGGATAAGCCCAAACTGGTGATGTTCATTGATGAGGCACACCTTATTTTCCAGGAAGCGAATGATGCCTTGCTGCAGCAAATTGAAACGATTATCAAACTGATCCGGTCAAAAGGTATCGGGATCTATTTCTGTACACAAAACCCGATGGATGTACCAGCTTCGGTGCTGGCCCAATTGGGATTGAAAGTACAGCATGCTTTAAGAGCATTTACCGCAGCAGACAGGAAAGTGATCAAACAAACAGCAGAGAACTATCCTGAAACTGAATTTTATAAAACAGAAGACCTGATCACTCAACTTGGTACCGGGGAGGCATTCGTAACGATACTTAATGAAAAAGGCATTCCCACGCCATTGGTGCATTGCATGATCCGGCCACCGCAGAGCCGGATGGATATCCTGTCTGATATGGAAATCGATTCCATTGTTGGACATTCAAAGATCGCTGCAAAATATAACCAGGTCATCGATAGCGAAAGTGCATACGAGATACTGACAGAAAAACTGGAAGAAGCATCTAAAAATGAAGCCGAAGAAATGCAGGAAGAAGCAGCAACAAGGAAGCAAAAGAAATCAACGGCTAAAGAAAAAGGGATACTGGATAACCCGGTAGTGAAAAGTATGACCCGTACAGCCGGCAACACGATCGTAAGAACATTATTGGGTGTATTGGGATTGGGTGGCAGGAGCCGCAGCCGGAAGAGTTTATTTTAAACGAATGGAGCCATTGGCATCCATTTCAATTTTATTTTCAGCCTGGAGGAATTCGATCACTTTCCAGGCCTTTTCTTTTTTAACTCCGTTCATTTTTAGCAGTAATTCTTTTACCGGGAGTGATTCATATTTTACCAGGTTAATGACCAGGTGGTGCAGTTGGTCAAACTCTTCTTTGGTAAGGCTGACGGCTTTTTGGCGAAGGCAATTATCACAAATGCCGCAAGTTTTTATATGCTTATCACCAAAATAAACACCGATAATGCGGCTGCGGCATTCCGTTATTTCTTTCACATACCGGACGATCTCCTTAACCCGTTGCAGGTAGCGTTCTTTTCGCTGGTTAAAAGACAGCATATTGATAGTAATGTCTTCCGCCTTTATCCTGCCTTTCAATAAAAGTAGTTGTGGTGTATCTTTCTGCGGCTGGTAATCGATCACACCGGATTGATGTAATTCCAGTAATTGGTTCTTTATTGTAACTGCATCGCTTCTTAAAAGACCTGAAATGAACTTTTCGGAAACAGGTACCGGCTGATCATAAATTCCTTCATAGGCCCGCAGCAATGTTTTTATAAGTGGCTCAAGAACCGGATGTGATTGTTCAAACTGGTGTAAATAATTTTTATCTGTAGTAAACCGTACAGAAGAAGATAAGAATACCTGTTCATTAAAAGCCATCCAGCCATCCTGTTCTAATGCTTTCAGGGAATAAAGAGCCGTATGGCTTTGTAATTTGAACTTACGCAGGAAATCGGCGATATCAAAATCGTAGTATTGTCCGTCACCGCCGCCGGTTGGTAATTGCAGATAATTGGCCACTGATTGATAGACAGCCCGGATATCTTCTATTGATGGGAAACGCTGTGTGGCAGATAGCTCCAGTTCTGCCAGGTCATTTTCATCAAATAGTAAAACCGCATACGATGTTTTACCGTCTCTTCCGGCACGGCCTGCTTCCTGGTAATAATTCTCTAAACAATCCGGAACATCAGCATGAATAACGGAACGTACATCGGGCTTGTCAATACCCATTCCAAAAGCATTTGTACAAACGATCACCCTTATTTTATTATTGATCCATTGCTCCTGCTTACGGCTTCTTTCTTCCTGTGGTAAACCGGCGTGATAGTAGTCTGCAGAAATATGCTGTAGTTGCAATAACTCGCTTATCTCCTTGGTGCGTTTGCGGCTCCGGCAATAAATAATACCGGTGCCGGGAACTTTCTGTAAAATTTCAATGATCTTATTGATCTTGGAATCTACTTTAAAAACACTGTAAGAAAGATTGGGCCGTTCAAAAGATTGCCGGAATATTAGTTCGTTGTGAAAGGCGAGTTTTTCGCAAATATCTTTTTGCACATCGGGTGTGGCAGAAGCTGTCAGTGCCAGCACCGGTACTTCCGGCAACTCATCCCGTAAAGCAGCGATGCGTAAATAGGGTGGCCGGAAATCATAACCCCATTGCGAAATACAATGTGCTTCATCTACTGCAATGAGGCTGATGCCCATGCCGGGTAAATACTCTTTGAATAAATTTGTTTCTAATCGTTCCGGCGAGACGTATAGAAACTTACAATTACTTTCCGTTACCACCTTCAATACATTGATCACTTCTTTCCTGGTCATGCCTGAGAAGATCGAATAGGCAGTAATTCCTTTTTTCCGCAGGTTCTCCACCTGGTCTTTCATTAAGGCGATCAAAGGGGAGATGACCAAACAGGTTCCTTCCATTACCATCGCGGGCACCTGGTAGCAAACTGATTTGCCACCACCTGTTGGCAGTAAGGCCAGCGTATCATTTCCTGCTAATATAGCATTGATAATTTCTTCCTGCAGGGGGCGAAAGGAATCAAAGCCCCAGTATTGTTTTAATATGGAATGAATATCCGGCATCGTGAAAGGTGAATTTACAGCACTTTCTTCACGAATAAGCGGACAGAATTAATGGCGAGTACCACATCACTCAGGCCCATGACCAGTGCTCCAAAAGTGGGGGTGAGAAAACCGAATGCGGCTACCGGGATGGCCACTATATTATAAGCAAAAGCCCAAAAAAGGTTTTGCTTGATGGTGAGATAAGTGTGTTTTCCTAAACCCAGGGCTGTTGGTAAATTCTTTAATCCATGATTCATCAGTACCACCTGTGCACTTTGCATAGCGATCTGTGATGCATCATTCATGGAAATACCAATTGTGGCTTTAGCTAAGGCGGGTGCATCATTGATACCATCACCGACCATGGCGGTTGGTGTTTGTTTATTGAGCTCATCGATCTTTACCAGTTTTTGTTCAGGTGTCTGTTCGGCTATTACCGTATCAATGCCAAGCTGGGAAGCTAATTGATAGCACTTTGCATACCGGTCGCCACTCAGTAATATTGTTTTTATGTTTTTGCTGTGTAAATAATCGATCACAGATTTTGCCTCGGGCCTTATTTCATCCTCTACATCGATCCAGCCAATAAGGTGACTGTTCTTCACGAGGTAAACATTGTGGTTATCTTCTTTGGTAAAGGCATCGGCGATTTTGTAAGAGCCGGCCCACCAGGTATTTCCTTCTTTGTCGGTTGCCTGCATACCGAGGCCTTTTACTTCTTCGATCTTCGTCCAGTTGATCACATCCTTCCGTTTCCACCCGGCAGTAATAGATTTTGCTATCGGGTGGTTAGAATATTTCTCGATTGAATAAACGATCTTTTTAAACTCCTCTTCATCAATAGTTGATTTGAAACCAGCAACCTGGAATTTTCCTGTGGTCAGCGTACCGGTCTTGTCAAATACGACTTGGGTAATGTCTTTGAATAATTCTAGACTGGTGGCATTGCGGAATAGAATACCTGTTTTAGCCGCACGGCCAAGACCTACTGCAATAGCGGCCGGTGTTGCTAATCCCATGGCACAGGGGCAGGCAATCACCAACACGGCAATACAACGCATCAGTGCCGGGGTAAATTCTCTTAAAACGATCCAGTTGACGGACAGTGTTATTACAGCAATACCGAGTACAACAGGGATGAAAATACTACTGATCTTATCTGCTAATTGTTGCACAGGTGGTTTTTCTCCCTGCGCCTGTTTCACCAGGTTGATAATGCCTGATAACACGGTATCATTGCCCACGGCGGTTACCTGTGCTTTCACAGTGCCATCAGTGATCACACTACCGCCTATCAATGTGTCTTTGGCATATTTATGAACCGGGATGCTTTCACCGGTGATAATGGCTTCGTTGGCATGTGCATCGCCCCAGAGTATTTTACAATCAATGGGAACCTGTTCGCCGCTTTTTATTAAAATAAGATCACCAACCCTTAGTTGTATGTTTTCAACAGGAAAAATCTGTTCTTTATGTTCATCATCAAAAGCGATCATATTGGCCATCACTTTTTGCGATTTGACCAGTTTGTTCAATTCTCTTTGCGTGGAGGCAATGGATGCATCTTCAAGATAATTACCCAAGAATACAAGGGTGATAATGGTAGCTGCTGTTTCATAGAACATATATTGTTCGGCCTGCCCGGTCAATGTGCCATACAAACTATAAACAAATGCGGCTGTTGCGCCGACAGCAATCAATACATTCATATTCGGCATCCTGTTTCGCAGGCTTTTCCAGGCACTCTTTCCAAAGAAACTCATACCAACCAGGTAGACGGGAATAGTAAGTCCCAGTTGCAACCAGGGATTCATGAGCCAGTGTAATTCAACCCACGGCAACATATGCAACATCAGGACAGCGGTAAACGGAAGACAAAACCAGAAACGTTGCAGGTGAGTAGTAAGAAAAGGCTTCCGGTTTATGGTAGTTGCCTGATGGCTGGCTACGGCATAACCAAGATCATTAACCCCTGTTGCTAATTTTTCTTCAGGTACTTCTCCAGTCGTATCAAAGCTGACATCACCAGTAGCAAAATTCACTTTCACATTCTTCATTCCTTTTTTCTCCAGGAATTTGTGAATGTTTAATGCACAGGTGGTGCAATCCATGCCGTCTACTTTCCATTGAACCTTTTCCATACTACAAAATTATTGAAGCAGTAGCTGAAATGCTTTTGAGAACCGGAATTGTATTACAACGTGGTTGCGTAAATGCGTTGATTTTTATCAGTTTGTTTCCGTGGTTTTGTCAGGTAGGCCTAAATTTGAGCCATGAACCGGATGTTTTTGCTTGATGATATTCACGAAGTGGCTGCTGCTTTCTGGAAAAGTATCGGTGCTGCAACTGTGTTTGCTTTTCATGGGGAAATGGGAGCTGGCAAGACCACCTTTATCCATGCTTTATGTGATATGAAAGGGGTTAAAGATGCTGTAGGCAGCCCCACTTTTTCTTTGGTCAATGAATATCTCTATGAGGAAAACGGGCAACGGCAGAAGCTGTTTCATATTGATCTTTACCGCCTGAAAGATGAGGAAGAAGCTATCCGGGCAGGTATTGAGGATTGTTTGTACAGCGGCAATATCTGCCTGGTGGAGTGGCCTGAAAAGGCTCCAGACATTTTCCCGGAACATACCCTGCATATCTATATTGAGGTGCTTGATGCACAAAGAAGACGGCTGCGGATCAGCAATAATTAGTTATTTTTGAAGACGGCACTTATAACTATTGCAACCAACTCATGAGCCAGCAAAAACCTAAAATAAGCACCTCTTTCAGTTATGAAACACTGGAAGAAACCCTTGATATCAAACCCAAGGGGTCACAAATGCATATTGGTATTCCTAAAGAGATCGCTTTCCAGGAAAACCGGATTGCACTGACACCGGATGCCGTGAGTGTGCTGGTCAGCAATGGGCATCATGTTACCATAGAGCATAATGCCGGTGAAGCTTCTCATTTCAGGGATAAGGATTACAGTGAGGCGGGTGCCAAGATCGTGTATGACAGGGCCGATGTTTTCAAAGCACCGGTGCTGGTTAAAAGTGCACCCATTATTGATGAAGACCTTCCGTTATTACAACTGAACCAGGTCATCATTTCCCCCATACATCTTTCCATTTTAAAAGCAGAGTTGCTGGAGAAAATGATGGAGAAACGAATTACCGCTATTTCTTTTGAAAACCTTAAAGACGACAGCGATTCGTACCCCATCGTTCGCAGCATGAGTGAAATTGCCGGCAGTGCCGTGATGCTGATCGCTGCCCAGTACCTGGGGTCTGCTAATCATGGAAAAGGAGTGTTGCTGGGTGGTATATCCGGCGTGGCACCAACCAAAGTAATTATCATTGGTGCTGGTATTGTGGGAGAGTATGCGGCAAGAGCTGCCCTGGCCCTGGGAGCATCCGTAAAAGTGTTTGACAACAGTGTTTACAGGCTGAAACGTTTGCAAAATAATATCGGCCATCGTTTATGGACCTCCGTCATCGAACCAAGAATGCTTGCCAAGCAATTAAAGACCTGCGAAGTGGCAGTAGGAGCTTTAGGCTCTGAAACAGGAAGAACACCGATGGTGGTGACCGAAGAAATGGTGAGCAATATGCGGCCGGGTTCCGTGGTCATTGATGTGAGTATTGACCGGGGTGGCTGTTTTGAAACCTCGGAGATCACTTCGCATGAACACCCCATTTTCATGAAGTATGGCGTGATACATTATTGCGTTCCGAATATCCCATCAGGTTTTGCCCGTACTGCTTCACAAGCCATCAGTAATGTGCTGATGCCACTATTACTCGAAGCGGCCGAAGAAGGCGGTTTTGAAAAATTGGTCTGGCATAAACTCCATTTGCGGAGCGGCATTTATTTATTCAAAGGGTCACTCACTAATTTCTACCTCAGTGAGCGGTTTGATCTGAAGTACACCGATTTGAATTTGCTGATTGCGAGCCAGCGATAAGTAGGATTGATTAGTGCTTATAATCACTAATGTTCAGCTTCTCATTGCAGAATTTATATTCCACTTCATCATTACTGCTCACAATAACAAGCCTGTCTTTACAATAATCATTGATCAGCTGATGGTATTGAGCAATGCCGGCAGCATCGAGGTTGGTACAGGGCTCATCTAATAAAACAATAGCTGAATTGGAGAAAATACATTGTGCCAGTTTTACTCGTTGCTTCATACCTGATGAGTAGTAGCGGATCTGTTTATTGGCCGCTTTTTCCAAACCAAGGGCGGTAATAATCGATTCTTTTGTCACTCCATTTAAGAAGGGCTTAAAGCCGCTGTGAAAATCGAGAAATTCAGCCAGGGTCATTTCCTCCACCACTTCAAGATAGGGGGCACATATAGATACAAGGCTATACAGGTCTTCCCCCGCATCTTTTCCCTCAGCTGTTGTCCAGAGGCCCTTGCCTTCATTCATCATGGTATTGCCACTGAGTACCTGTAATAAAGTACTCTTGCCGGAACCATTGGGCCCGGTAATGGCATAAGCATTACCTGTTTCAAATGTATAAGTGAAATGACGGAAAATCCAGTCGCGGTTGAAGCGTTTACCCGCATCAGTCAGCGATATCTTCATCCACACTGTTTTTGGTGAAGCGTTTAATAATACCACGTTGTGATTCGCGGATGAAGGTCACGATCTCATCTCTTTCGTCGGTGGCAGGGAATTCTTCCTCCAGGAATTCAATGGCCTGGGAAGTGTTCATTCCTTTATTATATAATACCCTGTAGATATCGAGAATATGATTGATCTTATCAACAGTAAAGCCTCTTCTCTTTAAACCAATGGAATTTACACCGGCATAGCTAAGCGGGTTGCGGGCTGCTTTGATATAAGGAGGTACATCTTTACCCACCAGTGAACCGCCACTCAGGAAAGAATGCTGGCCAATATTGACAAACTGGTGAACGGCACACATACCACCAATAATAGCCCAGTCGCCAATGGTCACATGACCGGCCACCTGGGTGTTATTACTCATAATACAATTATCACCCACCAGGCAATCATGGGCGAAGTGGCAATATGCCATGATCAGGCAGTTTTTACCGATCACGGTTTTATCCCTGTCCTTTGTGCCCCTGTTAACGGTTACAAACTCACGGATGGTTGTGCCATCACCTATATATACATTCGAATATTCCCCCTGGAATTTCAGGTCCTGCGGTATGGCGGCAATAACAGCTCCCGGGAAGATGCGGCAGTTTTTACCGATCCTTGCCCCCTCCATAATGGTAACATTGGAGCCGATCCAGGTGCCATCACCGATCTCCACATCCTGGTGAATCACGGTAAAAGGATCAACTTTAACATTGGTGGCCAGCTTGGCATTCGGATGAATGTATGTATGTGGATGGATCATGCAGTTGTGTTACAAAGAATCCGCCGGTCGGCGGCGGATGGGCAAAGTTAATCGTTACGGCTAAAAACGGAATTTTTTTTACGCATAGATTGTTAAAACTCAAATCATCCCGCCACCTGATCAACGTTCAACCATTAAACCCCCGAAAAGGCTTACTTTTGTGGTTGTAATGCACAATCCCCCGGATATATTGACCCTGGCCTATAAGCAGGCTCCTATGCAGGAGCAGTTGCATTTATTGCAGGAAAGAGAGCAGCAAATACCCGGTTCTGTGCAATATACTATCAACAGGTACAGCAGGCTTCCGCAGTGGAATATTGAGGATACCGGGATGATGGTCTACCATTACGAGAAGGGGACTTCTAAAGAAAATTACCTGGAGTTACGGTTCTGCGTCAGCGGTAATGTCTATTGCCGGAAAAAAGACACAGAATGTGATATGTGCCAGTTCAGTGCTTCCAAAAGCTGTATGGAAAGAGTGGATAGTGTGGATGTGGTCAGCTTTAAATTTTCACCAGCCCATTTGAGCCAGTTTATCAAGCCCCGGAAAGGAAATGCGGTGCTGACTGATGATATCCTGAGTTTTAAACACAGTTCCTCTTTTACCAAAATACTTCCTCTTTGCGGCAAGACAAGAATGGTACTGGAAGGTGTATTGAATCATACTTACTCAGACAGCCTGGAGAATATATACATCAATGCTCAAACCCAGATGCTGCTGTTATACAGCTTAGACTGCATGCTCGGTGAAAAGGAAATTGATGTGATCAGCTGTAAATTCCTGGCCAATGAGGCTGACCGGGAAAAGATCATTAAAGCCCGTGAAATACTGATCCAGCATATTGGTGAGCCTATTACCATTAAGGAACTCAGCCGGAAAGTGGCTATCAATGAATGTTACCTGAAAAAAGGTTTCAAGGAACTGTTCGGTACCACGGTATTTGATTTTTACCAAAGCCAGCGGATGGAGCATGCCAAATACCTGTTGTATGAAAAAGGATTAAGCGTAACCGAAGTATCAATTATGCTGGGGTATTCCTCTATTTCACACTTCTCTACTGCTTTTAAAAAGCATACCGGCCTTAAACCCTGCGAATTGCTACTTAGATAGTTTACGGCCAGTTCTCCCGTATCATTAGTATTTCCCGATGTAAAATTGTTCTTAATCATCTAAATACCCGCAATAACATAGTTATTACTGCGTTCGTATTCACATGGCATCATTTTTGAATATTTGATTGTCACGAATGCGTAAAACTCTGATTATAGCAATGATCAGTATCCACCTTTTTGGTAATACTGAACTTGGGCAACTCTTTAAGTTACCCATGCTCATGACGCATTTCTTCCAGCATCACCGGCAAAATCCTGATCTTAGTTTTAGTGAATTTATAGCCATGCATTATGGTGGTACTGATGGCACCAGTGCTGATGATGATATGGACAACCAGCTACCCTGCCATAATCTTCATCAAAACACCTTTTCAGTAGTTTATTCTTCCTTTGAAACCGATATTCCCTCCATTGAATTCCCAACATGGGAAACCAATACATATGGCGACCGTTTGCTAACCGGTAATCCTTCCAAACACGTCGCATTGATCCTGCAACCTCCCCGCAAAGCATAGTTAATCTTCCTCAGTGTATTTTTTTAGTAAAAGAGAAAGATTTCTCTTTTAGCATTCCCGTACGGATAGCTTAAAACTTGGTGCTACCCGTATCGCATCAGACTATATAAAACATAATAAATAGACCGGTGTATAAAACCGGCCTGACTATTCAATCAAACCAACCTGTATGAAAAACAAATTCATTTACGTAGTGGCAGTTGTGGCTGCAGCAGTCATTGTATTAAATGCCTGTCGGCATGAGATATTGAATCCCTCTAACGGGGGTAGTGGTAGTGGCGGAACTGGCGGTGGTGGAGGCACGCCTCCGGCTGTTTCCAATTGCAGCCCTGACACGGTCTATTTTGTAAATAGTATCATGCCCATTATCGCATCCAATTGCACCATGAGCGGATGTCATGATAATATCACTCATGCTGACGGTGTAGATCTTACAACGTATACTAAGATCGTTCGGTATGTGGTGCCTGGAAATGCGGCCAACAGCAAGCTTTACAAAGAGATCATAAAAACCGGCAGTGGCAGAATGCCACCACCACCTATGGCACCGCTTACAGCTGCACAGATCGCTTTAGTGCAAAAATGGATCAACCAGGGAGCAAAGAATAACAACTGTGTGGGTAGTTGTGATACGGCTACGTTTACTTACACAGCAGCTATTAAACCAATCATGACGGGCAAGTGTGTGGGTTGTCATAATCCCAATAATCTAGGTGGTAATATAGACCTCTCAACTCATGCTGCTGTTAAAGTAACTGCACTCAATGGTAAGTTGTATGGTTCTGTGGCACACCTGACGGGTTATTCCCCCATGCCTAAAAATTCAGCAAAACTTTCCGATTGTGAAATCAGGCAAATACAGAAATGGATCACAGCCGGATCACAAAACAATTAAAATCCATCAAGATGAAAGTAATCATTTCAGTTTTATTACTATCCTGTATTGTATTCATAAGCTCCTGTTATTATGACAAGGAAGATTTGTTGTATGGTGGTGCCAACAGTGCACCCTGTACTGATTCAGTTGGTACCGTTTCCTATGCACAGAAAATTGTTCCCCTATTGCAGCAATATTGCTACAGTTGTCATACGGGTAGTTTTCCCTCTGGTAATGAATTGATGGGAACCTATACTTCGGACAAGGCCATGGCTCAGAATGGGAAACTTTTTGGCACTGTCAATCATTCAACCGGCTTTTCACCCATGCCCAAAGGAATGCCTAAAATGACAACCTGCCAGATTGCGACCATCAGGAAATGGATCGACACAGGGATGCTTAATAATTAAACTTTAAAATCCACCAGGCATGAAACGAAAAAAGAAAATCATTCTCTATGTGATATTGTCAGTGCTGGTAATTGCCGGCGCTGCGGCTATCTACATATACAAAGAGTATAACAGGGCTCATAAAGACACAGCAAAATTAAAAGCGGATTATACTGTGAACGCTACAAATTTTGTCAACGAGTTTACTGGCAATGAACAGGCTGCGAATAAAAAATACTGGGATAAGATCATCCATGTGGATGGCTTTGTTAAATCAGTAGATAAAGATGACAGAGGTTTTTATTCCATTATAATCGGGGATACAGCTTCTATGTCATCTGTTCGTTGCAGTATGGACAGTATTCATAACAATGAAGCAGCAACGGTAAAACCCGGAAGCATGATTGGCATGAAAGGGATCTGCTCGGGATTTAATGCTGATGAACTTCTGGGGTCTGATGTAATTCTTGTTCGCTGTGTAATTGATCAAAAAAAATAATTTCTTAAACAAAAAGTCTTGAGTATGAAAAACAAATTTTTAATAATCACTGTAGCTGTTCTGATCAGCAGCAGCTCATTTGGGCAAAAATATTTTACTAAAACTGGTAAGATCAATTTTGATGCAACAACAGCCAGCTCCCCTGAAAAGATCGAAGGGATTAACCGGACTGCCACCTGTGTGGTGGATACGAAGACAGGGAACATGCAGTTTGCCCTATTAATGAAAGGGTTTGAATTTGAAAGAGCCCTGATGGAAGAACATTTCAACGAGAACTATGTCGAGAGTCATAAATTTCCAAAGGCCGAGTTTAAAGGGGCTATCAGTAATAATGAAGCAGTTAACTACAGTAAAGACGGGGCCTATATTATTAAAGTGAAAGGTAAACTGACAATGCATGGTGAAACAAAAGACGTGGAGACAGACGGTAAACTGGTCATTCAGAATGGCAAAATAACCGCTACCGCTGATTTCAATGTATTGCTGGCTGATTTTAAAGTATCCATACCCGGATTAGTGGCTGATAAAGTTGCTAAAACAGCTAAGATTTCTGTAACCTGTTCGCTTGAACCCCTGAAGGGATAAAATCTGATTATCATGAAAAAACTATCGTTCTTTATTTTTTTACTGCTGTTTCTTTTTTCCGGTATCAGCGTATCAGCACAGGATGAAGATTTGCTGAAACTGGTGGGCGAAGAAAAGCCGACGAAGGAAATCACCAAGTATGCTTTTAAATCTCCCAGGGTCATCAACAGTCATTCCATGGAATTCCTGAACCCCGGTACCATGGACTTCAGGATCCTGCATCGCTTTGGCCCGTTGGACCAGGGATATAAAAGTCTCTTTGGTCTTGACCAGGCCAGTATGCGGATGGGATTTGACTTTGGTATTCTGCAAAACCTGATGGTGGGTGTGGGAAGAAGTACCTACAAAAAGGAACTTGATGCATTTATCAAGTTTGCTCCCATCCGTCAGTCAAAAGGCCCCTGGAGCTCCCCGGTTACATTGGCGTTGGTTTCAGGTATGACCATGAATGGCCTTGATTGGGCTGATCCTTCCCGGAAGAATTTCTTCACCTCCAAGCTGGGTTATTATTTCCAGGCAATCATAGGAAGAAAATTCAGCGAAGCATTAACATTACAAGTATCCCCAACCATGGTGCATAATAACCTGGTGCCATTGCAATCTGATCCTAATAATATCTATGCGATCGGTGTCGGAGGAAGAATAAAACTTTCTCAGCGTATTGCTTTCACCTGGGATTATTCGCATGTCGTTGTGGGTATGCCTGACAGTGGCTATTATCACCCGTTATCAGTTGGTTTTGATATTGAAACCGGGGGCCACGTTTTCCAGTTGCATTTCTCTAATGCCACAGGAATGAATGAAAGAGCTTTTATTACAGAAACAACAGGGCAATGGGGAAAAGCAGAAGTGCGGTTTGGATTTAACCTCTCAAGGGTATTCCAGATCAAAAAGAAAAAGCACTCTAAACACGCAGATAAGTAATACTGCAAGGCTGTTGCGATAATATTAATTACCCGGATGTATGTTGTTATGCATCCGGGTAATATTTTTGCAACTGGTGAAACTTGTCAGCTACATATTTTCCTTTTATTTAATAATACTTTCAGTAGTGCCCTGCTGCTCGCTTGATGATTGCGACAATGAAATAACTGAGCAAGGCGTGAGCCATGAAAACCAGGAGGAGGATTGCAGTGGTTGTTCGCCTTTCTTTAGTTGCGAAGGCTGCGCAGCTACTACTGTTACCGTTGAACCCGTTTGTTTCGAAATTACTCCTGCACAATGTATAATTGTATATACAGGGTATATACAAAATCCCCTCCCTGATATTGACTACGATTTCTGGCAGCCGCCTAAATTAAGTTGATGACTTACCGTATTCAAAGCGGATTTATATTTTCTAAACATCAACTATTTAACAAATGAACAAAATATGTTTATTGATTGCGATATTTTTATGTGCCATTAATTCTAACTCACAGAATATTGTAGTAATAAAAGTTATTGATGCAGAATCCACAGAAGCAATTATAAATGCATCGGTAACAGGAAAAGGATTTAGAATAGGAGCAGTTACTGATACTTTAGGAGTGGCAAAACTTGTTTTTCCGACCGGGTTAAATGAACTATTTGTAAGTCATGTTGCATATGAAGGGAAAAAAATACCATTTACTGTACCAGTAACCGATACAATGATTATAGAATTAGAGCCTCAGGAAGAGGAAGAAGTCGTAATTCAATCCACCCGTAGTTCAAGAACGATCAGGGATATACCTACAAGAGTGGAGTTTATCGCCGGAGAAGAATTGGATGAGAAGGCAAATATGAAACCCGGTGACATCCGGATGGTGCTGACAGAGAGTACCGGTATTCAAACACAACAAACTTCAGCCACTTCAGCTAATTCATCTATCCGTATCCAGGGGCTGGATGGAAGATATACCCAGTTACTAAAAGACGGGTTTCCCTTATATGCCGGTATGAGCAGTGGATTGGGGTTATTGCAAACCCCGCCGCTGGATATGAAACAATTTGAAGTGATCAAGGGATCTGCTTCAACCTTGTATGGAGGTGGCGCTATCGCCGGTCTTGTAAATCTTATTTCTAATACACCAACACAGGGACGGGAATTGAAGTTTCACCTGGACGCTACTTCAGCAGGCGGGTTGAATACAAGTGGTTTTTATGGAGAAAAGTATGGAAAAACTGGTATGACTGTTTTCGCTTCCCGGAACAGCAACGCTCCGTATGATCCTGCTGATATCGGGTTGACGGCAATCCCCAAATTTGAACGCTATACGATCAATCCTAAGTTCTTTGCGTATTTCAATGGCCGGACTACATTAAGTGCGGGAGTTAATATTACACATGAAGACAGAACGGGGGGAGATATAGATTATATTAAGAAGAATAAGCCTTCCGGTTTTTATGAGAATAATAATACAGACCGGTACAGTTCACAGGTAAAATTAGAATACCTGTTCAATAACCGGAATCATCTTACTATAAAAAATAGTTTTAGCCGTTTTCAACGGGTTATAACATCGCCCGGTTATGTGTTTAACGGGACACAGGATGCTAGTTTTTCAGAACTGGCGTATGTATCAACCAGGGAGAAGATGGAGTGGATCACAGGCGTTAACCTTGTAACGGATAATTTTAAGGAAAGGCAATTAACGGCCATACCACACAGGGATTATAAGCAGTTAACGGCCGGGGTATTTTTGCAAAACAACTGGAAACTGAGTGAACAGTTTCACCTGGAAACAGGTATCAGGGCTGATAATGTAAGGGACTATGGGTTTGTGTTATTACCCCGGGTTTCTGCACTGATCAGGTTCAGCCCCAAATTAAGTTCAAGAATTGGCGGCGGGTTGGGGTACAAAACGCCATCTGTATTTACAGAGGAGAGTGAACGCCTGCAATACAGGGATGTATTACCCATTGATGATAACGTGAATAAACTGGAAAGAAGTTACGGCATCAATGCAGATATCAACTACAAAACAAAATTTGCAGATGGGGAAGTGAGTTTTAGTATTAACCACTTATTTTTTTATACCCGGATAACTGATCCCTTATTGTTGCAACCCACCGGTGGCGTTTACAGGTTTAATAATGTGAATGGCCATTTCGACAGCCGTGGAATGGAGACCAATGTGAAACTGGGATACGCTGACTTCAAATTATTTCTCGGCTATACGTTTACGAAGGCCAACCTGCACCAGGGAAATATCGAAACAGAAAATTTCCTCACTCCCCGGCACCGCCTGAATTCCGTATTGATGTATGAAGTGGAAGAGAAATGGAAACTGGGCCTGGAAGCATATTATTTCAGCAAGCAGCAACTGAGTGACGGAACAACAGGAAGGTCTTACTGGATAACTGGGTTTATGGCAGAGAAGCTCTGGGAGAAATTTTCTGTGTATGTCAATTTTGAGAATTTTCTGGATGCAAGGCAAACCCGGTATGAAAGTATTTATACCGGATCAATAACAAACCCCTTATTCAGGGATATTTATGCTCCGCTGGATGGGTTTGTAGTAAATGGAGGCATCAAACTAAGATTGTAAATAAAAAGAGCCGGTAAGCCGGCTCTTTTTATTTTGTAAGAAGACTATCTATTCTTTTCCCCTGTAATTCATGATATCCCTGTCAAAGAGGTAGAGGCCGCTTTTGTCGTCACCGATCATTTCCATCTTATCGTTTAATGTCCTGGCTACTCTTTCTTCCTCGATCTGCTCATTCACATACCATTGCAGGAAATTATGCGTGGCATAATCCTTTTCCGTAAGCGAAAGATGCACCAGGTCATTAATACTGTTACTTACTTTCAGCTCATGCTTCAGGTATTCTTCAAACAGTTTTTTCAGAGAAGGGAAAGTAACCATCGGTTGGGTTAAGGCCGGGATAGCTGCAAAACCACCTCTTTCATTTATAAAACGGACCAGCTTGAGCATATGCATACGTTCTTCATCGGATTGTTTATAGAAAAATTCGGTAACACCTCCGAGGCCGGGTTGAATTTCACACCAGGAAGCCATAGCAAGATAGGCTTGTGAAGATTCCGCTTCCATTTGCACCTGTTTGTTCAGGGCTTCCTGTACTGATTTGCTGACCATATGTTTTTATTTTAAAGTTACAAAAGCTTTAGCAGAACCTGTTAGTTCAGCACCTGCTCCCTATTTTTGCCCAAACTATACAAATGAGTCCTGAACAGTTTAATACTCTCATCCGCAGCCGGCGTTCTGTTTTCCCTGATCAACTTGATGCGGGTAAAATAGTGGATGATGCAATAATTAAAGAAATCCTCATTAATGCCACCTGGGCACCGAATCATGGCAAACAGGAGCCCTGGCATTTTACTGTTTTTTCCGGGGAGGGCTTACAAAAATTGGCAACTTTTCAAAGTGAACTATACAAGCAGGAAGCAGGAGAAAACTTTAAGGAGATCACATTTGCTAAACTGCAGCAGAATCCGCTAAAAGCTTCGCATGTCATTGCGATTGGTATGAAAAGGACGAGTAATAAGAACATACCTGAGATCGAAGATATTGAGGCTGTTTCTTGTGCAGTACAGAATATATATCTTTCGGTTACTGCTTACGGACTGGGAGGTTATTGGACCACGGGCGGAGTAACCTATAAAGAAAGTGCAAAATCATTTTTTGGTTTGGAAGAAGTAGATAAATTGCTCGGGTTCTTCTATATCGGGCAGGTGGCTTTACCATCAACCGGTGGCACAAGGAAATCAATTGAAGAAAAAACAATCTGGATAAACGAATAGACAGTATGGCAAAAACAATTACAACTCCTCCCTACCATATTTATTACCCGGTTAAAGTTGCTAAAAGCAAAATTGCAGGTAAAGGAGCATATGCTTTGCAACGGATACCTGCCCGTAAAAAGATTGGCGACCTTGGTGGCGTTATTATCACGATGAAAGAAGCGATGAAGCTGATCAAAGATCTGAAAGTGATCAACCTGGTGGAACTGGAGGACGACCTGGCCCTGAATGCATCAGCTAATCCCAATGATATGCGTTTCATTAATCATTCCTGCGATCCCAATACTTATTTAAGAGTAATGAAGAACCGGGTGGAGTTTTATGCTTTAAAGAATATTAAAAAAGGAGAGGAACTGAGCTGCGATTACGGGGAAACACATCATGATGGCAAGCTCCCCTGTCGCTGCGGAGCTAAAAATTGCAGGGGATTTATCTGATAACTTGTACATGTTTATTTATGCGAAAGCTGATTGTTATTATTTCTTTGTTACTGGTTGTTCTTCTTTCAGTGTCTTTCACTGCTTATATTATTCCTGCCGGCAACCTTCGTAAAATTTATTCTCAACCGGCATCTGCATGGCCAAAACCGTTTGTAGATAATGGGGTGGAGTGGAAAGAGGTAGGTATACTGCCTGCAAGCCCCATTGAATTGCAAAAGGGCTCTCTTCAGGCTAAAATAGAACTTGGTAAGATTCTCTTCTTTGATCCGCGGTTAAGCGGTTCCGGGAAAATTTCCTGTGCCAGCTGTCACCAGCCTGAACTGAACTGGACCGATGGAAAAGAAAAATCAATAGGTCATGAAGGAGCAATTACCAAAAGGAATGCTCCCACTATTCAGAACAGCTGGTTTTATCACCGTTTATTTTGGGATGGACGTTCAAGGGATTTACAGGACCAGGCCTTCGCCCCCATCGTAAGCGAAGTGGAAATGAACAGCGATATGCCTGATGTGATGCGGAAACTCAGGCGCATCAATGGCTATAAGGAACTATTTAAAAAAGCATTTGGCTCCGATGAGATCGGTCCCGACCGGATGACGGAAGCGATTGCTGTTTTTGAAAAAACAATTGTAAGTGGTAAAAGCCGGTTCGATCAATTTTTAGAAGGAGATAAAAAAGCCTTAAGTAATAGTGAGCTCCGGGGTTTACATTTATTTCGCACCAAAGCAAGATGTATCAATTGTCATAACGGTCCGTTATTCTCCGATAATGGTTTTCATAACAGCGGTTTCTCAAACAATGATGCCGGTTATTATAAAGTGACCCATAAAGACGAAGATTCAGCAAAGTTCAAAACGCCGTCATTAAGGGATGTGACCAAAACCGGCCCCTGGATGCACGATGGTAATATGAAAGACCTTTCACAGATCGTCAGCCGGTATAGTCTTGCCAAATTCCCGCCGGGGACTGATTCCTTGCTCAAACCTACCGGCCTGAGTTCCAAAGAGCAAAAGGATATTTTGAACTTTCTTACTGCTATTTCAGCGGACCCTCTGGCATTTGAAAAACCGGTTTTGCCACAATAAGCAACTATTTCCCGCTAAAAGTTATCTTTGCTCTCCAAACCTTAAAATATTCAAAAACTATAATCATGAAAAAATTCTTCTTTACAGTTGCTATCGCTGCTTTTAGTTTAATCGCTACCGCTCAACCACCTGCTGGCGAAGCAAAACCCGGTGAATGGTATGGCGAAAAACTGACTGCTGATGGAGCTGTTGCACTTACTGATGTTGCTCAAAAATTAGCTAATAATGGCGGCGAAGGAACAGTTGATACAAAAGTGAAAGCCAAGATCGTTGAAGTATGTCCTAAAAAAGGCTGCTGGTTGAAACTGGAGCTGGCTGATGGACAGACAGCAATGGTTAAAATGAAAGATTATGGATTCTTCCTGCCTCTTGCTGCAAAAGGAAAGACGGTAATCGTTGATGGGGAAGTGAAAATGAAAACAGTATCTGTTGAAGAACTGAAACATTATGCAGAAGATGCTAAAAAAACAAAAGAAGAGATTGAAGCCATCAATAAACCTGAAAAGGAAGTAAGGGTTACTGCAAAAGGTATCCTGGTGGTGGAATAATTTTTTTATACATTTCAGAGAGGGCTGTCTTGTAAAAGACGGCCCTTTTCTTTTACTCTGCATATAGTTTTCGGATTGCGTAAACCGTTTTTCTCATTCCGTAAGTACCAGCCGGTTATTCAGCGCCACCTTTGTGGGCCGAAACCAAAGAATAGTATATGCTTAAGAAATTGATAGTGATTGTGACAGTCCTGGTGAGTAGCTTGACCGTTTATGCCCAGAACGCAACAAAAGTTTTTCATGATGATTCTACCAAGCCGCAATCAAAATACCTGGCTGATGTAACGGTGGTGGGCCGTTACAGCAAAAGTGATATTCAGCAGATGCCGGAGATTGTAGGCACCTCTATATATGCCGGTAAAAAGAATGCCCTGATCGTATTGGATAATGTGAATGGAAATGTGGTAACGAATACGATGCGGCAGATCGTTGCTAAGATACCCGGTATCCAGATATGGGAAAGTGATGGCAGCGGCATCCAGATCGGCATTGCTGCAAGAGGTTTAAGTCCTAACCGCAGTTGGGAGTTCAATGTCCGCCAGAACGGGTATGATATTGCAGCAGATCCGTATGGTTATCCTGAAGCCTACTATAATCCACAGTTACAGGCAGTGCAGAGAATTGAAATTGTAAGAGGGCAAGGTTCTTTACAATATGGACCGCAGTTCGGTGGGTTAGTGAATTATATTCTCCGTAATGGCAGCGAGATCAATAAGCCGTTTGAATTTGAAACACAACAAACCATTGGGAGTAATGGCCTGTTCAACAGTTATAATGCGGTAGGTGGGGAAACCAAAAAATACCATTACTATGCTTTCTTTGATCACCGGAATGCGGATGGGTACAGGAACAACAGCCGTTATTATACTAATTCCGGGTTTGGCACTTTCACGTACCGGTTTACTAATAAATTTTCGTTGAGTGCGGAAGTAATGCGTAACAATATACGCAGCCAGCAACCCGGTGGATTAACGGACGAACAATTGAAACAGGATATCCGGCAGAGTTTCCGCAGCCGCAATTGGTTTGATATTACCTGGACAACGACGGCATTGATCGGTAATTACCAGTTGAATGAGCAGTCAAAACTGAATATAAAATTATTTGGCATTCATGGGGACCGTAATAGTGTCGGCTATATTCCTTCTGGGGGTATTACAGTAGGGGATACTATTAACAGAATTACCAATCAATATAATACCCGCAACCTGAATGCGGATAAGTATCGCAATTATGGCCTGGAGATTCGTTACCTCGGGGATTATAAAATGGGCAGCCTGTCCAATACACTATCTGTCGGCGGCCGTATATATAAAGGGACAACCTATCGTTATGCTGCAGATGGAAAAGGAAGTACCGGTACAGAGTATGATATGACCCTGAGTGACGGTACCTGGACAAGGGATATTGATTTCAATACCATCAATGCAGCCCTACATGCCGAAAATATTTTCCGGCTCGGGAATAAGCTATTACTGATACCGGGCATCCGGTATGAATATATTACTGGCGAAGCCAGCGGACGTAACGGTTTCATCGGTGCCAATGAGATCTTATTGCAGAACCAACAACGAAGCAGGGGATTTATACTGGCTGGTGCAGGTGCTGAATATCATATAACTAAATCAACAGAACTGTATGCAAATATCACACAGGCATACCGGCCGGTGCAGTTTGCAGATCTTACAGCTCCTCCTACCACCGATGTGATTGATGAAAATCTCAGGGATGCAAAAGGATACAATGCAGACCTCGGTTATCGCGGAAAAATTTCCAATTATCTCTTTTTTGATGTTAGTGCTTATTTCCTGCAGTATAATAACCGGATCGGAGTTATCGTGCAGCAACGAACAGACGGCAGTTTTTATAATTACCGGACCAATGTGGGTAACAGTACAAGCAAAGGAATAGAAAGCATGGTGGAATTTAATCCAGTTAAAGCCTTCAGCAAAGATTCTAAATGGGGTGATATCAGTTTCTTTATTTCCTATGGGTATACGGATGCCCGGTATGGAAATTTTAAAGTGATCACTAAGAATACGGCCAATCAGTTAGTGGAAAGTAACCTGAAGAATAAAAAAGTAGAAAATGCGCCGGAGAATATTATAAGAGCTGGTATTACTTATTCATTCAAAGGGCTTTCAGTAACAGGCCAGTTAAGCCATGTGGATGATGCATTTGCAGATGCGAATAATACGATTACACCAACAACTAATGCACAAAACGGGTTGATCCCGGCATATACAGTAACTGACCTTACGGCAACGTATCGTTTCAATAAGAATCTTCATCTTAAAGCAGGGATCAATAATCTATCCAATGAAAAATATTTCACCCGCAGGGCTGGCGGTTACCCGGGACCCGGTGCATTACCTGCCGATGGAAGAACCTTCTTTGTGAGCATTGGTGCCAAACTCTGACATAACATAACACAGGTCATACAGGCTGCTGATTTTCTTCAGCAGCTTTTTTTATTCTCCAAAAAATGAAATGATCCAACTCATCTGTGCAGGTGACAACTCAACTGCTGCTGTCACCTTTTTGTAAAAGGATTTGTTCATCCTTTTTCCTGACAATCGTGTGATAAATCTCATGAAATGCCGGTGAATCTTTGCCCCTGTAAATCACCAAATATGAGAAATAACTACCTGATCTTCCTAGCTGCCTTCATCAGTACAACTGCTATGGCACAGGAAATAAGAATCGCACCCGCAGAAGATACCACCCGTGCTAAAGAGCTGGAAGAAGTGGTCGTTACGGGCCAGTATAAGCCACAGTCTTTAAAGAACTCTGTTTACCAGATCAAAGTGATCGGAAAAGACAGGATACTGAAACAAGGAGCCACCCGCCTGCAGGATGTGCTGAAGAATGAACTCAATATGCGTTTTTCGCAAGACCTGGCAACAGGAGGATCAGCGATCACCATGCTGGGATTGAGCGGTCAGAATGTAAAGATCCTTGTTGATGGATTGCCGGTAACTGGCCGCCAGGGAGTAAACAATGAGTTTGACATCAGCCAGATTGATATCAATTCAATTGAACGGATAGAGATCGTGGAAGGGCCTATGTCAGTGATCTATGGCGCAGATGCCTTAGCTGGTGTTATAAATATTATTACTAAGAAAGCAGTCAAAGCCAATTTATCTGTAACTGCAAGACTGCATGAAGAAACAGTAGGTAACGAATATGGTATCAAACAAGGCATACATAACCAGCAGGTGGGGTTAAGCTGGAAAAGAAAGAACTGGGAACTGGGTGGCTCATTTGCACACAATTACTTTGGTGGCTGGAAGGATACTGCTATTGAAAGAGAAATGGTGTGGCATAAAAAAGATCAATTGATCGCCAATGGTTTTATTGGGTATAATAATGGTAAACTGAATCTCCGTTATCGTATTGATGGATTAGATGAAGTGATCACCAACCCCGGCAACTTTATTCAATTTGACAGACGTTCAGGCGATACACTGGCGAATGACCAGGAGTATCTTTCCCGCCGACTGATGCACCAGGTACAGGGTTCCTACTTTGCCAACAGCAGGCTCTCTTTTCAGCTGCAATCTTCTTTTACTGATTACAGCCGCCAGGTTTTCTCCACTACAGTAAGTAAAAAAACAGGAGCAGTCAATCTTGATCCCGGTGAAGGAAGACAATCTGTAGTAGACTTTACGGGTTTCACTTTCAGGGGAACAGCTTTATATAAGTTATCTGATGTGTTCAGCTTTCAGCCCGGCGTTGATATTAATATCGACAAAGGGAATGGCGAAAGATTGAAAGCCGGTTCCAATGAAGTGAATGATTATGCTTTCTTTATTACGTCGGAGATCACTCCTTCTGATAAGATCAGCATTCGTCCCGGTTTCCGGTTCATAAAGAATTCTGTATATGATGCACCCCCGGTGATACCTTCATTAAATGTAAAATTCCTGCTGGCCAAAGACCTTGATCTTCGGATATCTTATGCCCGCGGTTTCCGTTCACCTTCTTTAAGAGAATTATACTTCAGCTTCTTTGATGCCAACCACCAGGTGATTGGTAATCCTGATCTGAAAGCGGAGACTTCGCATAGTTTCACAGCTTCAGTGGGTCTGAAAAAAGGCAGGTCAGGCGGCTTATTATACAGTGTACAGTTAGGCGGGTTCTATAATGATGTGAAGAACCTGATCGATTATGTATTCACCCAGAGCTCTGATACTGCTAAGCTATACAATGTATATAACAGCAAAACATCCGGTGCTACGCTGACCTCAACTGTTACGTACAAAAAATGGAATTTCTCAGCCGGGATGGGGTATACAGGATTCAATAATGAACAGTATGATGCGGACAAAAGTTTACCAACCATGGTTTGGTCCGCTGAAGCCAACGCAACAGCCGGGTATTCTTTCTCTTCAATTGGTTTGGACATAAACCTGTTTTACAAGTTCACCGGCAAAAGACCACGGTATGTAACCAGTGGCACTGACCTGATCCTGGCCAAAACAAATAGCTTTCATATTGCTGACCTTACCGTATCCAAAAAGATCGTCTCTTTCCTTTCTCTGAATGCGGGTATTCGTAATCTTTTCGATGTAGATCGTATCAGCAGCACATTTGTAAATGGAGGCATTCACTCCGGCGGAGGACTGAATGTAGCGACCGGCCGTTCTTATTTTGCTTCATTATTATTTAACTGGGATAAAAAAAATTAATACACAACCAAACAATATAAACGATGAAAAGTAAATTCATAAAAATACTCACGGCTGCTTTAGCGATGATTATTTTAGTAACAGGGTGCCGCAAAAGAGATGCAATGCTGGCGGATAACCTGGTGGTTTTTGAAACCGCCGCACAGGGTATCAATGCCTCTGAAAATGCTATTACCGTCAGGCTAACTTTATCAAGAAGTACCGACAGGGATATTCCTCTTACGGTCAACTTAACTGAACAGGGTGTTGCATATACTACTGATTATACTACCACACCGGCAGCTGTAGCAGGTAAATTATCATTGACTATTCCCTCCGGCAATAACGAAACCTCCTTTACCATCACAAAAACCAGCGGAGCTTTGTTTGATGGGGATGAAAAAATTGTGTTTGACCTCTTTAGTTCCGGAGCACCTGTATTTATCGGGGCCACCAAACAATTCACATTGGATTTTGCAGAACTGGTTGCTGCCAATGCGAGTCTTACCATTAATGGGGGAGGTGCATTGTATACTAATAAAGTATTTATTGACCTCAGTGCTAACCGTCAAACCCCTGTAAACCGTAACAACTGGGACCTGGGTTTTTATACTGGTGCCGATGATTTCCGGGTTATACTGAATTCATCTGCCGCCATGATGGCCAAACAGATCAATAAGAATGACCTTACACAGGTAACAGCAGCTGACACAACCGGCTTCTCAACAGAAGTAGCATTTAACCAATTTGCGCCTGTCACTACTTCATTACCTTACATTGACTACCCTAATGGTGATTTGACAAGAACTGCCATTGCAGCTACCAGTGCTACAGCAACAGATAATAAGGTATATATCGTTAACCGTGGGCTTGCTCCCGGTAATCCTGCAACAGCAAGAGGCTGGAAAAAGATCCGGGTGATCCGGAATGCCAGTGGAGGTTACACTCTTCAATATGCAGATATTGCTGCCACTACTTTCCAGGAAATCAATATTGCAAAAGACGAAGCTTACTTCTTTAAATACATTTCATTTGATAATGGAGCGGTAACTATCGAACCAGAGAAAAGGAAATGGGATATTGCCTGGACCTATTTTTCTAATGTAACCAATTTCGGTACCGGTGAAGTGCCCTACTTGTTCCAGGATATTATCATACAAAACAGGAATGTACAGGCAGTAAGGGTATTAACGTCTGCGAAAGCATTTGATGCTTTTACAGAGGCAGACATTGCCGCCCTCACTTTCTCTTCTTTACAAGCCAGTATTGGTGCTGACTGGCGTTCAGGCGGTGGACCCGGAGCCAGCCCTGCTGTGCGCCTTGACAGGTATTATATTATCAAGGACGGCGACAACAATTATTATAAAGTTCGTTTCACTGCCCTGACGCAAAATGGTGAAAGAGGATATCCTGCTTTTGAATCTGTATTGGTTAAGAAAGGCTGATATTATTTAGCATCTGTGAAATCCATCGCAACCCCGTTGCGGTGGATTTTTCGTTTTGCGTAAACCTGAATTACGCTTACCGTAAGTCTTCGTCATCGTTCTGTTGTTGTTTTGTCAGCAAATAGTAAAACGACAATCAATGAAAAAAATATTAACTGCCTTTGCTGCTGTTGCAATTAGCTTGTCTGTAAATGCACAAAACGGGCAACAGGTTATCAATAAACTATGCGGCTGTTTTGAAGTGGATTTTAAATATGCCGAAACCTTTTCACCCGATCCCAATTATAAATACCACGAACGGGAAGAAATCGGGGGAACCGCTGAACTGGCATTGCCGATAGAAGTGTCAGATAAAAAAATAGTGATACAGCATTTGCTCGTAGTATCGCCTACGATGGTGGTCAAACATTGGCGGGAAGAATGGACCTGGGAAAACCCGGTGATCTGGACCTATAAAGGCAACAGGGTTTGGGTAAAAGACAGTTTGCCTGCTGAACAGGTAAAAGGCAAATGGACACAAACCGTTTGGGAAGTGGCCGATGAACCACGTTACCAGGGCCTGAGCCAGTTTGTGCATTTAGATGGGAAGACTATCTGGCAAAATACTACTGATGCGCCGTTGCCAAGAAGGGAGTATTCAGTGCGCAGTGATTATAACCTATTAAGAAGAACCAACCGGCTGAACATCTCCGACAGTGGTTATTTGCATGAACAGGATAACCAGAAGATCATCCGCCAGGCAGGTACAGATAAACTGCTGGTGGAAGAAAAAGGCCATAACAGCTATAAAAGAATCGCCGATCAGGAATGTGCCGTGGCAAAAGAATACTGGGAAAAAAATAAAAACTACTGGGCTAAAGTGAGGAAATTCTGGGCCGATTATATCAGTACACACAACGTCATCGAACTAAAAAATAAAATTGAAGGGAAACTGCTGCATGAATACCTGCTGGCCCTTGCTAAAGAGTACGCAGAGAAGAAAGTTGGTGATGCAGAAATTGACAACAGGATAAAAACCGAGATCAGCCGCTTTATCGGGCCGGAGGATAAGGCAGTAGCTGTTCAATAAGTCTGGAAGTCAGAAAGTCCGGAAGACCAAAAGACTGTTTCTTTAACAAGGAATGTCTTTCGGACTTCTGAGCTTTAGGTCACCTGCCGGGCTTTTTATCTGCGTTGATCTGTGCTAATTGGTGGCTGAACTGGCTGTTTATTTTCGTAACTTCGCTGCCATTTTAGAATGGCTATGAACGCTAAATACAGAGAATTTACCGGCTTAAACCTGCCTGCCTTTGAGCAGGAAGTACTGGCTAACTGGACTGAAAAACAGGCCTTTGAAAAAAGTGTGTCCCTGCGGGATGGCACTGTTCCCTTCGTATTTTATGAGGGACCGCCGAGTGCCAATGGGATGCCCGGCATTCACCACGTTATTTCAAGAACCTTGAAAGATCTGGTGTGCCGCTACAAGACCATGAAAGGTTTCCAGGTAAAACGCAAGGGCGGCTGGGATACCCATGGACTGCCGATTGAGCTGGGTGTGGAAAAGGAACTGGGCATTACCAAAGAAGATATTGGCAAGAAAATATCCGTTGAAGAGTACAATGCCAAATGCCGGGAAGCGGTACTGCGGTATAAAGACAAGTGGGATGAGATCACTAAAAAGATGGGGTATTGGGTGGATCTCAATGATCCCTATATCACTTTCAAGAACGATTATATTGAAACACTCTGGTGGTTGCTGAGTGAGTTGTATAAAAAAGGCCTGTTGTATGAAAGTGTAAGCATCCAGCCTTATTCACCTGCTGCAGGAACTGGATTGAGTTCACATGAACTGAACCAGCCGGGAACGTATAAAGATGTAAAGGATACGAGTGCGGTGGCGATGTTTAAAGCGATCAGGAATGCAAAGAGTGAGTTTTTATTTAAAGCAATTGAGACCAGAGGTTCGAGCGACAATACACAGATATCTAATGTGCAACAGTTGCTCGACGCCAAACCCCAGACTTCGGACACTTTTTTCTTAGCGTGGACAACAACACCATGGACACTTCCTTCCAATCTTGGGTTAACAGTTGGCCCGAATATCGACTACGTTCTTGTTGAGACTTATAATCCATACCTGCACGTTCCGATTAATGTTGTTCTTGCCAAACAATTATTGAACAAATACTTTGATTTAACTGATATCGATATAAATTCTATAAAAACCGGATTTGCATTAGATAGCCACATAGACACGAAGAAAATATCAAAGTTGAAAATATTGGCTGAATTCAAAGGAAGCGACATTGAAGGCTGTGAATACGAACAACTCCTTCCCTACGAGGCTAATTCACCAAAAGTTATTGAAGAGCTTACACCGGGGGCAAAACCATTCCGGGTATTGGTTGACAGTTTTGTTACCACAGAAGATGGTACTGGTATCGTTCATACTGCACCTGCCTTTGGTGCGGATGACTTTAAAGTTGGTAAGAAATATAATATCGGTATACTGACGATGGTGGACCGCCAGGGAAAATTTGTAGATGGCCTCGGCGAATTCAGCAACCGTTATGTAAAAAATTATAAGGATGAAAAGGACTATGTTGACGTGAATGTTGACATATCGGTAAAACTGAAAAAAGAGAACAGGGCATTTAAAGTAGAGAAATACGAACACAGCTACCCGCATTGCTGGAGAACGGATAAACCCGTTTTATACTACCCGCTGGATGCCTGGTTTATCAAAACCACGGCAATCAAGGACAGGATGGTGGAATTAAATAAAACCATCAACTGGAAACCCAAATCAACCGGGGAAGGTCGTTTTGGTAACTGGCTGGAGAATATGGTGGACTGGAACCTGAGCCGTTCAAGATATTGGGGAACACCGTTACCTATTTGGAGAACAGATGATGGGGAAGAAGAAGTTTGTATCGGTTCAGTTGAAGAGTTAAGAGCTGGTGCAAGGAAAGCAGACGAAGTATTGGGCTTAGCTCAAAGCTCAAAGCTCACAGCCGATAGCCTCGATTTACATAAGCCTTACGTAGATGAAATAATTCTTCTCAGTCCATCAGGCAAGCCGATGAAACGGGTTCCCGACCTGATCGATGTGTGGTTTGATTCCGGTGCCATGCCCTATGCACAATGGCATTATCCCTTTGGCAATAAAGAAGATTTTAAAAATGCATTCCCGGCCGACTTCATTGCAGAAGGTGTTGACCAGACAAGAGGCTGGTTCTATACCCTGCATGCCATTGCCTGTTTGCTGTTTGATTCCGTAGCTTATAAAACGGTAGTAAGTAACGGGCTGGTGCTGGATAAGAACGGCAATAAGATGAGTAAACGGTTGGGCAATGTGGTGAATCCGTTTGAGACGATTGAGAAATTTGGTGCGGATGCCACCAGGTGGTATCTCATTACCAATGCATCGCCATGGGATAACCTGAAATTTGATATTGAAGGCATCAAAGAAGTGCAGCGTAAATTCTTTGGTACCTTATACAATACCTACCAGTTTTTCGCCCTGTATTCCAATGTGGACGGTTTTGCTTTTAAAGAAGCTTATATCCCGGTCAGCGAAAGACCGGAGATCGACCGTTGGATACTTTCTTCTTTGAATACCGTGGTAAAGAAAGTGAACGAATACATGGATGATTATGAACCTACACAGGCCGGCCGTGTGATCGAAGATTTTGTAGATGAGCACCTGAGCAACTGGTATGTTCGTCTTTGCCGCCGCCGGTTCTGGAAAGGGGAGTATGAGCAGGATAAGATCTGTGCATACCAGACTTTATATGAATGCCTGGAAACCATCACCCGCTTAATTGCGCCAATCTCCCCGTTCTTCAGTGATGCGGTATTCCAAAATTTGAATGCTGTAACGGGTCGTTTCAATGCGGAGTCGGTGCACCATGTTGATTTTCCTGTAGCCAATGAATCAGTGATTGATGAATTACTGGAAGAAAGAATGCAACTGGCGCAGGATGCCTCCTCATTGGTATTATCACTTCGCAAAAAAGTAAATATTAAAGTTCGCCAGCCTTTGCAAAAAGTGCTGATACCGGCCCTGAGTGCTTCCATGAAAGAGCAATTGCAAAAAGTGGAAGACCTGGTAAAAGCGGAGGTGAATGTAAAAGAGATCGAATACCTGAGCCCTGATAATACATTTATCAGTAAAAAGATAAAACCCAATTTTGTGGCCCTGGGTAAAAAACTGGGACCAAAGATGAAAGCCGTATCGGCAGCACTGGCTCAATTCACACAAGAGGACATCGCATTGTTAGAAAAAGAGGGACAATATAATTTGCCAGTTGATGGCGAACCTGTAATATTACAAACCACCGATGTTGAGATCAGCAGCGAGGATATACCGGGCTGGACAGTGGCTAATAAAGGCAGTTTGACGGTGGCGGTGGATGTTACCATAACCCCTGAACTGGAAGCGGAGGGCAATGCCCGTGAGTTTGTGAACAGGATCCAGAAGATCAGGAAGGACAGCGGGTTTGAGCTGACCGACCGGGTAAGTTTGAAAGTGGCTGCCGCCAATGGAATGAAAGATTCGCTGGCTCAGTTTAAAGACTATATTTGCGCCGAAATTCTGGCGGATTCGCTGGATTTTGAAGCTGAGATACCCGATGGTATCCAGATTGATATTAACGATGTATTGCTTAATGTGATTGTTTTAAAAAAAGGGTAAATCATGGCAAGTAAAAAGAAACCGGCACCTAAAAAGGCCGCCAAACCTGCCCCTAAAAAAGCGGCTGCTAAAAAAACAGCAGCCAAGAAAACTGTGAAAAAATCTGCACCCGCCAAGCCGGCCGCTAAAAAGCCTGCACCGAAGCCTGTTGCCAAGAAGGCAGCAGCTGTTAAAAAACCCGCTGCTAAACCTGTAGCTAAGCCAGCTCCTGTTAAGCAACCGGCCAAACCGGTGGCAGTAGCCAAGCCTGTAGAAAAAGTGGCTGAAAAGCCTGCTGCTCCTCCGGCTCCAGTGGTTAAAAAACCATCGGCAAATGATCCTAAATCGTTGGTATCGATCAAGCAGGTGGCCAAACCTGTTATCAAAAAAGAACCACCGAAGCCGGTGAAAGTTGTTATCCCGAAAACAACCACCAAAAGCTCGGTTAAATATGAACCTGAATTCACTAAATCTGTATTAGACACAAACCCTATGTACGAACATAATGGCCCGAGTATGAGATACTCTGATGCCGACCTGGCAGAGTTCCGTGAGATCATTCAAAAGAAATTAGATGCCGCTAAAAAAGAACTGGCTTACCTGCATGGCCTGATTACCCGCCGTGATGAAGGGGGTGATGTGGATGAAGCCCGTTATATGACGATGGAGGATGGCAGTGTAAGTATGGAAAGAGAGCAACTGAGCCAAATGGCCAGCCGCCAGATCACTTTTATTGATCACCTGGAAAAAGCAATGATGCGCATAGAGAATAAGACCTATGGCATCTGCCGTGTTACCGGGAAACTGATCGATAAGGCCCGTCTTCGTGCCGTGCCGCACGCCACTCTCAGTATTGAAGCGAAGCAGATGATGAATAAATAATCAAACTGGCTACAATAAGAAAGCCCCGGATCAAAATGATCCGGGGCTTTTATTTTCTCTTGTAAACCGGGTCGTTATTATTTTGTTCGGGGTCCGAGGAATACCTGGAACCCGACACCGATCATTAATCCATGGTTGGTGAACTTGGTGGTTGTTTCGTTTTCCGAACGGGTATCAATACTGCCATCAATGCCATCATCACGCAGTGTGGTTCTCTTAAAGGTATTCTTATTATAGGCAAAATTATAACCGAGGTAGAAGTCAAGACCAGTATGAGGGCTAACCAATTTTGTAAACCCTGCCGAAAAAGATGTATTGAAATAAAACCCACCGGACGAATTGCCGCTATAAGTTTGCTTATAAGAAGAAGCCCCCGAGCCGCCATAGAAAAAACCGTCTGTTTTCAGGTTACTGATTCCTCCATTAAGACTTAGCTGTCCAAAAGGCAATAAAGAACTGCCCTTTTTAGTAGTCAAATAATTCCGGGCAAAACCCCCGAACCCGATATTAAAATTGGCAGACTTATCACTTTGGTAAGTATTACCAGCTTGTTCGTAAGTTGTTTTCTGGTTGGAGGGATTAATATTTAAAGAAAGACCTGCAACAGTTTGGCCGGTAATAAACCAGCCGATGGAAGGGTTGATATTAATGGCGTAGCTGTTTGTTTTAGAAGTATTTGATCCAATGGAAGCTACTGATATATCTGCATTGCCGGAGTTGAAAACTGCGCTGCCGATTGTTGCGCCAATCATTCTGTCACCTTTTTGAAACTGGCCGGTGGAAATAAGGGATATGAACAGAAACAGAGCTAAAGCAAGCAGGCGGTTGGGCATAATTAAATGATTTGAATCTCAACAAATATAGACGTTACCCATAAGCCAGCAAAAAGACGCAGCGAAGGAAATTTTTTTGCTGAAATCCATAAAAGGTTGAATTTTTTTCCTTTACCTTTAAAACATCTTTGGGAAACGGTTAATTCCGTTTACATTTATACATTAAAGAAACTAAATAACTGCCAAATCAAACGCTATGAGAAAGTTCAGACTTCTTTCGCTTTTATTATTAGCTATCGTTTTTGTTGCTGTCAACTGTACTAAAGAAGGCCCTGAAGGTCCTGCTGGTGCAACTGGTCCGCAGGGTCCCGCAGGTGGAACGGGTGGAACTGGCGCTACTGGTCCAACTGGCCCGCAAGGTCCGCAAGGCCCTACCGGCCCCACTGGTCCGCAAGGCCCAACTGGTACAGCCAATGTAATTTATTCAGCATGGGAACAATTCTCTGCAGCTGCCTGGGCAGATACTACCATGACTAATGTCGGACAATGCTCGAGATACCTCAGAACAGCACCAGGCGTTACAGCAGCAATCATAAACAATGGAGTTGTACTTTCTTATATGGCTTTAGTGAGTGGCGGCAACGTTACACAAGGCCCTTATCAAATGCCTTTCCTTTGCACCGGCTGCGCTCCTGTAGTTAATGTGAGCTTTATACCTGCTGTGGGTAAATTGATTTATTATTCAGTAAACCTTACCGGAACTACCACTGGATTTTCTGACGGATCTTATTCTACCAGGTATGTGATCATTCCGGGTGGTGTTTCCGGCGGCCGTGGAACAGGTTCAGAAAAAACAGCGGAAATCAATGGTCAGCTGTACACAGAATCAGAATTGAAATCTATGTCTTATGACCAGGTTTGCAGCCTGTTGAATATTCCTAAATAAGACGCAATTACTTTATATACTAAATCCACCTCTTGCAGGTGGATTTATTTTTTTGGCCAATCCCATCTGGCTTAAATTGCGGAACTAAAATTTTGTAATGAAAAAGCCCCTGTTAGCAGCTGCTCTTTTTTTTACCCCGACCTTGCTCTTTGCACAGCCTGCAATCGTTTCAGGCCCTATGCTGGGCCCGGTTGAATTAAAAGATGCAAAGATCTGGGTGGAGGTTTCACCGCAAGTGAGATCGGTTTCAGTTCAATACAATAAAAAAGGAGAGGTTAAAACAAAGACAGTTGTTTACAAAGGACAATTGGGGCATGATTTTAACCCGGTTCAGTTCACCATCGGCGGGTTAGATTATAATTCAGTTTACCAGTATAGAATTTTGATTGATGGAAAGCCCGCTGGTAAAAAAGGAGAGCTTATCACGAAAGACCTCTGGCAATGGCGTAAACCAGTTCCTGATTTTAGTTTCCTGACTGGTAGTTGTGCCTATATCAATCAGCCGGAAACAGATCGTCCGGGCAAACCTTATGGCGGTGATTCTACCATCTTTGAAACCATGGCGAAAGAACGATCCGCCTTTATGCTTTGGCTGGGTGATGCCTGGTACACAAGAGAAGTGGATTATTACAGTGAATGGGGATTATGGAACCGGGCCAGCCACGACAGGGCAGCACCGGTACTGCAAATTTTTTTGAAAGCAATGCCTCAATTAGCCACCTGGGATGATCATGACTATGGCCCTAATGATATTGGTTCTAATTATATTCTGAAAGAGACCAGCAGAAAAGTATTTAATAGCTATTTCTGTAATCCATCGTCTGGTGAAAACGGGCAGGGTATTTATACCATGACAACCTGGGGCGATGCAGATATTTTCATTACAGATAATCGCTGGTGGCGCAGCGCAGACAGGACAAAAGATTCTGTGGATGGAAAACCCAATCCTGAAAAAAGAATGCTGGGCAAACAACAAATGGAATGGCTGAAAAACTCATTGTTATACAGCAGCGCTACTTTTAAGATCATTACTGTAGGCAGCCAGGTACTGAACCCTGTTTCTCCATTTGATAAATGGCGGGATTTCCCGGCTGAATATGATGAGCTGATGAATTTTTTGAAAGAATATAACGTGACAGGGGTGTTATTTCTCACTGGTGACAGGCATCATAGTGAGATCATCAAAGTGGAGAGGCCGGGAACTTATCCGTTGTATGATATTACGGTATCGCCGCTTACATCTGGCACCCATCAATTTGGGGATGCGGAAAAAAATAATCCTTACCGCGTCTTTGGATTGGCGGAGAAGCAGAACTATGGAAAATTTTCTTTCAGCGGACCAGGCGGTAATCGTAAACTGACTGTTGAATTTTTAGGAATAAGAGGAGAGAAGCTGGGAGAGTGGTCCGTAAATGAAAAAGAGCTGGGAACAACAGGTAACTAGTATATACTTTGTTTGTACGAATAAAATTATCCATCAAGGTTAAGTTTTGATCATGACAATTTATTTTCAATACGAGAAGGGCCAGGTGATGCAGGCCTTGCGCTATCACTTTATCAGCAGGCCCGAGATCCGCATTATGCTGATCGTTGTAAATGTATTTGCTATCGGCTCCATTACATTGTACGCCTTGAAAAAGATCACAGCGATGGCTTTCCTGGTGGGCTCCTCTTTATGGATCGTATTAATGATCAGTTTCTGGTTTGTGTTGCCCATGATGGTTTACCGAAGGGCCGCAACATTTAAACACAGTTTTAGTATGGATTTTGGAGAAACAATGTTCACCTTAAGTCATGAGAATGGTAACAGGTCATGGCCATGGGAAGCATTGAGCACTTTTTTAGAAAGCCCTCATTTTTTCCATTTGTATTTTGATAGTCGTTCTTTTTTCCTGATACCCAAAAGCGGATGCGCAGATAAAGAAGAAATAAATGAACTGAGAACATTGCTGAAAGAAAAGATCAGGAAGAAATAAAAATAATATCCTCCGGGGGCTTAAAGTTTTTTTTCCATCAGGTAATGGGGGATCGTCACTTCTGTAAATTCACTGCCTACAACCCGGTAGCCCATTTTTTCATAAAAGCCGGTAGCATTTTTACGGGCATGCATACTGAGTATCCTGTATCCCCTGTCGCGGGCAATATTTTCTGCAAAAGTCATTAAAGCTCTTCCAATTCCTTTTCCCTGGAGATCATTTAGTACAGCCATTTGACGGAGACGGACCGTAGTGGGATTTTCTTCCACCAGCATACAGCAGGCCAGGATATCATCTTCTTCAAACGCACCAATTAACATATTTTCCTTTTCTTCTTCCAGTTCTTCAGGAGTAAAGCCAAGACCCAGCGGTTTGCGCAGCACATCGTCCCGCAACTTCACCATTTGACGATATTCGTAGCTACCGTGATCAATTATTTTCAAAGCCATTTCAAAGCAGGTTGTTGATAGATTTTCAAATTACAAAGAACTTATTATACAGCCAACGGCAGTTCGTTTAAATTTTTATTTCGGAAAATACGGAAAGTCGCTATTAAGGCCTCTTTTTCAAGGTTTTGGGCTAAAATGGGAAAAAAGAAGCTTTACGATGTTGATTTATCCAAAAAGTATATTTTTGCACCCAATAACTAAACTATTACAGACATGTCAGACATTGCATCAAGAGTTAAAAAGATCATCGTTGACAAATTAGGTGTTGACGAAGCAGAAGTAACCAATGAAGCTTCTTTCACCAATGACCTGGGAGCAGATTCACTCGACACCGTTGAACTGATCATGGAATTCGAAAAAGAATTCAACATCTCCATTCCTGATGAGCAGGCAGAGACCATCACTACAGTTGGTCAGGCCGTGTCTTACCTGGAAGAGCATGCTAAATAATGCATATATCGTTTCCGTCTGAGACGGAAGCACGGAATGGAAATAAATTAACTCCGCCTTCTGACTGTGTTGCAATGCAGCGAAGGCGGTTTTTATCTTTGACCAATTATTAATCTTTCAATCAGGTTTATGGAACTGAAAAGGGTCGTTGTCACGGGTATGGGAGCCCTCACACCATTGGGAAATAACGTTGATGAATATTGGAACGGTTTGATCAATGGGGTATCCGGTGCTGCTACGATTACGCAATTCGATGCCTCTAAGTTTCGTACCAAATTTGCCTGCGAAGTAAAAAATTTTGAGCCTACACTTTACCTTGATAAAAAGGAAGCCCGGAAGATCGATCGCTTTACCCAGTTTGCACTGGTGGTCAGCGACCAGGCCATGGCAGATGCCGGGTTGAATAAGGATAATATCAACCCTGACCGTATTGGTGTTGTATTTGCCAGTGGTATAGGAGGGTTGATTACTTTTCAGAACGAAGTAACCGATTTTGCAAAAGGAGATGGAACACCCCGTTTCAATCCTTTCTTTATTCCAAAGATGATCCTGGATATTGCTGCCGGGCAAATATCCATGCGGCATAACCTGCGGGGGCCAAATTTCGCAGTAGTAAGTGCCTGCGCCAGCAGCACCAATGCCATTATTGAAGCCCATAATTTATTACGTCTTGGTAAAGCTGATATCATTGTTACCGGCGGTAGCGAAGCGGTGATCAGTGAAGCTGGTGTTGGCGGTTTTAATGCTATGAAAGCAATGAGCGAAAGGAATGATGATCCTACTACGGCCAGCCGTCCTTATGATAAAGACAGGGACGGTTTTGTAATGGGAGAAGCATCCGGGATATTAATACTGGAAGAGTTGGAACATGCGAAAGCAAGAGGTGCAAAGATCTATTGTGAAGTAGTAGGCGGTGGTGCCACTGCTGATGCCCATCATATCACAGCCCCGCACCCGGAAGGGCTGGGTGCCCGGAATGTAATGCTTGCTGCACTGGATGATGCGGGAATGAAACCGGAGGAGATCGACTATATCAATACACATGGCACATCCACACCGATTGGTGACGGTGCCGAAGTAAAAGCGATTACCGCTGTTTTTGGTGGGCATGCTTATAACCTGAACATCAGTGCCACCAAATCAATGACCGGCCACTGCCTCGGCGCTGCCGGGGTTATTGAAGCTATTGCCTGCATCAAGGCCGTAATGCATGATATCGTGCCACCTACTATCAACCATTTTACAGATGATCCGGAACTGGATCCCAAACTGAATTTCACTTTCAATAAAGCCCAGCAACGCCCCGTCAACGCAGCACTGAGTAATACATTCGGTTTTGGCGGACATAATGCCTGTGTGATTGTGAAAAAGTATAAAGGCTGATTTGTAAAAAATTCGTAGCTTGATGCTCTGTGGATTTCTTCAGTAATTTTTTTAAAAAACACGCCGGTTCTACTTTCAAAAAGGAACTCAGAAATATCCTGGGTTTCAAACCGGGCAATATTTCCCTGTACAAAACAGCTTTAACGCATCGCTCTGTCCGTGAGGGGGCTGACGAGAACAATGAACGTCTCGAATACCTCGGCGATGCTGT
>CADEDV010000001.1:266608-288586 GCA_902826165.1 uncultured Bacteroidota bacterium
GGGTATAAAAAAACCGCCAAATGGGTGCTGGATTACATCATCCTTCCACATATGTTCATGGATGACCTGGAGAACCTGGAGATCAACCATAAAAACAAACTCTACGGGTGGGCCAATAAGAATGGCAAAACACTGGAATTTGAAACTCTGGATGAAAAGCTGGAAAATGGCCGTCGCCTCTTCACTGTCGCCGCTGTAATAGATGGTCAAAATATTGCCCAGGGGAAGGCGTTTAATAAAAAAGATGCATCACAAATTGCAGCACAGGTAGCCGTAGAAAAATTAGGTATTGTGAATGCTGATTCAATTGTGGAAGAAGACGGCGATGGTAAATTATAGTCCCGGTCAGCTTCCTTTTTCCTGGCACAGTTCTATCAAAACACCGTTGGTGTGTTTGGGATGTAAAAAACACACCAGTTTATTATCTGCCCCCGGTTTGGGCTTTTCGTTCAGTAATACGAATCCTTCTTTTTTAAGCCGTTTCATCTCGGCTTCAATATCGGCTACGTCAAAAGCGATATGATGAATGCCTTCTCCTTTCTTTTCAACGTATTTGGCGATAACCCCATCCGGGTCTGAACTTTCCAGTAGCTCTATCTTATTAGGGCCGGTTTGAAAAAATGCCGTGTTTACCTTTTCAGATTCAACAGATTCTGTCTTATAACAGGGGGTATTCAGCAGTTTTTCAAACAATGGAACTGCATCGCTGAGGCTTCGTACGGCAATGCCGATATGTTCTATTTTTTGCATAACCAAACGGTTGATAGTAAAGGTCTTTGCGAATTCGGTAAAAACCTTTGCCAGGGCGAAATTACCTCTTTCATTTAGAACCTTTTGGGCTAATTTTGTGTTTAAGAAACGATAATCAAGATATACATTGAACTATGTTGAATTTCCCTATTTATCTCGACCATAATGCAACAACTCCCTGCGACCCGAGAGTTGTGGAGGCAATGATCCCTTATTTTACCAACAGTTTTGGTAATGCTGCCAGCCGTAACCATCCCTTTGGATGGCAGGCAGAGGAAGCAGTGGATTATGCCCGTGAACAGGTTGCTAAACTGATCGGTGCTGATCCCAAAGAGATCATCTTTACATCCGGCGCTACAGAAGGTGACAACCTGGGTATCAAAGGCGTGTTTGAAATGTATGCCAGTAAGGGCAATCATATCATCACCTGCAACATCGAACACAAAGCTGTGCTGGATACTTGTAAGCACATTGAAAAAGAAGGTGGCGAGGTAACTTACCTGAAGGTGAAAGATAATGGACTGGTTGACCTGGCAGAATTAGAAGCTGCTATCAAACCAACAACGATCCTTATCGCCATCATGTATGCTAATAACGAGATCGGTACTATCAACCCGATGAAAGAGATCAGCGCTATTGCCAGGAAACACGGTGTGCTGGTATTTACAGACGCTGTACAGGCGGTAGGTAAAATACCGGTTGATGTAAACAAAGATGGCATTGACCTGATGGCATTTACTGCTCATAAAATGTATGGTCCTAAAGGTGTGGGAGCTTTATATGTTCGCCGCAAGAACCCGAGGGTAAAAGTAACGGCACAGATCGACGGTGGTGGGCATGAAAGAGGAATGAGAAGCGGTACGCTGAATGTTCCCGGTATTGTTGGTTTTGGAAAAGCCTGTGAGATCTGTATGAACGAAATGGAAGAAGAAACAAAGAGAGTAAGTGCACTCCGTGATAAATTGCAAAATGAGCTGCTGAAGGTGGAGGAGAGCTACCTGAATGGTGATAAAGAGCATAAACTGCCCCATGTCACCAATATCTCTTTCAAATATGTGGAAGGAGAAGGGTTAATGATGGGCTTCAACAAAAATATTGCAGTATCGTCAGGCTCGGCCTGTACGTCTGCTTCATTGGAACCATCGTATGTACTAAAGGCTCTCGGTCTTGGTGATGACCTGGCACACAGCTCACTTCGTTTTGGCCTGGGCCGGTTCACGACGGAAGAACAAATTGATTACACGATAGAACAGGTAACCAACACCGTTAATAAATTAAGAGAGATGAGCCCGTTGTGGGAGATGTATAAGGAAGGCATTGATATGAACAGTATTGAATGGGCACATCACTAATCGTTGAAAAGTTGAGAGTGGGGGCAAGTTGACAAGTTATTACCGTCTCCTCAACGTTCTCATTAACCAATTAACTTGTAAACTGATAAACTTAATACCATGGCATATTCAGAAAAAGTAATAGACCACTACCAGAATCCTAAGAACGTGGGAACGCTGGATAAGAGCAAAGCAAATGTTGGTACCGGTCTGGTGGGTGCACCGGAGTGCGGCGATGTGATGCGTCTGCAGATTGAAGTGGATGAAGCCACCGGTGTGATCAAAGATGCCAAATTCAAGACCTTTGGATGCGGCTCTGCTATTGCTTCCTCTTCTTTAGCTACGGAGTGGCTGAAAGGTAAATCAGTGGATGAGGCTATCACGATCGATAACATGACTATCGTGGAAGAACTGAATCTTCCCCCGGTAAAAATCCACTGTTCTGTGCTGGCAGAAGATGCGATCAAGGCAGCAGTAAATGATTACAGGAAAAAGAATGGCCTGCCCGAACTGAAATTTGAAGAAAGTGTAATTCACTAAACCGAGAGTGGATAGTGGTAAGTAGAAAATGGGTCTTTAATCCCCACTTTCCATTTTCCATTCACTATTTTCCGAACTATGAGTGTAGCATTAGATAACGCAATTTATGTAAGTGATAAGGCCAAGGCTAAAGTACAGCAGTTATTAGCTGATGCCGGCGTGGCTAACGATCCCTCTTATTTCCTGCGGGTGAGTGTGGTAGGCGGTGGCTGCTCCGGGTTGAGCTATAAACTCGATTTTGATAATGAATCAAAGCCCATGGACCAGGCTTTTGAGGATAATGGCGTGAAAGTGGTAACCGACCTGAAGAGCTTTTTATACCTGGTCAATACCACCCTCGATTTTTCTGACGGTTTGAATGGAAAAGGGTTTTATTTCAGTAACCCCAATGCCAGCCGTACCTGTGGTTGCGGAGAAAGTTTTGCAGTTTAAGAGTTGAAAGGTTAAAAAGTTTGTAAGTTGACAAGGATGAATTGTCAACTTTTTTATTATCCGGTAGCGTCATCAGGAACTACGATGGAAACTGACCTGTGAACGTATCAACTTTTCAACTATTTTGCACCCAATGTGGTCAGTTTGTAAAAAAGAACTCCGCCAGTTTTTCAGCAGCCTTACCGGCTATATTGCTATTATCGTTTTCCTCCTGGTCAACGGGTTGATGCTGTTTGTATTTGAAAATAATATCCTGGAATTTGGATATGCCACGTTGGATCGTTTTTTTGAACTGGCTCCCTGGGTATTGCTCTTGCTTATCCCGGCCATCACCATGCGAAGTTTATCGGATGAGTTCAAGACCGGCACTTTTGAATTATTACAAACCCGGCCGCTGACCCGCTGGCAGATCGTTACCGGCAAATACCTGGGCAGCCTGGTGGTAGTGCTGGTCGCTTTATTGCCGACCATTGTTTATTTTTTCTCTATTCAGCAACTATCGTCGGATGAGGGTATTGATACCGGGGCTACTATCGGTTCTTATATAGGCTTGTTTTTTTTAGCAGCTGTATTTACCGCTATTGGTATTTGCAGCAGCAGTTTTACCACCAATTCGGTAGTGGCTTTCATCATTTCACTGATCGGTTGTGCCCTGTTATATTATGGGTTTGATGCGATCAGTAAATTACCGGCATTAAGCAGCGGTCCTGATTATTATGTGGCCATGGCCGGTATTGATTTTCATTACCAGAGCATCAGCCGTGGCGTGATAGATACAAGGGATATTATTTATTTTCTCTCTGTGGTATTTCTTTTTTTAATGATCACCAGCCGGAACTTATTAAAACGGTAAGCCGAATGAAAGGTCTGAATAAAATATTTGCTTCTAAATCCGGGTGGCTGTTGCTGCTGGTCGTTTTACTGGCGATCAACTTTCTTTCCACTATTTTTCATTCCCGCATCGATCTTACTAAAGAAAAAAGGTACACCCTCAGTGCGGCTACAAAAAACTTGTTGCGTGGACTGGAAGAGGATGTGCAAATAGATGTATTCCTGAAAGGGGAATTTCCGGCCGGTTTTCGCAAGCTGGCCAACAGCACACAGGAGTTTTTAGAATTACTGAAAGACAGGAACGGATCAAAGATCCATTACCGGTTCATTTCTCCGCAGGATAATGTGGAAGGTGCCCGGATCAATTATGGAGATTCTTTGGTTAACCTCGGTGCTACACCAATCAATCTTACCGTACAAAAGGAAGCAGGGCAGAGTAGTAATATTATTTTCCCTGTTGCTGTTATGCAATATAAAGGACAGCAAACACTCATCAATCTGTATCCGGGAGCCAGTGGCAGAATTTCACAGGAAGAGATCAATAGCGCTGAAGCATTAATGGAATACCAGTTTGCCAAAGCATTGGATAAAATGACGCAACCATCCAAACCGGGTATTGCGTATAATATCGGCAACGGTGAACCTACTGATGGAAGAACTTTTGATATGTCCCAGGCATTGGGGAGCGATTATAGATTCCTTACTATGAATCTGAATACTTATCCTTCTGTTCCTGATAGTGTGAATGTATTAATGATCGTTAAACCGGCTATTGGTTTTACCGAGGAAGAAAAATTCAAGATCGACCAGTTTGTAATGCGGGGAGGAAGGTTGTTGTGTTTTATTGATAATTTGTATGCAGAACAGGATAGTCTTGCCTACAAGCCTGAAACCATTGCCTTTGACCGGGGATTGAACCTGACCGATCTCTTCTTCCGATATGGGCTACGGATCAATACCGACCTGGTGATGGACCTGCAATGCGATATGATCCCCTTTGTGGTAGGGGGAACGCCTGAAAAACCGCAGTATGAGTTTTTACATTGGAATTATTTCCCCTTACTCTCTTCAGCCCCGGGACAATCACTCAATAAAAATATTGGTTATGTAGCAAGCCGCTTTGCCAATTCAATTGATACGATCAAAGTGGCGGATATAAGGAAGACCCCTTTACTGATTTCATCTCCCAATTCACGGATCATCAGTACACCAGCGCTGATCAGCCTGAATGAAAATAAAAATGCACCCGAGGATGAAAAATTTAAAAGTAATGCGATACCGGTAGCTATGTTATTGGAAGGGAAATTCACCTCTTTCTACAAGAACAGGGCAACAAAGGCGCAGACAGATAGTTTGGCTTCCCAGGGCTACCAGTTCAACAGCATTTCAACCGATAATAAGATCATTGTTGTAGCTGATGGAGATATGGTACTGAATGAATTCATCCCAAGTGACGGGCCTAACAGTCAACCCATTCCCTTACCCATGGGCTGGAACAGGTACACCTATGGTGAATACCAGAAGCAATCTGAGTATGGTAAACTATTCATTCCTGTTGCCAACAGGGAATTCCTGCTGAGTTGTGTGGAGTACCTGGTCAGTGACCCGGCCATCAGTCAAACCCGGAATAAGGATATTGTATTACGGCTGCTTGATTCAAAAAAAGTGGGGGCAAAAAAACTAGCCTGGCAACTGATCAATATTGCATTGCCTGTGTTGCTGGTATTGTTATCCGGATTTATTTATCAGCAGGTAAGGAGAAGAAAGTATGCAGCGTAGATTATTTAACTAAGCCCTGTTACTCTCTTTAACTTTGTACTATTTTATAAACAGCATCAATGACAAAAGATCAGATCACTTATCTCGTATTTGGCATCGTACTGATTCTTGCCCTCGCATTTGATCTTGGCCTCATGAGCAAGAAGGATAAAAAAATTACGATCAGGCAGGCTCTGTACCAAACTTTTTTCTGGGTAAGCCTTGCGCTGGCGTTTTTTGTTTTTATGTGGATCGAAAAAGGAGAAGTGCTGGCATTGGAATACCTGAGTGGATACCTGATGGAGTGGAGCCTGAGTATTGATAATATATTTGTATTCATCCTTATTTTCTCTGCTTTTTCGGTGAAAGAAAAATATTATGGCCGGGTATTGCTGATCGGGATTTTAATGGCAATTGTTTTCAGGGTCATTTTTATTACTGTCGGTGTTGCGTTAGTGGATCGGTTCAGCTGGGTGCTTTATATTTTCGGAGTATTCCTGTTATACACCGGGTACAAGATGTTTTCAGCTACAGATGACGAAGAGTTTCATCCGCAGGATAGTAAAATCTATAAATTCATGAAACGTTTTCTGCCATTAGTGCCGCATGATGGTAATGGTAAATACATGATCCGGGAAAATGGTAAACCTGCTTACACCACGCTGTTCGTGGTGGTGATCATGCTGGCGGCTATTGATCTTGTTTTTGCCCTGGACTCTATTCCGGCGGTGATGGGAATATCAAGAGATAAGCTGGTTATCTATACCTCAAATATTTTTGCTGTACTCGGTTTAAGATCACTCTTCTTTTTACTCCGGGGGGCTGTGAGCAAATTTGACTACCTGCAACAGGGTATAGCCATTGTCCTGATTTTTATCGGGTTAAAAATGCTGGGCGAACATTGGATCAGCCAATGGCTTAGTAAGAATGTACAAGTTTTTATTTCGTTAGGAATAATCATGGTTTGTATTTCCGGTTCTATCTTTTATTCTATGGTCATGCAGAAAAAAGGAAGCCTGCCGGATGTAAAAGACGAAAGCATCAGTCCATAATATTTGAGCTACTCTATACGATATATTGCTGCTGTTATTGGGGCTGATGCCGCTATTGTATCGGATATGCCTGTTGGACAGTTGATCCTGGACAGCCGGAAGGTATATGCAGCGGCATCCTCCTTATTTTTTGCCATCAAAGGACCAAGGCGGGATGGCCACCAGTTTATTACCGAGCTCTATAAAAAGGGAGTAAGAAATTTTGTGATCAGTACTCCTGTTAACCAGTCTCTTTTCCCGGACTCCAATTTCCTGCTTGTAAAGGATACATTGCTGGCATTACAGCAACTTACAGCTTTCCATCGTAAGAATTTTTCTATCCCAGTAATCGGGATAACAGGCAGCAATGGTAAGACAATTGTAAAGGAATGGCTATACCAGTTACTCCAAGATGATTGCCGTATTGTCAGGAGCCCCAAAAGTTATAATTCACAAGTAGGGGTACCGCTAAGTGTTTGGCAAATCAATCAACAACATACGCTGGGGATTTTTGAAGCAGGCATTTCCCAGACAGGGGAAATGGAACAGCTCGAAAAGATCATTCAACCCACGATCGGAATACTCACTAATATTGGAGAGGCGCATAGCGAAGGCTTTACAAACAAAAAGCAGAAGCTGGCAGAAAAACTGAAATTATTTTCCCATGCTGAAGTGCTGATCTGCCAGGGAGATGACGAACTGGTATCATCTGTTACAGCAGAAAGTGGTATAAAAAAATTTACCTGGGGCCGGAAGAAAACAAATACAGTTCAGGTACAATCTATAGATAAAATGATTTCATCGACCCGCATACAAATAAAGTATAAATCGGGTGAGTTTGACATCACTATTCCTTTTACAGATGATGCATCGGCAGAGAATGCAATCACCTGCTGCTGTGTTTTATTATATCTTGGTATTAGTACGGAAACAATCTCTTCAAGAGTAAAGCACCTGCAGCCGGTAAATATGCGGCTGGAATTAAAAAAGGGAATCAACCACTGCTCGATAATTAATGATAGCTATAGTGCGGATACCAGCTCCCTTGAAATTGCCCTGAATTTTCTGGATCAGCAAAATGCAGTACATAAACGGACAGTTATACTTTCTGACCTGCTGCAAACAGCTACACCAGGCCGGGAACTTTATCTTTCAGTACTGAATAGCCTAAAAGAGCACAGAGTAAACAGGCTGATTGGCATCGGCGAAAGAATTTCAAAAGAATTACAGCATGAACTAATAAATGCGAACGAGGAATTAGTAATTGAACTATACCCATCAACTTCTGAATACCTGCATCATTTTCGCTCTTCTGATTTCAAAGAAGAAGTGATATTAGTTAAAGGGGCCAGGGTATTTGGTTTTGAAAATATAGTACAGATGCTTGAGCAGAAGGTACACCAGACAGTTTTAGAAATTAACCTGAATGGTATTGTGCATAATCTAAAGCAATACCAGCAGCTACTGAAGCCAACAACCAAAGTAATGGCGATGGTAAAAGCGTTTGCCTATGGCAGTGGGGGTGCTGAGATTGCCGGCATATTACAATATCATAAAGTTGACTACCTGGGTGTGGCTTATGCCGATGAAGGTGTGGAACTGCGAAGGGCAGGTATCAGATTGCCTATTATGGTCATGAATCCGGAGGAAAATAGTTTTGATGCTATCGTGGAGAATAACCTTGAACCCGAGCTATATTCATTTGAGCTGCTCAATGCATTTGATGCCTTTTTGCAACGGGAAGGTTTACAGCAATATCCCGTTCATCTTGAAATAGAAACAGGAATGAATCGCCTGGGATTTGCTGCGAGTGAAATAGAGAAATTAGGAGACTTGCTGAATATATCTTCTTCTTTCAAAGTACAAACCGTATTTTCTCATCTGGCTGGCAGTGAAGATGTAACACAAGATGAGTTTACCAATCAGCAATTCCGGCAGTTTCAAATTTCAATTAAAATATTGGAAGAGAAAATCGGGTATACCTTTATCAGCCATATCAGTAATTCCGCTGCTATTCTCAGGCATCCTTTGTTACAGTTGGATATGGTAAGGCTTGGTATAGGCTTATATGGAGTAGATAGTGCTGCAACCGGACGGCTTGACCTTTTTCCTGTTACTACATTAAAATCAACCGTTGCCCAGGTAAAATATCTCAAAGCTGGTGAGTCGGTAAGCTATAACAGGAAGGGGTTGGTCAACCTTGATTCGGTGATCGCTACGGTTAGAATTGGCTATGCCGATGGTTACCCGAGAAGATTGGGTAATGGTGCCGGAAAGATGCTGATCAACGGGAAATTGGCGCCGGTGATTGGAACAGTTTGTATGGATATGACTATGCTGGATGTAACCGGTATTCCGGGGGTGAAAGAGGGTGATGATGTAATTGTATTCGGTAAAGAATTGCCCGTGCAGCAGGTTGCAGAATGGGCGCAAACGATTCCTTACGAGATCATGACGGGTGTTTCCCAGCGGGTGAAAAGGGTCTATTTTGAGGAATGATTTTTAACAGCGGGAGTCAAGCCCCCATACCTGAAACCCGTATATTTGCGACTTAATAAAAACGATAGTGAAGCTCAGACATGTCATACTTATTATTGCGTTGATCATCCTTGGTGACCAGGCTCTGAAGATTTGGATCAAGACAAATTATGCCACCGGAGATACCAATATTACCGGGATTTCATGGTTCAGGCTTCATTTTATTGAGAACCCCGGAATGGCCTGGGGCTGGAAATTTGGTAATGAAACCGGGAAAATGATCCTCACTCTTTTCCGTTTGGGAGCAGTTATTTTCGGAACCTGGTACCTGGGCAGACTGGTAAAACAGCAATATACCAAAGGCTTCATTGTATGTGCTTCGCTGATCTATGCCGGTGCGTTAGGCAACCTCCTTGACAGTATGTTTTACGGGATGATCTTTGATAAAGGATTGCATTATGATCCCACGATCGGTATCAATGATTATGTAGGTTATTCCGGCATTGCCTCTTTTTCTTCGAATGGTTATTCTTCCTTCCTCCACGGTAGTGTGGTGGATATGTTATATTTCCCGATCATCAATTCACATTTTCCTTCCTGGGTACCTTTTGTAGGGGGTGACAGGTTTGAATTTTTCAGCCCGATATTTAACCTGGCTGATGCTTCCATTTCTGTAGGTGTAATAACCTTGCTCGTATTCCAAAAACGATTTTTTAAACGACAGCACGAGGAAAAGCAACATCCGACAGTTGTAACGAATTCCGAGATAAGTGACCGGGCACAGGTATTATAAAAAGAAACCGCTTCAACAATGAAGCGGTTTCTTTTTATAAGCAGGTGATTGATCTAGTTGTTTTGTTTTAGCACAGTTTTCTGCAATATCATTCCATCTGAGCGGACTCTCAATATATATACACCCGGTGCCAGGTTACTGGTAGTATTCAGTTTTAACCTGTTAATTCCCTGCGTGAGGTCAAACCTGTTTTTCCTTACCACTATTCCTGAAATATTTAATAATTCAGTTTCTGCACTGGTGATTTTTGTGGATGAAATATCAAACCGCAATTCATCGGAGAATGGATTTACAACAGAGGTGAATGAGAATGGAATTATGTTAGCTGTCAGCTGTATAGTACGGGTATACCCGGTACGGCCGGCGATATTTCTTACTTTGATCCTGTAAAAACTAGTTATGGTGAAATCAGGATCTGAAAACGAATAGATATTCATGTCAGACTCAAAATCTCCATGACTATTGATCGTTCCGATCTGGCTAAAATTGATACCATCTGTACTTTTTTCAATGTCATAAAATATTTGCTCTGTTTCCCGGCCTGTAGTCCAGCTTAGTAAGGCTGTATTGTTTTTTGTATGCCCGGTAAAATTGATCATTTGTATGCCCAGCGGAATACCACAGTCGATAACAGTCATGGTAATGATATTTCCCTCGTCGGTAAAACGACAATTGGCATTTGATAAATTGCTGGACGTCGTAGCCACTACCAGGCGATACATATCACCGCTATCCGTCATTTGTGTATTAGCCGGTGGTACTGTATAGGTACTTACGTATTGCCAGGCTGTTCCATTCCATACAGGTGCCGAGGGACCGGCTGGTGCCGTTACATCCACCCAGGTAGCTCCGCCGTCGGTGCTGCGCTGCCATTTATAATACGTATAGTTATTGAAGAATGATCGTACTGTATCATACAATACTAATGGGTTGCCCCAGCAAACGATGGGAGTGATGGAGGGAGAATAGCTCATGTTGGGCGAACAGGTGGCAACGGATATATCATCAAGGGCCCAGTCATTACCACCACCTCCTGGTGCGTTATTAAAAAACTTCAACGTGAAACTTGTTTGTGCAGGGCCGGTAAGGAAGGTAAACCCTTTCTTCACCCATTGTCCTGTATAAAGTAAATCACCTGTTGTATAATAGTCAATACCATCTACTTCAAAAGTTACATTGGGACGTACACCAGCCGAATCGCCGGGTGCTGTAGGAATATAAAAAGGAGGCCCGGATGCGTTGGTGGCACCTTTCCCATTAGAATCACATCCGCATTTTGAGCAGATGCTTCTCATCCAGCAGGATATTTCATAGTAGGTATTTGGGCAAAGACCGGAAATAGTTTGCTGAAAGGCGGAGTCAATACGATAAGCTGCATTCACAATCAGCATATATCCGCCGTTGGCATTCGCTACTGTATCTGCTGCAGGATTTCCCAGTGTTGGGGAAACCGCACCGGTATGATCCCCAATAATGTCCCATACCGAAAATACACGGTGCGTGGTTAACGGTCCGCCACCATCAGGATCGGGATCTGGTTTAGCCCATGTGTTAAGGGTTGTATAGTTTGTTCTTGTGGATGTATTGTTGGCTATACCATAGGTATAGTCATTTGGCGCACCGGTAGTAAATACCTGGTACGTGTATCCAACAGGTACATTAGCAGAAGCACCCCTGTTGCGGGGACGACCACTTCCGAAAGTGCCATTAAATTCGGTACCCAGCGCATTCACGCCAATACTATTGGAACAAATGCCAAGATTTTGATACACCCGTACTGTATTGGCAGGGAATGTAAAAGTAATAATGGGGTTGACACCACTTTTATAGGTCATTGACCCGCCACCGGTACTGATATTACTGCCTAAAGCGGCTGTAACTCTTACCCGGAAAGAAGCGATCATAATACAACTGGATCCGTAAAAGGAAGGCTTATATGTATTACCCACCCGCCCTCTCCTGGCAGCAGTGGCCGGGTTGGCAGCGGGATTGAATCCAAGGTTGATTCGTACGTTAGCACCATTGATCCAGCCCGGGTCATCATTCATCACATCTGTAAATTGCTTGTAAATCTTTCCTTCATTGGTTAATACCCGCACCGTACCGGGAATATAAACAGTACCTGCAGGAACGGCATCGTAGTATGCACAACTGTCATAAGTACCTGAACGCACCACGAAGGAAGCTCTTATCTCTAAGGTATCTCCTGGCTCTACGGTTCCGCCATTCAAACCTTTTGTAAGATTGATATAACTTTTACCAAAATCAATATTCTGTGCTCCTGCCATTATCGTACAGCAACAAAGTATTGCTGAAAGAATAAAAGGGAAGGATACTTTTTTAATTAAGCGTATAACTGGCTTCATAGGCTGGGTTTTCATAGACACAATACTTTGACTTCTGATATCTAAATTAGATTAGCCATAACCCAAAAGCAATAGGAGTTTTGTCATGCAAAGGGTCTAAATGTCCTTATGAATTTTGCGGGGAAACCCCTACTGGCTTAAAATACAAAACCCCGCCTTTCGGTCGGGGCCTTTTTGTTATAGCTCAAGGGGTTACTCATAGTGATTGAACCATTCATCTCCTCTTGGCTCCACTTCTTTAAAAGCAGCCATCCTTTTTGCGACTGAAATTTTTACCGGGTAAGGGTTCACCATGGCAAATACCCTTGTTTTGCCTGATGTTTTTACTTTACCGGCTAATACGGACCGTAAATAAGGTGATGAGATTGTTGCTGTTGGAGGTGAGGATTCTTTGATCAGTTTCAACGGGTAGGCCGAAAAGAACGGGGTCGACTTAACACTGCTTTTCACAAGGTTGGTTTTCATATAGGGTATTAATTACAGTGTTAAGTTATAATGGCGGTTACTTAGTTGCAACTTTTACGGAAATAAAAAAGAGAAGAAACCCGGGTTCTTCTCTTTTTACTTAGCATTTTTACGATATGACTTATTTGATTTCGCCAACCATATTGGCCGGGTTCACCCATTCATCGAACTGCTCCGGGGTAACATAACCCAATTTTACAGCCATTTCTTTTAATGTTGTTCCTTCCTTATGAGCTTTCTGGGCTATTTCAGCAGCTTTGTAGTAGCCAATTTTTGTATTCAGGGACGTAACAAGCATGAGGCTGTTATCAACATGCTTCTTAATATTTGCTTCAATGGGTGCCAGGCCTTCGGCACATTTATCATTAAACGATACACAACCATCACCGATCAGCCGGGCACTGTGCAGGAAATTATAGATCATCACAGGTTTGAAAACGTTCAGTTCAAAATGGCCATTGGCACCACCGATACTGATTGCTACATCATTTCCCATCACCTGTGCAGCGATCATGGTTAAAGCTTCACATTGTGTGGGGTTCACTTTGCCCGGCATAATAGAGGAGCCGGGTTCGTTATCAGGAATGAATAATTCACCAATACCACTCCTCGGGCCGGAAGAAAGCATACGAACATCATTGGCGATCTTCATCAGGCTTACAGCAACTGTCTTCAGCGCACCATGTGCTTCAACAATGGCATCATGTGCTGCCAGGGCTTCAAATTTATTTTCTGCAGTCACAAAAGGATGCCCTGTTAAGGCGGCAATATGTTTAGCAACATTTTCAGAATAACCCGGAGGTGTATTGATACCGGTTCCCACAGCGGTGCCGCCCAGTGCCAGTTCACTAAGGTGAGCTAATGTGTTTTTGATGGCTTTTAATCCATGATCCAGTTGGGAAACATAACCGCTGAATTCTTGTCCGACCGTAAGCGGAGTAGCATCCATAAAGTGAGTACGGCCGATCTTTACCACCTGCATAAACTCCTTGCTTTTGGACGCTAATGTATTTCTCAGTTTTTCAATACCAGGAATTGTGGTTTCGACCAGGATCTTATAGGCTGCAATATGCATAGCCGTCGGGAAAGTATCATTGGACGACTGCGATTTATTGACATCATCATTTGGATGAAGGAATTTGTCTTTATCTGTTAATGCACCACCTTTGATCACATGACCACGGTAGGCCACCACTTCATTCACATTCATATTACTTTGTGTGCCGCTTCCTGTTTGCCAAACCACCAATGGGAACCAGGCATCTAATTTCCCCTCCAGTATCTCATCACAAACCTGGCCGATCAGGTCAGCTTTTTCTTTGGGTAAAACACCCGCTTCAAGATTGGTAATGGCTGCTGCTTTCTTCAGGTAAGCAAATGCCTTGATGATCTCTTTGGGCATACGGTTGATATCCTGGGCGATCTTAAAATTATCAATGCTCCGCTGGGTTTGTGCACCATAAAGAGCATCGGCAGGAACCTTTACTTCTCCCATCGTGTCTTTTTCAATTCTGTATTCCATATTGCTTGATTTTAGGAGTAAAATTTTGCCGCAAAGGTAGCGGAATTGAGCTGTTCCAATGCTGATAAAAAAGCTGCTTTCCAGGCTGTTTTGCTTAGCCGAAATAGTTGTAACATTGGATCTATGACAAGGATTTTCACCCTGCTGGTATTTTTAGTTTCGCTGGAGCTTGCCGGCCAGATCAAACAGCCGCTGCCGTCCCGTCAGCAACTGGCCTGGCATGATATGGAGTTCTATTTCTTCATGCATTTTGGTCCCAATACATTTACCGATAAAGAATGGGGACATGGGGATGAACCGGAGGAGATATTTAATCCCTCTCAACTGGATTGCCGGCAATGGGTGAAAGTGGCGAAGGAAGCTGGTGCAAAAGGAATCATCATTACGGCCAAACACCATGATGGGTTTTGTTTATGGCCCAGTAAATATTCAAAGCATACGGTAAGGGAAAGTAAATGGAAGAATGGGAAAGGCGATGTGCTGAAAGAATTATCACAGGCCTGTAAAGAACAAGGGTTAAAATTTGGTGTCTATATTTCTCCCTGGGACCGGAATCATCCTGATTATGGAACCGAAAAATACAATGATGTTTTTGTGAACATGATGAAGGAACTGTTTACAAACTATGGACCCATTTGGGAATTATGGTGGGATGGCGCTAACGGCGAAGGCCCCAATGGTAAGAAACAGGTATATGACTGGAGACGATTTGAAAATACGGTGCGCCAGCTTTCTCCGGCTACTGTGATTTTCAGTGATATTGGCCCTGATATCCGGTGGGTGGGTAATGAAAGTGGCATTGCAGGGAAAACAAACTGGAATTACCTGGATACAGCAGGCTATAAAAGAGGATTAGGAGCACCAGCGAACGATACGTTACAACAAGGAAATGTATTTGGGAAGAATTGGATACCGGCAGAATGTGATGTAAGTATCCGGCCGGGCTGGTTCTGGCATGCCAATGAAGATACGTTGGTAAAATCTCCTGAACGTTTATTTGATCTGTACCTGAAATCAGTGGGCCGGGGAGCCAACTTGTTATTGAATGTGCCGCCGGATAACCGGGGATTGATACATGAGAAAGATGTGGAGGCGCTGATAGGGTTCAAAAAATTGAGAGATGAAAGTTTTGGTATTAATCTTTTGAAACAGGCTAATTCTTATTGGGAGTTTTTGGAAAACGATGTGATGCCTGATTCATTGCAGGTGAGAGCTATTAGTTTATCACCTAAGATTTACAGCATTAATGTTGAGAATTTTGTCGTACAGCTTCAGCAACCAGCGAGGATTAATTGTATCGTGCTGCGGGAAGTCATTCACCTTGGTCAGACGATAAAGAAATTCAAAGTGCTTATATATAACAAAGACAAGGTAGTGAAAGAAATTACCGGTACTACGGTAGGTAGGAAAAGAGTACTAACATTCCCTGCCAGTACGGTTACTTCTTTCAAAGTTTTGCTGGAAGATGCAAAAGGCAATGATAATATCAGCGGGGTGGCCGCTTACCTAATTGATGAAAAACTGGTTGAGCAATAATTAAAGTATAGTTTAATGCCCTTTAAAAACCGCTTTTCTTTTTTCTAAGAAAGCCGTCGTTCCTTCTTTCATATCATCGGTATCGAAGGAGTTACCAAATTCTTCAATTTCCACTGCGTAACCATCTTTGTTTTCATCATAAACTGCATTAGCAGCTTTGATGCAACCTGCGATAGCCAGCGGTGCTTTGGAGTTAATCACTTCCAGTATTTTCTTGCATTCATCCAAAAGGGCCGTTCCGGTTGTAATATGATTGACCAGGCCCAGCGATTTTGCTTCTGCGGCATCGATCATATTCCCGGACATCAGCAGTTCCATGGCTTTGCCTTTGCCAATTAATTGCACCAAACGTTGGGTGCCGCCATAACCGGGTATCAATCCCAGGTTCACTTCGGGCTGACCAAATTTTGCATTATCACTGGCAATTCGAAAATGACAACTCATGGCTAACTCACAACCGCCACCTAATGCAAAGCCATTCACAGCAGCAATGATGGGTTTGGGACAATTCTCTATCCTGGCAAATGTATCCTGGCCTCTTTTGGCCAATGCCATCGCATCCGTTTTATTCAACCCGCCAAATTCTGAAATATCTGCCCCGGCTACAAAAGCTTTCGATCCTGCCCCCGTAATGATCACCGATTTAATTTCTTTATGATCATATACCCGGTCCAGTACTTTATTGAGCTCTTCAAAAACCGTATTGTTAAGGGCATTCAATTTATCCGGGCGGTTGATCACTACGGTCAGTACTCCATGTTCAAGCAAAACAAATAAGGAAGTGTACATAAGCTGCCTGTTTTTTTTCAAAAATAGACATTCAGTACAATTTAACTACATGACTTTTCTCCGGGGTTTCCATTTTAGTATAGCGGCATATAACCAGGCCGATCCCGTCATTGCGGTGGCAATTAAAAGGCAGCTGACTACTCCTGTTTTGAGGAAGAAGAATATTTCTTCGCTCAGTGACATGGGGAATTCATGGAACAGGCAACGAAGGGAAATATACACAAATAAGGAAATGACACTGCCGGACTGCATGGCCTGTACAAACAGGTTTTTATGCCGGCGCACAAAGAATTGTTTCATCTGCTGAATTTTCTGGTTTAAGGTTGATCAGGCTGTAAAAATGCGGCAGTCTGATCAGAATAAGATAACAGGTTGATTGAACCGGGTAATAGTTACCACAAAAAGGAAGAAAACCAGCATGAACTGAAAATTGTACAGGCCCGGGAATAGGTTTACAATTGAATGGTACACAACAGAAGGCCTACTGCTGTTGCTGGATTTCCATGAACCTTCGGTAAGAATTATCAGTAGAGGGGATACCCGGGTTATTGACCTGGTAAGAAAAAACAGGGGTAATGGGATGTTCCTCTTCAAGTGTACTGTTATTAATGATAACGGATACTTCCAGCCTGTGTTCTGAAGAACCTTTGTAGGTTCCTTTGACGGGGGTGCAATCCGTAAAACTTCTGCCGATCGCTAAACGCACATGCCGGTCACTTACGATACAATCATTGGTGGGATCAAGCCCCAGCCATCCGTAAAAAGGAATATAGGCTTCTACCCAGGCATGCGTGGCACCTTCACCACGCAGCTCATGGTTCTTTGGACAAATATAACCGCTGACATAGCGGGCCGGGATACCTACAAGCCGAAGCATGACCAATAAAACATGGGCAAAATCCTGGCAAACGCCGGCTTTCAGTTTCCATATTTCATCCACCTGTGTTTCAACGCTTGTGATCCCTTTTTTATATTCAAAATTGTTATAAACAAAGGAGGACATTTCCTTTGCAGCAGCAAAAGGGGTAACGGATGCATTCATCATGGTGTTGACTACTGCTGTTACTTCATTGTAAGCATCAAAATTTTCCAGCAGCATAAAATCGAGGTAGGGAAACTGTTCACGGATCACTGCGAGGTTCTCCCATTGCGTTTCTGGTGCCGTATCGTAAGCAGGTAACTCAGTTTCTTTCGTTACAATTTCAATATTCGACTGTATTGTTAACTCTGTATGGGGCTTGATAACTGAGAAGATGCCGGTTTTATTACCAAAGTAATCCGTAAAAATTTCAACAGCAGGATGATGAGAAATGATCAGGTCATGTTTTTTAACTTCCTGCTGCAGGTCTGTGATCGGGAAAAGCATCACCTGGTTGGCGCTGTCAATAACCGGGGCAGGGTAGGTGTAGCGGGTAATATGTTTGATACGGTATTCAGGCATGGTTGCAAAATTGCGGCAATTCAGGAATTGCCAAAATAATATTGATTAAAAGCAGCAGCAATACTAAATAACTCACTGCGGGTTTGTTGTAAAAATTCTTTCAGGTTCTCACTTTCTGAGGGGCGGATGCTGCTGTAACGTACATTATTCATCGCCCTGCCGATCAGGAACTCCAATTGTTTATAGCTTTCCGGTAAACTTTCTGTCTCCAGTCGTTGAAAATACCGGAACAGTTGCCCCAGGCAATAAGCAACAGAATGCGGAAAATTATTATTGTACAGGATTTGTTGCAAAACATGATCGGCCTGGAAATTTCCCCGGTGAGTTTTCAGGTATAACTCATAACCGGATAAGGAATAAAGCAGGTAACGAAGGGCCGGCACTTCCTTCGGTTGCTGCAGATTATAATTAAGCTCGGTAAGTTTAATATTCAGCATATCCGCAGTAAGAATGGCTCTTTCCAGGAACTTACCAATGTTGAGGTAGTTAAACGCCTCACCCCTGGCCATGGTGATATCCACCGTGCCGTGATATAACATACCATGATGGATCAATGTGTCCAATGCTGAGACGGGGTCGCCTTGTTGTAATTGTGATTGAATATGCTTACTCCGTATCAGGTGGTAATAATCGTTCAGGCATTGCCATACTTCTTTGGTGATATGATCCTGTACAGCTCTTGCATTTTCCCGGGCCCGTGTTATGTTATTGATAACCGATGCTCCGTTGTTTCGTTCAAACAACAAGTGTTGTAAAACTTTTGCAGAGTTGTTGCCAATACTTTTTACTTCTTCTGCCGGCGCATCGCTGTGGCTGAGCAGCAAGGGTTGCCAGCTGAAATCCTTTACTTCATCCTGCGAGGAAATATAATTGGTGCGAAGTATCCGTAGCATACCATTGGTCCGTTCCATATAGCGGGCCATCCAGAAAACAGAATCAGCAACACGACTTAACATTTATTCTTGCAGTTAGGTTTGTAATATTTTATCCCAGTACCCAGGTATCTTTGCTACCACCTCCCTGTGATGAATTCACTACCAGTGAACCTTCTTTCAATGCCACCCTTGTTAATCCGCCGGGTACAATATCAATACCATCGGGCCCATACAATGCATAAGGCCGCAGGTCAACTCTCCTCGGCTGCAACACTCCATTGATATAACAAGGTGCTGATGACAAACTGATGATGGGTTGTGCAATAAAACTTCTCGGGTCTTCTTCAATAGCGATCCGGAATGCTTTCATTTCTTTTTCGGTGGCGGCGCTGCCGATCAGCATACCATATCCCCCGGATTCATTGGTTCGCTTGATCACCATCTGGTCCATATTCTTAAATACCAATTTCCGGTTGTCAGGATCGGCCAGTTGGTATGTAGGAACATTTTTTAATATTGGTTCTTCGTTCAGGTAATACTTGATCATATCAGGTACATAAGCATAGACCGCTTTATCATCTGCCACGCCATTGCCCATTGCATTCACAATAGCCACATGGCCGGTGCGGTAAGCGCCATATATACCCGGAACACCGAGCATGCTATCAGGCCTGAATACCAACGGATCAATAAAATCATCATCTACCCGGCGATAGATCACATCCACCTGTTTCAGCCCGGTAGTTGTTTTCATATATACTTTATGATTATCCACTACGAGGTCACTGCCTTCTACCAGTTCAATGCCCATTAACCTGGCCAACGTGGTATGTTCGAAATAAGCAGAGTTATAGATACCCGGAGTTAATAATACCACTGTTGGATCACTTTTTTGGCGATTGGCCAATGCGACAAGATTCTTTAATAAAAGATCCGGGTAATCTTTGACGGATCTCACATTATTCTTTGGCAAAAGGTCAGGGAAAATGCGGTAGGTGATGCTGCGGTTCTCCAGCATGTATGATACACCCGAGGGTGTCCGCAGGTTATCTTCCAGCACATAATAAGTGCCGTCATGGTCACGTATAAGATCAATACCGGAGATATGTGTATAGATATCAAATGGCACATTCACATTCACCATCTGCCGTACAAAATTGGGACAGGAGTAAATAAGCTTGGCCGGAACAATACCATCGTTGATAATGAATTGCTGGTTGTAAATATCTTTCAGGAAAATATTCAGCGCTTTCAACCGTTGCTTAATTCCTGCTTCGATATGTTTCCATTCAGCAGCTTCCAGGATACGGGGAACGATATCAAAGGGGAATATTTTTTCAATGCCTTCACCGCTGCTGTACACTGTGAAAGTGATGCCCTGGCTCATGAACAGTTTTTTGGCCAGCTCATCTTTATGGGTCATTTCATCAACCGATAAATCCTGGATGGAGGACACGAATTGCTGATAGGCCGGGCGGATACCTGCTGTATCAAACATTTCATCCCATACACGGGGCTGATTATGGTAATTGCCTAAAATCGGATGTCCTTCCATACGTAAATGAATTTACGAAGAATGAATTAGAAAAATTGAATGGAAGGAATCGTTAGTACTAAAAACTGCGGTGTTCTTTAACCCACGCTGTAATATAATCACTGATATCCGAAGTAGGTGTACCCGGGGCAAATAATTTTCCAACGCCGAGTTCATGCAGTTTGTCCATATCGTCTTCGGGAATGATGCCTCCACCCGTGAGCAGTACATCATTCATTCCCTTTGCTTTCATCATTTCGATCACTTTGGGAAAAACGGTCATGTGGGCACCGGAGAGGATACTGATACCTATTGCATCCACATCTTCCTGCAGAGCAGCATTCACCACCATGTCCGGTGTTTGCCGAAGACCGGTATAGATCACTTCCATGCCGGCGTCTCTTAATGCAGTGGCAATCACTTTAGCACCACGGTCATGGCCATCCAGTCCAACTTTAGCGACTAAAACTCGTACAGGTCTGTTCATATCGGCAATTGTATAGATCAAAAGTACATTTCTTTCCGTAAGGTTGTAAATTGGCTGATGCAATACAGACAATTCGGACATACGGATCTTTTAGTGAGCGAAGTGGGCTATGGTGCCTGGGCCATTGGCGGCGGGGCCATGATCGGCACTACGGCTATCGGGTGGGGCGATGCAGATGACGCCACTTCTGTGGAATCTATTCATGCATCCCTGGATGCCGGGATCAATTTTTTTGATACAGCCGATATTTATGGACTGGGCCATTCGGAAGAGCTTTTAGGAAATGCGCTGGTTGGTAATAAAGAAGTGATCATTGCTACCAAAGTGGGTAATGTTTCCCGGAATGAGCAGTTCACGGTGGATTATTCTAAAGAATACATCCTGGGGGCTTGTGAACAATCCTTGCGCCGCCTGAAAAGAGACACGATTGATTATTACCAATTACATACAGCCAGGGTGCAACACCTCCAGCAGGGAGAATGTATTGAAGCCATGCAGTTATTGCAACAACAGGGCAAGATCCGTTATTGGGGCTTGTCATTGAATACATTTGATCCTTTGCCGGAAGCCGACTATTTACTGGAACATCATTTGGGAAATGGATTTCAACTGGTGCTGAATCTACTCAATCAAAAAGCGCTACCCTTATTGGAAAAAGCAGCGCAGCAAGGTTGTGGTATCATTGCCAGGATGCCGTTGCAATTTGGATTGCTGACAGGCAAGTTTGATGCGGGTGCTTCGTTCCCTTCCAATGATCACCGGAAAAACAGGCTGGTGCCGGAGATCATTCATACTTGTGCAGAAGCATTAACACCTGTATGGGAGTTATGTAAAAAATATAACTGTTCAAAAACACAACTCGCTTTAAGTTACCTGTTGAGTTACCGGGAAGTATCAACCATCATTCCCGGTATCCGGACCAAAGAACATGTGACCGGAAATACAATGGGCTTGTTCCAACTTGATACCGCAGATATGAAACTGATCGAAGAGCTTGGGAGTACCCGTTTTCAAGCCGT
>CADEDV010000002.1:0-64997 GCA_902826165.1 uncultured Bacteroidota bacterium
TTTCAATAAAGGGACCCTGATCGAAGACCCTCACAAGTTACTAACCGGAACAGGAAACCTGATACGACATATCCCTGTGCAGGCCCCGGAAGATTACAGGAATAGTAAAGTCAAAAAACTGGTTCAATCAGCTATTGAATTGGCGCTTGAGGAAATGGCAATGAAAACAAAAACAACCCGTAAAACAATTTCTAAAATCAAAAAAGCCGGATAACCTGGCAGGCTATGCAACTTACTCCCGACATATACCAGCGCATTGTGGCCGCCAAGGTTTATATAGACGCTAATTATCATGAACCGATTGACCTGGAGCAGATATCCCAGCAGGCTTTTCTTTCCAAGTTTCATTTTCACCGGTTGTTTACCAAAGTGTATAAGAGAACGCCACACCAGTATCTCACGCAGACAAGAATAGAAGCGGCCAAATTGTTATTAGCCAAAGAAGGTATCAGCGTTACGGATGTATGCACGATGATCGGTTTTGAAAGCCTCGCTTCATTCAGTTTATTATTTAGAAAACAGAGCGGTCATACACCCCAGTATTACCGGAATATTGCCTGGTTGAAAAAGAAGTTAGCGAAAGAGGAGCCAAAGCGTTTTATACCGCATTGTTTTATTGAACAATATAAAATTTGATATTGTTAAAGCAAACCAGTATTTAAGAAAGCAAGATTCAATAAACCAGTTCTCTCCTTCCTTCCTACATTTGATACAATCAAAAATCAACCAACATGGTAACAAAATTTTCCCACACCACTCTTTTTGTGCTGGACCAGGACAAGGCCTATAATTTTTATGTCAATATACTGGGCTTTAAAGTAAATACCGATGCCACGATGGAAAGCGGTTATCGCTGGCTCACCCTCAATCCACCGGAACAACCCGACCTGGAAGTGGTGCTGATGCCGGTGTTGCACGAAAGCATGATCAAAAGTGCTACCTGCCCCGACGGGTTTGATGAAGAAAGCCGGAATGCTTTTAAAGTATTACTCGAAAAAGGGATCCTGGGCGCCGGTGTATTGTACACGACTGATTGCCGGGCATCGTATGCAGAATTAAAAGCAAAAGGTGTTGACCTGACGGAACCCAAGGAACAATTTTACGGAATTGAGTGTGTGGTGAAAGATGGCTGCGGCAACTGGTTCAGTATGACACAGCCGAAAGAGATGTAATTAATACCGTAGTGCCAGCGGTGTGATACCCGACCAGCGGAACAGGAGCATTTGTCCTTTGCGGGTACGGCATATCAGCATAATAATAGCGAGGGTGATCATCGAATTTTGTTTTTACCAGTAAGCCATAATGGCCTTGGGTGAAGTACGTTCATTTCATACGTAGTAAAAACAGGAGCTTTGTTAATTTCTTTGTCCTTTTCCTGATAAGCGACTTTGTAGTTGTATTACTACCAGGTCGTTTTTTTTGTATAGTAGTTTAAGCAGCTGTTTTTTACGACGTAATTTCTTCACAATTCTTTTTCCATTCTTTCCTTACTTTAGCTTATCAATGAAAAACATGAACGGAAAAGGAATTGTTCTTTTAGCAGCAGCAATTATTCTCCTGGCTTCCTGCTCGCCCAAGATCAACCCGGAAAAACCAACGCTGGCACAAACTAATTTCAAACTGGATTCATTACCAGTCTCCGAGATCAATGTCCCCATCCAGGTTAGTTTGAAACCCGTTTATGCAATGGCGGAGAAAAGTGTGGACACTTTATTCACTTCTCCCAAATACCCGGATGAATGGGTCTATGATGGTTGTGATACAAGATATAAGTACTCCTTCCGGCGCAGTCCTTTACAAATGAAAGCCACCGGCACTTCCTTATCATTAGGTTTCACCGGTTATTATAAGATCATTGGTTCTACAAGGGTTTGTGTGGCCGGCGTGGCCGTATCTCCGTGGACAGCTCCCTGCCGTTGTGGTTTTGATGAGCCGGAAAGAAAAGTAAATGTTTCGTTTACCAATTCATTAGCAGTGCAGCCCGATTATAAAGTGAAACTCGCCATCAAAAGAAATGAGCCACAGGCATTGGATAAATGCGAGGTCTGTTTCTGGGGACAGGATATCACCAAACAGGTATTGAACGGATTAAAGACCGAACTGGATGCAGCCAAAGCGGACCTGGATAAGAATTACGGCACCGTAGACCTGAAATCAAAATTCCAGCAGGTATGGGACCAGTTGAATAAAGTATATGATCTCTATGGCATGGGCTGGCTGCAGGTGAACCCGCAACGGATCCGCATCAACAGTTTATATGCCCGTAATGATTCTCTGAATGTGATACTCGGCTTATCTGCCAAACCGGTGATCAGTTTTGAAAAACCGTCGGAGCAAAGTTCCTGGTTACCCAATATTACCGACTTCAATAATAAACCCGGCTTCAATATTTTCCTGGATGCGGTTCTGCATTATGATTCGCTGAGTCACCTGCTGAATATGCAGGTCAGTGGTAAAGAATTTGACCTGAACAAAGGCCCGGTGAAAAAGAAATTCATAATTAAAGATGTAAAGCTTTTCGGTTCGGGTAATGAAAAGCTGATCATCCGTATTAATTTCGGCGGCACTAATGAAGGCACGATGTACCTCGTGGGTAAACCGGTCTATGATCCTGAAAAAAAATTACTGGAGATAAAGAATATAGATTTCGATATCAAATCCAAAGATGCATTACTGAAAGCAGCTGACTGGTTGTTCAGCCGGCGGATCGTGAACGAGATCAGCAAATATGCCAAATATGACCTGACCGCTTATCTTGATTCTGCTAAAACATCCATGGGCCAATACCTGAACCGGGAATGGATGAAAGGTATCCGCAGTTATGGAAGCATCACCGATCTTAAACTGATCGGCATCTACCCGCTTGATAAATTCTTAGTGATCCGCAGTAATTGCGCCGGCTCCATGTCTGTGAAAGTAGAATCGATCGACTTTAGTCTGTGATCTCTTTTTCATCATCCACTTCCTTTATCTTGAATGTAAAATAACGCTGGGCGATATAACTGATCACAATGATCATGAAGGTGGAAATGATCTGCGCCAGCACGGCATCCATTTTAATGATCTCCACGAATACTTTCAGGGCGATATAGTTCAGGGCCAGGTTGAACAGGTAGATAACCAGGTAACGGAACAATTGCACTTTCCCTTTCACCCTTGAATCATTGAACACCACGTATTTCATCAGGAAGAAACCAAAGGGGAAACCAAAGAGAAAAGAAGCGAACAGGGCCGCCGAGTGTGGCGTGAAGGCATAGAAATCTAACTGCAGTAACTGTTCTTTAAAAACATATTTCAGGCAGATGAAATAGACCACAAAGCTCAACACCGCATTGATACCACCACAGGCTGCGTACCGGAAGGTCCGCAGGGGCATGATCCGGCGAAACAACGGGTGAAAAAAGTCGATCATGGGCAGTAGCAGCTCCCGGATGGTATGGATATGTTTTTTCATGACCGGGCAAAGTAAATAAAAGAAACAGCAAAATTGAAATTCCGGCGGTTAAATCGCTGCAACAGCGGTTGTGTCCTGTTTAACCGGGCCGGGTTTCTTACATTTGCGCAATAATTGACAAGGATGAGTATCGTAAACAGGATAAAACCATTAGTTGTAAAGGCATTGCAGAATATCAGCGGGCATTCGTTCAAAGAAACCGACCTGACCGTCAGTTCCACCAAACCGGAATTTGAGGGAGATTATACAATCGTGTTGTTTTCGTTTATCAAACAACTAAAAAAATCACCGGAACAATTAGGTGCTGAACTGGGAGACGAGTTATTAAAAAATGATCCCTCTTTTTTCAAAGCCTATAATGTTATCAAAGGATTTTTGAACCTGACTATTGATGACAGCTACTGGCTGGAAGTGTTGCAGTCAGGGTATAGCAATAAGCAATTCGGGCTGAGTGCAGCCAACGGGCAGAAAGTGATGGTAGAGTACTCCTCTCCTAACACCAACAAGCCTTTGCATCTCGGGCATTTGCGAAATAATTTTTTGGGATGGAGTGTGGCAGAAATATTAAAAGCTAAGGGAAACGAGATCATTAAGAGCTGTATCGTTAATGACAGGGGTATCCATATCTGCAAGAGTATGATCGCCTGGCAGCTTTTTGCCAACGGTGCCACGCCGGAATCAACCAATATGAAAGGTGATCATTTTGTTGGCGAATATTATGTGAAGTTCAATGATGAATATAAAAAACAGGTAGAAGAACTGGTGGCAGGTGGCATGACGAAAGAGTTAGCCGAGAAAGAAGCCCCGATCATGAAAGGCACCCAGCAAATGCTGCTGGACTGGGAAGAAGGAAAACCCGAAGTGATTGAATTGTGGAAGACTATGAACAGTTGGGTCTATGCCGGTTTTGATGTCACCTATAAACGGATCGGGAGTGATTTCCAGAAAATGTATTATGAAAGTGAGACCTACCTGCCCGGTAAAAAATTTGTAGAGGATGGATTAAAGACCGGCGTATTCTTTAAAAAAGAAGATGGCAGTATCTGGATCGACCTCACCGATGAAGGACTGGATGAGAAATTAGTATTAAGAAAGGATGGCACTTCTGTATATATCACGCAGGACCTTGGTTTGGCCCAACAGAAATATGAAGAGTTCAATTATGACCAGAGCATTTATGTGATAGCAGATGAACAGAACTATCATATGAAAGTGCTGAAGTTGATCCTGAAAAAACTGGGCAAGCCTTATGCAGATGGCATCTATCACCTGAGTTATGGTATGGTAGAATTGCCAACCGGAAGAATGAAAAGCCGGGAAGGAACCGTAGTGGATGCAGATGATATGGTGGAAGAAATGGTGAATGTGGCACGGAATAAAACCGAAGAGCTGGGGAAAGTAAAAGATTTCACCGAAGCCGAACTGAAAGAATTGTATGATACGATTGCCTTAGGAGCATTGAAGTTTTTCCTACTGAGAGTTGACCCTAAGAAGAAAATGATCTTCAACCCGGAAGAATCTATCGACTTTCACGGTTTCACCGGTCCATTTGTGCAGTACACCCATGCAAGGATAAAATCAATACTCAGGAAACAAAAAGCAGCCGATGGACCCCAGGCCACAGACCATGGCTTGCTGAAATTGGAGAAGGACCTTATCGTTTCGCTGGAGCAATACCCAACCATTATTGACCAGGCTGCTACAGAACACAATCCATCTTTACTGGCGATCTATGCCTTTAACCTGGCTAAATCATTCAATACGTTCTATACCGAGCATTCTGTAATGAATGCCGAAACCGAAGAGAAGAAGCAACTGCGTTTGCAGATAGCTGCTATGACAGCCAATGTAATCGCTTCTGCCATGAGTTTGCTGGGCATACGGGTGCCGGAGAGAATGTAGTACGGGTCGGGGGTGGTTAGTCAGTAGTCTTGAGTACAACATAATTAAAAAAGCAACCAATATGGTTGCTTTTTTAATTTCTTACTAACGACTACAGACTATCGACTCAGGACTCCTTAAAATCCCATCATTTGTTTCTTTTGTTTTAGCGAAGCCAGTGAAGGATCGAGTTCAATAGCTTTATCACAAAGTGCCATGCCTTTATCCTTCTCCCCTTTTTTCTGGTAGCTCATCCCGATCATATACAAAGCAGAAGCATTGGCTTTATCATACTCCAGTACTTTATCCCAGTAGTCAATCGCCTGCTGGTATTTTCCTTTATAATAATAAGCTTCTGCCAGCATATTCAATATATTTAGATCGCTGGGTTTTCTTTTTAATATTTCGCCCATGATAGCGGCTCCCTGGTCAAGGTCACCCACGTTCAGGTAAGCGATGCCAAGGTTCTCCAGGTAATCATTATCTCTTTTATAGCCCTTCTCACCGGCCAGTAAAATATATTTCAGTGAGTTTTTGTCATCATGCATGGCATAATAGATCAGCCCCAGTTCATAGATCCAGTAATTTTTGGAAGGATCCAGTTCAATCGCTTTCAGGAAATAAGGGATAGCCTGCTTATAGTTCATCATATCCGCATAGCTATGCGCTATGAGATAAGGTATCTCGGCGTTGGTTGCATCTTCCTTCGCTGCTTCGTTCAGGTATTTGATCGCCTCACCATAGTTGTCAAGATCATATTGAATCCGCCCGATATAAAAGTTAACCTTCTCAGCGGGATCGAGTTCTTTTAATTTAGTGGCGTATTTGATCACATCATCATGCTGCTTCAGTTGGTAAGAGAGAGTGGTCAGCTGTTTATAGATTGCTGCTGATCCGTCACCAAGGTCCAGTAATTTTTTATACGAATCCCGGGCAAATGTATAACGGCGCAGATCCAGATAAGCAAGGGCCAGTTCAGATACGATCTCTTTATTGTTAGAGTCATACCGGACGGCTTTTTCAAAATTCTTCAACGATTCTAATCGCCTGCCATTTTGCTTTTCCAATAAACCTTTTTGGTAAAAATAGCCTGCGCTGTCAGGGGGCAGGTTCATCTGGGTGACCGAAGTCTGTGAATAGGCCATGTAAGTGGTCATCACCAGGCACAAGGATAGGATTTTACGGATCATAGGGTTCCCTTTAAATTGGATATTTTTCTGGTTACGCAACACAAGTTACAGGTTTACAGTTACTAATCGCCTCAAAACCACTCCCTGATCCGTTGAAAGACTTCCAAAATAGTAGTTATTTTAGAATTATCCCAGCCAAAGCAGGTAAATTTACGATAAGGCGGTATTTTTTTTGAGCCTTGTCAATCAACTCGCACCTGATCTCCGGATTGTAAACGTTGCCTGTACCCCAGTATATTGTCTTGTCGCTGTTGAATATTTCTTCGTTATACGCCTTTCCACTTACCTCAATCGCCCAATCATTCCGCACCACGGGTGTCATGTTCAGGATCACCAACAGGTCGTCCGCTTTTTTCTTGCCTTTGCGCCGGTACACCATCACCGATTCCTGGCGGTGATCCAGGTCCACCCACTCAAATCCATCCTGGCTGAACTGGTTGGAGAAAAGGGCAGGCTCTTCCTTCAATACTTTATTCAGGTCGGCTACGCAATCCTTTAGTAACCGGTGACAATCGAATTGTAACAAGCCCCAGTCCAGTTCTGATTTATAATTCCATTCTGTTGTTTGCCCAAACTCATCACCCATGAACAAAAGCCGTCCGCCCGGGTGTGTCCACATATAGGTGTACATCAACCGGAGATTGGCGAATTTCTGCCATTCATCGCCCGGCATTTTATACAGCATCGGGCTCTTGCCATGCACTACTTCATCATGACTGAGCGGTAACATAAAATTCTCATCATAGAAATACATCATGCTGAATGAGAACTTATCCTGTTGGAACTGGCGTACCAATGGATCAAGTTTAAAATAATCCAATGTATCATGCATCCAGCCCATCATCCATTTCATACCAAAGCCCAGTCCATCCTGCCAGGTAGGTTTGGAAACTCCGGGCCAGTCGGTGGCTTCTTCAGCAATGGTTTGCACATCCGGAAAATCACGGAAGATCGTTTCGTTCAGGTCTTTGATAAAAGCAATTGCTTCGAGGTTGCCATTGCCACCAAATTCGTTCGGCTCCCATTCTCCTTCTTCTCTTGAGTAATTTAATTTCAGCATAGAGCTCACGGCATCTACTCTTACGCCATCAATATGAAACAAGTCGAACCAGAATCTCGCACTGCTGATCAGGAATGATTTTACTTCTCCCCTTTTATAATTGAAAATATAGCTGTTCCAGTCAGGATGAAATCCCTTGCGCATATCGGCATACTCATAGGTATGCGTACCATCAAACATGAACAAACCATGTGCATCGTAGGGGAAATGTGAAGGCACCCAGTCCAGTATCACACCGATACCTTCCTGGTGAAAGGCATCGATCAATCTCATCAGCCCCTGCGGATCGCCAAAACGTGAAGTGGCGGCAAAGAAACCGGTGCACTGATAACCCCAGCTGCCATCAAAGGGATGTTCCGTTACGGGCATTAGCTCCACATGGGTAAATCCTAATTCTTTTACATAAGGAACCAATCGTTCTGTTATCTGATCATACGTGTTATAGGTTTCCTCATCGTTCTTATCCGGCCGTTGCCAGCTCGCAAGATGCACTTCATATACACTCCACGGTGCATCCAGTGCATTATGTTTTTTTCTTTTCTTCATCCAGGCATCATCCTTCCATTCATAATACATATCCCAGGTGATGCTGGCAGTTTGGGGTCTCTTCTCCCAGAAATTGGCAAAGGGATCACCTTTATCTGTTTCCCGGCCTTCAAAACCAACGATATGATATTTATAAGCTTCGCCTAATTTAAAATCAGGAATGAATCCTTCCCAGATACCGCTTTTATCCCAGCGGGGGGTCAATTCATATTCATGATTTTTCCAATCATTAAAATTGCCTTTCACAGATACGGCAGTTGCATTAGGCGCCCACACGCAGAAATACATTCCCCAGCGTTCATTGACCTGTATGGAATGTGATCCGAATTTTTTATAGAGCTGGTAATTGGTGCCCTGCTGGTAATTCGTTACATCTTCATCTGTTAATAAGGAATAGTTCCAGACAGGAAGTGAAGTATCAACAAAATTCAGGTCCTCGTATTTTTTAGTGGCTTCAGACATTTTCAACACTTTTGATTTTTCGGGCTTGGGCAGTGCTACAATTTTGGCTTTACCTGCTTTATCTTTTGTGGAATTCTTTCTTTTCTGTGTCATACGGCATTATCGTTCAGTAAGCTTTAACTTAAAATTACATGAATGGTCAGGCTCTAATGCTTTTTTTAAATGAATTTAGCGGCCGAAACCGTTGAACCTTAATCAACCAACCACAATTTAGCCATGAGAAAACCGGTTGTACTGTTATTGCTGTTGTTAACCACAGCCATCACTTCCTATACACAAACTTCCTCTCTTAAAGGTACAGTTACTGATTCAGTAGAAAAAAAGAATCCTGCCAATGCGGTGATCTCTTTGCTTCGTCAGAAAGACTCAGTACTGGTTCGTTTTACCCGTTCTGATAAGGAAGGCAATTTTTCCATCAACAACCTGAAGGAAGGTAAGTTCATCCTGATGATCACCCATCCTTATATGGGTGACTATTTCGACAATTTCGAGGTCAAAGCCGGAACTCCTGTTGACCTGGGAAAGGTTTACATCACTCCCAAAAGCAAGTTGCTGGCCGAAGTGATCATTAAAAGCGGATCTCCTATCCGTATTAAAGGTGATACCACAGTTTATACAGCTGACAGTTTTAAAGTAAGAGCAGGTGCCAACGTGGAAGAGCTGTTACGCAGGCTGCCCGGTATCCAGGTAGATAAAGACGGTAAGATCACCGCCATGGGTGAACGGGTGACCAAGGTATTGGTGGATGGTGAAGAATTTTTCGGAAGTGATCCCGGCATTGCCACCAAGAACCTCAGGGCCGATGGGGTAAAGGAAGTAGAGGTGTTTGATAAGAAAAGTGACCAGGCCGAATTCACCGGTATTGATGATGGCGTAAAAGACAAGACCATCAACCTGAAGATGAAACAGAAGAAAGGCTATTTTGGAAAAATTGAAGCGGGTGGCGGGTTAAAGGATAAATATAACAACGCCATTATGCTGAACTCCTTTAAGAATAAACGAAAGCTGGCAGCTTATGGCATCATGAGTAATACCGGCCAGACCAACCTCGACTGGCAAGACGCACAAAACTATGGCGGCGGTATGGACGGAATGGAAAGTGGCATGAGTGATGACGGCGGCATGTGGATCAGCTACAATGGTGATGGTGATGATAATTACTGGGGAGGCCGTAATGGTATCCCGAGAAACTGGAGCGGCGGACTTCACTACAGTGATAAGTTTGGAAAAGACCAGAAACAAAGTTTCAACAGCGGGTATAAATTCAGCAAAGTGAATGCCCAGGCCGATAACTCCACTTTCTCAAAAACATTTTTACCGGATACCAGCTGGTTCAATAACAGTAACAGCAGCAGTTTTAATTCCACCAATAAACATGCCCTGAATCTTACCCTCGATTTTAATATTGATTCAAGTAATTCATTAAAATGGACCACCAAAGGAAATAATAAAACGACCCGCAGCACTACCCGGTCTTATTCCGAAGCCTTAAATGAATCACTTGAAAATATCAATAACAGTCTGCGAAACAGTAACAACAATTCCGACAACAACAGCATCACCTCTTCTCTATTGTGGAAACATAAATTCAAAAAATTATCCCGCACCATTTCAATCAATACTGATTTCAACTGGAGCAGGTCTGAAAACGAAGGATTCTTGTATTCCCTGAATAATTATTATGATGCAGGAGTGCTTCTAAGGAGGGATACAACGGACCAGTTAAATATCCGGGATAATGAAGCCAGGGGTATTTCCACCAAAATTGCCTATACCGAACCATTGGCCAAAGATTTTTACCTGGAGCTTAGTTACTCCTTTGCCTGGAATGGCAATACGAATGACAGGATTACAAATAAGAAAAACATCAACGGGAAATATGAGGAGAAAATTGATACACTAAGTAACTCCTTCGAGTTTAACAGGCTGATCAACACACCTGGGTTGAATTTCAGGCTCAATAAAAAGAAGTATAGTATTTCTTTTGGCTCTTCTGTAGGTTTCAGCAATTTTATTCAAAAGAATATTACAGAAAGTACCAAAACCAATTACAATTTCACCAATTTCTTCCCGAGAGCTTCATTTAACTATAAGATCAAACCCAGTGAAAGTATCCGGTTCAATTATAATGGCTCTACCACGGCGCCTTCCCTGGAGCAATTACAACCGATCCGGGTGAATACAGATCCCTTGAACGTTTATTCCGGCAACCCTGACCTCAAACAATCCTTCCGGCATAATATCAATGCAGGCTATAATTTCTATAATGTATTACAGGAAAAAAATCTCTGGACCAGCATCAATTTCACGATGACTGAAAATGCGTTTGTACAATCTGATACGATAAAAGCCAGCGGAGTAAGAACCTATCAAACGGTAAATGCGGATGGTGTTTATAACCTGAGCCTGTACAGTGATTATGGTTTCAAACTAAAGAACAGTAAGGTACGTCTCGGCGCAGGCCCTACTTTCAATAAAAACCGGAATGTAGGGTTTATTACAAGAGATAATATCACCACGAAAAATGTCACCAATGTTACCAGTTATGGTGTTAGGCTGAATGCCAGCCGCTACGTGGAAAATAAATTTAATTTCTACTTCAGCCCCAGTATCACCTGGAACAATTCCAAAGCATCTGTAAATACTGCCGCAAATGCCAACTACTGGCAAATAGAAGGATGGGCCGAATTGAGGATAACACTCCCGAAAAAATTTGAGTTCAACACGGACGCTAATACGCAGCTCCGGCAGAAAGATCCCCGGTTCCCGGCCAACAATAGTTTCACCACCTGGAATGCTTCTATCACCAAGCGATTCTTAAAAGAGAATGCATTTGAAATGAAATTTGGCATCTATGATATCCTGAACCAGAACCGGGGTTATAACAGGAACTTCAGCAGTAATAATTTCACGGAATCTTATTATACAACACTCAGGAGGTTCTGGCTACTGACGCTGACCTGGAATATTTCAAAAAATGGTAAGCCTGCAAGTTTCTAAACTATAAAGACATTCAGCATATGAAAAAAATATTCGTAATAGTAGTAATCCTTATCAGTGCCACCTGTTCTGCTCAGCAATTCATCAGCAGCGGCATGATCGAATTTGAAGTAAGGACCAATAACCATAAAAGTTTTGGCGATGGCATCTGGGCCGAAATGTTCAAAGATAAAATGCCCCAGTTCTCTACATCCTGGTACCAGTACACTTTTTATGAGAATAAAGCCATGTACAAGTATGACCGGAAGGATGAGAAGAACAAGCTGCCCTGGTCAAGAGGGGAAGATGAAGATAACTTGTGGTACAGTGATTATACAGCCGGAACGTTCACACAAATGAAGTTTGTTTTTGACAATAATTACCTGCTCAGTGATTCATTAATGAAGATCGACTGGAAAATATCGCCTAATGAAACCCGTGAGATCGCCGGCTTCAACTGCCGCAAAGCCACGGGGATCATTTTTGACAGTGTCTATGTTTTCGCTTTTTATACTGATGAAATAACAGTGAGTGGCGGCCCGATGGGTATTCATGGTTTACCTGGGATGATACTGGGCATTACCATCCCCCGCATGTACACCAGTTGGATCGCTACCAAGCTGCAGGTAAACGGAGTTAATACCAATATCATTGCTGCCCCGCAAAAAGGAAAAAAGAAAGTGGCAAAAGAATTACAAGAGTCTTTAATAAAAGTTACTTCCGACTGGGGTAGTTATGGCCAGCAGGCAATCTGGAATATTTTCCTATAGTTGGTTATTTCTGTAATTCAAACACGACACAATCTTTTCCCGGTATCTCGTAACCGGTAAAAGATTGTATTTCGCCAGTAACTACATTTTTCATTTTAGTAAAGCCGTTTGTTCTTTCTGCATAAATATCCCAATCTGGTTTCATCGGTTTTGTGGCGGTATTCATCACCACCATTACAGTCTGTTCCTTGTCATACCTGAAATAGATATACAAGCCATCCCTGGGAATGTACTGCATCAGCTTACCAGTTTTGATAGCCGAAGATTTCTTCCTGAAATTAGCTAAGGCTTTTACCAGGTCATAAGCTTCATTCTCTTTTGCTGTACGTCCTTCTTTAGTAAACTTATTTTCTTTGTCAGCCGGCCATCCTCCTTTAAAATCAAGCCGCACCCAGCCATCGGGATTGGTGAACCCGGTCATACAAATTTCATCCCCGTAATATAATTGCGGTACACCGCGGAACGTAAGCAACCAGGATAAAGCGGTTTTATACTTTGCCATATCCTCGCCTATTACAGAGAAAAATCTCGGCAGATCATGATTACCTAAAAATATTACCTGGCGCATCGGGTCTTTATACACGAAATCCTGGGCGGTAGTAGTATATAATTTATTCACCCCCTCGGTCCAGCCAAAGTTTTCGTTCACGGCAGGTTGTATTCCATAGAACAGCGTTTGAAAATCTGTTGTAGCCTGCAGGTTACTCTTGAATGGAATATTGTAATTATTCTCGCAGAAATAACTTTGATTGGGAACACCGTGCACCCAGGTTTCTCCGAACATGGTCAGCTTTGGATATTCGTCCATCAGTGCCTTATTGCAACGATTCATAAATGCGAGGTCATTGTACATATAGGTATCAATCCGCCAGCCATCCACCCCAAACTCTTCTACACTCCAGATAGCATGCTGTATCATATAATTTGCTACAAACGGGTTGGACTGGTTCATATCGGGCATCTGGCGGGTAAACCATCCGTCAGTCATTTGCTTTTGATCCCCCTTTGAATGATAAGGGTCGAACATCGCCTGGTCCTTATAATTCGTTTGTGTATAAGATGGCCATTGGTGCAGCCAGTCTTTCATCGGCGGGTCCTGTACGGTAAAATGATAAAGCCCAACATGATTATACACGGCATCCTGTATCAGCTTCATGCCTTTCTTATGCAGTTCATCGCTCAATTTCCTGTACATCGCTGCACCACCAAAACGGGGCTCGATCTTATAGTGATTAGTAAATGCATAGCCATGTTCTGTCCGGTTCGGCATATCATTCTCGATCACCGGGGTCATCCAAACCGTGGTAACGCCGAGATCTTTTAAATAATCAAGCTTATTAATGATTCCCTGGAAATCGCCACCGTGACGATCATAGATAGAATCCCTGTTGAGCGACTGATCTCTCATACCTGCGATCCTGTCATTGGAAGGATCGCCATTGCTGAAACGATCGGGCATTAGCAGGTAAACCAGGTCTTCAGCAATAACACCCTGCGCCCATGTGGTACCATTACCTTTATTCCTTGCTTTCAATTCATACTCGAACTTAAAGGCGGAAGAAGCAGATCCAAAACTAAACACCCGTTTACCCGGTTTTGCGGTTGGAGCAATTACGAGATCAAGAAATACATAATTGGGATTTTCGGTGCGATGTATCATTTTTAATGTAACGCCGTCTGCCAGTTTCATACCTGCGGCAGACAGCTTGTACATGGGAATCCTGTTGGCCACATCTTTCTGGTACACCATCAACTGTACTTTGTTCCATTTCATTCCCACCCACCAATGCGTGGGATACACTTCCTGTGCCGTTAATATGTTTAGTAAAAACAAGCTTGCGAAGAAGAGTACAATATACTTTTTCATAAAAACAATGTTATTTGTCTTTGATACGTAAGGTTAAAAAGGCAGCAAGAATCATGGAACAACCTCCCAAAACAATCGTCAGGATGGCATTTCCATTAAAAAGATGTTTGGTAAAAAAACCAAGTAATGTAGCCGCTAATATTTGTGGTATCACAATAAAGAAATTGAAAATGCCCATATAGACACCCATTTTACTTGCGGGCAAAGCCGTTGTTAGCATTGAATACGGCATAGCTAAAATACTGCACCACCCCAATCCAATGCCTGCCATACTGATAATGAGAAGTTTTTCATCCTTGAAAAAATAAAAAGAGATCAACCCTAGCCCGCCTGCTATCAATGCTACCATATGCGTATGTGGCCTGGAGATACGTTTTGCAAGAATGGGTAATAAAAAAGCAAACATAGCTGCAAACCCATTATACCATGCAAAAAGCACCCCAACCCAGTTACCCATTTTGTTATAAGCTGCAGAACTCGCATCTGTAGTTCCTGCAATATGCTGTGCTAGTGCAGGAGTTGTATATATCCACATCGCAAAAAGAGCAAACCAGGAGAAAAATTGAACAACCGCCAGTTTTTTCATAGTTGCCGGAAGAAAATTCAGGTCATCCATTACCTCAACAAATCCATTACTCATTTTCATGGTTTGAAAAAGCCAGGCCAATAACTGAAACAGGCCGAATGCAGCAATACCACCGGTCAATACATACAATTCCTTTTCAAGTGGTTGAGTTGCTTTTAGATTATAAGTATATAACGCTACGGATAAGCCGATTCCCAGGAACAGCCAGATCAGTCCCTTGTTAAGGAAAGAGGATATCTTTGTTTTGATATTGATGACATTTTCCCCTTCCTTGATCTCTCCAAAAGATTTAAGTTGCGTTGGAGAGTATTCCTTGGTGGTGAAAACAGTATAGGAAATAGCCGCCATGTAAAGAATGGCACCGATTATAAATGATATCCGTACTGAATCAGGAATAACGCCTGCTGCTGCTTCATTTGCCACACCAAATTTTGTAAGGATATAAGGTAACAAAGAAGAAATTACTGCCCCGATACCAATAAAAAAACTTTGCATTGCGAAGCCCTGGGTCCTTTGCGAATCAGGTAACATATCTCCTACAAATGCCCGGAAGGGCTCCATTGAAATATTTATTGATGCATCAAGCAGCCATAGCATTACTGCAGCCATCCAAAGTGCAGACACACTTGGAAAAACAAAAAGGGCAAGGGATGCGAAAATTGCTCCTGTCATGAAATAAGGTCGCCTTCTGCCCAGTTTCCCTAACCATGTTTTATCGCTCATATGTCCAATAACAGGCTGAATAATTAACCCGGTAAGGGGAGCCGCTATCCATAAGATTGGTATCTCATCAATCTTAGCACCTAATGTTTGAAAGATGCGGCTTACGTTGGCATTTTGTAAACCAAAAGCGAATTGGATTCCGAAAAATCCAACACTCATATTTATGATTTGTAAAAGACTGAGTCGCGGCTTTTGCCCAATAGATACAGTAGACATAGCAATCGTTTTAGCAATTAGAAGAGGAAAGTTAAGGAGAATATGTAATAAGTACACATTTTCTGATCCTTAAAAAAAAGGAAGCCTTCCGGCTTCCTTTTAAAGTATTTATCAGATCACAAACCCATTGGGCAATACAGCTCCTTTTTTGACGACCACAATACCATCCTTTACGGTATAGAGTGCATGATCAGTATTTTCAAGATGGGGTCCTCCATTGATGCGTACATCATTACCAATGCGGACATTCTTATCCAGGATGGCATTTTTTATATAACACCGGTCGCCTACCCCAAGCAACGGGATACCTTTCTCTGTATCCGAAGCAATATCAGAGAGGGTTTCATAAAAATCACTACCCATGATATAGGTGCTGACGATGGTGCTGCCATGTCCCACCCTGCTGCGGATACCGATCACGGAATGCTCCACCCTGGATGCATTGATGATGGACCCTTCAGCGATCAATGTTTTTTCCAACGTAGTGCCACTGATCTTGGCAGGTGGCAGCATCCTTGGTCTTGTATAGATGGTCCTGTCATTATCAAACATATTGAAATCAGGAATATCCTTTGTCAGGTCCAGGTTAGCTTCAAAGAAAGAATAAATATTACCAATATCCGTCCAGTAGCCGGTGTACTGGTAGCTGGCTACTTTATACTTTTCAATAGACTGGGGAATGATCTCTTTTCCAAAATCAGTAGCTTCTTTAAATTCATCCTGCAGCATATCAAACAACAACTTCCTGTTGAAGATATAAATACCCATAGAAGCGAGGTAAATCCTGCCGGCTTCTTTCATTTCATCCCCTGTATCACTTACCCAATCTCCCAATATATCTTTCTTAGGTTTTTCAATAAAAGAGGTGATCAATCCTTTATCAGATTTCAGGATACCAAACTCCGGTGCTTCTCTTGAAGCAACAGGAATAGTAGCCACAGAAATATCCGCACCCAATTCCTTATGATTCTCCAGCATCTCTGCAAAATCCATCTGGTATAACTGGTCGCCTGAGAGAATGAGTATATAGTCACTTTCAAAAGGTTCTATATGGCGCAGGCCTTGCCTTACAGCATCAGCAGTGCCCTGGTACCAGGTCGGGTTATCGGGAGTTTGTTCCGCAGCCAGAATATCCACGAAAGCTTTACTGAAAGCACTGAAGTGATAGGTATTCTTAATATGCCTGTTGAGTGAAGCCGAGTTGAACTGTGTCAGTACAAACATCCGGCCGATACCATTGTTCAGGCAATTAGAGATCGGTATATCCACTAAGCGGTATTTACCGGCAATAGGCACGGCAGGTTTGGAACGACTGGAGGTTAGGGGTGATAACCGGGATCCTGCTCCTCCACCCAATATAACTGATAAGATTTCTTTTGTGTGAGTGATTGTTCTGATAGCCATGGCAAGTGTAGTTTATTTCAATGACTGATATAGATTAATATATTGCTGCGCTGCTCCGTCCCAGGAATGATCGATCGTCATCATATGACTGCGCATCCAGGAATAAAGGTCGGGCTTATTATTGTAAAGATCGATAGCTCTTCCGACTGAATAGGTAATATCCCAGACGCTGGCTTCGTTGAACCGTATGCCGAAACCCTGCCAGTCGCCAAAATCGGTGATCGTATCCTTTAATCCACCCACCGTTCTTACCATTGGGATAGTGCCATATCTTAACGCATACATCTGGTTTAATCCGCATGGCTCCACCCGGCTCGGCATCAACAGGAAATCAGAGCCTGCATACATCAGGTGGCTCAGTTGTTCATTATACCCGATATAAGAATTGTAATACCCTTTGAACTGGTGTTTCATCTGGTCAAGCCTGTCTTCTAATTCGGGATCTCCTGATCCTAATATCAGGAAATTGGCATGACCATGATGCTGGTAAATCGACTGGCTGATGGCTTCCGGTAACAAATCAGCGGCTTTCTCTCCCACCAACCTTCCGATAAAAGTGATCAACGGTTTATCGGGGTCCAGGCCAAACTGACCAGCCAGTTCCTTCTTATTCCTCATCTTCCCTTTCTCCACTAATTCTTTGTCGTAATTCTTAACGATCATATTATCCGTTTCCGGGTTCCAAACCTGCGTATCAATCCCGTTTAAGATACCCAGGCTTTTACCCCTCTCATATTCAAACAAATTCTCCAGACCGTTGGCGGCATAGCGCATTTCCTCCAGGTAGCTGTTACTGACCGTTGTCACCTTCCAGGCACATTTTACAGCCGATGCCAATGGATTGATCATATTATTCCAGTCCAGCAACCCCCATTTGTAGGAATCATACGCCGGTAAATAATAATATTTATCCCAGCTGATCCAGCCCTGGTATTGTGCATTATGAATGGTGAAAACAGTGGGTATACCCGCCAGTTTACTGAACGCAAAACAATACTTGACCATGAACGGGATAAAACCAGTATGGTGATCATGACAATGGATCACATCCGGCTGGTGTGTCCATTTACTGATCCAGTCGCAGACGGCGATCTGGAAAGCCATGAACCGCTCCGTGTCATCATCATAGCCATAGATCTTTTCCCGGTCCAGCAGGCCATTTATATCGACGAGATAAAGATCAAATCCGAGTTTATTCGTCTTTTCCTTGATAACGCTGTAATGAAAAAAATGAGAGCCCATTTGCTGGCCGCCTTCATGTACCAGTTCCCATTCATTTGTATACAGGAATTTGGTGCGGTACATGGGCATCACCACTTTGGCTACATGACCGAGCTCTGCCTGGTATTTGGGCAAAGCCCCCACCACATCACCCAAACCACCGGCTTTGGCCACCGGGTAACATTCTGCCGCTACATGTACTATCTCCATTGTAGAGTATTAAACAAGTTTGATTTGAAATTAAGGGGTTTTTTTGATTGACGATGTGAGATATATAAAAAAAATGAAAGAATAATCCGGGTTTTTAAAATACCCCTAAGCCGGGGGCTCCTTTTTTTGTACAAGCTGTCAACAAAAAAAACTGCAGTCTTAACATGGCACTGAAAAATGTTATACTTTGGGCAACATTTAATAAAACAACCGATTGCCATGAGCCAATCTAAACAACCTACTAATTACGGTGCCCTCGGAACGCTGGTAACTGTATTTTTCTTCTGGGGATTTATCGCTGCCGGAAACAGCGTTTTTATTCCCTTTTGTAAAAATTATTTCCACCTGGATCAGTTCCAAAGTCAGTTAATAGATTTTGCTTTTTATACAGCATATTACATTGGGGCACTGGTACTGTTCGCCTACGGTGCATTTGGAGGTAAAGATCTCGTTGGCAAATGGGGTTTTAAAAGAAGCATAGTATATGGTTTGCTTTTCTCTGCCTTTGGCGCAGCTGCAATGATAGTGGCCGTAAATGGTAACAGTTTCGCAGGTATGTTGATCGGGTTGTTTATCGTAGCACTCGGCTTCTCATTACAGCAAACTGCGGCTCAACCTTTCGCTATAACACTTGGAGATCCTTCAACCGGCACTAGTCGTGTCAACCTCGGTGGTGGTGTCAATTCATTTGGTACGTCAATTGGACCTTTAGTGGTGGCACTGGCTCTCTTTGGAACAACAGCAACCATTACTGACGAGAAAATTGCCAGCCTTAGTTTATCAAAGGTGATTGTGCTCTACAGTGCAGTTGGTGTTCTTTTTATAGCAGCAGCAGCATTATTCTTCTTTTCAAAAAAAGTACCGGCTGGTATTTTACTTGAAAAAACTGAGAAGGCAAACAAAGCTCTTTATACTTTAATTATACTGACCGGACTACTTATTATTATGTTTGTCCCGGTTTTCAGCAGCTATAAAAGCAAGGAAGCTATCCAGATCACGACTTTAGAAGATGCTGTGAAAAAAGAATACAAACTCACTGACTCTTTACTTAAAGCAACTCTCACTCCTAATCCTGCAGATACAGCCTTTGCGGTCAATTTCCTGAAGAAAGATGCAGCCATAGTCAAAACCAGCCTTGATTCGCTGGAAAAAAGCTATAGTTCCAATCCCGAAGTGCTTGCAGTTTTATCAACAGTAAAGAATACTGATCAGAAAATAAAGAATAGTAATAATGAAATCACTTCTTTGAAGCATCCGCTTGAAAAATATCGTTTATACTGGTTACTGGGTGCACTGGCCATTGTAGTTATTGCACTTTTGTATGCTAATACCAGTGCCAGGAAAAAAGCGGATGGATGGGGTGCTATGCAGTATCCACAGTTAGTATTTGGAATGTTAGGCATCTTCACATATGTGGGCGTTGAAGTGGCAATAGGAAGTAACCTGGGCGAATTATTAAAACAAAAAGAATTCGGCTCCTTATCTGCTTCAGAAGCGACTCCATATATTATGATGTACTGGGGCAGTTTGATGATAGGAAGATGGACAGGTGCCATTAGTGCATTTAATATTTCGAAAAATACCAAACTCATCCTTCAATTCATTGTACCGTTGGTGGCATTTGGAATATTAGTCGGTATTATTTATTTGTCGGATTATGACGTTACTCCTTTATTCTATTATGTTATCTGTGTATTGATTCAAATTGCTGCATTCTATATCAGTAAAGATAAGCCTGCAAAGACTTTGCTGATATTTAGCGTTCTTGGTGTAGCTGCCATGATAATAGGCTTGCTGACAAGTGGCAATATTGCTATTTACGCATTCCTTAGCGGAGGGCTGGTTTGCTCTATTATGTGGCCCGCAATTTTTAGCCTTTCTGTTGCCGGACTTGGAAAATATACTTCACAAGGATCAGCTTTCCTTATTATGATGATTCTGGGGGGTGGTATTATCCCTCCAATACAAGGTAAGATTGCAGACGTAATAGGTATTCATCAGTCATATGTAATTGCTGTTGTTTGTTTTGCTTACCTGGCGTTCTTTGGTTTTGTCGTAAAAGGATTCCTGAAAAAACAAGGCATTGATTACGATGCAGAAGTAAGTGCTGGTGGTCATTAAAATAATTTTATAAAATATCGTTATGGCAGACTTTGCAATAGGCATAGATATAGGAGGCACCAACACCAAATTCGGGGTGGTGGACCGGCATGGTAACATTCTTGAACAGGACCGGGTTTTGACGAATGAACATGAAACGGTGCAGGAATTCATTGATGACCTGCATGCCAAGCTTACACCCATGATCGAAAAAGTGGGTGGTCCATCGAAATTTACCGGCATTGGCATCGGTGCTCCCAACGGAAATTATTACACCGGCAATATCGAATATGCAGCGAACCTGAAATGGAGAGGCATTATTCCGCTGGCTAAAATGGTATCCGAAAAATTCGGGTTGAAAGTGAAGCTGACCAACGATGCAAATGCCGCCGCAGTTGGCGAAATGATGTATGGCTGTGCCAAAGGCATGAAACATTTTATCACCATCACCTTAGGTACCGGTGTGGGCAGTGGTATTGTCATTGATGGAAAGATCGTATTAGGTCATGATGGTTTTGCCGGTGAACTGGGACATACGGTCATCCGTCATGGAGGAAGATTACATAAAGGAACCGGTCTAAGAGGCAGCCTTGAATCGTATGCTTCTGCTACGGGTGTTCGGGAAACAGCATTGGAACTGCTTTCTGCCAATCCACAGACGGAAAGCCTGCTGAGAGATTACACCATCAATGACCTTATTACCAGCCAAACAGTTTATGAGTGTGCTATCAAAGGTGATAAGATCGCTAATGATATATTTGAATTTACCGGGCAGATATTGGGTGAAGCGCTGGCTAATTTTGTAATGTTCTCGTCGCCGGAAGCTATCATCTTGTTTGGGGGACTTACCAAAGCAGGCGACCTGATCATGAACCCTACCCGCCAGGCCATGGAGGATAGTCTTATCCAGGTGTTCAAAAATAAAGTGAAACTTATGTACAGTGAACTGAAAGAAGCTGACGCAGCTATTCTTGGAGCCAGTGCATTGGTTTGGGAAGAATAATTTTACAATTGATCATCTCATCAAATAAAAAGCCCGGTTTTTATAACCGGGCTTTTAGTTATCATAGAAATTTTCTTGCTTATTTTATTTTCAGCACCGGTTTCAGCTGATAAACTCCTGTTCCCAATTGATGAATAGATAAAGCAGCATCAAAATCAATAAGCAATGAATCCAGGGTGCCATTCAGCTGCTTATTCACTTTAATTTTTAATCCTGATTCAGAGCCACTCGGAATTGTGAGCGGATAAGTCACACCGGCAACTTTAATTGAATTATTAGTGCCTAATATAAACCGGATCTCTTTCACCACATTGGTGGGTATAGTACCCACGGCCAGTAATGTATCAACCCCGTTTTGAAGGCCCAGCAAATTATAAATACCTGCATGGGTATCCAGGTTTGCCCAGCCTGTGGCAGAATCTTCCCTGAATTTTACCCTTACCTGTTGTATATCCACATTCACTTCTTCTGCATCTACAGGGTTATCTGTCAGCCGGATCTTTACCGTTGTACTTTCAGCTGCTTTATCTTTTGAACAAGCCAGCAGCACAATAGCCGTCATTGCTGTGATAAATAACAGGGGAGCCAGTATCTTTTTCATACTTATAATTTTCTGACTAGTCATATAAAACCATGCCAAGGAGCCGGGAACAAAGTAATAAACCGGTCATTTTATCCACCGGGATCCTACTAATTCTTTCCCCGGATGATAAAAACAGCGGGTACGGGGCGTTGCCCTGTTGCATCCGATACTTTGATCGTTTCCTTTCCATTGACCAGCATACAACTGCTGCCGCCTCCATCCAGGTTCAGGGCTTCCCGGCAGCCAAGGTCTTTGAATAGTTGCGCCATTTGGGTCAGGCTGGCTCCTTCTGCAATTCCTTTATTTCTGCCTTCAACAACCAGTATTATAAGTTTGTTGTCTTTGGTATACCCCATCCCGGTGCGTGGATGTTTATCATCAATAGCTTTACCGGCAAATTTCAATTCCTCATTATTGGTGACTTTTATCTCAGCATTTTGAAGAAGAACAGGACCACCTCCTACTGCCGTTCTCATTTTCCACGCAGGGAAAGATATACGGGTCCTTGTATTATTATCAAAAGATTGCAAGATCGTTTTTTCGGCAGCCGTTTTAGAAAACCCGGGAATGGAATCACGAACTGCTTTAACGGGAGCCTGTCGTGCATAAGGATATTTAAGGCTGGAATCGGTATACAACCAGGCTATATCGACTTGCCGCTTTTTATTAATACCAATTGCACTTCCGAAAGGATGCCGGTACGTCAAAGTGTCTTCCCCTTTTCCTGCAAGGCTATGAATATTATAACTGACGAGTTTACCATTTTTGATCACCACGTTTAAATTCTGGTTCGTGGCAAAAGAGAAGAAGGTGGTATTAACCACCAGCAATGGTTTTTCATTCTTCTCATAAAATTGAGACGGGGTTAACCGGCGTTTATACGTTGTGTCGGCAGCGAAGTCAAGCTTTTTGTCTTTCAGATCTGCTTCCACATAATAAGCAATATTAGGTTTGCCATCTAGCAGGTCCGTTGTCTTATATACATGTACAGATGATGGCAATGGCCCGAATAAAGAATCAACATTTATCCATTTCACCTGTGCCTGTGATTGAAAACAGGTCATTGTTATAAGCAAGACAGCAAAAAAAAGTTTCTGCATATACAACTGTATTTACTGATGAATTTACCTGATGATCGTTGAAGTACCTTTCAACTGGTACACTTTGCCTGCATAATCCGTGGCCCTGCATATCCATACATAGGTGCCCGTTGGTTGTTTTGCACCTTTGTAACTTCCATTCCAACCGGCAGCTATATCTTTTGTGGTAAAGATCATTTCGCCCCAGCGGTTATATACCGTAAAATAGTCGAGCTTTTGAATACCGATATAATACGGCTTCAGCAATTCATTCAGCCCGTCATTATTAGGAGTAAAGCCGGTTGGTACATACACAGCAGATCCTTTGAACACGGTAATGTTGATCGTATCCTTAGCCACACAACCCTCAGCAGTTGTTACGGTAAAGTAATAGGTCTGGTCATCCTGCAATATTGTAACTGGAAATGCAATCGCAGCATCATCCAGGCCCGTTGCCGGCGACCATGTAAAAGTAGTAAGTCCGCTTGTTGCTCCTGCAATACTATAGCTGCTCTGTAACAGGAAGGGCACATTTTGTATAATAACTGTGTCATTGCCTGCATTGGCAGCAACCATATTGATAAAAACTGGAACGGTGACAGGATCAGCAATGCAGCCGTTGGTTGCCATTGCTGTCAGCACGGCATTTTCACTTCCGGCAGAATTGAAAATAAATGCAGCATTTTGCGTAGCGGCAGTTTGATTAGTACTGCTCTGCCAGTTCCATTGTGCAATAGTCGTTGCATTATCCACCTGCTGCCCTGAAAATGATACAGGCAATCCCACACATCCGTTGACCGCCAGGCCTGTTATTACAGGTTTGGGCTTTATTACAAAAGGTTTTATCAATGCCGGTGAGATACAGCCATGATTACTCGTTGCTGTTAATTGTAACTGGTGCGGGCCCGTTGCCAAGCCTGTTAACTGTGGTAACTGGGAGGTGGAGACAGGGTTACCATCCAGTAGCCAGTTCCATTGCGATACGGAACCCACTGTTACCAATGAACTTTCAACGATACGGGGAGTGTTACCATTACAGGTATCAAACACATTGAAATTTGCTACGGGTTTATCTCCTATTGTAATTGTTTTGCGTAACGTATCACTGAAGCAACCATCAAGTCCGGTAATCGCCACTTTTACATTATAAATACCAGGAGCAGCATATAACTGTGCCGGGGGATTCGGTGAAGTGCTGGTATTGCCATTACCAAAATCCCAATAGAAACTGGTGATAGGTGCAAATGATTGGGATGTATTGGTAAAGCTTACACTAACCGGGCTATTATCATAACAACTGGTATTATTAACGAGATTAGTTGTAAAACCCGGGTTCAATGCCGTACAGAACTGCTGCAGGTTATTAGAGCCTCCTGTTGCAGCACTGAAACCCCAATACACCATGGGATCATTATTAAAAACAGTTGCCACCAGGTCAACGGTTGTCTGCAGCCGGAACACCCCATCGAAATAAGTGCTTAATTGTTTGGTCACCGGGTCCCATACGATCCGCAACGTATGCCATTGACAATCTTCAATATTAGGATTAGCGGGTGAAGCCTGCACCGGGCCGGCGAGGTCAGTTCCATGTGTCAGGTTCCCGTTTTTATTGATACTGATATGATCTTCGGCAGGATCATTATTGTTGATGTTTTGCCAGGTGTCCAGTAAAATACCAACGGAAGGAGATATACCTTCAAAACCCAAACCACCACCCGAGGTGCCAACGCTGGTGCTGATCGGTTGTAAAGTAAAAGAAATACCATCCGCACCATTCGCATCGGTACAGCCTAAAAAAACATTGAAAACAAAATCAAAGGGATTATTGAGGCTGATCTTGGCAGCATTCCACACACTTCCACTTTGTGTGTTCACCGCCGGAGTTAAGGTATAACAATTACAAGTATTTTGAATGGCCGAACCATTGAGAATATAAGTTCCGGGTTGAGCAACAATAACGCAGCTGAAAAAAAGTGCAGGTAGAATAAAAGAGATACGGCTCAAACTTTTCATGGTAATGGCTCCCTTCCAAATTGAGGAAGCAAGTTACCTACAAAAAGGCAAACCTCAGGACTGAACAGCAGCTTTCTTCATTTCCCATTCTTTCCTGCCAAGACCTGCGAATACATGTCTTTCGCTATGGTAAGAAGAACGGACCAACGGGCCGCTTTCGATATAATCCAGCCCGATCGTATACCCAACTTCCTGGTATTCGGCAAATTCATCCGGGTGCACAAACCGGTGAACAGGTAAATGTTTTTTTGTTGGCTGCAGGTACTGACCAATCGTGATCACATCACATCCATTTTCCTTCAGATCTTTAATGGTCTGTATCACTTCCTCTTTGGTCTCACCCAAACCCAGCATGATGCCGCTCTTGGTCCTCATGCCGCCTTCTTTCAGTGTTCTGATCACTTCCATACTCCGCCAGTAACGGGCCTGGATACGAACCTGGCGGGTCAGTCTCTCCACCGTTTCAATATTATGTGATACCACTTCAGGTGCCGCATCGATCACCCGCTGAATATCCTCTTTCTTTCCTTTAAAATCGGGGATCAGTGTTTCGAGTGTGGTACCCGGATTCAGCGATTTTACGGCTTTGATCGTGTTATGCCAGATTATGGATCCGCCATCCGCCAATTCATCCCGGTCCACAGAAGTGATCACCGCATGTTTCACTTTCATCAGGTGAATAGCTTCTGCCACCCGCTGTGGTTCATCCCAATCAACGGGTTCAGGGCGACCGGTTGCCACTGCACAAAAACCACAGCTCCTGGTGCAGGTATTACCGAGAATCATAAATGTAGCCGTTCCTGCTCCCCAGCATTCACCCATATTGGGGCAATTGCCACTTTCGCAGATCGTATGCAGTTTGTGGCTGTCAACAAGACCTCTCACATGCTTATAACTTTCACCAATCGGGAGTTTCACACGGAGCCAGTCAGGCTTCCTGATTTTCGTTTCTTTTTCGCTATTCGCCGGGACTACGGGGAGTTCAGTCATGGCACAAAAATAAGACCATTACTTCCGACGGCCAAACAGGATGGCCACATAGCCCTGGAAGAAGAGACTCTTGTCCTTTTTTTGTAATAACATGATGGGGATCTTGGAACCATAGGCTTCAAGGCTCATACCGATCTCAAGCCCGGAAACCATTTCGTTAAAACGGCCATAATCGAACCGCATGGCCACTTTGGCAAAGGCTCCCGGTTTTATTTTCATTTCACTCCAGCCTTTGCCTAATCCACCTCCACCGGATATGGTGGGGCCTAGGAACAACGCACTGTCTTCCTGGGAATATTTTATCGTTCTTTCGGTGCCGCTGCTGGGATCATTAACCACCACATAATACGGACGAAGCAGGCCGATAGAGATACCTGCATTATACACACCAGTTACTACTACCCCATTCTTATTGCCCTTTTGTCCAAAAATATATTGTTGACCAAAACCCAGCGTAATGGGGTAAAAAAAGTTCTGCTTACCATACACAAAGGAATTTCCAAAAAAACCACTACTGATAAATTTTTCTTCCTTGGAACTTTTGGTCTCTGTAATATCGATCCGGTAGATATTGGTCTTACGGGTACTTTTCATTTTACCCAGTTCATAAAATATTCCATACCCGTTGGTCCGGGCCTGGATACCAAATATGCTTTGCTTTCTGAACACCAGGGTGCCTTCTTCGGCCTGGCGGATGCGGTTATTGATCGCTTCGCGGCGGGTTTCTTTACGATCCTCACGGGATAAACGGGTGGAATCCTGTGCAACAGCAGCAATACCGGTAATGGCAAACAACAGTAAAAAACTTAATTTCTTCACGGAGCTATATTTTATTGGTTAACCGGGAACATAAACGAGAAAAAGTATTGAAAAGATGCCGCTCTGTTATTTAAGAAAAAGCCAAAACTCTTTTGTTACTTTTCGTCCTGCTCAGGGCTATAACGTAAATTTAGGGCAAAAATTGATAATGACATCTTCAGTTGTGTATAATGGCGACCTGAGAACCACCTGCACCCATCTTAAAAGTGGTAATTATTTTGAAACGGATGCCCCGGTTGACAATAATGGCAAAGGCGAACGTTTCTCCCCCACCGATCTGCTGGCCACATCACTCGGCACCTGTATGATCACAGTAATGGGCATTAAGGCAAGGACAATGGGCTTTGACCTGAATGATATAAAAATTGAAGTACTCAAGATCATGAAAGCGGATCCAAGAAGAGTGGGTGGAATTGAGTTAGTGTTTCATATCCCTGAAGCCTTAAAGAATATTGAGGAAAAGACAAAAACCATCTTGAAACATACCGGCGATACCTGCCCGGTGATGAAGAGTATTCACCCGGATATTGAAGTAAAAATCGATTGGGGAAGTTGGCGTTAACTTTTCTTTAGCGATTTACACCTGTATCATTTTTTACGCTGAATGAACTGACTTCATTTCATTCAGCGCTTTCAGCAGTTGATGCTTATAATCTTTTATTTATTCTTTACACTTGTAATCTTTGCTCTTTCCGGAAGGATAATAGTGATGCCATGAATGTACTGGTGATAGAATATGAAAAGGGGATGGTTCAGAAGATAAAAGATATCCTCAGTGAGATAGATGATTCCATCCGGGTGGTGGGTGTCACCGGTGATATGTTTGCTGCCGCAGAATGGCTGACTAAAAATAGTATCCCCGACCTGATACTGGCCAATGAAGAAATGATGGCCGAAATGAATTACAAAGATGTAAAAGCCGTTGTAACTTTTTCTACTAAAACAGCCGAGTATAATTTTGCAGCCTTTCGTTATAAAACCATCCGGCAGATCTTGAACAGCCTTCCCGGAACAGAAGAAAAACTGCTCAGCTTTGACCAGTTCGCTAACAGCAAGGCTTTAACAGCCGGGCCTTTTAAAGAAAGGTTTCTTGTTAAGCAAGGCCAGCGTTTGTTATCGATACCAGTGGGGCAGATCGCTTATTTCTTTTCGCAGGAACGCTTTATCTTTTTCAAAACCTTCGACAACCAGAAATTTTTACTGGAATACCGCATTGAACAACTGGAGAACCTCCTCTCTCCAACTATGTTCTTCCGGGTCAACCGTTCCTTTATTATTTCATTACCTACGGTCAAAGAGATACATGCCTACTTTGGAAATCGCCTGAAGCTTTATCTTTCTCCTTCAACAGATAAAGAAGTTATTGTGAGCCGCAAAAGAGTGAACGATTTCAAAGAATGGCTTGATAAATAAGAGGGCTATCCATACTTCTTACCTGTATAAGCACAACAACTGATTCTTTCATGCGGGTATTGTTGCATTTCATGCAGCAATCCATTCGTTTGCTTCCGGTTGGCTTGCACACAGTCAATCCTTATTATAGCTTGGGTTAGTAAACATCCAATACCAGGTCACCCGGCAAAAGGCCCTGAACATAAGTCCAAACTCTGAAAAACCAGGTATTCCGATATCCTGAAAACCCTGTTGGCTCTTATGTGTGTAAACAATCGTGAAAGGCTTTTTGCCGGTGATCTTATTTTTAAAATCACACATGATGAAAGCCCCCTTACTGATCCTGCTCTTTTTTCTTTTCGTAACCCGCAGCAGTTTTTCGCAATGTGCTACTGCTCCACCCGTACCACCTGACTGCACAGGCTCCGAACCATTAGTAACAGACGGAGAAGAATTACACAACTCAACCACCAAATGGTTTTATGGTGCGACAACTATGTTCAGTACGCTTTCCCTGAAGGGCGGCACCCTGGTTGTTTGCGGCGATCTTTCTATTGACAAATTTTATATGGATAGCGGTACTATTTATGTACTGCCTGGTGCCCGTTTTGTCATTACATCTGGGATTGGTTCCGGGTTGATCTTTACGGGTGGCTGTTATATTTATAACTATGGCACTTGCGAAATACAGCGTAACCTTTCACTGGTCGATAATGCATCTGTTTCCAATCCCAATCTGCTCATCAATGCAACCACCAGTTCTGTTTTTAAAATGTCAAACCAGTACCTGGTCATTAACAATGCCCATTCCTGGTTCGTAAACAAGGGGACTGCTGAATTCTGGGGCATCATTCACGATCCACTCGCATCTCCCGGGTCTGTTTGCCTTGGAAATGGCAGCAGCACCCAAATGGCCGTATTGATCAATAAAGTGTCAAACAGTTATTCCGTACCCACCGGCAATGCCTGTTTGTATGTTCGCCAATTTTCCCAGTTTTACGGACAGCTTACCAATAATACCGGGTTGCTGGCCTGTCTTGGCAACAGTCATACTTCCGATTCCGGTTGCATACCCTGGGGCTGTCAACCGAATAACTGGGGATCGGCACAGGTCTTTACCAGTTGTAACAGTTGCAGTGCATTACTGGCATTATCGGTTCACTTCACTTCCTTTACAACAAGTGTTACTGCTGACAATAGCAACCAGCTGAACTGGGAGATGAATACAGCTGCTCCTGCCGGTATCTTCAGGATATTGCGATCTGCTGACGGCAGCAGGTTCAGCATCATTGACAGCTTTGAGAAAAAAGAAGCAGCCATAAGCAAATTTACCCGCCTTGATAAAAATCCTTTACCCGGAAATAACCACTATATGATCAAATACACTAACAGCAACGGATACTCTATAAACAGTAAGATCGTTCCTACCTATACAGAACCTAAAAATGGATTCAGCATTTTCCCGGTTCCTTTCGATAATAAATTCATTGTTCGTTATGCACCCGGTATGCGTCCCGAAAAGATTATCATCACCGATATCAGCGGCAGGAATATAAAAATTCACTATAACATTAAAGAAAGCTCACAGCAGGTAGAGATCATATTAGCAGATAAAGTAGAAGCAGGCATTTATATCATCCACATGGTCAATAACCAAAAGTACACAGCCCAAACGATCATTAAGAATTAAGCTGAACTGTACGGCCGGGATGAGTAGCTCATCCCGGTCTTTTTATTGCTTCAGGATCGCATTACCTACGCCACAATCGAGGCAGCGTTTTGGATGGCAATAGTTATTTTTTAATTCAATTAATGCCTGCGAGTCGTAGGCTGTCCTGTTTTCCAGTCCTAACTTCTCAAATCCCTTAGTGATCACATTTTTTTCGGCGGTTGTTTCTTCCAGCCACTGCAGGGCTTTGTCTTTATATAGTTGCTCGTTATGATAATTGCCATATGCAAATAATACCGGTGCGATAGTATTAATGATGATATTATCAACCATGACAGCACCGAGTTTCTTTTTCCGGAAAGCAGATAGTTCATCAAACCGGTAATGATAATGCCAATAGTCATTTGCCATGATATCAAAACGGGATTTAACATTTTTTACTTCAGCAGCTTCCTTAATTTCAGCAAACAAATGAATGGAATGATGAACCAGCATCGCCAGTTGCGCCAGCCGGACCGCCGGAAAATTTCCCGGCCGCATCCGAAGCGAAAATACCGGGCTATTGATTGGCTGGAGGCCATATTTGTTTTTATAGAATGTATACTCTTTCTGTAGCATCACCGGGTAATCTTCTGTAAAATTTTCATTCAATAAGCCGGCCTGCCCAAGCAATAATGCTTCCAGCTGATGGATCTGGCTCTTATGTTTAGCAAGAATATTAATGGATAAAGACCGGGCAACAGCTTCAAAGGCATCGGCATTTACTTTCATTCCAAAGTTCCGGGCCAGCAACCACCAGAAAGTGGCTTCCCAATGATAGCTGTTCTGCTGCAGGTAGGTTTCTACAACCGCCGCTTTGCGTAATAATCGTTCTGCCAGCAATCGTTCCTTCCAGCTTTTCCAGGTGATCTCTCGGACAGTATGGATCATTTTTTCACAGGGAATAAAGGAAGAGGAGAGCATCAATTCTTCATAGCGTTGCAGTAAAACTTTAGGTACCCTGCTTTTCAGCTCCAATACCGGCAACTCATTTGCTTTCGTATCGTTTTCCCAAACCACATGAAGAATGACGTTATTATAATTATTATCCTGCTGGTGATTATGTTTTTTCCAATCAGATGTATTGATATGCAGTTCAACGGTGCCTGCCCAGGTGGTGGTTCCTATTTTAATTTTCGCATCACTGAAATCAGGACCCTGGTTCGTATTATACTGACCAGGAAATAATATTTGCAGCGGCTCTCCGGCAGCTGTTGACAATTCTCCCTTATTATAATACTGGAACTGCCAGATATATTGCAGCAATCTCTCTGTCATGGGATAACAGTTTATTTATTGCTACAACCGGCTAACCTTTCCCTAAGTTAAGCATTTAGTTGATGCAAAGCCAGTACCACCCTGCTTACCGGCAAACCCATGACATTATAAAAATCGCCTTTGATGGATTTGATTCCCACCACACCGATCCATTCCTGGATGGCATAAGCCCCGGCCTTATCGTACGGCTTATATTTATCTACGTAAAATTCAATCTGCTCAACCGTCAGGTCATGAAACTCTACTTCCGTAACATCAGCAAATGCTATTTCCGCATCACCCTTTCTTATCACTACTCCTGTTACTACCCGGTGTTTTTCTCCTGCCAGGGCCAGCAGCATACTCACTGCATCTTCCCGGTGAACCGGCTTGCCCAGAATATGATCATCACCCAATACCACAATAGTATCAGCCGCTAATACAGTTTCTGTTTCATTGCACATCGCCTGCACGGCCAATGCTTTATTCCGGGCAATATAAACCGCCACTTCTTCAGCTGTAATTCCCGGAGGAAACCGTTCGTCCGTTTCTTTCACCACTACTTCAAAAGGTACTTCGGCCCATTCCAGTAATTGTTTACGCCGGGGTGACTGTGATGCAAGAATTATTTTATTCATAGGTAAAAATAAAAGAAAACCATGGAGAGAATACCGGTTAGCATAACCAGCTTAGTCCAGTTGCTCAGTTGGTGAAATTGGGCTGTTGTCCGGGCTTTAAAAAGTTCGTAAAAAATATACCCCAATGGTAAAATGATCAGTACAATGCTATACAGCACCGGCAGCCACCACCTGAATTGTAATACATATACCTGCACGATGATAAGAATGGTGATCAACACGATCAGCCATACTGCCACATATACTTTGGTGGCATTAACACCCCAAACGATCGGCATGGTGCGGCACCCATACTTTGCATCGCCTTCCATATCTTCCATATCCTTGATCGCTTCCCGGATCAAAGAACTGATAAAAGCAAAACCGGCATACAGGAAAGCCAGCCTGAAAAATTTCTGGTGAGACTCCTCTCCCAGCCCGATGGCATCAGCCACAGAAACTTTGGAGAAGAAAATAATAAGAATGGTCCAGGCAGTCAGCAGGGAGATCACAATATTGCCAATGAGCAAACTCTTTTTGAAATTGGTAGAATAGAACCAGAGCAAAGCCACACAGGCGATATTAGCCAGAATCAAATACCATTTTTCAATAAACGGCAACGCAACCACCGTCAGTATCAATCCGCTTGTGCTCAGCATAAAATGCCAGGCGATGGCCCAGCGTCGATGGATCAGTTTATCCACCACCATCTTTTGAGGCTTGTTGACTTCATCAATGTTGATATCAAAATAATCATTGATCACATATCCTGCAGCGGCAATAAAAACAGAAGCCAGCACCAGGATGAAAAACCGGAACAGGTCGCCGGAAGAAACATGCCCTTTGTAGAGCACATTGTAAATGCAGAAATGAAAAAGTAATTGCGTCAGCGCAATAAAAAAAAGGTTGGGCAGTCGGATCATCTTCAGGAAAGCGGCTGTCAACCTCATTGAAAAAAATTTGGCGAAAGATACGGCAGAAGAGCGAAGTATAAAATAAGAGTATTATCAGCGGGAAGTTACGTCGGTACGGTACTCCCAGTGGTCATTCAGCTTCAAAACCTTTTCTATTACATCCCGTACACAGGCAGCTCCCCCGTTCAGGTGTGAAATATAACTGGCCGCCTCTTTGATCTCTGCCACTGCATCAGCAGGACAACAGGGCAAACCCACCGATTTCATAGCAGGAAGATCAGGCAGATCATCGCCCATGTAAAGCACTTCTTCCTTTTTGAGTTTGTTGGCTTTCATGTATTCTTCAAGAAAAGCTTTCTTATCCAAAACAGACATGCTGATATCTTTTACACCCAGTTTTTCCAGCCTGTCCACCACCTGTGCTGAATTGCCTCCTGAAATAATACGGACACGGTACCCGTTCTTGATCGCCATCTGCAAAGCGAAACCATCCTTAATATTCATACGGCGTGCCTGCAAACCATTATCAAGCACCAGCACGGTGCCATCGGTTAGTACACCATCCACATCAAAAACAAAAGTGGTTATCTTTTTGAATAGTTCAAGGACGTTCATGTTTGCAGGTTGATAAGTTTGTAAGTTGACAAGGATGAACAAGTCAACTTTTCAACGATTGACTACTTCTGGCTATCTCTCCATTCATATACCCAGGCACTTTGGATCATTTCCAGGTGACCTTCTGTACTTTGTTCACGGGTTCCTTCAAAACCGGGGATTTGTAATATCCATTCCAGCAGGTCGGTGAAACGAACCCTGTATATTTTCCCTTCATTAAATTCATCACCAAAACGTTCATACAGTTTCAGGGCAATGTCTTCATGATCGCTCCAATTGATCGGTGGTTCAAAATGACTCATAATCTTATTTCTGTTTATTAGCTCGCAGCTCAAAGCTTATGGCTCACAGCTTTCTCTATTATTCTCCCAAAAATTGTGTCTGGTCGGGTAATGTTACTTCTATTTCCCCTTCCCCATCATGCAACAGGCACTGGCATCCCAGCCTGGAATTCAGCCGGGGGCTTACCGCCCTGTCAATAAAATCTTCTTCCTTATCACTGATCGGGTCAATAAACTGCTCTCCTTTTTCCACATATACATGGCATGTGCTGCAGGCACAAACACCACCACAATTATGATGCAGGTCAATATCGTTCTTCAGTGCTATTTCCAGGATACTTTCCCAGGGGCCAACGTTCTGAATAACCACCGGCTCCAGTCCTTTTTCCTCAAAATTGAATTTGATCGTATACATCTGTTCCTTTTTTCGTTTCAGGGGCCAAAAGTATTGTAAAAACGAATAAAAGGTTTACTTGTTCGGGAAAATGATACGATGAGAACAGTTTAACTAGTGCCCATTATTTCACTTGCTGAATACTTTCTGTGAGTAACAGGTAGATCGTCTTTAAACCCGGATAGTCATTCAGCAGTTCCAGGTGTTTCTCAATCGTTTCTTTATCATGGCGGACGGCCGGGCCAGTTTGCGCCTGTTTCGGGGGTATATCTTTGATGCGTAAGGCTGTTTCCTCAATCAGCGGCAACAACTGTTTAAAATCAAGTCCTTCTTTTTTACAGTATTCCTGGGCAAGCGTATACAGGTGATTGGTAAAATTGCTGACCAGCACAGCTGCTACATGCAGTTTTAACCTGTCTTCATTACCGGCTTCCGCTACTTTTTCATCAGCGATCGATTGCGCCAGTGCTTCCAGTTTCTTTTTGGTAAACTCATCGCTTCCTTCAAAAAAAACAGGCACTTCGGGCAAATGAGCCGTTTCTTTCCGCAGGCTTTGTAACGGGTAAAAAACTCCATAATGTTCAGTAATGCCTTTCAGGATTTCCTTGGGTACGGCCGCGGCAGTATGCACCACTACTTTACCGGGTAATTTCAGATCCAGCGCCACATCATCAATAGCATAATCGGCAACGGCGATAAGATACACATCCGCTTTCTTACTGATCATACTTTTATAATTGGTGGACTCAGTATCCCACTCATAAGCCAGCTGGCTGGCTTCTGAAGCATTACGACTATATATCTGTAGAATACTATGACCAGCTGCTTTGAATTTTCTTCCCAGCACTGCTGCCACATTACCTGACCCGATGATTACAATATCCATAATGCTCCTCCGAATCTTTCCCCGGGGGATTGGGGCTTTTACAATCATTAAAGTATCATGCGTTGCCTTGTCTTATTTTTGCCTTGCATGAAATTAGCACAAAAAATCGCTGTCAGCTATTTTAGGACCAAATTCAAACTGTTAACAGTTGTTTCCAGTACGAAAGCGGCTGAAAAAGCATTCGATTTGTTCCGCACACCGCAACGACGTAATAAGAAGCCTGCGCCAAAGATCTTTGAACAGGCTGAAAAATTATCTTTCAAACTGGATGGTATCACTATCCATGGCTGGCGCTGGAACCACCCTGCTGAGCGAAAAGTACTCATCATACACGGTTTCGAATCTTCCGCCACCAGTTTTGACCGCTATGTGAAGCCCCTCGTGAAAAAAGGATACGAAGTATTGGCTTTTGATGCACCGGCACACGGCAAAAGCGGCAGCAAACAAATTACAGCCCCTCTATACGCAAAAACAATTACAGAGATCAATCAACGCTATGGCCCCATTCAATCTTTTATGGCGCATTCATTCGGGGGACTTGCCGTAAGTCTTGCATTGGAAGAAATCCATCATACCAATGATACCCGCTTAGTATTGATCGCACCGGCTACGGAAACGACCACTGCTATCAATACTTTTTTTCATTTCCTGAAACTGGATGATGCATTGCGGCCCGAATTTGAAAAGATCATTATCAAAGCAGGCGGGCATCCTTCTTCCTGGTATTCTATCCGCAGGGCCATGAATCATATCCGGGCCCAGGTGCTCTGGTTGCATGATGAAGATGATGAGATCACCCCGCTGACCGACGCCTGTAAAGTAAAAGAGGAAAACTATCCGAACATACAATTCGTAATTACAAAGGGACTGGGCCACCGCCGGATCTACCGGGATAACAAGGTGTCCAAAGCCATTGTTGATTTTTTATGAAACCTGTATTCATTCTGTTTAGTTTCTTTACTATTGCCGTTAGTTTCAGTTATCAACCAAACACTCCCGAAATGGCTGTTCAAAAATATACGTATCTCGCTATCGGTGATTCTTATACCATTGGCGAAAGTGTTCCTGCGACTGAAAATTTCCCGAACCAGACTGTTCAACTTCTGCAAAAAGAAAATAATATAACAGCAGAAGCAAGGATCATTGCCAAAACCGGCTGGACAACTGATGAACTAGAAGCAGGTATTTTGGCGGCTGATAAAGAAGACCCATTGCTGCCATCGTATGATTTCGTTTCCCTGTTAATTGGTGTCAATAATCAATACCGGGGTCGTTCTGTTGAAGACTATAAACCGGAATTTGAAGCCCTGCTGAAAAAAGCAATCAGGTTCACCGGGAATAATGCCAACCATGTGGTTGTACTTTCCATCCCCGATTGGGGTATTACTCCTTTTGCCGAAGGAAGAAACCGTTCACAGATCGCTGCTGAAATTGATGCCTACAATAAAGCCAATAAAGAAATTGCTTTACAATATAAGGTTCATTACATTGATATAACTCCCTGGACAAGGGAAGCGGCAACAGATCACTCCTTATTAGCCGCAGATGGCTTACATCCTTCCGGCAAGGAATATAAAAGATGGGCTGTAGCGATGAGCCAATATTTAAAATCGTTTTTTTAGCTATAAAACAAGGAAATATGACAGGTACTTCTGCCTGAAAAGTCGGGAAACCTGGCTACAAAAAAAATAGTTTCCGGGAAAATTAATTATTCTTGCTCTAATTTGCAGCCGCTGAAAAGCGGTTTTGTATTATAATATGGAGTCCTTATGGCGAAAAATCTGCTGATAGTTGAGAGCCCTGCGAAAGCGAAAACGATCGAAAAGATCCTGGGAAAAGATTTCCAGGTGAAGAGTTGTTTTGGCCATATCCGTGACCTGGAAAAAGCCGGGATGGGTATTGATGTGGAGAATGGTTTCAAACCCCGGTACATCGTTCCTGATGACAAGGAGAAGGTGGTGAATGAACTGAAGAAATTATCCAAAAACAGCGAAGTGTGGCTGGCCACGGATGAGGACCGTGAAGGGGAAGCCATCAGCTGGCATTTGTGTGAGGTGCTGGGCCTTGATCCAAAGACCACCAAGCGAATCGTCTTTCACGAGATCACCAAGCCTGCCATCCAGGCGGCTGTACAAAATCCCCGCAAACTTGATATGAACCTGGTGATGGCCCAGCAGGCCCGCCGTATCCTGGACAGGATCGTGGGTTTTGAACTGAGCCCTGTTCTCTGGCGCAAGATGAGTATGCGCAATAACCTGAGTGCCGGCCGTGTGCAGAGTGTGGCAGTTCGCCTGATCGCTGAACGGGAAAGAGAGATCAATGCTTTTACTCCCACCAGCACTTTTAAGATCGAAGCTTTATTCACTGCCAAAGATGTTTCCGATAAAAATGTAACCTTCGCCGCCGAAGGCAAGAAATACAATGCAGCAGATGATGCAGAAGCATTTTTGAAAAGTTGCGTGGGTGCCAACTATAAGGTAACCGATATACAGGTGAAACCGGGCAAACGTTCCCCTGCCCCGCCTTTTACCACATCCACTTTGCAACAGGAAGCCTCCCGTAAACTGGGTTATGGTGTTTCAAGGACCATGCAGATCGCCCAACGCTTGTATGAGAACGGGTATATTACTTATATGCGTACCGACAGTGTGAACCTGAGTGATACCGCATTGGGTGATATCACAAGGACAGTGAAAGGAATGTATGGCGACCAGTATCACCAATTTCGCAAGTACAAGAACAAAAATGAAAGTGCACAGGAAGCCCACGAAGCGATCCGTCCCACGTATATGAGCAATCCTTCCATCCAGGAAGCTGAATGGGCCCGGTTGTATGAACTGATTTGGAAAAGAACAATGGCTTCGCAGATGGCGGATGCTGAACTGGAAAAGACAACAGCAAAAATTGAGATATCAACTAATAAAGAAGAACTCAGTGCCAGTGGTGAAGTGTTGAAATTTGACGGCTTCCTGAAAGTATACCGGGAAGATAAAGACGATGATGAACTGGAAGAAGAAGCCAACGAAGGAATGTTGCCTCCATTGACCGTTGGTCAGCAATTGCCATTCAAAGAAATGAAAGCGACGGAACGCTTCAGTCGCCCATTGCCAAGGTATACCGAAGCTTCACTCGTAAAGAAATTAGAAGAACTGGGTATTGGCCGTCCTTCCACCTATGCTCCTACGATCTCCACTATCTTAAAGAGAGGTTATGTGGAAAAAAGAGATAAGGAAGGTACCCGCCGGGACTTCCGTGTGTTTGTATTGAGAAAAGATACCGTGAGCAAAGAGATGGAACAGGAAAACACCGGTGCAGAGAAATCAAAACTGTTTCCTTCTGATCTTGGATTGGTGGTGACCGACTTTTTGAAACAGTATTTCGATGATATCATGGATTACAGTTTCACCGCCCGTATTGAAGAAGAGTTTGATGAAGTGGCCGAAGGCAAGATGAAGTGGAACAAGATGATCGATGATTTCTACAGCCCTTTCAAGAAAGATGTGGAGAAGACGATTGAAACTGCAGAACGCATCAAAGGAGAACGAGAACTGGGTATTGACCCGGAAAGTGGCAAGCCGGTAGTAGCAAGAATGGGACGTTATGGTGCCATGATACAGATCGGCAGTGCAGATGAAGAAGAGAAACCCCGTTTTGCCAAGGTGCCAACCGGCCAGAGCATTGAGACCATCACCTTCGAAGAAGCGATGAATTTGTTTGGTGCACAGGGATCAATGGGATTGTACGAAGAGAAAGAAGTTTCTGTGAATGTGGGCCGTTTCGGTCCGTATGTAAAATGGGGTGATGAATTTATTTCGCTGCCCAAAGGCACTGATCTTTCTACCGTGGACCTGGAAACGGCTATCTCCCATATCAAACAAAAACAAATTGCCGATGCACCGGTGGGTACGTATGATGGCAAACCCATCACCAAGGGTAAAGGCCGGTTTGGTCCTTATATCAAATGGGATGGTATGTTCATCAATGTACCAAGGCGTTATAATTTCGATACGCTGATACAATCAGAAATGGATGAACTGATCGATGCGAAAGTGAAAAAAGAAGCCAACCGCTATATCCAGCGCTGGGCGGATGAAAAGATATCGGTTGAAAATGCAAGATGGGGGCCCATCCTGAAATACGGCAAGAAGATCATCCGCATACCTAAGAAAGCTGATGATACAAAATATACAGCGGAAGAAGCAGCTGCATTTACGCTGGATGATGTAAAGAAATTCATTGAACTGGAAATACCCGGAGCATTTACCAAGAAAACAAAGAAAGCTCCGGCTAAGAAAAAGGCAGCGGTGAAAAAGAAAGCTGCTCCAAAAAAGAAGAAGTAAATAAAACGCCCTGCAAATGCAGGGCGTTTTACTTGTAATTATATTTTTTATTTCCCCTTCATAAGGTAATACCCTTTCATGGTCAATGGCATTCTTTGCCCCATTACATTCATAGCTCCTTTCACTTCAATTTTATAATCACTGTCTTTCAGGTAGCCGTCGGTCAGCCCTATATTCACGGTTCCTTTTTGGGTGCCGTCCATATCCATTTCCATCGCTACTCCACCCTGGTCCATATTCCCTTTACCGGAAAATTTTCCTTCCATGGCGATAAAAGCAACGCCATCTTTCACAGAAGTTAGAGTGTACTTACCTTTTATTTTCATTGCAACACCCGCCATGGAGGTATTGGTTTCCGTCTCCCAACTGTCCCCTATTTTCACCGGCTTATCCGGGTACATCTGGAACATCATACCCAGCATACCGTTCATCTGGTCTTTGGAAAACATCTTTTTCATCTGTTCACGGGTGGCTTCATCCAACGCCTCATTATCGGTCAGGGTTTCAAAACCATTGGTACTGACGATCTCGTTCTTTTCATTCAGTTGCATCGTTACTGTCTTACCAACGATCCTTCCTGTTGCCTTGTCCATTATAGAATCGGTAATATTCTCTATTCCCATTGCTTTCATCTTCATGCCCATTTTCATTTGCGTATAGGTCATCCCGACTTCTTTAAGCCCGGCTGAATCACCCAGTACTTCAAAATCAAGCAGCCCGTTCATCGTCATATTCATATCCATCGGCTGCCCCATCATGTCAAAACTCATATCCAGCTTTGTGTCCATTTCCTGCGAGAATTTATCACCCTTTGCCAGTTTCATCTTCAGGGTATAGGCTTCGCCGCTTCCTTTTTGATTACAGGAGACAAAAAACAAAGAGCTGGCAAGAGAAAAGAGCAGTACCGGGAGAATTATTTTCTTCATATTGATCATTTTGGCCTAAATATAGAATAATAAAAGTCCTGTTTCAAGAATATGAAACAGGACTTATTGCTACGGCACTGTTACTGTTATATCAGTTCCTTAACTGTATCGTTCCGATATTAGTATCCTCTCCTCTTTGCAAGGGCACAGCAAGGATCGTTGTATCCCTGTAGCCATTGGCAGTGGCATTAATGAAGACATCTGCTGTACTTCCTCTTAAGCCTCTTATTTTAAAACGACCATCATCATTATCCGGTATTGCAATTAATGTATCCCCATCAGCAATCGCTGATACAATGGCCTCCGCTTCTTCCGGGAACACTTTGCCTTTTATGCTGGCGGTTTGTGCCGGCAGCCAGATCCGCAGGTAGGGTTTCAGTACAAAGCGGTTATTACTTACCCTGACAATGGACCTGCCAGCATCAAAATCAAGCCAGAGCTGCAGATCACCCGGTGTAATTTCTTCGATATCTTCTCCCCTGATATTGATAGTTACCCGGTTATGATTGTTCCATAGGGAAAGCGGGTAAGAAACACTATCCGCTACTACTGAATTTTGTGAGCCCAACGTAAGCCGGATCTTTTTAATACGGCCTTCAACAGTGAATCCGCTGGCCAGTAATGTATCCGCACCATTGGAGAGATCAAGCAGGTTGTAAATACCAGGTCTGATATCCAATGTATCCCAAACAGCACAATGCCTGTCGCCATCATCATCATGATCATTATCATAATGACATCCGTCCCTTCCGGGACCATCATCATCATCGTCATCACCCCGACGGCAACTGTCGGGCAGTACCAGCACTTCCACCCGCAGGATATCGACATTTACTGCATCAAAGCTGACCGGGTTATCCGACAACCGGATGCGGACCCTTTGTTGTCCTTCCGGGATGCTCTCATTAAAACCATCTTCCTTTTTACAGGAGAATACAAAGAGTATTATAAAAAGCAGAAGATTGACCCCTAAAAATAAAAGGGCATTCCAACCAAAACCGGATTGGCTTAGTTTTTTCATCGTATGTTGTTTTTGACGTAAAAGAATATTGAACCTGCCTGATCAGAACAGGTCACCCCGGGTGAAAGAAAAATGGCTGGCGGAATTTCTTTACAACCAAAAGCAGACCAAAGCCGTATTTTGTGGAAAATATTTACGCACCATGGACAGGAAATACTGGGAACGAATTGCACCGGCTTATAATGATGAGATATTTGATGTGCTGCATAATGATAAAAAAGCCATCATCCGTTCGGCCATTGAAAAGATCGCAGCGGCGGATAAAACTGTACTGGATGCCGGCTGCGCCATTGGTAAATGGCTGCCTGTTCTTGCTCCTGCCTTTAAGAAAGTGATCGCTGCAGATATTTCGGCGAAGAATCTCGAGATAGCGGCGAGAAATTATCCCGGCTATAAAAACGTGGAGTATCTCCGGGCCGATCTTTCTTCCCCGACAATCAAATTGCCGAAATGTGATGTTACGATCTGCATCAATGCGATACTGACGGATTCCATGAAAAAGAGAAATGCTTTTTTCGAAAATCTGTCTTCCTGTACCAGGAAAGGCGGCTATTTAGTATTAACTGTTCCTGCATTGGAGTCATGGATGTTCAGCCGTATCATTCAGCAGAAATGGGATATTGATAAGAAATACTATGCGGATAAAATTTCCGGTGCAGCAGCATTAAAGAAATACAAGAACATGATACAGGGAAATATGGATCTCGATCATGTTCCCACCAAACATTACCTTAAAGAAGAATTGCAACTGCTCTTAGCCAAAGAAGGTTTCAATACACTGGATACACAAAAAATAGAATACAATTGGTCAACAGAATTTCATCAACCACCCAAATGGCTGAAAGAACCCAAACCCTGGGACTGGATGGTGCTCGCCCAAAAGAAATGAGTTTCATGTAATAGGAAACACTATCTCCCTCACAACTTCGTACTTCTGACTTCATACCCCATACTTAGTTTTTCCGGGCTTCTCCCCACCTGTGGAAAATTTTAATGGCGTTCTTTCGTTATCAGCATAGATATTTACCAAACTGAAGCCGCCACCATGGAAACAAATAATGAGATATCTGCCCTTCTTCATTTGCTGGACGATCCCGATGAAGAGGTCTTTGAAGCCGTCAGCACTAAAATTGTTGATATTGGCAAACCTATCATTCCGAACCTGGAACATCTCTGGGAAACCACACCCGATGAACCCACCCAGGAAAGGATTGAAGTGCTGATCCACCGTCTTCATTACCGTGACCTTGCCGAAGATTTTCGCCAATGGAATGTATCCGGTCATCATGACCTGACACTCGGTGCCTTGCTCACCTGCAAGTTCCAGTATCCTGAAATGGCAACTGCCCCCGTGATGCAGGAAATTGAAAAAGTGCGCCGCAATATCTGGCTGGAGCTGAATAATTACCTGACGCCGCTGGAACAGATCAATATCGTGACCAGCATTCTCTACAGTTATTATGGCTTAAAAGGAAATGAGACCAATTACAAAGAGCCCAACGAATTTTTACTGCACAAAACATTAGAAGCCAAAAGAGGCAACCAGGTAAGTAATGGCATCCTGTATCTTTTGCTCTGCGAAATGCTGGATATTCCTGTCCGGGCTATTAATTTGCCCAAGCAGTTCATTGTTGCCTATTTCAAATATGGTTACTCTGACGAACAATTGCTGAACCCGGTTGAAAAAATAGAGTTCTTTATTGATCCCACTTCCGGGCAGGTGTTTACCCATAAAGACGTGGACAATTATTTCAAACGTATCTCTGTTCCTCCCATCGATCATTATTTCAAACCACAGAAGAATAAAGATGTGATCAAACAGTTATTGGAGGAATTCAGCAAATGTTTTTCCGGGGAGAAAGATATTTACAAGCAGGCTGAGTTGATGGATTTGGTGAAGTTGCTTGATTGAAATACGAGGTCAGAAGTATGAAGTAAGAGCTTCTCCAAAAAAAATAGTCTTTAATCAAAAGACTATAGTACTTATCACTTCTTATTTTATACTTAGCTAATCACAACTCCAGCTTCCATCCATCTCTATATTCCCTCTTCACAAACTGGTTGGCTTCATCAAAATTGGTGATCTTCATGTTCTTTGCATCCCATAATAGTTTCTTGCGGCCCAGGTATTTGTCACCCCATCCTTTCAGGTTCGGGTTCTTCATCAGCCAGCTGCGGATAGCAAGGTTACCCATCAGGATACTTTCTGTGAACGGTCCGGCATAAGAGAATGGGGAACTGGTCTCACCCTTGCCATAACCGGCGATACAGGCATTCACCCATTGTATATAATGTCCTTCAGGAACTCTTTTGATCGTTTCCTTCGGCATCGTCTTTTCCTTCATCAGTTTGGTGGGCAACAATCGTGGATTGGCACCATAACAGTCCAGCAGCAGTTTTCCTTTTGTACCGATCAGCAATACACCACCATCCCAGTTACCAAAGTGTTCATCAGGTAATAATTCATCCGGTCTTTCCGGCAACAAACCGCCATCATGCCAGGAAACTTTGATATTACCTTTACCATCTTTTCTCGGGTAGTTGAGGTGGATGATGGAAGCAGGAGGACAGGCATCCAGGTTCTGTGTATCATTCCACATTTCTTTCCATACGGTAGCCACACTACATTCGGCAGAATCAGGATAGTCAATTGGCAGTATGCGATAGATCGGATCCATAATATGACAGGCCATATCGCCCAATGCTCCGGTACCAAAAGCCCACCAGCCTCTCCAGTTAAAAGGAAGATACGCAGGGTTGAAATCGATCATCTTGGCAGGGCCGAGCCAGAGATCCCAATTCAGCTCTTTAGGAATATCATATTTACCGGTAGGTGTGGCAATTCCCTGTGGCCATACCGGCCTGTTGGTCCAGGCATGTGCTTCCGTTACATTCCCAATCATACCCGCATTCACCATTTCTTTGGCTTTGCGGACCCCATCACCAGAACCACCCTGGTTACCCATCTGTGTTACCACTTTGTATTTCTTTTCTGCCTGTGCCAGTATCCTCGCTTCATAGATATCATGTGTCAGTGGTTTTTGCGTGTACACATGTTTTCCCAGTTGCATAGCGGCTAAAGTGGCGACGGCATGGGTATTATCTGGAGTGGAGATGGAACAAGCGTCTATATTGTTCTTTTCTTTATCCAGCATTTCCCTGAAATCATGATAGTAAGAGGCTTTGGGAAATTTCTCTCTTGTCTTGGCGGATTCCCTGTCGTCCACATCACACAAAGCAACAATATTTACATTCGGACTTTTTGCAAATTCAGCCAGGTCACTGGCCCCTTTTCCACCGGCACCAATGCCTGCGATATTCAATTTATCACTGGGGGCAATAAAGCCGCGGCCCATCACATGTCTTGGAATAATAAAAAATCCTGCACCTGCAATACCGGCATTACGGATGAATTTGCGGCGGGAGATGCTCATATCTTTTTTAACAGGGGTCATATGGCTTAAATTTCCAGTAAGATAAATGGAAGAAGAATAACCGGCAAAATAATTTAGTGTAAACGGTTTATCATTATTCTTTAGTTTACGGTAAATTTTAATCTATGCCTATCAGCTGGGATGATTTTGAAAAGATCGATATCAGGACCGGAACCATCGTTGAAGTGAATGATTTTCCCAAAGCCCGGAAACCGGCCTATAAGCTAAGTATTGATTTCGGCAGCGAACTAGGCGTTAAAAGATCTTCTGCACAGATCACAACGCATTATTCCAAAGAAGAGCTCCTGAACCGGCAGGTGGTGGCTGTAGTAAATTTTCCACCCAAACAAATAGCTGATTTTATCAGTGAATGCCTGGTGCTGGGTGTTTATGATGAAAATAAGGACGTAATTTTATTGCAACCGCAACGGTCTGTGCTTAATGGCATGAAGATCGGCTGACATGAACGAACAATACAGTACATATTACCACTCACCGGTGGGCCTGCTGAAAATTGCAGGCACTGAAGAATTTATCAGCGAAGTAACTTTTCATGATACATCGCAGAAAGCACCCGGCAATAAAAAACATATGCCCCCGATGCTGATCAACTGCGTGGAGCAACTGATACAATACTTCAATGGCCAGCGCAGAATGTTTGAATTACCCCTGAACCAGGCCGGCACTCCTTTTCAGCAGGAAGTATGGAACCTGTTAGTAACAATTCCCTTTGGGAAAACAATCAGCTATCTTGATCTTGCCCGTAAAACGGGTGACAGCAAAGCCACAAGGGCAGTCGCTAATGCAAATGGGAGAAATAATATTGCCATCATTGTTCCCTGTCACCGGGTGATTGGCAGTAATAAAGATTTAGTCGGCTATGCAGGTGGCCTCTGGAGAAAAAAATGGCTGCTGGAGCATGAGATGAAAGTAGCGTATGGGGTGCAGACTTTGTTTTAGTCGAGAGTCCCGAGGATCGCATTACCAGTAGAATATGTTTTTTTGACTAACGACTATAGACTATTAACTCCTGACTCTCATATCAATTCCTCCGGAGTAAATGCAAAGGGCAATAAGAATTTCGCTGTTTGGATGATAAATACCTTTCCTTCCTGCCCGCTTAAGATCAAACGTATCGGTTTCTTTGTTCTTGTTTCGTATTCTAATAATGCCTGGCGGCACATGCCACAGGGCGATATCGGGTGATCGCTTTTTATTTCTTCTGTTTTGCTTTTGCTGATATAGCTGATTGCTAATGTTTCAATCGGCACATCCTTGTATAAAGTAGCAGCGTTGCCTAATAAAACTCTTTCCGCACAGATACCTACGGGATAAGACGCATTTTCCTGGTTAGTACCTGCCACTACCTGACCATTGGCCAGCATGGCCACAGCACCCACATGAAATTCGGAATAAGGGGCATAGGCATTCTCGGTAACATTCCTTGCTTCTCTTAACAACCAGGCATCTTTTTCATCCAGTTTGCTGATATCATCAAAGACTTCGTAATCAAATTCAAATTTCTTTCCGCTCATGTGCTAAGGTTTAAAGACAACAATGCCCCTGATTGGGTCAAGGGCATTTAAAGGTAGTTTATTTTACGATGTTAAACAACCGTTTCCACCGTGGTCCTCCCTCCCAGCTGAACCAGATCATCCAGGCTTTACCCACAATTCGATCTTCAGGAACAAAACCCCAGTAGCGGCTGTCCTGTGATCCGTGACGGTTATCTCCCATCATCCAGTAATAATCCATTTTGAACGTATAGGCGGTTGCTTCTTTTCCGTTCAGGAAAAACTTTCCATTCTGCATATAGAAATCGTTGTGCTCATACACCCGGATAGCCCTTTCGTAAATAGAAAAATTATCAGCGGTAAGTTGTACTGTTGCACCCTTCTTAGGTATCCAGATATCTCCATATGTGTCCAGCGACCATTTATGGATCGTGTCGTAAGGGAAATAATCCAATGCAGAAGGAGTATTGATCAGCTCCGGCATTACCTGGTCAACAAACCCTGATTTTTCCAGTGTCGCTTTCTCCGTTTGTGTCATGTTGATCTTATACTGGAAATTGGGATCCGGTGATAAACTGAAATCCGAAGAATTTTCTGTTTCATAAATAGCAATACCCATATCCTCCAGCGATTCTTTATCCAGCATCCGGCCCGGCTTCATTTTTACAAGATAGGGTCTTCCGGAATACGGAGGAAAAGGTTGTTCTTTTCCATCAATAAAGATCACCCCATCAACAATCTTCAATGTATCACCAGCTATGGCCACACATCTTTTAATATAGTTGTCTGTTTTGTCAACCGGGTGTACAACGATTGGTTTAAACTGTTCCTCTTTTAAAACATTATCCCTGCCATAGGCTCTTACAAGACTGTAATAAGGAGTCAGTGATTCAAATCCTTCTTTATGTATAACCGTATCCCCTGCCGGAAAATTAAATACGACCGCATCTCCTCTTTTCACGGGTGATGCGAACCAGCGCATATACGGCAGCTTAATGAGCTCTGAATAGGATTTGGTATTGGTAATGGGAAGATAGTTATGTACAAAAGGAACGGATAAAGGTGTGTTAGGGATCCTTGGCCCATAACTCAGTTTGCTGACAAACAAAAAGTCCCTGACCAGCAATGTCTTTTCCATGGAACCGGATGGGATAGTGTATGCTTCAAAGATAAATGTACGAATCAGTGTGGCAGCCACTACAGCAAATACCGCTGCATCCACCCATTCTCTCCAGGCCGCTTTCTTATGCCTGGCGGCCGCTTCAGGGCCTATGAATTTCACATCATCCTTATAGGCCATCCAGGAGAAATACAATCCTGCACTGAACACTGTAGCTGCATGCTGGTAAAATTTGAACTTCCCATATACTTTTACGAATTCAATAAAAATGGCTAGTGTAATAAACCAGCCTACCACAGGTATAAATTGCCAGAAAAACCAGTGCATGGGTCTTTTGGCTATCTTCATCATGATCCAGGTATTATAAAGTGGTACCCAGGCTTTCCAACCAGGCTCCCCGGCTTTTTGAAACAGTTTTTGAAGGCCAATTGCCGGTAGAATGAACAGGAGCAGGGCGATTAGAAATATTATCAGGATTTGATCAACTGTCATAACAAGTTATTGTTGCGGGCAAAATTATCATTATTATTCTGCCCCCAAAATATAATAATTCAAAGTTTTGCTAAACCAAATCAGTGGTTTTTTGTCATTTTAAACGGCAGAATGATAATTTAGACGTTCTAATGAACCAGTTCAGCATCCGTGACATAGAAAATCTTTGCGGCGTAAAGGCCCACACCCTGCGTATCTGGGAGCAACGCTACCAGCTTTTCATCCCGAAAAGAAAGGAAAGCCAGCACCGGACATATGATTGCGACGACCTGAAAGAACTATTGCGTATCTCTTTTTTATACCATAATGGTTACAAAATATCAAAGATTGCAGGCCTGAGCCCGGAACAGATACAGGAAGAAGTGGCCAAAGTGAAACCTCAGCCCTGTAACTATGAAATATTCGTTCATCAACTGATCGAAGCCAGTCTTTCGCTTGATAAGGATAAATTTGACAATATTGCTGATGAGCTGCTTGCAAAAATGGGCATGGAAAAATGTATCCTGCATGTCTTTTATCCTTTCCTGCAGCGGATCGGTCTATTGTGGATGACCAATCATGTGATACCGGCCCAGGAACATTTCTCCAGTCATATTATCCGGAAGAAAATACTTGCTGCAATAGACACATTATCTGTAAAAAGCGATGACAGGTATAATGTAGTGATCTTCTCACCTGCTGGTGAGCTACATGAAATCCCTTTGCTGGTGGTCAATTATCTTTTAAGAAAACGAGGGGTTAAAACCACATATTTTGGCACTGATGTGGCAACAGCAACGCTGAGTTATTATGCAAAGCATCACGCAATAAGTCATTTCTATGCACACCTGATTACCCGAATCGACAGCACAGGGGTTAATGATTCCATTACTGTTTTGTGTAAATCATTTCCAGCCATACCGGTGATCGTATCGGGGCCGGCCTGTCATTGTATCCAAGAAAAGGAAGCTAATCTTACTCAACTGGGCTCATTGGATGATGTGCTCAGTTTTGCCAATTCACTGGCAACAGTGACCGCCTGATCTTATTTCGGCATGACATAATTCTTTACATCTTCAATGGTGATATTTTTTCCGGAAAGAATAACAAGGCGTTCCACCACGTTTCTTAATTCCCGGATATTACCGGTCCAGTTATATTCCTGCAATAGTTTGATTGCATCATCATCGATGGCTTTACGGGCGGTGCCATAATCGGAGCAGATATCATCCAGGAATTGTTCAACCAGCAGGGGTATATCGTCTCTCCGGTCGTTCAGGGAGGGAACATGAATCAAAATAACGCTGAGACGGTGATAAAGGTCAAGGCGGAAATTCTTAGCATCCACTTCTTTCAGCAGGTCTTTATTCGTAGCAGCGATCACCCTTACATCAACACTGATATCTTTATCCGCACCGACACGGGTGATCTTACCCTCTTGTAAAGCTCTTAATACTTTGGCCTGGGCGGTCGGGCTCATATCCCCTATCTCGTCGAGGAATAAAGTGCCGCCGCTCGCCGATTCAAATTTCCCGATCCGTTGCTTGATGGCGGAAGTAAAGGATCCTTTTTCATGCCCAAATAATTCACTTTCGATCAGCTCACTGGGAATGGCAGCGCAGTTCACTTCGATCATCGGGCCGCCGGCACGGTTACTCTTTTCATGCACCCATCGGGCCACCAGTTCTTTACCCACCCCATTATCGCCGGTAATCAGTATCCGGGCTTCCGTAGGTGCCACTTTCTCTATGGTGTCTTTGATCTTTTTGATTGGCATGGATTCACCGATCATTTCCTGCACCCGGCTCACTTTTCGTTTCAGCACTTTGGTTTCTGTGACCAGGCTGCTTTTATCCATCGCATTGCGGATGGTGATCAGCAGGCGGTTCAGGTCAGGCGGTTTGGAGATATAATCATAAGCTCCTTTTTTCACCGCCTCCACGGCTGTTTCAATATTACCATGGCCAGAGATCATAATAATGGGAACGTCAGGATTGCTCTCCCCTGCCTTTTGCAGGAACTCAATGCCGTCCAGTTTCGGCATCTTAATATCACAAAGCACAACATCGTAGGCTTTTTCTTTAAACTTTTTCAGCCCTTCTTCTCCATCAGCAGCCTCATCTATCTTATATCCCTCAAATGAAAGTATTTCTGTCAACGTTTTGCGTATCGCTTTCTCATCATCTATAATCAGTATATCAGCCATTGCATTTATTTTAAGTGCAGTAAAAATAATTGATTTGGAGGGAAGCGGGCAAGAACAATGCCGTTTAAAAGATGAGTTAACGGGCTGTAGCTGGCAAAAGAAGAGTTTTATTTAGTGAGGATGCCCGGGCCTGATTCGTCCTGAAAAAAATAGAGGCCGGGTAGAAACCCAGCCTCGTTTTAAAATCCAATATCCTATGAAAAACCGAGACAAAGATGCAGTATAAATATCAAATGGTTGTATCATTCATGAACTATTTTTCCAAAATCCCGGAAAGTGGTAGTAAAGCATACCACATTTGTGGGATACTCTACTCCTCTAATCAAATTTTAATGAAAAAACCCCGCAAAAAGCGGGGTTAATTAGTTGTATAATGAACTAATATTTATTATTTCTTCTGGTACATCACTTCTTTAACAAGCTTCACTGTTCTTGGTACGTCAGGCAATGCAGCAGCCACCAGGTTCGGTGCATAATGTAATGGTGCATCTGCAGCTGTAATGCGGCGGATCGGGGCATCTAAATAATCAAACCCTTCTTTTTGTATCTGGTAAGTGATCTCTGAAGAAACAGAGGCGAAAGGCCATTGCTCTTCCACGATAACCAACCGGTTGGTCTTTTTAACGCTTTCCAGGATCGTTTTCCAGTCCAACGGGCGGATGGTTCTCAGGTCAATCACTTCAGCACTGATCCCTTCTTTTTCCAGTTCTTCTGCAGCACCCAGCGCCACTTTCATCATTTTGTTGAAGGAAACGATGGTGACATCATGGCCAGCTCTTTTCACATCAGCTTTGCCCAGTTCGATATAATATTCTTCTTCCGGTACTTCCATTTTATCGCCATACATCTGCTCACTTTCCATGAACATCACCGGATCTTCTTCATACCGGATGGCCTGTTTCAGCAAACCTTTGGCATCATAGCCATTGCTGGGTGATACTACTTTGATCCCGGGAATATTTGCATACAGCGCTTCAAAAGCTGTGGAGTGTTGGGCACCCAACTGGCCGGCTGATCCATTACCACCCCTGAAAACGATAGGGCATGAAATCTGTCCACCACTCATTGCCAGCATCTTAGAAGCTGTGTTGAGAATTTGATCCAAAGCTAAAACAGCAAAATTCCAGGTCATGAATTCAACAATGGGGCGGAGACCGTTTTGCGCAGCACCTACTCCAACAGCAGTAAAACCAAGCTCGGCGATCGGTGTGTCGATCACTCTTTTGGGGCCAAATTCTGCCAGCATACCCTGGCTTACCTTGTAGGCACCGTTGTATTCAGCCACTTCTTCTCCCATCAGGAAAACCCGGTCATCCCGTCTCATTTCCTCACTCATCGCCTCACGCAGGGCATCCCGGAATGCAATTGATCTTGCCATTTCTTTGCTTGCTTTTTAGGTGGGCAAATTTAAGCGGGAAAGCGGATAAAACCTAAAATGAAAACCGCCCTTCCGTGCAGAAGCCAGGCTTATCTTTGACCAGATGAAAAAAGAACAGTACAACATCATTATTATTGGCGGAGGCCCTATTGGTCTTGCCTGCGGACTGGAAGCCAAAAAAGCAGGATTGGACTACCTGGTGCTTGAAAAAGGAAGCCTTGTTAATTCTCTGTATAACTACCCGGTCAATATGACTTTCTTTTCCACGTCAGAAAGACTGGAGATCGGCGGTATTCCCTTTGTTTCCAATAACGCCAAACCAACCCGGGCAGAAGCGTTGGAATATTATCGCAGGGCTACTATTGCCCACCAGTTGAATGTGCATTTGTTTGAAAAAGTAGAAACAGTTACTAAATCAGCTGATGGTTTCACGATCGTTACGACAAAATCAAGTTATACGGCCTACCATATTATCATTGCCACCGGTTTTTATGATATTCCTTATCTATTGAATGTGCCGGGTGAGGAATTGCCAAAAGTGACCCATTATTATAAAGAACCTCATTTCTACGCTTTTCAGAAAGTGCTGGTGGTTGGTGCCAATAACTCTGCTGTGGATGCAGCGTTGGAGACCTGGCGCAAAGGAGCTGAGGTTACGATGGTGATCCGGGGCAAAGAGATTGGAGAAAGAGTGAAATACTGGGTAAGACCTGATATTGTCAACCGCATTGAAGAAGGTTCCATCAAAGCCTATTTTAATTCTGAACTTATAGCGATAAGAGAACAAGAAGTGGATATACAAACGCCTGGAGGAAAAATAACCATCAGCAATGACTGGGTGATCGCCATGACCGGTTACCAGCCGAACCTTGATTTCTTACGAAAAATGGGTATTCAATTATCCAATGATGAAGTAATGAAACCGGTATATAATGAAGAAACTTATGAGACTAATGTCGAAAATGTATTTCTTGCCGGGGTTATCTGCGGGGGGATGAATACGCATCGCCTCTTCATTGAAAATTCAAGAGTACATGCAGAGAAGATCATTGCAACGATCCGGAAAAGGACTGTATAAATGATCAGAGCTTTTTTTTCATTAACCAGTCATTCTGCCTGTCATTCCCGAGTACGAAATCATGATCCGCAAATTTCTCAAAGCCCCATTTTGTGTAGAACTGGATAGCCCGTTTATTCTTCTCCCACACTCCCAGCCAGACTGTTGTCTTATTTAATTCAAGAGCAATAGTAATACATTTCTCCATTAATACCCTGCCCACTCCCTTCCCTATTGAATTGGTAGTCGCATATATCCGTGCGATCTCCAGGGCATTCTTATCGTCCAGTTCAGGCGGGATATTATTTTCCCTCATACGTACATAGCCCACGGCTGTTTCTCCATCAAAAGCCAGTAAAAAAATATTGCCGGGAGCCCCAACCTCTTTCATCAGTGCTTCATGTGTGAACTGCTCATTCATGAATTTATCCATATCCTCCTTTGTATTATCAGCAACAAAGGTTTCGTAAAAGGTTTGGCGGCTCATGTCAGCAATAAGAGCGGCATCAACAACTGTTGCAAAACGTACGAGGGGCAAATTCATAAGCAAATTTAATACAGTAAGCCTATTTTTTTTTCATAATGCCGTATCATAAAAAATCTCTGCTAATCCAAATGCCCTTTCCGGCGATTTGTTTTCGATCTCGTGAAAAGCAACAGGTGTCATCCCTGTAAAATCCTTATAATCCTTTGCGAGATGCTGGTAGTCATGATAGTCGCATTCGATGGCGATCCGCAGCCAGTCCATTTGCGGATAAAGATTTTTCACCCGGAAGGCTTTATCAAACCGTGCTATACGGCATAAAAGCTTGGGGTTAATTCCTGTTCTTTCTTTGAATTTTCTTTCAAACTGTCGCAGACTTAAACAGGACAGTCTGGATAATTTATCCAGCGGGATATTGCCATTCTGCCTGATCAGCATCTTGCTCATTTCATCAACCGGGTGAACATCTTTCCTGACCTTTTTTATCAGCTGTAAAACAAATTTCTCCACAATGCTGATCATTTCATTGTAATGTGCAGCATGAAACAACTGCTCATTGATTAATCGTAATTCCGCAGAGAAGACGGCTTCTGCATCAAGACATTCGTTATTAAGTACTGCAGCCGGGATACCCGTGATCCGGTATAATGCTCCAGGGTGAAACACCACCTGGACAATCAGGAATTCCCTTCCCACAAAACGTTTCGTAACTCCCAGTTGTTGCCCGTAAAGAATGACTGGCAGTGAACCAATTTTCTTCTCACTGTCAGTATATTCTATATTTTCCCTGTCAAACGGAAAGAAGGATAGACAATGCTCCGGCCTGGGCGGATAGGCTTTGAACGGCAACGGGTCATCAGGGCCAAACAGAAAATGTACGATCCTGAAAAGGTGTATATATTCACTAATGGCAGCTGAAGGTTTGAAGTCTTTTAGCAGCATATTGTTCGGGTTCCCGTTTGAATCAGTAATTTAAGACAGACCGGGCTAAAAAGGAAATCAGGTTATAAAGTGAGTGGTGGTCCCACCACTTTCATATCATGTGCTGCATGTATCCTGTCGATCTCTTCGGGTGAAGGCCGCTCCGTAAATTTATTCATGATAAGAAAAAACTCCTCCATCTTTCCCGCAGGTTGCAAAAAATAGATCATTTTTCCTTTTTCACTTATTTGTATCCAGGTATGAGGAATATTGCGGGGAAGAAAAATGGTATCCCCTGCTAGCAGGTTTTTAGTCTCATCGCCAACAACAAAACGATATTCTCCTTCAGTGACCATAAAAATTTCATCCTGGTTAAAATGCACATGAAGAGCAGGGCCAACTTTTCCTAAACCGGTATACTCAAAAACGGATAACTGTCCATCGGTATCTTTTGATGATATCTTAAGGTCGTTCGGATGAACACCTAAGAATTTTACAACATCAGCAAACCGGCTCTCGTTTTTTTTGATCACAAAGGGATTTTTGGAGGAAAGCTGACCGGCCCATTTCGCTAGGGCGGTAAAAGGTATTGCCACAATTGCGGAAAGTGTAATAAATTTTCTTCGTTGCATGGTTTTCGTTTTTGTAACACAAATATGAACCATGCCGGGTAACGTTTACTGGTAAAAAAACGACATTCTTCAGGAAGTGAGCCTATAACCAAAATCCCCGGCTTGCCGGGGATTTTGGTTATAGCTATTTTGAACCGATTATATATTTTCAATGACCATCGCTGATGCGCCACCTCCGCCATTACAAATGCCGGCAGCACCATATTTAGCATTATTCGCTTTCAATACATTGATCAGGGTTACAATAATTCTTGCGCCACTGCATCCCAAAGGATGCCCTAACGAAACAGCACCGCCGTGTACATTCACTTTCGATGGATCCAGTTTCATACGTTTGCTGTTCTCAATACCTACTACTGCAAATGCTTCATTCAATTCCCAGTAAGCTATATCTTCCATCTTCAATCCTGCCTTGGCTACTGCCTTCGGAACAGCTAATGAAGGTGTGGTGGTAAACCATTCCGGTGCCTGCTCTGCATCTGCATATCCGCTGATCTTTGCGATAGGTTTCAACCCCAGCTCTTCCGCTTTTTCTTTGCTCATTAATACTAAAGCAGCGGCTCCATCATTCATAGTAGATGCGTTGGCAGCAGTTACTGTTCCCTCCTTTTGAAAAGCAGGACTCAGTGTTGGTATTTTATCAAACTTTACATTGAAGGGTTCTTCGTCTTTTGCAAACACAACAGGATCGCCTTTTCGTTGTGGAATTTCTACCGGGACAACCTCATTGGCAAACAATCCTTTTTCCCAGGCCGCCTGTGACCGTTTATAGCTTTCAATAGCAAAAGCATCCTGGTCTTCGCGGCTGATACCACATTCTTTGGCACAAAGCTCGGCAGCATTACCCATCGCCTTGCCATCATATACATCCGTTAATCCATCCTTTGCTAATCCATCCAGCAATGATGTATTACCATATTTATTTCCCCAGCGAACCCTATCGGCGTAAAAAGGAACATTGCTCATGCTTTCCATGCCGCCAGCTACTACAATATCTGCATCGCCCAGCATAATACTTTGTGCGGCTTGTGCAAGAGCTTTCATACCGCTGGCGCAAACTTTATTGACGGTGGTGCAATTCACTTCATTGGGTAAACCGGCAAACTTAGCTGCCTGCCTGGCCGGAGCCTGTCCAAGATTCGCCTGGATCACACAACCCATTAAAACATCCTGCACCTGCTCTGGTTTGATACCTGCTTTCGCAACAGCCCCTTTAATGGCGATTGCTCCTAATTGCGTTGCAGTTAAGCTTTTCAGGCTGCCTCCGAAACTTCCCATTGGCGTACGAACGGCTGAAATAATATAAACTTCTTTCATATGGATGATAAAATTGAGGCGTAAAGATAACGATTGTTAGTGTCAGGAGAACCTAACCTTGTGAATAGAGAAAAAACAGGCTGAAAAGAGCCTGTCAATACCTGTAACAAACAGCATTGATATTCATGCCGGCTCCGACGGAGGCAAAGAGGATCACATCGCCCGGTGATAACTGGTGGTCGTCCACTTTCTGGTTACGGACAAGATCATACAGCGTCGGGATCGTGGCAACGGAACTATTACCCAACCAGTGAATACTCATCGGCATAATATGTTCAGGAGGCTTGCTGATGCCATAGAGCTGGTACATTCTTTTGATGATGCCTTCGTCCATTTTTTCATTTGCCTGGTGAATGAAGACCTTCTTCAAATCTTTGATATCAACAGCACTTTTATCGAGGCAATCTTTCATCGCTGCAGGCACATATTTCATGGCATACTCATATACTTTGCGGCCTTTCATTTTGATATACCTTACCCGTGGATCACTTCCCGGATAATAAGACATCCCCATATTGATATAATCTACCTCTTCCAGTGAATGGGTTTGAGCACTTACACCCAGCATTCCCGGACCGCTATCACCCACTTCTTTATATTCCAATACAGCCGCACCAGCTCCGTCACTAAAGATCATGCTGTCACGGTCATACATATCGATAACCCTGGATAAGGTCTCGGTTCCAATCACCAGTGCTTTTTTAGCAAGCCCTGCTTTAAAAAATGCATCGGCCTGTATCAAACCTTGTACCCAGCCGGGACAGCCAAAAAGAATATCGTAGGCGATACAGTTGGGATTACGGATACCAAGAAGGTGTTTAATATGGCTGGCCAGTGAAGGCACAGCATCCATTTGTATAGTATGCTTGAGGACGTTCCCGAAATTATGGGCCACGATGATCTGATCTATTTCTTCAGGATCAGTCCCGCTGTTGATGAATGCATTTTTAGCGGCAATACTCCCGATATCTGATGCAGTAAGATCATCGGTTGTGTAACGTCGTTCTTCAATACCCGTGATCTGTTTAAATTTCTCTACCACTACCTCAGGAGAAATCCCAAGGGGTTCTTGCAGATCTGAATAAAAAACATGGTTGGCAAAGTCGCGGTTGGATTGAACAGAAGGAGGAATATAGCAACCGGTACCGGTAATAACTGAACGTAGCATAACTGACTGCTGATTTTTTTTACTGTACAAATGTAAAAATCATCCCATCAGCCTGGGGATGATATTGGTTAGGAACAAAGACTGGTCCTTATCCTTGTCATTTTCAGGCCACCCCTGTCTCAGCACTGATTGCCGTCTCATCTGTGGGTACTTCTTCAGTAGCCTCAGTCACTTCCGCTGTAGCCAGGTTCCTGATGGTCAACTGAGAACTGTTGTTCATAGAAAATTCGAGGTGCATCTGCTTCAGCATTTTGCGGGTCACCTCATCTTCCAGCAACACTGTGGCAAACTCTTTTGCAAAAGGCGTTTGTTTTACCATGATGCTAATCCTTCCTTTATCGATCAGCAAGGCATTAAAGCTGAATTTCACTTTTCGTCCACCGGCAGCCCTTGTAAAATCGGTATGATTCATATCCAATACCTGGTCGCCGTTAGCAGAACGTTTCAGCAGAATAATAATTACGGGGAGATATTTTTTCCAAACCTGGCTAAACATATATTATGAGTTTAAAAAACTAATCAGATTTCCAAAAGACGACGCTCAGGTATGCCTTACACTGCTTCCTTGTCTGAAAGACGGGTAAATGATACGCCGTTGAAAACACGGGTAAGGTTGATGTCTTTTGTTTGTTTCCACTCATCCAGGTGGCTGTTGCTTACAATGCGCCAGAAATTCTTTGATTTCAATTCATCATAATCCATGCCCTGCACAAAAAGACCGATCACGGTACTTCTTTCTTTGAAATGAATATTAACGGGGGCTCCTTTGCGGCCTTTGCCTTCTACAAATTTTTCGATAGTTTCTGTTGTCATACTCTTTTATTATAGATAGATAAAATACGTCCGGTATAGCAGGATAAGGGCCACTTGAGAAAAAAGGCAGCTGTAAAGGAAGAATACAGGGAAAGAGAATGATTGTTCGCTTACAAGAGCTATATACTCAAATTACAGCGTAAAGGTACGCTTTATTTGGCTGGCAGCAGCGTTTATTTTTAACCATGCCGTGCCGGGAATAGCCTGGCGACAACTACCCCGCTTTTAGCCTCGATGTAAATAATTACTGGTCAACAGATAATCAGCCCGTTTACTGAGTAACATCAATAATATATGCCGGATGATTTTGTTTTTTTGTTTATCTTATATCATAAATTAAATACAGTATCAATGGCAAATCCTCATCATCGTAAAAAGCACAAAGCTCATGTGCAGAATTTCAAACACAGTCATGATACAACAACAGGAGCTGGTAAAGCAGCCAAAAGAAAAGGTGCCAATATATTCGCTGTTGTTGGTGCCGTGTTGGGTTTGGCCATCAGCTATTTTATTGTACCCGGAGAGATCGTATGGATGATCACTGGTCTTACGATCGGTGCCGTGGCTGGTTATGTGGCCGGTAAGCAGATTGATAAAGGATAATATTTACTTTACCATCCGATACCATAATCTTCTCCATGATTGCTGCTGCCACCCCAGAAACTACCATGCTTCCAGTCAAAGTAAATGGCATTGATGGGTCCGCTTGTCCTGTCATCAAAACTTAAAGTATATCCCATCTTTTTTAGTTCGTTGCGGACTGCTTCAGGTGTTTTATCCTGTATAAGAATACTGCCGGGTCTTGGTTTGCGGTTATCCATTTTCGTCCCCCCTAATGATAGCCACAACTGGTTACTGTTGATATTCGCTGCTTCAGCTGCCTGTTGCACATTCATTCCAAATTCAACAACATTCAAAAAGAACTGCAACAAATTCTGGTCTTGTGTATCACCGCCCTGTACAGCAAACGATAAAAAGGGTTTACCATCTTTCAGTGCCAGGGAAGGTGTTAATGTAACCCTGGGTCTTTTACCCGGAGCCACTACGTTAAACGGGTTCATACTTTCCTCCAATACAAAACTCTGCATCCGCTGGCTCATGCCTACACCTGTATTTCCGGCAATGCAGGCCGGTAACCAACCACCACTTGGTGTAATGGACACCACCCAACCTTCTTTATCTGCGGCTTCCACACTGGTGGTACCTCTCCTCAAACGATCCATATAATCATTATCAATGGAAGCAACACCGCGGATATCATGTGCAGGTGCAAAATTCCGACCGGTCGTATCCAATTCATACCCCCTTTGTTTTAAAAGGTTAAGAAACGGATTTGTTTTCCCTTCAAACGGATAGGGATCCCCGGGGCCGATATCAGGATTATTCTTATCAAAACTGACCAGGGATGCTCTTTGCTTTGCATAGTCTTTACTCAATAAACCTTTCATGGGCTCTTCGGGAGCAAAAGCCGGATCACCATAATAAAAATCCCTGTCAGCAAACGTAAGGTTCATTGCCTGGTAGAGTGTATGAATATATTTACTGCTGTTATAGCCCATACTTTTCAAATCGAAATTCTCCAATATGTTCAGCGACTGCAGCAGCACCGGGCCCTGGGTCCATTGCTGCAGCTTATACACATCAATACCCTTGTAGTTCGTATGCAATGGTTCTTCAATAACCGGTTTCCATTTAGCAAGATCTTCCATGGTGATGAGGCCGCCCTGCTCCTGGCATCCCCTTACAAACTCTTTTGCAATATCACCTTTATAGAACCTGTCGTAAGCGGCCATGATCGCTTCCTTCCTGCTTTTCTTTTTCTTCAATGCTTCCTGTTCAGCTTCCACCATCTTAGTTAATGTTGCCAGCAAATCTTTTTGTATAAAAATCTCCCCCGCTTCGGGAGCTTCTCTTTTTTCGCCGGTATGCGGAAGAAATACTTTTTTACTATAGGGCCATTCTTTGATCCTCGCTTTACCTCTCTCCATACTGTTGGCTGTTTGTGCTTCGATGGGATAGCCTGCAGCCAATTGCATAGCCGGAGCCAGCACTTCTTTCAAACTCATCGTTCCGTATTCTGCCAGCATTAAACAGATACCACCCGGCGTACTGGGTGTGGTAGCTGCCAACGGACCATATTCTGGGGGAAAATTATATCCTTTACTTTTAAAGAATTCAGGAGTCGCTCCTGTTGGTGCCACACCCATTGCATTGATAGCAATTACTTTTTTTGTTGTTGGATTATAGATCAGTGCCTGTGTCTCCCCTCCCCAACTAAGTACATCCCACATGGTGCAGGTGGCGGCCAGCATGGCACAAGCAGCATCAACCGCATTCCCCCCATTTTGAAAAACCATGGAGCCTGCAGTTGCTGCTAAAGGTTTACCTGTAATAGCCATCCAGTTCTTCCCATGCAGAACAGGTTTCTGTGTTTGCTGGGCAGAAGCGATTGTAACAACTGAACTTACCATCAACAGCAGGAATGAACGTTTCATAATGAAGTATTTTGTTATTTAAAGATAAGTTGATTTAGCATTAATATATTTCACAGCAGGCAGGCCATTATAACCTCATCAATAAACCTGTTCTCACTTCTCAGGAAGGTATAATTGCGAAGCCTTCCCTCCTGCTGAAACCCGGCTCTATCATACAACCGGATGGCCTTTTCATTTATTACTGCGACGGTAAGTTCTATCCGGGCAAAACCCCTTTGGATGACTATTTCTTTGATCTCCTGCAACATATTACCGGCATATCCTTTGCCTGCCGATAATGGATCAATAGCAAGGCCGCCCAGATAAACAATATGTGAATTCCTGTATTGTTGAGGTACCAGTTTAAACATTCCGACGGGAACCCCTTCCTGATCCTGATAAACATACAGGCATCCCTTTTCCTGTAGTTCAGTGAATACAGTCCTGAATTCTTCAACACTCATATGCTCATATAATAAAAAAGGATTGACTTGCGGATGCATATATAAGCCGTAGAAAAAATCAAAGTCTGATTTATCAGCAGTCCTGATCATAATAAAATATTGATTACTGCAAAATACAAAAAGAGATAATGGCTATCACCGGTTACCTGTTTTATTAACCAAAGGCAAATGGTACATTTGCAACAGCAAATTCTCAATACTTACCACATGTCAAAACTCATTCTTCTTTGCCTGCTCCTGTTTCCCGGTTTTGTAAAAGGGCAACAGTATTTCGGCAAAACCCAACCACAGGTAAAAAAAGAACTACAGCAATACATTAAGAAAAATAAATCACTTGGGGCTACCCTGGAGCAGACCGACAGTACAATCCACTTGTCAGTACCCGGGCCTGCAAGCCAGCCAGCTGATTTTTATTACAACTTTGATAAATCTGGTAACTGTGTTTCGCAAAAAACAATAACCTACTGCGATTCCTGTTTCAGCAAATTTTTACAACCTCTTCTTCAACAGGAAAAATACAAGTGGAAAAAGATCAATGAGAACCAGTACATCTCCAGCTATTCCGAAGGCTTATTGATCGAACTGCCGGCTGAAGAAAACCAATACTGGTTTTTATTGATGAAGCTTAGCTGGACCAAAGAATTATATAAACTGCTTACTGGAAGGGATGAGTGATGCAGCATAATCCTTAAAAGCCGGGTCTGCAACAAAAACTGTTTATGAAACCATCCCTGGTGCGAACAATTCTAACCGCCGGTTTAATTGCCGGCTTTCTTGATATTACAGAAGCCTGTATCCAGTTTTATAGTAACACAGGGAAAGGACCGGCCCCGGTTCTTAAATTCGTTGCCAGTGGTGTATTCGGTAAAAAGGCCTTTGCAGGCGGGAATGAAATGCTGGCCTGGGGACTGCTCTTTCATTTCCTGATCGCTGTTGGGTTTGCAGTATTATATGCGCTGTTGTTCCGTCAATATAGTTTTATAAGAAAGAACAGCATCGTTTCGGGAATCTTGTATGGAATAATTGCCTGGTCGGTCATGAACCTGCTGGTAGTGCCATTCAGCCATGTACCTGCACAGACCTTTGTGTTGAAGAAAGCCATCATCAGTTTACTGATCATTATTTTCATGATCGGTTTGCCCATCGCATTGATCACCCAAAAAATGGAGAGAGTAAAACAGTAATATCAGAATACTTTACCGCCTTCGTCGTGGTCAATAAGTTTACCGGCAAGATCCTTATCAAATACAAATTCCTTACTGGCGATAGCCTGCCGCAGCAAGTCATGGATAGTGATAACACCACGGAATTCTTTATCTTCAAATGCCAGCAGGTAACGGGCTTTATGAAGGTCCATCGTCAGCATACAATGTTCAGCAGTATCCGTCATTTGCACCATCGGCAGATAAATGGTCATCACTTCTTCCACTTTGGTATCCCGGCTGGAACGTCCTTTCAGAATTACATTACGGCTATAATCCCGTTCACAAAAAATACCCTTGTACACATTATTATCCTTCACCACCAGGTAACTCAGGTTGACTGAATTCAGCATGGTGAGTGCATCAATGACCAAAGCTCCCGGTTCAATCGTATTGTACACGGTAGGTTTTTTTTCCAGCATTTCCTTTACGGTAATCATAGTGCAAACAGTTATGTATACAAGTTCGTGAATTACACCGAAAATATGTGGTGATAGTTGTCATATTTCCAGGTGATTTTTTAAGCTTCCCAACCTTTGGTACTTTCCTTTAATTTTACGGCATAACCAAAAAATATGAAGACAATCGGGCTGATCGGCGGGCTTACCTGGCTTTCCACACTGGATTACTACCGGTTACTGAATGAAATGGTGAATCAACGACTCGGTGGTGTGGAAGCGGGGCAGATCATCGTGTACTCTGTCAATTTTGGTGAGATCAAAGTGCTGACAGAGGCCGGGCAGTGGGACGAGATTGCCAGGCAGATCAGCGGGGTGGCAAAGAAACTGGAGCAGGCCGGTGCTGATTGTATCCTGATCGGCGCTAATACCATGCACAAGATAGCTGATGAAGTACAGGCCGCAGTTACTATCCCTGTTATTCATATCGCTGAAGAAGTAGCTGCCAGCATACAAGAGAAAGGGCTCAGCCGTGTGGCATTACTGGGAACTAAGTACACGATGCAGCTTGATTTTTATAAAAACAAACTGGCTGCAAAAGGGATCAGCACTATCATTCCCAATGAAGCAGAAATTGAGATCATCAATACCGCTATCTATACGGAAATGGGGAAAGGCATCTTCACCCCCGTCACAAAAGCAAAATTCCTGGGAATCATTCAGCGGCTGATCAGTGAGGGTGCAGAAGGTATCATCCTGGGGTGCACAGAAATACCGATCCTGATCAAACAGGAAGACTGTACTGTCCCGGTGTTTGATACAACCCGCATTCATTCACAGGCTGCCGTAAGATTTGCCTTAAACGGATGAGTTTATTTTTCCAGCAAGCCGTCAGTCTTCCATTGCTTGAAAACGTTGATGGTGCTGTCACTTAGTTTAGCAGTTCCTCTAAAAGGCATGAATCCTCTTGTGCCAGGGGTCAGTTCAATTCGGCGGATAATTTCATCAATATCAGCTTTCACATTCGCAAAATTATCATAGGGCCTTTTGTTTCCCCCTTTTGACGGAATATGGCAGGGAGCACAATTAGCCGCGACCACCGTCTGCACATTTGTCTCATAATTGAATTTAGCCGGTGCAACGGCAGTTGCTTTTTTAGAAGAACTGCAATTAGAAAAGATGAGTACTGCTGTTGCGATAGCAGTAAGAGAAAAGATTTTTTTCATGTTGGTTGTAATTGAAAATTGAATATATCTAAAAAAACGGAAACAGCAGCAACGCTGTCAGAACGATTTAAATCCATGGCCGGTTGCTTTGATTGCTGGTCATTCCGGTAATTTTGCTGCACTTATATGCTATCCGCTACAATCAGGACATACCGTAATGCATACACAGGTCTTTCAAAAGAAACCTGGTTATTATCATTGATCATGCTGATCAACCGCATGGGTACAATGGTGGTCCCATTCATGACTCTTTATCTTATTAGTCCGCAAATGGGCTATAGCGTGGGGCAGGCAGGTATTGTATTCGGTGTTTTTGGTGCCGGAGCTTTTATCGGTGCCTGGCTTGGGGGGAAGATGACAGATAAGATAGGATTTTATCCTGTTCAGTTGATCACCCTGATCGGGGGTGGCATCCTTTTCATTGTATTGGGGCAAATGAAAAGCTACAGTCTTATTTGCATCTTCACATTTGCTGTCAGTTTTGTGAATGAGGCTTTTCGCCCTGCTAATTCCACGGCTATTGCATTCTACAGTAAAGAAGCCAACCGTACCCGTTCCTATGCCTTGAACAGGCTGGCCATTAATATCGGCTGGGCCATTGGAGTGGCGATGGGAGGTTTTATCTCCGATTACAAATTTGAATTACTATTCTGGGTGGATGGATGCACCAATATTTCTGCAGCACTGGTGATGTGGTTCTTTTTAAAACCGGTCAATTATAAACCAGTTCAGCAAAAGAAGACCAAAGAGACAAGAGCTATGTCTGCCTATAAAGACAACACCTATCTTTTGTTTGTTCTGGCGACCATGCTTTTTGCTGCCTGCTTCTTCCAGCTATTTAACAACCTGCCCGTATATTTTGAGCAAGAGCTCCATTTATCCAAAACCTATATAGGGCTGATCATGTCTGCCAACGGAATTATAATTGCCCTGGTGGAAATGGTACTGGTATATAAAATGGAAAACAAAGGGAAGAACAGTTTATTGATCACTTTAGGGATTGGCCTGGTAGGACTCTCCTTCCTGATGCTGAATATTCCTGGCATTGGTGCCACATTGGCTTTCGTTATGATCATCGTGGTCACCTTTGGTGAAATATTCTCCATGCCATTCATGAACACTTACTGGATCAGCAGGACACAACCTTCCAACCGGGGTGAATATGCTGCTCTTTATACCATGGCCTGGTCAGCGGCCCAATGCCTGGGTCC
>CADEDV010000002.1:65097-83667 GCA_902826165.1 uncultured Bacteroidota bacterium
TAAAACATCATTAAGAAGGGCTTGATCAAAAATATATTCTGCCGGTTTTCCCAAACTCCCTAATTTTGAATCCTGCTTCTAACCCACCCGATTCTTACCATTACCGGCTAATTTGAGGATCCGTAAATTGTAAAGTAACTACTCATTAAAGACTGGATTATTGACCTGTATTATTTTATGAACATTCAAAAAAGGGAGGATGTATGTATACCTATGACCTGCTGGAAACCGGTTGTTACTACCTGGTGAAGGAAAAAGAAGACTCACCCATTACACTTATCAAAATTGCAATGTCGACGGATCATTGCCTTTTTATTCAGCGCTATGATGACCTGGCAGAAACAGCCTGGAAATTAAAAAAAGACCAGCTGGCAGATATTATTGAGTGCCTGAGTGACGAAGCTGTGAAAGCCTGGGAAGAACATTACAAGAGCAATGAAGATGCTTATTATGAGGAGGACGATGAGGAGTAAAAGGCCACTCATATAATTTTATCGCCGGGGTTGATGAAAGCGTTTATATTTATTTCATCAACCTTTTTTTATGCCTATACATTATTTCAAAAACACAGTACCGCTATTGGCGGGAATTATTTCATCCTGCCTGCTGGCGGCCCAGCCTTCACCAGCACAGCCGGATGATCTCACACCCAAAGATTATCTCAGTAAAGAGTTTCATGCCAGCCGCAGGGCGGCCCTCCGTGAGCTGCTGCCGGATAATTCCTTGATGGTAGTATTTGCCTACCCAACCCGTACTTTTTCTAATGATGTGGAATACCTCTATCACCAAAACCCGGATATGTATTATTTCACCGGGTACAAAGAGCCGCACTCTGTTTTTCTCATTTTCAAAAATGAACAGGCCGACTCTGTCGGCAACCGTTTCAAAGAACTCCTATTTGTGCAAAAAAGAAATGCTGCTGCTGAGCAATGGACCGGGAAAAGGCTGGGAACAGAAGGCGTAAAAGAAAAACTCGGTATCAGTACTGTTTATAACGGCGAGGATTTCAAAAAACTGGGCCTTGATTTCAGCAAATTTGATAAAGTGATCTTCGACCGCTTCCCGCTGGATATCCCGAATAACCCGAGGGATAATGCGGACCTGTTCGATCTTATCCAGCAATTCAGGCAGAAAGCCGGGGTTTCTGATGAGTATGCAAAGGAAAAACGTTTTGATACCAAAGCTTATCATGATCTGACGGCCCAGCTCAGGGAGATAAAAACGGGAGAAGAGCTGGTATTACTGCGCAAAGCCATCGAAATATCCTGCCAGGGGCAGAATGAGGTCATGAAAGCCGTTCGTCCTGATATGTCTGAACTGGAGATCCAGGGCCTGCATGAATATGTACATAAGAAATATGGAGCCGAAGAAGTGGGCTACGGTTCCATCATTGGTGCCGGCGAAAATGGCTGTATCCTTCACTATATGGAAAATACAAAAACAAAAGTGGGCACCAGCATGTTGCTGATGGATGTGGGTGCTGAATATCATGGCTACACAGCGGATGTAACAAGAACAGTTCCCGTTGATGGCAAATTTTCGGCTGAAGAAAAAGCTATATACCAGCTTGTATATGATGCACAGGAAGCCGCATTTCAATTGCTGAAAAACGGCTGTAAATGGGCCGACATCAATAATGCTGCCCGAAAAACGATCACCACCGGGCTTGTAAAACTTGGTGTTGCCAAAACAGAGGAGGAAGCCAACCAGTACTATCCTCATGGTCTTGGACATCATATTGGCCTCGATGTTCACGACCGGGGCACTTATGGAGAATTAAAAAAAAATATGGTGATCACTATTGAACCGGGTATTTATATTCCTGAAGGAAGTAAATGCGATAAGAAATGGTGGAGTATCGCTGTCCGGATCGAAGATGATGCGCTGATCACAGAAACGGGTTATGAACTTCTTTCCGCTTTTGCTCCCCGCAAAATTGAAGAGATTGAGAAAATGATAGCTCAAAAAAGTGCTGTAGATGATTTTAAATTACCTCCTTTAAAATCGGCTGAAAAGAAAGGTTTCTGACAATGAACAGTCCGGAGAATTTTAAGACTCAATTTGGCTAATACATAAAATACAAAGGGCCGCTTTTAAAGCGGCCTTTTACATACATATACCTTTCCGTCAAACTCGTTTACTGTAAAAGCTGGTCACCAGGAACACGACACCGGTCATTGCGGCATCAAACCCATCTGTTTAAAAGTCTTATTCAGGCAGCAAGGCTAATCGCAATAAAAAAAGCCGCCCGGTTAAGGGCGGCTTTGAAAGTATATCACTATTCAGGATTAATGTGAGATCACTACTAAACCTGTAGTTGTTTTATCATTGAATCTGTCTTCAACCTTCACTACGTACACACCAGCAGCCTGACCAGAGAGGTCAAAATCCATGCGCAGGTATGGTCCGTTGGCATCAGTCAGGACAAATACTTTATCAACGATACGGGCACCGGCAGAGTTGTAAACCGATACGATCCTCTTCTCGGTCGGGTTACCATTGGAGAACAATCTAACCTGGAACTGGCCGCTTGAAGGATTCGGATAGATCCACAGGCGATCAGAAGCCTCACCAGTGATCGTTACGGAACCAGCAGACTCTGCTGTACATCCGTTTACATCTGTAACCGTTGCACGGTAAGTGCCCAGGCCATCGATATTAGCAGTTAACACGTTACCTGTAACCGCAGGAGAAACCGGTGAACCATTGCGTGTCCATGACCAACTGGTCGCTGTTTGTGCAGCAGGAACGCTGGTAGCAGTAATGGTTGTAGTCTGTCCCGGAGTAATAGACGGATCAGCATTAGTTAACGTTACAACAGGCAGTGCATTTACTGTAAGTGTTGCAGCATTTGATGTAGCTGTTGTTCCGCAAGGAGCAACTGTAACTACCACACGGTATAAGTTACCGCTCATTGCAGTTGTTACACCTGACAATGTCAATGTAGCAGAAGTTGCACCGGCGATATTTGTATAAGTACCACCACCATTAGTGCTTACCTGCCATTGGTAAGTCGGGCTGTTTCCGGTTGCAGTTACACTAAATGAAGCAGCAGTACCAGCACATCTTGTTGTATTAGCTGGCTGAGCTGTAATAGTTGGAGCAACATTCACAGTCAATACTGCAGCTGCACTTGTAACTGGTGAAGGAGGGCACTGACCGGTGATAACCACACGGTACCGGTAACCATTCATCGAAGTTGTTACACCGGTAAGTGACAGTGCAGTTGTAGTTACACCAGCATAAACACCACCATTCGCCAGGTTAGTGTAGCTGCCACCACCGTCGGTACTGACTTGCCACTGATATGTATTATTTAAAGGAGTAGCAGTTACACTGAACGAAGCATTACCTGCATCACAGGCAGAAACACTCTGGGGCTGAGCTGTAATAGCAGGTGCCGGTACCACATTGATAGTTGCAGTACCCGAATTACCTACACCAGCACAACCGTTAGCACCTGTTACTGATACAATGGTATAGTTAGTAGTTACTGAAGGAGATACCTGTATCGGTGTTCCACTTGTATAGTTATTATAAGTAGTATTAGTAGAACCGTTGGAATAAACCAGCGTAAATGGAGATATACCGCCTGTAATGTTTACACTGAAAGTTGATACGGTATTGGCACAAACACCGGCCAGAGGCCTGTTCAATTGCACATTATCAATACCTACGTTATCAGAATTAGCACCTGCTGGTCCACCACTTGTTACAAAATACCTGAAAGCAATACGTCCGCTCGTTGGAGCAGCAAGGCCACTGATAGTAGCGGTGAACTGGGTCCAGGTAGAAGGATAACCGGTAGTAGTAAGAGTTGGGTTGATTGTCAGCAACACGGTTGTGAAATCACCTACACTCGTATTAGTAGCACCTACGTCGGTACTTGCACCATTCGTACTTAATCTTACTTCAAGCCTGTCAGGGAATGCGGCTCCTGTAACAGTACGGCTATAGAAAGTAAGTACATCGCCATTTTGCATAGTCACAGTTGGTGCAAATAACCAGTTACTAATAGTATTGTTTCCGGCAACGTTATTGAAATTACCTAAAGCATAAGAATTAGCACCACCATTCTGAGCTGGTGATAAAACAGTAGCTGTGCCAAATATCCAGCCCGGTACTGTACCGATTGGTGTACTGAGGTTTTGCTCAGCCCATCCCGCAGGTATTGTTGTACCATCGAAGCCCTGGTTGATCAGGCTCACAAATGCTGGGGGAGCTGCGATCACAGCAGCCGTAGATGTTCCGTTAACGGTTGCTGAAGCTGTATTTGAACAACCATTAGCCCCGTAACCTAAAACAGTATAAGTGGTATTTGCACCCGGGGTAGCTACTACACTTGCACCCGTAGTAGAACTTAATCCACCACCAGGAGACCATGAGTAGTTAACAGCACCGCCGGCGTTTAAAGTAATAGGAGCACAACCACCTGCAGAAACAGTCACAGCAGGTCTTGGCAGCACTGTAACAGTTACGTTATTAGCACCAGCACAAGGGCCTGAACTAATTGTTGCAGTATAGGTAGTGGTAATAGTAGGTCTCGCCCAAACAACATCCGTTGCAGTTCCCGCTACATATGGAATAGTTGCAGCAGCATTAGAGAATAAAGTTGCTTCAGGAGTCCAAACAGCTGTAGGAACAACGCTGAATGTAATTGACCAGCTTGTGATTGTACCTAAATCACCAGCAGCCTGATCTCTTACAAACAATTTCCAGTCACCATTAGGATTGAAAGCACCTGCCAAAGAAGCTAATGTTGGAGTGGCTTGGGTAATATTTCCCGGACCCGGGGCTGGAAAGTTATCAGGTGTTCCCACGTTAGTGGGTCTGAATGTACCAGAAACCAAAACACCAGGAGCTACTGCGGCTGCAGCATCGCTGAAAGTCATATTAATATTTGATACAGAAGTGGATCCGCCAGCATCAGAAAGAATGATCACATTTTGGCCTGTTGGAGATTGTAAAAGGATATCAACATCACTTGGCCATGTATGAGAGAATCCATTCAGGGTAACAGAACTTACATATACACCAGCGCCAGTAGCAGGAAGACCTGAAACGGCAATATTGGATGGATATGGAGTAGCATTACCTGAACTTGGAATTGATATAGCACCAGCAGAAGTGAAAGTAGATGTAGTAGCACCTGTTGGAGTTACAGACAACCGCTGAATGGAGCCTTCACAGATAGTTGCCACATCAGGACTTAAACAAGTACAAGAAGTAACCGTCACTGTTTGCTCACCACAAGGTCCTGCAGCAGGTGCACAACCATCTTCACCACGGGCATAATATGTTGTTGTGGCCGCAGGGCTCACGGTAATTGAATTACCGGTACCCACCAATGTTCCTCCACATGAAGCAGTATACCATTTCCAGTTAGCAGCACCATTCAATGAACCACCAATAATGCTTAATGTGATCGGAGAACCGGCACAAGTACTGGATGGAACAGAAGAAATAACAGGAGCTGTTGCGTTAGTGGGAACACAAGGGGCACAAATACCATCAACCAATAAAGTATAATCAGCACTGGTAATTACACCAACAGAACTCACAACAATTGCAGCTGTAGCATTTCCGGCAAGTGTAAAAGAAAAAGTTACCGGGGTTCCAACCGCAGGGCTGCTGCCACAATCGGAAAGAAAGTTAGCACAGGTATTAGCTGGGTCAAAAGAGCCCTGGTAAACACTCAGGAAAGTAAATCCTGAAGCAGCCGTTACTGTATAAGTCAGGGTAACACACTGGGAAGTACTTTGTGTATTCGCAAAATTGATAACATCATAAAAACTGCCTGCACCGGCAACACCTGGTGTACAAGTTTTATTTGCACAGCTGGTCGGGAGTACGCCATCCCTGAAGGGCCTGTTTCCGGGTAAGGTTTGGTCACCTGCCTGTAGTGTACCAGTTACACTGGCACATAATGCCTCAGGGCGTTGTACCACACCGGATTTTGAAACAATGACACCTGGATTAATTCTTGCAGGACTAACTTCTGGTATTCCTGCGTCATTTGATTTCCGCCCCAATTCCTGTTGCTGTTTGTACAGCAATTTGGATTGGGCCCTTTCATCCTGCGAAAAAGAAAATTGCGCAGACAACACGAAAACCATTGCCAGGGCAATAGCATTCATGCAAAAGAACCGTAATTTCTTTCGGGTAAATTTTGGTTGCATGGTAAAAAATTTGTTTGAGTTTAATGAACGAAACAAAACAACTACAGGAGGTATTGAATACAATACTCTTGGTAAGAAAACATAAGAAGAAGAGGGAGTGTAGATTTTCCTCATGCAGTTAGTTTATAGCAGTAAAGTTTAAAGATAGTAGTATTTCAATAAAAAATACCTGCCGGGGCAGGTATTTTTTTTTATCATCAATGATCTGATTACCACTTGTCTACTTCCTCAGTACTGGCAGCTGAGTCGTTGCTCATCTCTGTCACCGGGGCTGCTGGTGCGGGCTGTTCTGCAACCGGGGTTTGAACGGCTTCAACAGTTACAGGCTCGCCAGCTTCTGACTGACCTTCTTCTGTCTCATCATGATTGAACGCATCAAAATCAAAATCCGGCATCAACTCTGTTTTCACATAATCAACCGCCTCGGTCAATGCCTTGATAAATTTATTAAAATCCTCTTTGTATAAGAAAACCTTGTGCCTGTCATACCCGTTATCATCAAACCGCTTCCTGCTCTCGGTGATCGTCAGGTAATAATCATTGCCACGGGTAGCTCTTACATCAAAAAAATAAGTTCTTCTTTTACCAGCCCTGATCCTTTTGCTGTAAATGCTTTCCATTTTCTTGTCATTGTTCTCGTACGCCACAGTTATAAATTTTGCAGTTAAAAAATTTACTTTAGGTTTTGGAAGTCACAAATATATAGATGTTTTTGATACAGCCAAATCCGGGAATGATTTGGAGAATAACCGGGAGACCGGGACAACCAGCTTTGTATCACATTATTAAAAAATACAAGGTTATCCTATTCAGTTTCCCGCTCCAGTTCCTGCTGACGATCATATAACCCGGCATAATAACCCTTTCGGGCTACTAATTCTCTGTGTGTTCCCTGCTCAACGATCTCTCCATCTTCCAGCACCACGATCTTGTCAAAATCAAATAGTGAAAAAATGCGGTGCGTGATAATGATAGCTGTTTTATCCTGCAGGTATTCGTTCAGGTTGCCAATGATCTCCTTTTCCGTCCTGGCATCCACGGCACTGAGACAATCATCAAAGATCACCAGGTTGGGTTCCTTGATCAGGGCCCTGGCAATAGATATACGTTGTTTCTGACCGCCGCTCAGCGTTACCCCTCTCTCCCCGATCATGGTCTGGTATTGTTCAGAAAACCCTGCTATTTCCTTATCCACACTGGCCTGCCGGGCTGCCCTTTCCACATCAGCCATTACTGTTTCCTTCAGGCCAAAACTGATATTATTGGCCACGGTATCGCTAAATAAAAACACATCCTGCGGCACATAACTGATTTGTTCCCTCGTGGCTTTCAGGTTAAGCTGTTTGATATCCGTTCCGTCCAGTTCAATGGCCCCTTTCGTGGTATCATACATCCGCAACAGCAACTGCGCAACCGTTGATTTACCACTGCCCGTTCTACCAACTATTGCCACCTTCTCTCCTTTTTTGATCTCCAGGTTAAAATTCTTTAAGGCAGTGATCCCTGTATGCCCGTATACAAAATCCACGTCTTTGAATGATATATTACCCTGCAATAGTTTTTCTACCGGTATTGCGGGTTCTTTGATCGAAGAAGGAGTATCCAGGAACTCATTGATCCTTTTTTGAGAAGCGGCAGCCCGCTGAATCATACTGGCCGTTAATCCAATGGCACTAACCGGGAAAGTGAGCATGTTCACATACATTACAAACTCCACGATGGTGGCTAGGCTGGTCATATCCGGGTTGGCAATATGATGCAGACCACCTATCATGATCGTGAATAAAGTACTTAGCCCAATCAGCAACGTGATGGAGGGAAAATAAACGGCTTCCACCCTGGCCAGGCCAATCGCATTCTTCCTGTACTCTTCACTATTCTTTGCAAAAAAGCCAAGCATGGCTTTTTCCTGCACAAAAGATTTGATCACCCGGATACCAGAATAAGACTCCTGGGCATTCGTCGTCAGATCCGAAAGCGATTCCTGTATCTTCTCACTTTTCCTGTTGATCGTATTGTTGACATAATAGATGGTGATAGCAAGGATTGGCAAAGGTGCCAGCACATATAAAGTAAGTTCCGCATCCCGCTTCAGCATAAAGAAAACACTCAGGGAAATGATAGCAACAAGATTGGCGAGATACATGATGGCCGGCCCTGTAAACATCCTCACCCGGCTCACATCTTCAGCGATCCTGTTCATCAGGTCGCCGGTAGTATGTGTTTTGAAAAAGCTGCTGTCTAATTGCTGGTAATGTTTATAGACTTCATTTTTCTGATCATATTCAATATAGCGGCTCATGACTATCACCGTTTGCCGCATCAGGAATAAAAAGAATCCCCGCAGCAACGCCAGCACCAGTATCACCAGCCCGCAGATGGCCACAATTGTAACCCAGTTATAATCCATGTGTTCAATCTTTTCGGTAACCGTTACCACCAGTATATCATAATTGGCCTTGTTCTGCGGTGCTTTATACCCGGACACACTCAGTGACCGTTGCACAAAATCGATCACATAACCGGTGATCTGTGGTGACAATACGTTGAAATAATTGGACAGGAAAACGAAAAGGATACCCCCGCCTAACCGTACACGATATTTCCAGAAATATTTATTGAGTGCTTTGAGCTGCTTCAACAGATAATGATTTGAAACAAAATTACTTGAATGCGGATTATTTTTTGGAAGATAAAGGCTGAGACGTTTATTTTGCACCCGGAGAGATGGCAGAGCGGTCGAATGCGGCGGTCTTGAAAACCGTTGAGGTGAAAGCCTCCGGGGGTTCGAATCCCTCTCTCTCCGCTTAACCCCTTAACGCACTGGCGATGAGGGGTTTCTTTTTTTATTACCTCGCTTGTAGTAATTTTAGATCATACAGAATTTAACAGGTTCTGCCAGCTCAAATGACACAAAAGACCAATACCATATTACTTGTCGGAGTTGGTAACACCCTCCGTGGTGATGATGGCATTGGTGCCTATATCTGTTCCTGTATGGATGCGTTGAAAATACCAGGCGTACAAACCCTGCTGACCCAGCAATTAGATACGGTGCTGTTAGATGAATTGATGGAGGCCGGTCATATCATCATTGCCGATGCATCTTTTGAAGGAAAAGCAGTTGATTTTTTTAAAGTAAACGGAAATGAGCCATTACATGGCTCGTCATCTCATCACATGAGTGCCCCCTTGCTGATGCAGATGGCGCAGACGATTTACCAAAAAGAATTATCCATGATGATCTGTGCCGTTGCCGGCTACCGGTTCAGCATGAAAGAAAAATTGTCCGTAAGAGCCAAAACCAATGCGGACAAAGCAGTGACCATTATTACAGAATGGATCAGTAAACACAATTAACCTCTTTCCAGTCTTTTCAGCACCACACCCCTTTTGTCTTTTACCTCGATGACCATTGGCATTTGACCGATGGCATGGGTGGAACAGGATAAACAGGGATCATAGCAACGGATGGTGGACTCCACCCTATTCAGCATACCTTCTTTGATGTCATCGCCTTTTACATACTGTTTAGCCACTTCCAATACAGAGCGGTTCATAGAAGGGTTATTCTGCCCGGTTGCGATCAGCAGGTTCACCATTTTCAGTTTACCTGTTTCATCAGTTTTGTAATGGTGAAATAAAGTCCCCCTTGGCGCTTCTGAGCTTCCAATTCCTTCTTCATAATTCCAGCGGCCATGATGTTGAATATGTGTTGAAGTGACCTGCGGATCATTTAAAATCCGTTCTGCATCTTCCACATCGCTTAAGGCTTCTATCAAACGGGTATAATGAAAATAAAAAGCTCCATGTACCGGTTTGCCATTATTCATTTGCTTAAACAACTCAAATTCCCGTTGAGCTAATGCTGTTCTCATCCGGCTTGCCACATTCAATCTTGCCAATGGCCCTACCCTGTAAAAACCTTTATCAAATCCATATGGTTTGTAGTAAGGATACTTCAGGTACGACCAGTTAACAGATCGTTCGGCAATAAATTCTAAATATTGCTGTGGTAATAACTGGTCCTGCAAAATAGTTCCGTCAGCATCCATGAAACGAAGCTTGCCATCATACAGTTCATGTTCACCATCAGGACCCACTGTGCCTAAATATAAAGTTGGTGAAGTGGCAAAGGAGGCCACCATCTCCGCATTTTCTTCATGAAATTTCTTAATGATGCCGATACCGGCTTGAACTGTTTCAATGGCTTCAGGTATCCAGGCCAGTAATGCTTTGCGGTTATCTTCTGTTAACGGATAAGCCATACCGCCCGGCACAATACCCATGATATGTATCTTTTTACCGGTAATGCGTTCACTCAGTTCCTGTCCGAACTTTCTAAGTCTTATTCCTTTTAAGGCGATGTCGGGATACTTCTCTGCAATGCCCAGGATGTTCCGTTTTGCAGGATCACTATCATATCCCAATAAAAAATCAGGAGAGGATAAATGAAAAAATGACAAGGCATGTGAAGAGAGATTTTGACCAATATGCATCAGTCTTCTTAACAGGTTAGCCGTGTAAGTGGGTTGAATACCCTGTATCATCTCGCAGGCTTTCACACTGGCCAGTGTATGACTGGTTGGACAAATACCACAGATCCGTGGTGTGATCGTCGGCATCTCGGTGTACATACGTCCTTCACAGAATTTTTCAAAGCCCCTGAATTCATTCACATGAAACAGGGCATCACTTACATTGCCATTGTCATCCATTTCAATCGTGATATTTGCATGGCCTTCGATCCTGGTAACAGGTGATATAAATATTCTCCGCTTATCCATATTTCAGTTTTTTTGCCTTACCCAGGTCGGGAAGACGGTCATTGAGAAATTCAAACAGTACATAAAAGATCGTATCCGCATTCGGGGGGCAACCGGGAATAACAAAATCAACGTTCACCACTTCCTGCAGCGGCACCACTTTATCATTCAATTTTAATAACGATGGATGACCCGGCACCTGCCCTTCTGCATCATTGCTGACAGCATTCACATAAGCTGCATCAAATACTTCTTTCAAGGGGAAATAATTCCGCATCCCTGTCACGTTGGTCATCACAGCACAATCGCCAAATGCGATCAGCGTTTTTGCTTTCTTGCGGATATGCAGTATTTCCCGGTAATGTTCATCACTGGTGATGGAACCTTCCACCAGGGCGATATCCACTTCCGGCATTTCCTTTCCGTCCACAATCGGGCTTTTAACGATATCCGCCAGTTTAGCTACATCTAATATCCGTTCGTCAATATCCAGCAATGACATATGGCAACCCGAACATCCGCCCAGCCATACCGTTGCTAATTTTTTCTTGCTCATCTTTTTATATTTAACCCTTAAGAAGTTAAGGCTTAATGCTTCTTAACTCCTAATGGTTTATTTTACAATTTCATTTTTCTTTTTTCTACCAGTTCATTGATCATACCCGGGTTCTTCTGCAACTGTCCCTGTACGATGGCTTTGGGCCATATAGCACCTGTTGGACAAGCATGCAGGCATTTGCCACAGGAAGTACAGGTTACCGATTCTCCCCAGGGGGAGTTAAAGTCGGATATAACTCTTACCTGGTGACCCCTGTTCATCACATCCCAGTTATGAGCCCCTTCCACTTCATTACAAACCCTGACACAACGGGTACACATGATGCAACGGTTGTGATCCATCACATACCATGGATGCGAAGTATCCACTTCACATTGCGGGAATAAATGCGGGTAACGGATATGATCCAATCCTACTTTATAACCCAGGTCCTGCAATTCACATTTCCCATTCGCCACACAAACGGCGCATACATGGTTCCTTTCAGCAAAAAATAATTCCGTGGTGATCCGCTGGTATTTTTTGATCCTATCGGTATTTGTCCGAATGATCATATTCGCCGCTACTTTGGTGGTGCAGGCAGACAGTAATTTATTTATGCCTTCAATTTCCACCAGGCATAAGCGGCAGGCACCAATATCCAACACTCCTTTCAGGTGGCACATCGTCAGTATCTCAATCTCGTTTTCCCGGCACACTTCGAGTATTGTTTTACCCGGATCCACTTCCAGTTTCTTTTCATCTATTATAATGGGTATTGTGTTCATACATCAGTTCATTGAATGAATTATAATTAATCATGCTGCACGATCCTGTTTTCATATTCCTGCCGGAAATGCCGCAGCGTACTCAGTAATGGATTCGGTGCAGATCCTCCCAAACCGCACAAACTTGTTTCTTTTACATAGACGGCTAATTCTTCCAGCCGGTCGAGATCGATCTGCGTGGCTTTATTTTCACATATTTTCTGCAACAGGTCATGCATCATTCTTGTTCCCACCCGGCAGGGCACACATTTACCACAGCTTTCATCCATACAAAACTCCATGAAGAAACGGGCCACATCCACCATATCAGAACTCTTATCCATGATGATCAAACCACCGGATCCCATGATCGATCCCAAACTCACTAATGATTCATAATCCATCTTCACATCCAGGTGTTCAGCGGGGATACAACCACCGGATGGTCCGCCAGTTTGTGCTGCTTTAAAATCTTCCCCATTCTGTATGCCGCCACCAATATCAAAAACTATTTCCCGTAGTGTGGTACCCATCGGTACTTCGATCAGCCCGGCATAATTTATTTTCCCTGCGAGTGCAAATACTTTTGTTCCGGCACTTTTGGGTGTCCCGATCTCACTGTACCATTCACCTCCATTATTAATGATCGGTGAAATAGCTGCAAATGTTTCTACATTATTTATAAGTGTGGGCTTGCCCCATAAACCCGATTCGGCCGGGAACGGAGGTCTCGGTCTCGGCGTTCCTCTCTTCCCTTCGATCGATGCGATCAAGGCTGTTTCTTCACCACATACAAAGGCACCGGCACCAATCCGCACTTCCACATCAAAGGAGAATGTGGTACCCAGTATATTATTCCCCAGCAATCCTAATTTCTTCGCTTGCTTGATCGCTAATTCAAACCGCTTAATGGCTAATGGATATTCACCGCGGATATAAGCATACCCTTTATTTGCTCCGATGGCATAACCTGCAATGGCCATTCCTTCCAGCACTCTATGCGGGTTACCTTCTAACACACTCCTGTCCATGAATGCACCGGGATCACCTTCATCACCATTACAGATCACATATTTCTGATCGTTCACATACTTGTAGACAGTTTCCCACTTCAACCCTGCCGGGTAACCGGCACCGCCACGGCCACGGATCCGGCTTTGTTTTACTTCAGCGATCACCTCTTCCGGGCTCATTTCAAACAATACTTTATCCAATGCCAGGTAACCGTTATGAACGAGATAATCTTCTATCCGTTCCGGGTTAATATGACCACAGTTCTTTAAGGCGATCTTCAGTTGCTTTTTGAAATACGGATCATCCCTTGCATCTATGAATGGTTTTTCCCTTGAGTCAGCAAACAATAACAGATCTTCAATTGGTTTTTTTTCGATCAGCTGGCTTTGTACTATCGCTGAAATATTGGAGCAATCCACCTTTTGGTAAATATTATACTCCGGCAAAAATTTCATCAGCGGTCCCTGGTTACAAGGCCCCATACAACCGGTGGGAATCACTTCCACTTCGTTTTCCAATCCTCTTGTCTTGATCTCTTCCTGCAGTTTCTTCATTACTTCTTCCGATCCGGAAGAAATGCAACCCGCCCCGCAGCATACACATATTTTATGTTTATACTTATTGGTTTCTTCTTTCTTTTTTTCTGCGTAGATGATCGTCTTTAGATCTTGCCTGTTCATAGTGTTCCGATTTTAGCGTTGATCTTTTGTACAATTTCTTCCGGAGTTACTTTGGCCTGCACCTCATCATCCAGCACCACGGCCGGGGCCAAACCACAGGCACCTATACAACGTGCCACCTGTACACCCAATTTATTATCTGCTGTAACCTGCCCTGCTTTTAAACCAAGCCCTCTTTCTATTTCATTGAGGATGGCCTGTGCTCCTTTCACATAACAGGCCGTACCGGTACAAACCAAACAGGTATGTTCACCTTTTGATTTCAGGGAGAAGAAATGATAAAAGGTAACTGTTGAATATACCCTTGATGGCGGCAGGTGTAATGCTTTGGTAATATAGGAAAGCACTTCTTTAGGCAAATACCCATATGCATTCTGCGCCGTATGCAGTATCTCGATCAGCGCATCAGGTTTGAAGCTTTCTTTCTTCAGCTTGGCGGCGATCAGCTTCATACGGGGATCCGTTTTGGGCATATCTTTTACCGGAACAGCGGTCTCGCTTTTCATATAAAATTCTCCAGCATTTTTATTGAATAAAAAAAGTGACAGTTCGAAAACAATGTAGTACTGGCGATGTGTTTCATAGTGCCGTGTACTGTTTGAGTGAATACGAAGCTACCCCAGTGTGTATTGGTGGAGTATGATTTACATCAACCGGAGCTATCCGGAGAAAGGTTCATCTTACAGGATTGTTTGTACAAAAGCTTTTCAACGATTTTTTCAATCAAAATTTTCTTTCCTCCCGGCCTCATTTTTTGGCCTGTTTTTTTTCGCAAAAAGCTGAAAAACTGACATTAATCATACCGGGCACTGACCATACAGCTATGATTCAGCTAATCATCTCCCGACATTTGTTATAGTTCTGATCTTTAAAAACCCGGCAATGGAAGACAATACCAACAAAACCCCTGTGGTTAAGGAAAGAAAAGTCAAAGGAAGGGTTGAAATAGATATACAAAAATGTAAAGGTTGTGAACTCTGCACCACAGCCTGCAAAGAACATGCTCTGTCGCTCTCCGGCACGATCAATAGCAAAGGTTATCGTTACATCATTGCCAATAATGATGCCTGCACCGGTTGTGTGAACTGTGCATTAGTATGTCCTGATGCAGTGATCACCGTTTATCGTACCCATCCCAAAAAGAAACAGGTTGATATTACTCCCACTGATATAAAGGAGCAATTGCAATCAATGATCAGTCCCGTTAAATAATTACTTATGGCGGAATTCAAACTCATGAAGGGCAATGAAGCAATGGCCGAAGCAGCGATCCTGGCAGGTTGCGATGCGTACTTCGGTTATCCCATCACCCCGCAATCCGAAGTGCTGGAATACCTGGCCCGTGAAATGCCAAAACATAACCGCATCGTAATGCAGGCGGAAAGTGAAGTGGCTTCTATCAATATGGTCTATGGTGCTGCGGGTGCAGGATTCCGTACCATGACGAGTTCTTCTTCTCCCGGTATCAGCCTGATGCAGGAAGGTATTTCCTATATCGCCGGTGCAGAATTGCCCTGCTTAATAGTTAATGTGAACAGGGCCGGACCTGGTTTAGGAACTATACAGCCCGGGCAGGGAGATTATTTTCAATCGGTGAAAGGCGGGGGACATGGTGACTATAAAATGATCGTATTGGCACCTGCCTCTGTACAGGAAATGGCCGACTTTGTTTATCTCGGTTTTGATCTTGCTGATAAATACCGCAATCCTGTTTTAATGTTGTCCGATGGCGCCATCGGGCAAATGATGGAGAAAGTGGAATTCAAACCCTATACAAGACCTGTGGTTGATAAATCAGCATGGGCTACAACTGGAAAGCCTAAAAGCAGGAACAGGAATTATATCACTTCACTTTTCATCCAGCCGGAACGGATGGAAGTCCATAATCTTAAGCTGGAAGAAAAATTCAAACAGATACGGGAGCATGAAGTTCGGTTTGAAGAGATCAATACTACGGATGCCGAGTATTTATTTGTCGCCTATGGACTGAGTGCAAGGATCTGCCAGAAAGCAATGGATATTGCCCGGGAGAAAGGAATCAACATCGCTTTGTTGCGTCCTATTACCCTTTACCCCTATCCTTACCAAAGACTGCATGAACTTGCTTCGCAGGTAAAGATGATGCTCAGCGTGGAACTCAACAGCGGGCAAATGGTGGAAGATGTACGGCTCGGTGTTAATGGTAAAGTGCCTGTTGAGTTCTATGGAAGAATGGGCGGCATGATGCCTACCCCGGAAGAGATCGTTCATCATTTGGAAACCTTAATACAGTATCATCATGTCAATTGATCAGCATATATTACCCGGACCGGTGCCGGTATTAAACCTGCCTCCCTGTCACACTGAAGAAGAATATGAAATGGTCTATCACAAACCATCAACTATGGTGGATACAACCATGCACTATTGCCCCGGCTGTGCTCACAGTTTAGTACATAAGTTAATTATGGAAGTGGTGGAAGAAATGGGCATACAGGAAACAACAATTGGTGTGGCACCGGTAGGTTGTTCGGTGTTCGCCTATGATTATATGGATATTGATATGCAGGAAGCCGCCCATGGCCGTGCCTGTGCAGTGGCCACCGGTATCAAAAGACTGATGCCGGATAAATATGTCTTCACTTACCAGGGTGATGGTGATCTTGCTGCCATTGGTATTGCAGAAACACTGCATGCCATCAACCGCGGGGAAAATATTTGTATTGTTTTTATGAACAATGCCGTGTATGGAATGACCAGCGGGCAAATGGCCCCTACTACTTTACCGGGTATGCATACCACTACCAGTCCTGATGGAAGGGATGTAAGCTACTACGGTGCCCCTATTAAAGTTGCTGAACTGATGGCCAACCTGCCGGGAGCATTTTATGTAACGAGACAGTCGGTGAACAGCGCCAATGCGGTAAGGCGGACTAAAAAAGCTTTATTGAATGCATTCAAATACCAGCCCCTGCATAAAGGTACTTGCCTGGTGGAGATAATCGGCAATTGTCCTTCCAACTGGAAGATGACGCCGGTGGAAGCCTCCAAATTCATTGATGAAGAAATGATAAAAACATTTCCGCTGGGTGATATTAAAATCCCGAACGCTGAAGACATAAAAATATATTAACCTGCAAAGCATGAAGCATGAAAAACAATAACCAACTTGAAGAACTGATCGTGGCCGGCTTTGGCGGACAGGGTGTATTATCGTTAGGAATGACCCTGGCTTATGCAGGGATGCTGGAGAATAAAGAAATTTCCTGGATGCCTTCCTACGGACCTGAAATGCGGGGTGGCACGGCCAATTGCATTACGATCATTTCAGCAAATAAGATCAGTTCACCAATTATCTCTCTCTTTGATTCAGCCATAGTACTGAACCAGCCTTCAATGGATAAATTTGCCCCGAGGGTAAAACCCGGAGGCATCTTATTATATGAATCCAGTAATATTTTCAAACCAAGTACCCGGACAGATATTGAAATAATCGGCATCCCCGCCACTACAGAAGCATTGCAGATGAAGAATGCAAAGGTGATGAACATGATCATACTGGGTGCCTATCTTCAATTGCGGCCGGTCGTCAGCAATGAATCTATCCTGGAAGCATTACAAAAAGTATTACCGGAAAAATATCATCATTTACTTCCCATCAACCGGCAGGCATTGGAAAGAGGTGAAAGCATGGTTCTTGCATTAAAAGGACAACTGGTGAATTGAAAGTACCACAAAGCCTGCACACAATCCCTACTTACACTCGTCTGTAAAGAAAGGAAGGCTCTGCTGCGAATAAATATTATCTAGTAAATTCTTCAACATTAATATACATGCCACGTTCCTGATTGTCTATTGATTCAACAATCAGCTCATTATTTTTTTTGTCTACATATTTGATCACAGCCAACGGCTCATCTTTAAAATAAATAATACTACCCTTTAAACTAAATACTTTGCTGTCATTTCCAAAGGAAATAAAATCTCCCTTGCCGATTTTAAATCCCTTATCATATTGCCAATAACTTGTCTTTACATAATCAAAATCAATAGATTCAGACTTACACGAAATCAATATAAAAAAAACAATAACTACAAATATCTTTTCATAAAACTAATTTCCTTTTTTGCAGCCGAGTATCACAGCTTTTTCGGCTTGGAGTCTCATCATCCGGCCTTCTTCTCAGCAAGGAATCCCCTCATGGGCTAAGAGCATAATTACAAATATAATCGCAATATTATTTAACCGGTCCAGTCACCACTGAAACACGGAAGATGATTTATCTTTACCCGACTTAATCATTACCGTTTTATGAACCCTGAAGAAATAGCGCAGCTGCGCAAAGACTATACCTTACATTCCCTGAATGAAGATGAAGTGGATGAATCCCCGTTTACCCAGTTTAAAAAATGGTGGGAAGATGCTGCGGCATCACAGATTGAAGAGTTCAATGCCATGACGCTGGCCAGCACCAGCCCTGAAGGCATGGCCGATGCGAGAACTGTTTTATTAAAAGCCTTTGATGAAAAAGGGTTTGTTTTCTTTACCAATTATAACAGCGCCAAGAGTACCCAGCTGGATGCCAATGATAAATGCTGCCTGTTATTTTACTGGAAAGAACTGGAACGGCAGGTACGTATTAACGG
>CADEDV010000002.1:83767-136576 GCA_902826165.1 uncultured Bacteroidota bacterium
CTTGCTTAGTTTTGTTGCATGGACGACATTCTTATCCGCCGCATTGAAGCTGCTGACAATCCAACCATCGCTGCTATTATCCGTGAGACTTTAAAAGAGTTTGGCGCCAATCATCCCGGCACGGTGTATTACGATGAAACAACGGATCATCTATTTGAACTTTTCCAACAAGAAAGATCCGCTTACAATATTGCCTTGCTCAATGGCAGGATTGTTGGCGGCGGCGGCATCTACCCTACTCAAGGATTACCGGAAGATACCTGTGAACTGGTAAAAATGTACTTACTACCGGAGGCAAGAGGAACAGGATTAGGATCAAAAATGATCAGCCTTTGCCTGGAGCAAGCCAAAGAATATGGTTTCAGCAACGTGTATCTGGAAACCATGACGGAATTGAAAGCTGCTTTAAAAGTATATGAACGGATGGGCTTTGCCTATTTAGACGGACCGATGGGCAACAGCGGGCATTTTGGTTGTCCTTTGTGGATGTTGAGGAGTCTTTAGTCGTGAGTGTTTTATGCTCAGCTGTTCATTACTTCCACTTCATATACCGGGCTGAATAAATACACTTTATTTGTTCCAACTTCCACGCACCTGAACCGCTTTCTCAATTTTTCTTTTTTCTGGAAGACCCGGCCATCTGCAATTTTGAATACGGTATTGACCGGCAATTCTTCTATCAGCCGGTGATTATCTTTTTTGCTGTCATACCTTCTCAGCACCCGAAGTAAACCATCTTCCGCACAGCTGCTGGCAGCAGGATTTTTTAATGACTGCTGCAATTCATTTTCGATATCCGCCGGGAAAATTTTGTGTTGCAAAAACTGGAAAAGAAATTGTCCATAAATCATCTTCCATTCTTTTCCATGCGCCTGCACTTTATGTCCAAACTGTTCGAAGGTCACAAGATGCGCCAGCTCATGTAACAACGTGATCAAAAAAGAATAACTGTTGAGATTGCCATTTACACTGATGCGGTGATTAGCATGATGTGTCCGGTGGCGGTAATCACCTAATACACTTTTCCGTTCTTTAGCAACGGTAAGATGAACCCGGTATTGCCGTAAATAAGCCAGCACCGGTTCAAAAGTGCCGGGAGGTAAATAATCCTGCAACTGGTGGATGGGGGCTTCTTGCTTAGGCATTCTTTTTCGACTTCAGCAGTTTCATCAGCATACTGATCTCAATAAATGTATATACCAGGTACAAACCCATCGTGGTGAACAAGGCTGGTTTGTTGACATCCTTTTTTGCAACCTGTATGTAAACGAATGCACCAATAGCGATCAGGAAGAACTTCACAATAAAACTTCCATACATGGCCCTGACAAAGGATTGTGGATTGGCCGAATGAATTGCTTTGTACAAGAGCAGGAAGGAAATGAATACCACGGCAAAGACCAACAGGTTGCCGCCTATCAATACCTCCTGATCAAAACCCCATTTGGTCAGCAGGGATTTGGAAGTGATAAATAATCCGTTCAGTATAATAAATACGATCAGCAGCGGGCGGGCCAGGCTCAGGCTATTTCTCATTGCGGTTTGATTTTGTTTCCCTGGTAATTCTGTAAAAAATTCCTCCCAGGACGAGCAAAGGTAAGACACAGGAAAACAATGGTACCGTATGCAGCCAGTTATCTGTTTTTAATCCAATAAAAACAGCCAGGCCGATCCCTGCCAGTAGTTGTGTACCAAGACTGAGGTAGCGATAAAAGAATTCTTTATTACTGGGTGGCGGCTTTTTGTTCATTACCATTACTCATTTCCACCACGTTGGCTCCCATATGGCATTGACCATTGAAAGTTGCGGAGGGTTCCACCTGCAATTTACCGGCATAAAGATTACCGGTCACCACGCATTCTCCCCGTAATTGCAACAATTCTTTTGCCCTGATATTGCCGGATACTTTTCCTACAATATCGGCCTGGTTCCCGGTGATGTCTCCTTCCACCACTCCATTGGCCCCGATTACGATCTTAGCGTTGCTTTGAATATTGCCGATGATGGTTCCATCGATGCGGAGATCACCATTGCTGCTGATGTCTCCTTTTAGTGTAGTTCCGGCACTGATAAGCGTAGTGCCGTTTCCTGTTCCATTGGTTTTTTCAGGCTGCATGTCGGTTTTGTTTTTGGCGTTAAACATAGGTATAGCGATTAATCTTTTGAAATCTCCGGTTTCGGCACATTCAGCTGGGTGGTGTCCAAAACCACGGTCTTATCGGATGCCAGTGCCTTTTTCAAACCTGCATTATACTGTTCCAGGTCGGTCATTTTCTTCTCCATTTCATCCACTTTGTACTTCAACTGGCGGTATTCCCGGCCGATCTTAAGGTCATCATAACCGGGGATATAATATTTCAAAGGTGTGAAAACGATGAGGGCGACTGTAAGACCCACCAATAACACAAAAACTGTGCTCAACATGACATAAACGCTCAGTCTGGATAATTTAAACGTGACCACTTCTTCATACGTATCATCATTCATAACCACCAGCCTGTAGCGGTTGCGAAGCCGCTTCAGCGTGGTGCCTGCATCTAATTTGGACATAGCTGGTTTTTAAGGAAATTAAAGGTAAGGAATGAAGGTCGGTTTTGCCAATAGCCGGGGGTGGTTCCTGCCAAAATAAAAACGCTTATTTTTATACTAAATTATCTGAATTTCAGTTATTAAGACTTTAGTTTGAGACGGACAATGAGACTTACCAGCAATACGACTACTGCTATATTATTCCTCCTTATCCTTTGCCAGTTCAGCGAACCAGCTTTTGGACAGTTAGGCTTTTCCCTGGGTCTGAAAAAACCCAAGGAATATAGCGAGAGAACTTTACGGTCAGAACGGTCAGAAGAGAAGAAATTTACGGTGCCCCGCCGTTTTATGCAGAATACCGTCACCCACTACAATTTCTTTTTCAACGCCAATAATAAGATCAACGAGATCGTCGAAAGGGCAAAAATGGCCCACAAGGATGATTACTCACAACTCCTGTCTTTTTATAATTACAGTCTCGACGTTACAGCCGGAGACACCCTGCAGATCGACTCGGTTTCGTATAAAGTGCAAACAGGTATTGCCCTGCATGATCTTCGCAATGACTGGATCGATAATCTTTACCTGCTTTGGGGAGCTTCTTATTATCTCCGGAAAGATTTTGATTCAGCTTACCTGATGTTTCAATACATCAATTATGCGTTTGCCCAAAAAGAAAAAGATGGTTACTATAAAACGATAGGCAGTGGCCGGGATGGCACCGCTTATAGTATTGCTACCAAAGAAAAGAACAGCCTGCCAAGAAGAATATTCAGTGAACCACCCAGCCGGAATGATGCTTTTATCTGGCAGATCCGGAATTTCCTGGCCCAGGATCTTTTTGCAGAAGCCGCCAGCCTTATTGTAACACTCCGCAATGATCCTGTGTTCCCGAAAAGATTGCAGAACGACCTGGAAGAAGTACAGGCCTACTGGTTTTATAAACAGGCTATGTGGGACAGTGCCGCCTTCCACCTTTCACAGGCATTAGATAATGCCACCAATAAACAGGAACGGGCAAGATGGGAATACCTCGTTGCCCAGTTGTATGAAAATGCCAATAATCCCGGGGAAGCAGAAGGCTTTTACGCCAAAGCCATCAAACACACAACAGACCCGATCCTTGATATCTATGCACGGCTTTATTCCATCCGGGTGAATAAAGATGGCGGCGAAGGGTATATTGAAAAAAATATTGCCGAGTTGCTGAAAATGGCAAAGCGGGATAAGTATGAAGAATACCGGGATATCATTTATTACATGGCTGCACAAATGCAACTGGAAAGGAATAATATTGATGCAGCCATTCCCCTGCTCGTTAAAAGCACTCAATACAACAATAATAACCCGGCGCAGCGCAACAAGGCTTTTCTTCAGCTGGCTGAATTGTCTTTTGGGAAAAAATTATTCCGCCAGTCTTATAATTTCTATGACAGCCTGCGCATGGATGATCCTGAATTAAAGAACCCGGAAGCCATCCTGCAACGTAAAGAAGCCCTTGGTAATATTGCGGCCAGCCTGGAAATAATAGAAAGACAGGACAGCCTGCAACGCATTGCAGCTTTACCTGACGAAGAACGCAGGGATATCGTTAAGAAATTAGTGAAGCAGCTACGAAAACAACAGGGATTAAAAGATGAGTCAGCAGGTACCACTACTGGTTCTCCTTTTCAGCAAACACCCGCAGCTAATCTTTTTTCAAATAACGATACAAAAGGAGAATGGTATTTTTATAATACCGCTTCTAAAATGAAAGGGGCTAATGATTTTAAAGCCCGTTGGGGAAACCGTCCGAATACGGACAACTGGCGCAGAAGTGCCAACCGCAGTAATATTGTACAGGATAATAACCAGCTCCGGAATCCCAATGTTGTTATCAAAAATAATACTGACAATGGCGCAGAAACAGAAGCCACTTTTGAAGGGCTGTACAGCAAACTCCCGCTGACGGCAGAATTGCTGCAAAAATCAAATGATTCAGTTAAAGCTGCTTTGTTCAACCTGGGCAAATCATATATCCAGGAGATCGAAGATTGTACGGAAGGAACCGCAACATTGGAAAACCTGCGGACCCGTTTCCCGGAATTCAAACCGATGGATGAAGTTTTATTCAACCTCTATTACTGCTATAATAAAAATGGCGAAACGGCGAAAGCTGCTACTATCAAAAAACTATTGAGTGAGAATTATGGCAGCAGCAATTTCACCACCATCATTACCACCGGGAAAAATCCCCAGTCCAAAACTGCCAACAGTGATGCTACAAAAACCTATGAAAAGATCTACGACCTGTTCATAGAAGGAAATTTTTCGGAAGCTATTGCACAAAAGAAAATAGCTGACAGTTTATACAGCAGTAATTACTGGACACCGCAATTACTGTATATCGAAGCAGTTTATTATGTAAAACAACGGGAAGACAGTATTGCTACAAAAATCCTTACTGATATCACTATTAATTTTCCAAAATCGCCATTGGCGGAAAGGGCCACTAACCTGATCAATGTATTAAAGAACAGGAGCAAGATCGAAGAAGAATTAAAGAATTTAGTGGTAAACCGCCCGGCTGAAGAAATAAAAATGAACAGGCCGGTTGTCAATAACCCTGTTATCCCTCCTCCTGTTGTTAAGAAAGATACAGTTGCCGGGAATAAACCCGTGGTGCCGCCTGTTGCAGTCAATAATAAACCAATTACTGATACGGCTGGTAAGAAACCAGTTGTTCCCCCACCTGTAGCATCGCCTTTTACTTTTGCGGCTACCGATCCGCAATTTGTGGTGCTGGTGCTGAATAAAGTGGATCCCGTTTTCTCCAACGAAGCCAAGAATGCTTTCTTCCGGCATAACCGGGAAACTTTTTATAATAAACAATTTGCCATCGACCTGTTGCAATTGGATGACGACAACCGGTTGATGCTGATCAGCCCGTTCAAAGATGCAGCGGATGCCCTCTCCTATATTGAAAAGACAAGACCAAGGACAGCCAATGAGATCATTCCGTGGCTGAAAGGCGGCAAGTATTATTTCACGATGATCTCGGAAAGGAACCTGGAATTACTAAAGGCGAACAAAAACCTCGAAGGCTATAAAACATTCCTCAACCAGCAGTTGCCGGGTAAGTTCTGAGTTTTTAACAGGTTGAACTACTCATTTTGGCAAAAAATTAAACGCTGCAACCCGGTTGCCCACATGGATTTTCCTATTTTCGGTGCATGATATTTGCTGCATGAAGCAGACCTTCATCACCACAACCATTCAATTCACATGAAAAGATCAGTCCGCATTTTCTGGCGCCTCTTCCTGTTGGGACTGGGTGCCTTTATTCTCCTGATCGCATTAGCCAATTTTGGCATTTTTGGGAAGATGCCTTCGCTGAAGGACCTTGAAAATCCGTCCATACTACAGGCTTCCGAAGTGTATGCCGCAGATGGTACATTGATGGGTAAATATTACACGGAAAGAGGAAACCGCAGCAATGTAAAATACCGTGATATCTCCAAACATGTCATTGATGCCCTTGTTGCCACCGAAGACGAACGTTTTTATGATCACTCCGGTATTGATTTTAAATCAACGTTACGGGCTGTCTTTACGTTTGGTAAGCAAGGCGGTGGCAGTACCATCACTCAACAGTTAGCCAAAGCATTGTTAGACCAGGGAAGTAAAAACATTGCAGAAAGGGGTATTGAGAAACTGAAAGAGTGGATCATTGCCGTAAAGTTGGAACGAAATTTCACCAAGGAGGAGATCATTACCCTGTACCTGAATGCAGTCCCTTTTGGTAATAATATCTACGGTATCCGGAATGCCTCCCGGTCTTTTTTCCAGAAAGAACCGGATCGTTTGAATGTGGAAGAAGCAGCTTTGTTAGTAGGTATGCTTAAAGGAAACAGTATCTACAACCCGATACGAAATCCCAAAGCGGCCCTTGACCGCCGAAATGTGGTGATCAGCCAGATGGCAGTGAACGGAAAGATCATCGAGGCAGAAGCCGCCAAACTGAAAGCAAAACCAATTAAACTGAATTACCGGAAGCTTGATGAGAATACGGGCTACGCACCCTATTTCAGGGAAGTACTGAAAGACGAAATAAAAGACGTATTGAAGGATGTGAAAAAACCGGATGGCGGCAGTTATGATATTTATGAAGACGGTCTGAAGATATATACCACCATTAATCCAAGAATGCAGGAATATGCGGAGGAGTCAGTAGCCTCACATATGCCCACCCTGCAAAAAGCCCTGGTGAGCCAGGGAAGAGTAAAGAATGGTTCTGTATGGAAAGAACATGAAAACATTATTGAAGCGGCGATGAAACAAAGTGACCGCTGGAAAAACCTGGCCGATGATGGTCTCAGTGATAAAGAAATCAAAGCCAGTTTTTCTAAAAAAGTTTCCATGAAGATATTTGCCTGGAACAGTAACCGGGAAAAAGATACAATGATGACACCCCTGGATTCCATCAAATACCACCGGCAGATGATGCAAACCGCATTTATGGTGATGGATCCTATCACCGGTGAAGTAAAAGCATGGGTGGGCGGCATCAGTTTCAAAACATATAAATATGACCACGTTAACCTGAAAACAAAAAGACAGGTTGGTTCCACGATAAAACCTTTACTATATACACAAGCAGTGGAAGAACTGGGTTATACTGCCGAAACGGAAGTACAGGATGTGCAACAGAATTTTGGTGCCGGCCGTTTGGTACCGGCTACATCAAGAACCTGTTCAGGGGGAACGATGACCTTTGCCAATGCATTGGCCTATTCCAAGAACTGCGCTTCTGCTTATATTATGAAACAGATCGGGCCTGAGAATTTCGCCAATTTCCTGGCCCGCATTAACATACCCTCCAAGGTTGATCCACATCCTTCTATTGCATTAGGCTCCTGCGATCTGTCATTATATGAAATGCTCTGGGGCTACAGTATTTTTGCAGGTCGTGGTTTTTCAACAAAACCTTATATCATCAGCCGGATAGAAGACAGGAATGGTAATGTTATTAAGCGACTTGATTATAGTGCCAACAGAAAAGAAGCTGTAAGTGAGATCGCCGCTTACCAGATGTCTCGCATCATGCAGGGGACAGTTGATAAAGGAACTGCTGCCGGTCTCCGTGGCAGGTTGGGTGCTGCAGAAATGGGCGGTAAAACCGGTACAACGAACTCCAATGCCGATTTCTGGTTCATCGGCTACACACCTCAACTGATGGCAGGTGCCTGGGTGGGTTGTGATGACCGCTTTATCACCCTTGAAAGTTCAGCGTTTTTTGGAGGTTCAGTAGCCCGGCCGATCTGGGAGAATTTCTTTAAAAAGGTATATGCAGATAAGACACTGGGTATTGAAAAAGACGCCAAATTCATCAAACCGGAAAACCTGGAAAATGAGATCAACAGTGCAGATATCATGGAATCTATTGATGATAGCGATCCCGGTGCACAGGGCGAAGACCAGGGTGTTGGTACAGAAGATGATTATAGCAATATGAATGAATATATCGGGCCTGAATCCAAACCTGTTATTGATGAAGACAATAATAAGCCGGTCAAAAAAGATACTATTAAATCTCCCATCATTAAAAATGAAGGGAGTAAACCCATCGGGTCTGCCACTGAGGATCCTCCAAAAAAGAAAGGGCTCCTGAAAAGAATATTTGGAAAAAAGAATAAAGAATGAACCACCACATATCTTTTTATAAACCTGCTTCATGAGCAGGTTTTTTTGTGCTCATCCTGCTTTTTTTTACTTTTATTGAATCTGTACTTTTTTCTGTCGCCGTATATAGTTGCAGTATGGAAAGAAAAATCTACAACCCCATCCAGAAAGACAGCGTTACTTTCTTAAAAACGGCTGCTGATACGAATGGAGAATACACCCTCGTTGAGGTTGAACTTGCCGATTGCGGAGGCGTAGGACTTCATTATCATAAGACCTACAGTGAAAAGTTTGATTGCCTGGAAGGAGAAGTACAGGTGCAATTGGATAAAGTCATTCATACCCTGCAACCTGGTCAATCAGCTACAGCAGCTCCGATGATCAACCACCTGTTTCGCAACCGCAGCGGGAAGCCCTGCCGGTTTAAAGTGGAAATAAGACCTGCCAGCCGGGGTTTTGAACAGTCATTGCAGATCGCCTATGGCCTGGTTAACGATGGCCTTTGCAAAAGCAACGGTTTCCCCAAAGACAGCCTTGCACTTGCCTGGCTTTTCGAGATCAGTGAAAGCAACCTGCCGGGGTGGCGGAGCATTTTTGAATTCATACTGCGGAAGCAGGCTAAAAAAGCCATCCAAAAGGGAACCGGCCGGCAACTCGTTGAGAAATATGTAAAATTCTGAGTTCAGTACTACCATAAAAAAATCCTCTCACCAGGAAGTGAGAGGATTTTTTATTATTAAGCAATTGGCTTATTGGAAATAGCTCAGTTTCAGTTCCACCCTGCGGTTCTTGGTACGGCCTGCAGCTGTTTTGTTATCAGCGATCGGCATTGTTTCCCCATGTCCGGCAGAAGTGATGCGGCTTTCGTCAACACCTTTGCTGACGAGGTAAGTTCTTACAGCAGCAGCACGGTTGTCACTCAGTTTCTGGTTCAGTTCATCCTTACCTACATTATCCGTATGACCGTCGATAGCCAGTTTCATTTCAGGATTCTCTTTCATGATCTTCACTACTTCGTTCAGGCCTTTGAATGATTTAGGCTGCAGTTTAGCACTACCTGTAACAAACAGGATACTATTCGCTGCCACATCCACTTTCTTCTTCACTTCCTCAGAGATAACAGGGCAACCCTGGTTCTCAGCAGGACCCGCTAATGTGGGGCATTTATCTTCTTCATCGTTTACACCATCTTTATCGCCATCCGGAACAGGGCAACCCTGGTAACGGGCAACACCGGGAACTGTAGGGCATTTATCTTCTTCATCATTGATACCATCTTTATCGGTATCAGGAATAGGACATCCCTGGTATTTAGCCAGACCCGGAACAGTGGGACATTTATCTTCTTCATCATTGATACCATCTTTGTCGGTATCAGGGATAGGACAACCCTGGTATTTGGCCAAACCTTTCACCGTTGGGCATTTATCTTCATTATCAATGATACCATCGCCGTCTGTATCAGCAGGAGGAGGTGGTGGTGGCGGAGGTATTACTTTGGGTTCTTTCTTTTTACCAATAGAACCGGCAATACCGATGCTGTTTTGAAAATGATAGTTTGATGTTTCGCTGGTAACCGGCACCCTGTATTGTGAAGTAATGAACAGGTGGGCTTCATCGTAAAAATTCACTTTCATACCTAATCCAAGCGGCATAAAAGCTCCCCAGTATTTACCATACATATGGCCGCCGATACCGGCGATGATATACGGTTGCAACCAGTATTTTTCAGAAACCATTTTCAGATTGACAGCTGCATTAGCTTCCATCAGGAACCTGTCATTTGTAAAAGCCGGCTTATTGGGGAATGGATAACGTACGAACGAGCCACCCAAGGATGCCGCAAAGTCAATATGCTTTTTTAACCCTTTGAAGTAATGTAAAGAAAGGCCGGGAGACATTTCACGGAATTTTGCCCATCCTTTATCCCTGAAGACCTGTGCCAGGGAAGTAGTACGGATTTTTTGAGCAGTCTGAAAGTCGTTGAGGAAAAAACTGATACCAATAGCAGGTTGTCTGATCTCATCATCCTGTGCGTTAGTAGCAGGTGCCATCAGGTATATAGCAAGGCATACAGCTAGTATCTTCTTCATAAAGAGATAGTTTGGTTTTAAACTGAGCAAAAATAACGGGTATGTTCTATTCCCTAAAATAAATTATTTGCTTCATATCCACCCTATTGGAGGGTCTTTTTTTCAGCAATTGCCACTGTTTTATCGGCTATTCCCGGACCGGCTGCAAAATACCTTTGCCGGAGCATTTTGTCCTCCCCATATATATCATCATAAAAGGCGATGCCGCCGGGTTTCCCTTCACAGGTAAAATAGCGGATATAAACAGGCAGCCTGTTCTTTATGGGTATACTGTGTTTTTCCTTTCTTTTCAACCAGGCGCCCATGGAATCAAGCAAAGCGACTTTACCATTGGTTTCCTGCCTGTCTTTACGGATAATATAATCAGCCAGTTTTTGCCATTCCTGCACCCGGACACAACCGTGGCTAAACGTCCGTACCACCTGGCCAAATAAGGAACGCTGGTTGGTATCATGCAGGTAAACCGCATATTTATTGGGAAAATTGAACTTCAGTACACCCAGGGCATTGGCATCGCCGCTACCCTGAACCACCCGGTAAGGAATGCCTTTGGAGTATTTTGACCAGTCCACCGTATAGGGATCCACTTCCTCCCCGTTCTTATCCACGAGGCTAAAGCCTTTTTTGGCCAAGTAACCGGGGTTTCGTTTTACAGCTGGTAATATTTCTTTCACAATAATGCTGGTAGGAACCGTCCATTGCGGGTAGGTGATAATTTCAGATACAGCACTATTAAGCACCGGAGTACGGGTGATCGCTTTACCACAAACGATTTTGGAAGTAAGCTTCACCGAATCCTTCTCCTGCACTTTCATTGAAAAAGAAGGCAGGTTAACCCAGATATATCGTTCGGGCATTTTGGGCGGCAGCATTTTATACCGGTCCATAGTAATAGCAATGCTGTAAAACTTGTCTTCATCGGAGGTATTCAACATTCTTATTGTACCCTCTCCTGCTTTCCCGTCAACCGTGATGTGTTTTTGCTTTTGAAATTTCTTTACTGCTGCGGCCAGTTCCAGCGAATCAGCTTGTGTGCTGTCATTGGCAAGATAACCTCCCTCCAATAGCCTTTTCTGTAACAGCACTTTGAAACCGGCGTCTTTAGATGATGGCAACCTCGTATATTGCTTATAATCGGCACTGTCTAAAAATTGCTGAATCCCGGCTTTTAATAACTGGTATCCTTCGTGCTGCGGCTCCAGTGCTGCGATAATGGATGCTAAAGAATTTCCTTTTTGCAAAGCCTCCAGTTGCTGTATGTAAAATTGGTCTGCCAGTATGGTGTCCTTTCGTAGCGATATACTGTCGTTGGGAAGACGTCCCAGTTTCACATCCTTGATGATATGAAAAAAAGCATTGGTCAGCAACAGATCGGCTGTTGACCATAAAGCAGCATCCCTTCTTGCTGATTTGGAAAGACTATCCTGCAAAAATTGCTGATTGATTGAATCAAGGATACTAAAATAATAGTGGGCGGGGAATAACCCGTAGAGTTTTGCCTTGCTAACCAGTTGCAGCAGCGAATCTCCCTGTGCATTCCATTGCTCTTTACTGCTCCATACAGCAACAAACTGGTTTTTGTCGTACACTTGTTTTACGAGGCCGGCGTTAAATAAAGGAACAGAATCATTCAGGTGGCCTTTGTTAGCTGCGGCGTATTCCAGCAGCTGCCGGATATTACCGGTTACTTTTTCTTCCAGTTGTTCGGGTGTACTGGCAATATCACTTCCCGGCGGATGCTTGGTATTGCCGCAGGCTGATAACAGCATCAATAACAACAGTAAAGGGATGAAGGAATACGGAGCGTTCATTTTGTGCATAAGGAAACAATGGTATAATGGTAATAGCCGAATTTACACTAATTTTCAAGGAATCATTTAACTGGTTATGCCAAACAAAATAGGAAATCCTTTCTGCATTTACCTGCTGATCCTTATCATTTTTTCAATTGCCCCTGTCGGCTCGATAACTGTACAGAAAATTTTTAACCACTGAAGCCATCATTATGAGTATCACACAGGCTATTCTGAGGTTGCTTTCTTTCCGGATCAGTAAAGAAGAGATGTTTGGCTTTACTAAAAACCATTTTATAGCCGGCTTAACGGGCACCTGGCTGGTGGGTATAGGACGTTATTGGGATGATCCTGGGGCAAGCACTTTACAACATGCAGGATTAGGCTCCGTAATTTATATTTTTTGTTTATCCGCCTTTGTTTGGCTGATCATTCTTCCTTTCAAAGTGGAAAAATGGAAATATTTCAACGTAGTTACTTTTATAAGCCTGACTTCTTTTCCAGCCTTGTTGTATGCTATACCGGTTGAAAGATTTTTCCCGCTGGACACAGCCGCAAGGATAAATGTCTGGTTCCTGGCAATAGTAGCTTCCTGGAGATTAGCACTACTGTTTCAGTTCATGAAAAGATATTGTGATTTCCCGGGTTATATTGTTACTGCAGTGACATTACTGCCGGTCTGTCTTATCATAAATGTACTAAGCTTATTGAACCTAGAAAGAGCTGTATTTGAGATCATGGGTGGTGTGCGGGAGAAAACGGCTAATGATAGTGCTTATGTTGTTCTCCTAATAATAACTACTATCTCTTATATTTTTATTCTCCCGCTGATCATTACCTATATAATAGGAATTGCCAATTACCGGAAGAAAAACGGGTCATAGTTCTATCACCTCCGTCACGGAACCTGTATTAATCGTTCCATATACATGCGGAAAAGTATCTTGGGTGGACGGCGACCAGTCGAACACAAACTTACTTGTGAGCTTATCCGTATCAATGACAAGTTTCACGAGGTCAGTTTTACCCGCATAATATCTTTCCAGCACACCAGCTACCTGGTGATCCTGTGAGCAATGGATAAATCCTTCATCCTGTAAAGAAGGAGCTTCGTAAAAACCGTTTTCTTTTGCTGCATTCCATTCCGTGGCTGTAGTTACATGATAGATGATTGGCATAATCGTTAGATGATTTCAGGAAGGTCAGGAAACGACCCGTTTAATTTGTTGTTCGAGTAATAGAAAGTCGAGTAAGGTAACCGCCGTTGCCGCCTCCAGGATAACTGGTGCTCTTAAGGCCACGCAAAGATCATGACGGCCTTTCACCGAGAAATTCTCTGCCTGCCCTGTTTCCCAGTTCAGGCTGTTTTGTTCTTTGGGAGTTGAAGCTGTTGGTTTTATGGCAATGCGGAATACTAATTCATTACCGTTGCTGATGCCGCCCACCACGCCACCGGCATGATTGGTTCTTGTTTTACCGTCCATATTTTCAATGGCATCATTATGCTGTGAGCCAAACATGTTGGCTGCGGCAAATCCGGTTCCGAATTCAATACCTTTTACGGCAGGAATAGCAAAAGCAATATGAGCAATCTGAGATTCGACTGAATCAAAAAAGGGTTCCCCTAAACCAACCGGCAATCCATTGACACGGCATTCCACCAACCCCCCCACCGAATCTTTTGCATCAATGGCTTTTTGTAATCCTTTCTCCAGGTCGGCCTCTCCTCCTATTTCTGTAACAGCGGCACGGATAGTGATACCCTGCATTAGTTTCTTAGCAATAGCACCGGCAGCCACCAAACCAGTTGTCAGTCTTGCACTGAAATGACCACCGCCGCGGTAATCTTCCTGCCCGCCGTATTTTTGATGCGCCACCCAATCAGCATGACCGGGGCGTGGAATGCTTCTTTGTTTATTGTAATCTTCGCTGCGGGTATTATTATTTTCAAACAGGATCATTATCGGTGCCCCGGTTGTTTTACCGTTGAACAAACCGCTTTTGAAAAATGGATAATCAGCTTCCTGCCGGGGCGTAGTGCCTTTTTGTTTGCCGCCTTTTCTTCTCTCCAGGTCAGTTAACAGGTCCTCTTCGGATAAGGATAAACCAGCCGGGCATCCGTCAATAACAATTCCAACGGATTCGCCATGCGATTCGCCAAAAATGTGTACCCGGAATATGCGGCCGAATGAGTTCAAGTTTATAAGTTAAAATGTTGGTAAGGTAAAGATACAGATGCGCCAAGAGATTTCAGATCATTATAAAAATCGGGATAAGATTTATTGACGGCCTGTGCTTCTTCAATTACCATTTCACTATCGGCTCTTAATCCTGCCACAGCACAAGCCATCGCAATGCGGTGGTCATGATGTGAATGCACATCGGCACCTTTCACTTTTGCAGTTCCGTGGATGATCATATCATCTCCCTCCAGGTCAATGGTCACTCCCATTTTATCAAATTCATCCTGCAAGGTCAATGCCCGGTTGCTTTCTTTATGTGCTAAACGGGACACCCCTTTGATCGTTGTCTTTCCTTTGCAATAAGCGGCTAAGGCCACCAGCGGCGGAAAGAGGTCCGGGCAATCTGTGGCATCAAAATAAAAACCGGTCATGGCCGATTGGTGTATCCTGATCCCCTTGGCTTCAATAGCAATACCGGCATTGGCAGCCATCAATGCATCCACAATAGCTTTGTCGGCCTGGGTGGAGGTTAAGTCAAGTCCATTGACCATAATGGGTCCTGCAATGGCACCAGCCACCAGCAAAAAGGCACCGCCGCTCCAGTCACCTTCTACGGTGTAGTTATGAGTCAGTAATCCGGAGCCGGAAGTTGATTCATCAAACCAGAATTCTTCATAATTCCGGTTCTCCGGCACTTTCAACCCAAACTCCTTCATTACTGATAAGGTAAGATCGATATAGGGTTTGCTCTTCAGGTCTTTTACTTTTATGGAAACATTGGATGCCCCTGCAGCAGCATAGGCCATCAACAAACCCGTTAAGAATTGAGAACTTAATGAACCATCCACTTCTATATTAGTTGGCACTAATGGCCCTTGTATGACCAGTGGAAGTTTCCCGCCCTGGCTTTTTACTTTTACATTCAGCTTCGGCAATATTTCATCAAAGAAATCCATTGGTCTTGTTACCAGGCTGCCGGAACCGTTAATTGTAATTTCTTTATTACTCAGTGCCGCAAGTGGTGTGAACATGCGGATGCTCAAACCGCTTTCGCCACAATTGATAGTTGTATCAACAGGGTCCACACCCCCGCTTTCTATAGTCCATACTCCATTCTCCAATGCTGCTTTTGCTCCCAGTCGCTGGATTATATCGAGAGCTGCTTTATCATCATTACTGTGACCGGGATTGTGCAACTGTGAAATTCCATTAACCAGCAAGGCTGCTGCACAGGCTCTTTGCATTGAACTCTTGGATGCCGGTGCCTGTATGGCTCCTTTTAATTGCGACGGATTGATTGTAGCTATCATTTATTTTCTTTGTAAAACTCCTTAGTTAATTCGATTAATCCAATTATGTGATCATTAAACTCTTCAAGTTCGTCAGCAGGAATCCATAATTCATCATGAATTATTCCTCCAACATTTTGAACTTCGAATTTCTGAATATAACTTTTATCAACATGAAACTTTGTTACAAATCCTGAACCGTATGCCGGAACATTCCATTCCACATTTATTTGAATTGCATATTCCTCATTCATTACAGGATAAAAAATAGGTTGTTCAGGCAGGCGGGGAGGAAATTTTTTCCAGCCAGACTCTTTAATCAACTCCAACTCCTTAGCTCCAACCGGACGGAATAAAACGATAGTTTCCATTTTATAAATCAATAATAATTTTCTCCAACTGCCCCATCGGAATACTCTTCACCACTCCCTTCCCGATTTTCTCTAATAAAATATAATTCATTTCCTTCCGCTCCCGCTTCTTATCCATCTTCAGCACTTCCATTGCTTTTGTTTTGTTGAAAGAAGCATAGGTGGGCAAATTATATTTCTCCAGCAGATTTACCACTCTACCGGTTTGTTTGAAACCACTCAATTGTTCGGATACATGACAGGCATAGGTCATACCGATAGCTACAGCCTGCCCATGTGATAATTCGTATTGATTTTCCAATGCATGACCCAGTGTATGACCAAAATTCAACAACCTTCTTTCCCCTTTTTCAAATTCATCCTGCTGCACCACTTTTATTTTGATCTGTGCATTGCGTTGCACCAGTTCACAGATGGCTGTCTTTTTGGTTTGATAGTTTTTAAATGAATTCGCTTCCAGCTCCCGGAACATAGCTGCATCTTTGATACAGGCATGTTTAATAACTTCTGCAAACCCGTTTTCCCATTCTGCCTGTGGCAGGCTGTTGAGAAAAACCATATCATGCAAAATGAATTTCGGCTGCCTGATCACACCGACCATATTCTTATATACACCCACATCAATTCCGTTCTTACCACCAATGGACGCATCGACCAATGCAAGTAATGAAGTTGGAATAAATCCAAAAGCTATCCCCCGCATATACACCGCCGCCACATAACCGGTGATATCCGTGATCACACCCCCGCCCACACCAACGAGGGTGGTTTTCCGGTCGGCCTGCATAGTGATCAGTTGCTCGATCACCGCATCCACCGTAGCCTGCACTTTGAATTCTTCACCTGGTTTTAATACAATTGTATTCCAGCCTTTAAATCGTTTGGTATGTGCATTAAAAACATTTTCATCCGTGATCAGGATCGTATTGTTCTTATCCGTGATCTCTTTCAAATGACTGATCCCATACGCAAAATAGCAATCAGTAGATGAACCCGAGAATTTGTACTTGATATGTTTCATTTTTGTTTCTTCGGAGAGACGACGATGTTTCTTCCCAGTTATTTTACTGTTCTGGCAAACCGTGAACTGTTTAAACCTGAGTTCCCCTTCAGGGGACAGGGGTTTAGCTATCCAGCACCTTCTTCTGGTGATTGATACTTTCCATATGCACCGCATCCAGGTACTTCGTGATGAATTCCTTACTCAGCCCGATCTTCTCTCCCTTGGCACTGGCCCTTTCAATGATCTCGTTCCAGCGGTTCGTCTGCAGGATCGTAATGTTATTATCTTTTTTATACTGCCCGATCTGTTCAGCGATCTTCATCCGCTGGCTCAGTATCTGCATCAGTTCATCATCCAGGTGGTTGATCTTTTGCCGTAATGCCTCCAGCGCTGCATGGTATTCATCTGAGTTCACATCTTCCCTTCTCCAGATAATCGAGTTCAGCATTTCTGCCAGCCGCTCAGGAGTTACCTGTTGTTTCGCATCACTCCAGGCATTATCCGGATCAATATGACTTTCGATCATCAGTCCGTCGTAATCGAGGTCAATTGCCCTTTGCATCACTTCCAGTAAAATATCGCGGCGGCCACAGATATGCGATGGATCATTGATGATCGGCATATTGGGATGTTTCAGTTTCATTTCAATGGCCAGGTGCCACATCGGTGCATTACGGTATTCATTGTTGCCGTAGGAACTGAAACCACGATGGATAAGACCGATCTGTTTGACACCGGCCCGGGCAATTCTTTCCACGGCACCACTCCATAATTCAAGATCAGGGTTAATCGGGTTTTTGATCATCACCGGCACATCAACACCCCGCAATGCATCAGCCACTTCCTGCACACTGAAAGGGTTCACCGTTGTCCTGGCACCGATCCATAATACATCCACTTCAAAATTGAGGGCATCTTCTACTTGTTTGCCGGTAGCTACTTCCACAGTGGTGGGAAGACCGGTGAGTTTTTTGGCCTTTTGCAACCAGGGCAATCCTTTGGCACCAATCCCTTCAAACATGCCGGGTTTGGTACGGGGTTTCCAAATGCCGGCCCGGAGCATGTCCACTTTACCGGTAGCGGCCAGGCGTTGTGCTGTAGCCACTACCTGCTCTTCCGTTTCTGCACTGCAAGGCCCGCTGATGATCAACGGCCTTTTGTTCCATGCCTGCTGCATGCTGTCTTTTGCGGTTTGTTCTGCTGTCTGCATATTTTGTAAAGATAAATTTTTATGTCGTCATCTGTTGTACTACTATCAGCTTTGTTGCGCCTGCCTGCCGGTAGGCAGGTCGGACACTTCAGAGTTCTGTTCGGCATTAACTTTTTATAAAATCATCTCCTACTTCTTTCTTAAAATTTCTATAATAAAATTCTTTATACTTAGAATGATATCTTATAAAATTTGCCGTTTGATCATTATTATGTAACCAAAAATTTGCATCTGAGATTTCAGCCAAAATATTATTAAATACAATAAGCAAAACTTGAATTTGATTTCGCATTCCATCTATTTGCTGACCAGTAAAACCTTCAACCTTCCAAGGATTATTTATTAAATCGCTATCTGAATGTCCAAATTTTTTATTCCTCAATTTTTTTAACCTCTTATATAATTCAGAATTAGTTATCTCTTTTAGCAACTTAATATTATCAAGAAATTTCGATTCAAAGACATCTCCTAGAATCTCCTTCGCCTTTTTATTTAATCTCAGGAGTGATGCCACATTCTCATTTTCCTTAGAAGTATTCACATCAAGTAATTTATTATACTCCATTATAAAACAATACTGTAACGTAATTCCATAAAATCCAAATGGGTTACCTGCAACTATATCATACTCCTCTTTAGTATTCGGAGTTTGAGTTATATGCCATAATTCATTGAAAGCCTCATTTGCGAAATACAATGAAGATTGAGCATAAGAAATTAGTTGTGTGACTTTTTCATCCATGATGTTTTATTTTATTATTCTCCTGATCTTATTCGCATCCTCAATCAATTTCATCAAATAGTCATCATCACTCTTCTCAATACTTTCTTTGAACCGTTCCAGTTGTGCAATATGTTCTTTTAAAACATCCAGCACATTCTCCTTATTCTGCATAAAGATGGGCACCCACATGGCAGGGTTGCTTTTCGCCAGCCGCACCGTACTTTCAAAACCCGCACTGGCCAGTTCAAAAATGGCATTGTCCTCTTTTTCTTTTTGCAAGACCGTATTGGCTAATGCAAAGGAGGTGATATGTGATATATGACTGACATAGGCCGCATGCAGGTCGTGGGCTTTGGCTTCCATTTCCAGTAAGTGCATCCCGATCTTTTTATACATATGCTTTACCCAGTCCAGTGCATCGGCATCGCTTTCTTCGGGGTTACAAATGATCACTGCTTTGTTCTCATAAGCACCCCGCACAGCTGCCTGCGGGCCGCTGTATTCGGTTCCCCACATCGGGTGTGTCGCTACATATCTTCCTCTTTTGGGATGAATTTTTAATGACTCCACCAGTTGAGATTTGGTGGACCCAAGATCTACCACGATCTGTTCATCAACTTTATCCATGATAGCAGGCAACAACTCCACCAGCTTATCAACCGGTATAGCCAGTATGATGACATCTGATTGTTCGATAGCGTCATTCAAGGGCATGGTTTCATCCACCAGTTCCAGTTCCACTGCTTTCTTTGCATGTTCTTCATTTGCATCCACCCCGATCAGCCGGGAGGACAATTTCTTTTCATGCAGCTGTATAGCTAATGAACCGCCGATAAGACCAACTCCGACTATTGCTATTTTCTTTCTTTCCATTTTAGATTTTTGGATTTTGCTTTTTGATTCTGTCAATAGCCTCCGAAAATTTTTCTACCGGTGCACATAAACTCACCCTGATAAAATCATTACCGGCGCTGCCAAAGATTCCTCCCGGTGTAATAAAGACACCTGACTTGTATAATACTACATCGCTGAGTAACCCACCTTTGCCGAGAGGGTGTTCTAAAGCCCCTCCTGCGGAGGGGTTGGGGGAGGCTGCCCATACAAAAAGACCCGCCTGTTCTGTAGAGAATTTGCATTTCAGCAAACGGAGCAATTCAACTACTTTTTCCCGCCGTTCCCGGTAAACCGTATTCACTTCCTCCTGCCATTCTTTGCCCAGTGATAATGCTTTGGCGGCAGCTAATTGTACCGGCAAAAACATGCCGCTGTCCATATTACTTTTGAAACGCAATACTTCTTCTATTCTTTCTTTGGCCCCGCACAACATGCCGATCCTCCAGCCGGCCATATTATGACTTTTACTGAGGGAGTTCAGTTCAATCACACAATCCTTTGCTCCTTCCACACTTAATAAACTCGCCGGGTGCTCATTCAGGATAAAACTGTACGGGTTATCATGAACGATAAGGATATTATGTTTCTTCCCGAATGCCACTAATCGTTTAAATAAATCCTCAGAAGGTAATTGACCAGTCGGCATCTGCGGGTAATTGACAAACATTAATTTTACTTTCTTCAGTTTCTTTTCATCCAGTTTATCCAGCTTCGGTTCGTAATTGTTTTTCTCTTTCAGTTTATATTCCACGCATTTACCACCTGCTAATTTCACAGCACTCCGGTAAGTTGGATAACCAGGATTGGGCACCAGCACTTCATCTCCTTTATTGAGATAGGTTATACAAATATGCATGATACCTTCCTTACTGCCGATCAATGGCAGTATTTCTGTATCCGGGTTTAGTTCCACTTTATACCATTTCTTATACCAGTCGCTGACGGCATTCCGCAACGCCGGTGATCCTTTGTAGGATTGATAAGCATGGGTGTTGGGTTTTGCCGCTTCCTCCTGTAAAATTCTTATTACATCCGGGTGTGGTGGCAGATCGGGGCTGCCGATACCCAGGTTAATGATATTCTTTCCTTCCTTGTTTAATGCATCTATCTCCCGCAACTTCTGCGAGAAATAATATTCACCAATTCCTTCCAGTCTTTTGCTTGTCTTTATTTCCATAATCCTCTTTTATAAACACCATAAATTTTTATAGCTTCTGTCAATGGGCTGATCGTTTTTATCACCGCATTGAACTGTTCGGTTGAATCAAATTCCATATCGGCATGAAATGCATATTTAAAATCAGAGCCGGGTATCGGGAAACTCTGCAGCTTACTCAAGTTGATACCGCCTTCTGAAATTTTTGTCAGCACTTTTGCCAGGCTTCCTCTTGAATGATCGGTATGAAATGTAACAGATGCTTTATCTGCACCGGTAATGACCGTGGCCATGTCTTCCCGTTGCAACATCAGGAAACGGGTATAATTATTTTTCAGTGTATGAATATTCGGAGCGATCACCGTAAGGTCGTATAGCTCCGCTGCCAGTTTGCTTGCAATAGCTGCCACATGTTTGCTTTTATGCTGGTGAATATGTTTGGCACTTAGGGCAGTATCATCCGTTTCTATCAGTTTCCATTTGTATTTATCCAGAAAATCATAGCACTGCTGCAAGGCCATGGTATGAGAATGCACTTCCCGGATATCTTCCAGTTGCACACCGGGGTTCACCAATAAGTTCTGGCGGATCTGCAAATACAATTCACCAACGATGCGGAGATTTGATTTTTGCAGCAGGTTATAATTAGGAAGTATGCTTCCTGCAATAGAATTCTCAATCGCCATCACACCAGCATCACTTTCTTTTTTATTCCCTGCTATCTTCACCACATCCCGGAACGTATCGCAGGGGATCACTGTTGTTTCTTTACCATAAAACAATTGCGCCGCCACCTGGTGAAAGCTGCCTTCATAACCCTGGATGGATATACGCCCCCCCCGACCCCTGTTAAGGAGTTCTGGCTTACCTGTAGTTGAATACTCCGTATTCTTTTTTCCAGTCATCTGATTTTCATTTAAAATATCCATATTCTTTAGTTCTCCATAGTCCCTCCTGCGGAGGGATTTAGGGAGGCCGGCTGTAAACAAGAATCCCGGCCGTTTGGCCGGGATTCTTTATGTTGATTTTTAGTTGTTCTTAGTTTGATTTCAACAAAAGCATTCCCGGCCTCTTTCCAAAAAAGAAGTAATAAAAACTAAAACCAAAATATGCTTTCGTCATTGACATGAAACAAATGTACTTTTTATGGCAATTAAAACCAACCAATTTTTAATTTATTTTCTTCTGCCACCACCCGATTCGGCATCGTTCATCCGGATCTTGCGGCCACGGTAGTTCTTGCCATCAATCGCTTTGATCATTTTTTTACCGGCTGATGGCTCTATCTCGATCCAGCTTGTCATCTCTTTCATATCAATTCGTCCAAGCACTTCCTTCTTCAGATCACTCATATCTAATATGAACTGGAGAAAACTTGCTTTGTAAAAACCATCCTTCGTACCCAGGTTCACGAACAAACGTTGATATGAACCATTGCCTGCACTGCTGAATTTTCTTTCTCCTCCTTCTCTCGGAGTACGTTCACTTCTCCTGTCGGAACCTCTTTCTCCTCTCCTGCTGTCATCCCGCATATTCAGGTCAGCAGCATTTTCATAGTACTTCAGGAAACGGTCAAATTCCAAAGCTGCCACCCGTTGCAAAATCTCTTCCTTCTCGATGTTGCCGAATTTCTCTTTCAGCGTAGGAAGATATGTTTCGTATTCACCACGGCTGATATCAGCCTGCAGCATTTTATCAATAAAATGGAAGAACTGTTTCCGGCAAACATCTTTACCGGTAGGCACATCCATTTTATGCACTTTGGCATTCAGTATTCGTTCGATCTGGCGCAGCCTGTATATTTCTTTCGGGGTTACAATAGAAACGGAGATGCCACTTTTACCGGCACGTCCGGTACGGCCACTGCGGTGTGTATATACTTCCACATCATCCGGTAACTCGTAATTGATAACATGGGTAATACCCGTTACATCAATACCTCTTGCCGCTACATCAGTGGCGATCAGCAATTGTATACTTTTATCCCGGAAAAGACCCATCACTTTATCCCGCTGCTGCTGGGTCAGATCACCATGGATCGCATCAATATCATATCCTTCCCTGGTCAGTCTTTCAGCAATATCCTGTGTATCCGCTTTGGTACGGGCAAATACAATTCCGTAAATACCGGGATTAAAATCAATGATCCTTTTTAATACCTCGTACCGGTTATGGTGCTGTGTGGCATAATACTGGTGATCAATATTTGCTGCACCGGCATTAGTCTTCCCGATAGTGATTTCGAAAGGCTGGTTCATGTACCGCTTGCTCACCTGTCTTATTTCCGGCGGCATCGTGGCACTAAATAACCAGGTGCTCTGACGATTAGGTGTGTTCTTAAGTATAAATTCAATATCATCTTTAAAACCCATGTTCAGCATCTCATCTGCTTCATCCAGCACCACATAATGGATCTGTTCGAGGTTGATGGCTTTCCGTTCGATCAGGTCTATCAAACGTCCTGGCGTGGCAACCACCGCATGGGTTCCTCTTTTCAGATCCCGGATCTGCTGGCTGATGGAAGTTCCACCATATACCGCAGTGACCGTCAAATGATCCTTCTTGTTTTTAAATCCATCAAGGTCATTGGCGATCTGGAGACAAAGCTCCCGGGTAGGACAGATAATAAGTGCCTGGGGAAATTTGTCCTGCTTTTTGATCAGTTGTAATAACGGTAATCCAAAGGCTGCTGTTTTACCAGTACCGGTTTGGGCAAGGCCGATAAAATCCTTGGTTCCCTGTAAAAGCACGGGGATGGCTTTTTCCTGTATGGGGGTTGGCTGTGTAAAGCCTAAGGTCTGGATCGATTGTAATAAACCTTCTTCAATCCCTAATTCTGCAAAAGTGGCCACTGGTAAATTAATTTTAAAATGTTATCCGGATAAGGCGGCAAAGGTAGCTTTTCTTGGGCGGAATAGTTGAGAAAAGAAAAGCCGCCCCGGTGAACAGGGCGGCCTTCAATTGCTTGCCGTAAAATTTATTACTTCTTCAGTGAATCAACTACCATAGCAGCAGCAGAATCAATTTTTGCAGCAGCTGTATCTACAGTTGCAGCAGCAGCGGCAGCAGCAGAATCAGCAGCAGCTTTGATAGCAGCACTGTCTACAGTACCTTCAGTTGTTTCACCTTCATTGTTACATGCTACGAAACCAAGGCTAGCTACAGCCAAAACGATAAAAAGCTTTTTCATTTGTTGCGATTTTTTGTTTGAGTTTTGAAATATTTCGATGTTAATACCGGTACCGGCAAAAGGTAACCCGGCATTTTAAAATTTTTTTTAGGTGCTTCAGGGTTACTATTTTTAAAAACCCGTATTAAATAGCGGAATAGTGAAACAAGAGATTAACGAACAAGCTTTATTGCAAGGATTAGCCCGGAACGAGACAAAAGCGGTTGAAACGATCTACAGGGAGAACTATAACAGCATTCAGGCCCTGATAATCAATAACAACGGATCAGCCGACGATGCCAAAGACATATTCCAGGAGGCCATGATCGTCCTCTATGAAAAGGTCAGATCAGGGGCTTTTGAGCTGAACTGCCAGATCAAAACTTATGTTTATTCCGTCAGCCGGCGTTTATGGCTCAAAAGGCTGCAACAGCTGAACCGCTACTCCGCCCCGGTCGAAAACCTGGAAAGCCTGGTGCCGGTGGAAGACGAGATCGAGGCACATGAACAGCGGAACCTGGAATTTGACATGATGAATAAGGCCATCAGCAGCCTGGGTGAACCCTGCAAAAGCCTGCTGGAAGCCTACTACCTCCAAAAGAGGAATATGCAGGATATTGCAGCCAGTTTTGGGTATACCAATGCTGACAATGCCAAGAACCAGAAGTATAAATGCCTGATGCGGTTGAAGAAAATATTTTTTAGTCATTATAAAAACGGGACCAGTGATGAATGATGTTCAAGTATTAGAAGCAGTAGAACGGTATATCCGCGGTGAAATGAACCCGGATGAGCGGTTATATTTTGAAAATCTGCGCAAGACCAATACGGAAGTAGACTTGCTGGTGGTGGAGCATACCTTATTTATGCAGCAGATGAACCGGTTTGGTGAGTGGCAGAAATTCAGGACCAACTTACAGGATGTTCATACCAATCTTACTGAAACGGGTAAGATCAATTCAGCCAAACTTACCGGTAAAGCGAAAGTGGTTTATCTCTGGAACCGTTATAAGAGAGTAGCAGCAATCGCAGCCACGATCGCTGGTGTAACTGCATTAACAGTTTCTTCCCTGGTTAATACATTTAACCCGGTACCTGAAAATGCAAAAGTGAAAGAACTTGTAAATAGAGTAAAAGATCTGGATAATAGAACCCGGCAACTAGATACAAAAATTGAAAACGTTGACAAGAAAGATAGCCCGAAACCGATTATAGCTACACCTGTTCGTTATAATGGTACAGGGTTTCTTATTGATGCAAAAGGTCTAATGATTACCAATGCCCACGTAGTAAAAAATTCAAGAAATATCTTTGTTCAGAATAACAAGGGAGATCAGTTTAAAGCTATCGTTGTAAGACTTGATATAGCCAGGGATGTGGCAATCATAAAAATTGATGATGATAATTTCAAACAATTCCCATCACTTCCTTACGGTATCAGGAAAACAAATTCTGAAATAGCAGAGCCCATATTCACCCTCGGTTTCCCAAGGAATGAAATAGTTTATGGGGAAGGATACCTGAGTGCAAAGACCGGTTATAATGGTGATACCCTCTCCTGTCAAATTGCAGTTGCAGCAAACCCTGGAAATAGCGGAGGACCTGTATTCAACCATAACGGTGAAGTGATTGGTATTCTTAGTGCAAAGGAAACAGATGCAGAAAGCACTGTATTTGCTGTGCAGTCAAAATACATTTACCAGGCATTAGAAGAGCTGAAATCAAATTCTCTTTATAAAAATATCAGGATGTCACCAAAATCATCTGTCAGCGGACTTAGTAAAGTACAACAGGTGAAAAAGATCCAGGACTATGTGTTCATGGTAAAAGGTGACTAAGCAAATATTTTTCCCTATGAAAAAGCCGCAGTTATAAGCTGCGGCTTTTTTTTATTTCTTATTTATCTATTTCCAGAGAAACTCCGGGTACTGTCCTTTTTTTATCAGGTCATTCAGGCTCTTCTGCACAAAAGGTGCATCTTCCTTGTAGGTTACACCAAACCAAAGCGAGTTGGTGGGAATGATCTCCACCTTACCACCTTCTTTGATAAACTGGTCAGCCACGATCGGGATGAAGAATTCTGATTTCAGTTCCTTCCCATATTTACTAAGAAAATCGCTGAACAGCTTTTGGGTGTATGAAAAGAATGAAGGATCAAAGCACCAGAAGTTCATAGACACCCTGGTTGTAACGGGCAATTCTTTAGGTTCAAGCCCGTCATCACATAATATCTTGCCGTCCTTTTTAGCAATATTGATGCGTTCGGTGATCGTGGCAAGATTACCATTCGCATCCAGGCCACAAACACCCCTGTTCACTGTACCATGTTCTGACAAAGTGCTTAACAGGTCGTATCCAACGATGCCATAACTATCAGCATCGCATTTCGTGGTTAAAAAATCTGCGGCATTTGTAAAAGCACTGTACCCATAAAAATCATCGGCGTTGATCACGGCAAAAGGTTCCTTCACCACATCCATTGCACACAACACCGCATGTGCTGTCCCCCAGGGCTTGCTCCGTTCGGGATGTCTTTCAAAATCATCCGTAAATGAATTCATCTCCTGGAAAACATATTCCGTTGAGATCCGTCCTTTCAGTTTGGGTTCAAATATGGATTTGAAATTATCGGCGAATTCTTTGCGGATAATGAACACGACCTTACCAAAACCGGAACGGATGGCATCATAGATCGAATAATCCATTATGGTTTCACCGCCGGGGCCAAATCCTTCGATCTGTTTCATGCTGCCGTACCGGGAAGCCATACCGGCAGCTAATATTACTAATGTAGGTTTCATGATTTAAAATTGCGGGACGAAATTAAAGTAAATTCGCCATGCAATATCTTCTATTTTGAAAGAACTCCGTTTTGAAAATATCACTGTTGACAATGTAACAATACCACTTTTTGCGCAAAAAAAGATTGAGTTATCTGTTCTCCGTATTGACAAACTCCACGATACAGTATCCGGCAACAAATGGTTCAAGCTCCGGTATTACATCAGCGAAGCAGTTGAACAGCAAAAAAAACAGATCATAACCTTTGGTGGTGCTTATTCCAATCATATCGTGGCCACTGCCGCTGCGTGCCGGATCAGCCGGTTGGTTTGTACAGGCATCATCCGCGGTGAAGAACCAACCTCCTTATCTCCGACCTTATTACAGTCAAAAGAATTGGGCATGCAACTGGTCTTTATCAGCCGGGAAGACTATGCAGTTAAGAAATTACCGGACCTGCTAAATGATAAAGACCATTATATTATCAATGAAGGCGGTTATGGCAGAACAGGTGCGAAAGGGGCCGCCAGTATTACTGATCATTTTACCCCGGCTGATTATTCACATATTTGTTGTGCCGTGGGTACCGGCACGATGATGGCGGGATTGTTAAATGCATTACCAGGCCAGGAAGTGATTGGCATCAGTACCATGAAGAATAATTTTCAACTGGAAGATGCAGTACGGCAATTACTGAACGAGCTGAAACGTCCGGTTCGGCTTTTTCATGATTATCATTTCGGGGGATATGCCAAATACAAACCGGAGTTATTATCATTCATGAATGAATTATACAAGACGACCGGTATTCCTTCCGACTTTGTCTACACGGGTAAATTGTTTTATGCAATCAATGATCTTGTGGCAAAAGATTTTTTTCCGCCGGGTAGCAAATTATTGCTGATACATAGCGGAGGGCTGCAGGGCAACCGGTCGCTGAGTAAGGATACGTTAATCTTTTAGGTATTTTATCCTCCTGCCCTATCTTTGTCCACACCGATAAAAGAATCCAATCCTTTTTCCGTTATTTTATCATTATGAAGAAACTGGTCCTGTCCCTTTTACTGGTATGTTTTATAACAAGCAGTTATCTGTTTGCACAGGACACCCTGCCTAAATTCTCCGTAACCAATGCCGGTAATAACCGGATCATTGTCGGCTGGACAAATACCTATGACAATGTCAGGCAGATCAGCATCCAGCGTTCCTTCGACAGTCTTACGGGCTACAAATCTATTATGACGGTCCCTGATCCGTCAACATTACAAAACGGGTATGTTGATACAAAAGCAACGAATGATCACATGTTTTACCGGCTCTATATCATGTTTGATAAGGGTATGTACACTTTCAGTAAACCAAAGCGTCCGTATAAGGATACAACCCGGAGAACAGCGACGCCAGCTACTATAACCGGACCGGATGGGAAAATACAAACAGCCGCTGCGGACAGTAATAAACTGAATGGCGTTGATGTGGGAGATGTGGTAGGTCTGATCAATGCGGGTGATTCAATCGGCATCCCCGGCATCGGGATCAGCAATAAACCCAAGCCTCCTGTTTTTACGCCTTCCCTGCATGTCTATACCTATAAAGATGGCAATATCCGTATCAATCTCCCCGAAGAGGAAAATAAAAAATATGCCATTAAATTCTTTGAAGAGAACGACGATATGTTGTTTGAACTCAAAGACATTAAAGAAAGGACTTTCAGTATTGATAAAGCCATTTTCCTGCACAGCGGCTGGTTCAAATTTGAGTTATATGAGGATGGAAAACTGAAAGAGAAACATAAGTTCTTCCTGCAAAAAGATTTCTGATCAGCCGGTCACCAGGTCGGATTCAAACACTTTTGAAAAATTATTCTTCACTTTTTCTTTCACTTCTTCAAAATCCATGGTATGTCCCAGCTCTTTTTCCAATGAGGTGACCTGCTTGTCCGTAATACCGCAGGGAACAATAAAATTGAAATAATTCAGATCGGTATTCACATTCAGGGCAAACCCGTGCATGGTGATCCAGCGGCTGCTGCGGACACCGATGGCACATATCTTTCGTTCCTTTCCTTTAACAGCCGGATCGATCCAAACACCCGTCTCACCGGGCGAACGATCTCCCTTAATGCCATATTCGGCTAACGTAAGAATGATCACTTCTTCAATATTGCGCAGGTATTTACCGATATCAGTATAAAATTTTTCCAGGTCCAGTATAGGATAACCAACGATCTGCCCGGGACCATGAAAAGTGATATCTCCTCCCCGGTTGGTGCGGAAAAATTCAATGCCTTTCACAGATCGCATTTCTTCACTGATCAGCACATTTTCAATATTTCCGCTTTTGCCTAATGTATATACAGGTGGATGTTCTACGAAAAGAAGATGGTGCAGGGTGTTGAGGTCTGAGGCCGGAAGGTGGAAGTCGGATTGTGGCGCTCCGGCATCAGGCACCATACTTCTGGCTTCTGTTTTCTTTCTCACATTTTCATGCAACAAGCTTTCCTGGTAATCCCAGGCAGCCTGGTAGTCTAGCTGACCAAGGTCTTTGAATATGATCTGTTGTTTATTCATTCCGAAGGCAAATTTATACTAAAGTGAGATAAGGCGCTTTTAGTGAAAGTCCCCCATAAGATAAGGGATATATTTAGTTAGACGTTCCCGGCAAAATGCCAACCATTACCTTTGCCAACTATGGCTGAAGAATCAGAACAGGATAACCCGGAAATACAGGATAACAGTGATGAGCTCTATGAGCGGTTTAGTTTTAAAACCGACAAAGGGCAGGAACCTCTGCGTATTGATAAATTCCTGACCAACCGGATCGAAAGGGCCACCCGGAATAAATTGCAGCAAGCGATCAATGCCGGCCTGGTATTGGTCAATGGAAAAGAGATACGGCCCAATTACAAGATAAAGCCGATGGACGAGATCATTATTTATTCTGACATGAGTCCGGAAGAGACAGATGTCGTGCCGGAACCAATGAACCTGAATATCGTGTTTGAGGATGATGAACTCATGATGATCAATAAACCCGCCGGTATGGTAGTACATCCCGGCAGTGGCAACTATACAGGCACTTTATTGAATGGGGTGGCGTATTACCTCCAACAAAAAAATCCCGGTATCTCAGAAGATGTGCTGCCAAGGTTTGGTCTTGTACATCGTATTGATAAAAATACCAGTGGTCTGCTTGTATTAGCTAAAACAGATATTGCCATGCGGCAATTAGCCAAACAATTCTTTGATCATACCGTGAAGCGGCAATACCTCGCTCTGGTCTGGGGTGATGTGCAAAAAGATGAAGGAACGATCATAGCCCATGTGGGCCGTCATCTCCGTTTCCGTAAATTATTTGAGGCCTACCCCGAAGGTGATCATGGAAAAGAAGCCATTACCCATTATAAAGTAATTGAACGGTTTGGTTATGTAACACTGGTACAATGTATCCTCGAAACAGGACGTACCCACCAGATACGGGTACATATGAAATATATCGGTCACCCCTTATTCAATGATGATTTTTACGGGGGTGATAAAATTGTAAAAGGAACTGTTTATACCAAATATAAACAGTTTGTTGATAATTGTTTCAATATCTGCAAGCGGCAGGCTTTGCATGCCAAGACACTGGGTTTTGTTCATCCCACCACTGGCGAAGAAATGTTTTTTGATACTGAATTACCCGAAGACATCAGCAGTGTGATCGAAAAATGGAGGAAGTATGTGAATGCTGTAGGAAAAAAACCGGAGGAATAAAGTAAGCATACTTCCCCTGTTTTGTAGGTACAACTTAGTTTTTAAAATCAAATAGAGTTGCAGTAAATATTCCTCTTTCTCTTTTCTTAAAGATCACATTCCAGTTGCCTTTATAGCGAAGTGTTTTAGGAACAAGATAAGTTCCGAATTTTGTCAGCTCCACTTCCATGTGCACATCAAAATCATACACACCGGCATTATAACTGATATCATAATTCCGGGCCATGATCTCCATGGTCTTTGCATTGAACCAGGTGATCATATTGTCAATAACGATCTTATCCTTCTTCCCTTCCCGGAGGTCTTCTTTGGAGCTGATCGAAAATACATAACAGGATTGCCCTTCATAGTCGGCCTGGTCAATCCTGAAATTGTAATACCTGGCCCGGTCAGGATCAAAGATGTCGATCTTATCGCCGATAAAAGGGATGCCGGATATTTTCTTGCCCGGGTTAAAGAACAACATCTTCAGCTGTTCTTTATGTTTGGCCATTCCTTTTTTGGAACGGGTGCTAAAATCAATTCCTTTTACAATATTATTTTCATTACAAACAGAGCCGTTCGTAAAGAAAAGACCGGCATATAGCTGGGCCGTATAATAATTGTAATTACTGTCGCTGGTATAAAAATTCCCGGTGGCTTTTTCTTCCAGCACCTCCATCGTACGGCAGCCCGCATTTCGTTGCTGTTTCGTTCTGCTTTGCAGAGATGCTTTTTGTTTTCCGGTCTTATCAATAATACGGATATCGTTGAGAGAAGTAAAGCCAAGCACATGAAGTGTCCTGAATGCTTTATAGAAAGTAGTATCTTCTTTTACCCGCTGAATAAATTTAGGCACATTCAGGTCGGACCGCATCACCACTTCCGAAAGATTCATCATTTGTGCCAGCCGCTGGTTGTCGAGGGAATCTTCCTGTGCAGTCAATGTACCCGTTACTGCAAGAACGATAAAGCCCGGTAACAACATTTTGCGCAGCATGGCTTTAATTTTTTGATGAGACTGATAAGGTCAGGGAGTTACCCGGGGAAGGTCATTTTATAATCCACATTCACTTTCCCTTTGGAGATATCATTGAGTTTACCTTTCATCAGCTTGCGTTTCAACCCGGAGATATGATCAATGAATAATTTTCCTTCAATATGATCGTATTCATGTAAGATCACCCGGGCTGAAAGACCGGTGAAGGTCATGATATGTGAATCAAAATTCTGGTCCCGGAACTGCATTGTTACAGATTCGCTTCTGTACACATCTTCCCTGATCTTGGGGATGCTTAGACATCCTTCATTATAAGCCCATTCATCTCCATCCAGTTCCACAATATGTGCATTGATAAAAACTGCTTTGATACCGGGAGCATCGGGATACTCTTTTTGCTCGTCCGGGTTCATACCATTGAACATCTGCACCGTATCCACCACAAATAACCGGATATCCCTGTTTACCTGTGGAGCCGCCAGCCCTACTCCGTTACTGGCATACATGGTCTCCCACATGTCTTCGATCAATTTTTCAAGCCCGGGATGTTCAGGCATAATGTCATGGGCTACTTTTCGTAATACCGGGTGACCATAAGCTACAATAGGAAGAATCATTCCGTTAAATCGTTTATTCGTTATTTGTGTCTGAAACCAGTGTTGCAAAGTTATTCCGTCAGGCTTAATTAACCAATTTACTGGTCATCCAATTGACCGGAGATACTCCTGTAACATGATCGTGGCGGCTATTTCATCCACCAGGGCTTTGTTGCGGCGGTCTTTTTTCCTCAGGCCCATTTCCAGCATGGAATCTTTCGCCATTTTGGAGGTAAAGCGTTCATCTACTTTTTTAACGGGCATTGCAGGGAAATGCTTTTGGAGGTCTTTAATGCATTTCTCCACTAAAGGTGTGGCATGTGTAGCAGAATCGTCCCAGTTGGTGGGCCAGCCGATAATGATGAGTTCCACCTGCTCCTTGGCAAAATAATCTTTGAGGAAAGGGATCAGTTCTTTTGAATGCAGGGTAGTGAGTCCCGTGGCAATGATCTGCAAAGGATCAGTTACGGCAATACCGGTACGTTTGAGGCCGAAGTCTATGGAGAGTATGCGGGGCATAATTCAAGTTGATTCAGTTCATGGTTCATGGTTCATGGTTACGGACCATGAACTATCAACAATGAACTATGAACTGATAAAAAGATCAGCAATGACAAAGATGGCGAAAACAACGGAAGCAATTCCATTAGCGGTCATAAAAGCGAGATTTACTTTGCGCAGGTCATTCGGTTTTACAATGGAATGCTGGTAGATCAGCATACCGGTAAAAATTGCCACACCGATCCAGTATAACCAGCCAAAACCGCCGATCCTTCCGGCTACGAACACAGCCGCCGCACTGATACCATGAAACAGTTCGGACACATGCAGTGCTTTTGCCTTTCCCACCCAGGCGGGAATAGAATATAATTTCTGCGACTTGTCAAACTCTTCATCCTGCAAGGCATAGATAATATCAAAGCCGCTGACCCAAAAAATTACAGCAATAGAAAATAAGATGGGTAACAAGGCAAACAGGCCGGTTACGGCGAGGTAAGCACCAATAGGTGCCAATGATAATCCAACACCTAACACCAAATGACAAAGCGGGGTAAACCGCTTGGTATAACTATACCCTAGTACCACCAATAAGGCCACTGGTGATAAATAGAAGCAAAGACGATTAATAAAGAAGGTGCAGGCAACAAACAACAAACTGCTGATGATCGTGAACCATAAGGCACTGTTTGATTTGATGATACCTGCCGGTATTTCCCGGATCGCAGTTCTCGGGTTTATAGCATCAAAGCTTCTGTCAAGATAACGGTTAAAAGCCATCGCTGCACTGCGGGCAAAGACCATGCAGAGGATGACCAAAATAAAATATTGCGCCACTATCCATCGGGGGTTCTCGCCTGAAAATATTTTTCCTAACATAGAATCCTCCGTAAAGTTTACACCAATTGTATCCCCCATCCAGGATGGAGTAAAAATTGTTATATGCCATCCCGGCACAACAGAAGTAGCATATTCATTTCGCAAGACTCCCAGAAAAAAACCAATCATCGCAAAAGGCATGGCAAAGATGGTATGCGAGAATTTTATAAGAGAGAGGTAACTTTTTACTTTCGGCATGTTTCAAAATTAATAATGAATTTACAACCTGGCCTCCTCTTTTGGAGACAGCGGCATTCTTGTTCTCACCAGCTCCCAGAGCACCACTCCTACTGCTGTGGCAATATTTAACGAATGCTTCATGCCCAGTTGGGGTATTTCCAGGCAGCCATCGCATAAGCCAATAGTGAATTGCTCCACCCCGGTTACTTCATTACCGAATATAACAGCGATCTTTTCTTCCGGTTCAAAGCCAATGGCGCTTAACTTATAGCTCCCCTCGGCCTGCTCAGCAGCATATACATTAAAGCCATTCCCTCTTAATTCTTCCACCGCCTCTGCTGTGGTTTTAAAATATTTCCAGTCCACCGTTTCTTCAGCACCCAGGGCCGTTTTCTTGATCTCTTTATGAGGAGGTTTGGCCGAGTAACCGATAATATAAATGGCTTCAATAAGAAAAGCATCGGAAGTGCGGAACACACTGCCCACATTATAGGCACTGCGGATATTTTCCAGTACAATGATAATAGGGATCTTCTCAGATTGCCTGAACTCTTCCACAGATTTACGGCCCAGTTCCTCCATGCTCAGTTTTCGCATGGCGCAAATGTAGGGATTAGTTAAAAGTGAACAGGTTAACAAGGGGAAAAACTGCATCCCCTTATCAACCTGTCAACTTATCCACTTTTTAACCAGCCCTATTTCAAATTCACAATCTTTTTATCCTTGGGATATTTCACACTATAGGTAAATCTTACTTTTTTGCTTTCACCCGGTTTCAGGTCAATTTTCCAGGTCAGTACGCCGGTTTCAGGGTTCACCATGGCTTCTCCGCCGTCTTCCAGTTTCACTTCCACTTCTTTGATCGTACTCAGCGGGTGCTGGTCTTTTAATAACAAATTCACATCGGTAAGTTTATTATTCTTTACAGTGATCTCGTAAGTAAATGTCTGTTTGTTATTACCACCGCTTGTTTTCAGGCTGCTCAGTTCTTTCACCACCGAACGTTTCACCACCAGCCGTTTGTCTTTTCCTAAAGAAAGATTCAGCGTATCAGCCGTGGTATTCGGATCGATGACTGATTTACCGATATAGGTATCATCCATAATGATATTCGCATCACCCGGTAACAGATCAAGGTTTTGCCAGTCGGCCACTTCGGCCAGCAGGTAGGCTTCCTTATCCATTCTTGGTACCGCATAATTCTTCAAGATACAATTCACTTCTTCGTCTTTGATGGTGACACTATGCAGTTTGCCATCTGCTTCTATATCGTAAGGAAGATCAATTTCAAAATTTGTATTCAGCTGCCCTTCGTTCAGCGTAGTATATTGCTGCAGGGTACTGGGATCAACTTCAGAAATGGTTTTATCCGTACGGTATTGTCCGTTTGCAGAAGCTACTACCACTTCTGCAAGTTTAGCATCGTTTTCGTATGACTGTATCACATTCCTGTTTACATTGGCTCCGGGTGCCCTGCCCTGCAGTGAACGATACAATTCCGGAACATATAATTGCAGGAACCATGGAGTAAGCACAGGGGCTGTTACACCAAAATTGGGTGTCCCTGTACTCAATGTCAGTTTTGCTTTCTTCCAGTCGATACCACTGGTTTGTGTGATGGAAGCTTTATACACCAGTTTCACTTTATTGGTTTTTGAATTCACACGGATATCATACAATGGTGTCCAGCCGGCATTATTAGTATAGTAAGAAAGTGAAACAGGAATCTCAGCAGCCCTTTTACACATTACCTGCAACGTCAGCTGCCCGTAAGGTTTTTGTTTGTTAACCGGAGGGACGTTTAAAGCGGCAATCCTTTTCCGGATAGCAGCGATCTTTTCATTCTGGTTCCCGATATACTGGCGGTGATTATAAATGCTGGTCTTTGCCTTCTCGATCTTTGTATTGTAGTATTCCACCAGTTTCAGCAATTCATCACTGGTCATAATAGCGGTCTTGCCCCCATTGGAATTGATCGTTGTTTCGATAAGGGTACCTGTTTTTGTCAATGTTTCCTGTTCAATGACGATCAGGTTATCTATACGGCTGATATCTTTCTGCAATAAGATGATACTATCTTCCAACCGCTCCAGTTCCCTTGTTTTCACAACCGGCGGTAGTACGGGATAAAAGACGCTATACCGGTGAGATAATAAGGCTACATCTTCCGGCACACTGATCTGCAAACTGTTGATGTCAGCAACCGTACTGAGCTGGTCAATGACGATGAATTTGGTATCACTCCCCACTTTTACTTTCGACTGGTGGGTCAGTTCGGCTCCATAGCCGAAATAAATAGTGGCCGTGGACATACTGGCATCGGCCCTTGCGGTGTCTTGTGCTTGTAACAGGGTACAGCTGAGTATCCCCATCAGCAGGAATAATTGCTTCATGGCGTATAATTTTTCAACAGATGCAGAGAAAAGAATTGTTACATAAACAGTTCCTTATTTTTGCCAGCCATGGCCAAAACCGCAATTTCAGAAACACCGATGATGCAGCAGCACCGGGCTATCAAGCAGAAGTACCCGGATGCCGTATTATTATTTCGTGTCGGGGATTTTTACGAAACTTTTGGACAGGATGCGGTGATTGCCTCCCAGGTGCTGGGCATCACTCTTACAAAACGAAATAACGGGGCTGCTGCTTCGCTGGACCTGGCCGGGTTTCCACATCATGCATTAGATACGTATTTGCATAAACTGGTAAAAGCAGGTTACCGGGTGGCTATCTGTGACCAGTTGGAAGACCCTAAACTAGCCAAGGGTGTGGTAAAAAGAGGTGTGACCGATATGATCACCCCGGGCACTACCGTCAATGATAAATTACTGGATCATCACAGTAATAATTTCTTAGCCGCTATTCATTTTGCAGATGCTTCGACTTCCGCTCAGCACGAGCAATACGGTCTTGCTTTCTTAGATATTTCCACCGGGGAATTTTTTATCGCTGAAGGCGACCGGGAATATGCTGATAAATTGCTGCAGAGTTTTAAACCGGCTGAAGTAGTGTTTCAGCGGCAGCAGCAAAAGAAATTCAAAGAATATTTCGGTGTAAAGATCTACAGCTACACACTGGATGAATGGATATTTGATGCCGTATATGCAGAAGATGTTTTATTAAAACATTTCCAGACCCATTCCTTAAAAGGTTTTGGGGTGGATGAGCTGAGATCGGGATTGATAGCAGCCGGTGCCATCATTCATTACCTGCGGGATACCGAACATCCCAACCTGCAGCATATCACTTCGCTGCAACGGATTGACCGGGATGATTTTTTGTGGATGGATCGTTTCACCATCCGCAACCTGGAATTGGTATATGGCAACTCCGAAGGCAATCATACTTTATTAAGTGTGCTGGATAATACGGCTTCCCCGATGGGTGCCCGTTTGCTGAAACGCTGGATCATCTTCCCCCTGAAAGATATTCTTAAGATCAATGAACGGTTAACGCTGGTGGAATTGCTGATCAAAGAAACAGACCTGCGGAATAAGATCATACATGCCGTTAAACTATGCGGAGATATTGAACGGCTTGTTTCAAAAATACCGCTGAAAAAGATCAACCCGAGAGAGGTATTGCAATTGGCCAAAGGCCTGAAGCAGGTTGAGATCATCAAGCAATTATGCTTGTCTTCTTCGAACGAATATTTAAAAAGGTTGGGAGACGCACTGAACCCCTGCCCTTATATCGCAGAAAAAATATTTAAAGAGATCACGGAGAATCCTCCTGCGCTTGCGGTGAAAGGTGGAATGATCAATAACGGTGTGCATGCAGAACTCGATGACCTGCGCAATATTGCGCACAGCGGCAAGAATTACCTGACCCAGTTACAGCAAAAAGAAGCGGAAAGAACAGGTATCAGTTCTTTAAAGATCGGGTTCAATAATGTTTTTGGTTATTATTTAGAAGTAACCAATTCGCATAAGAATAAAGTACCGGCCGACTGGATGCGTAAACAAACGCTGGCCAATGCCGAACGATACATCACTCCTGAGTTAAAAGAATATGAAGAAAAGATAACCGGCGCTGAAGAGAAGATACTGAAACTGGAAATGGAGCTGTATGAATCTCTCCTCAATGAACTGTTTGATTACCTGGCCCCGGTGCAAACCAATGGCAATATCATTGCCATCCTGGATTGCATCTGCTGCTTTGCTTATAATGCTGTGCAATACCAATACAAAAAACCATTATTGCACGATGGGCAGGAATGGATCGTGAAAGAAGGCCGGCACCCGGTCATTGAAAGAAATTTACCCATTGGGGAAAGTTATATCCACAATGATCTTGAACTGAACAAAACCGGGCAGCAGATCATTATTCTTACAGGTCCTAACATGAGCGGTAAATCAGCGTTGCTGCGTCAGACAGCACTTATTACGCTGATGGCGCATATCGGTTCTTTTGTTCCTGCCACAGAAGCCAGGATATCTTTAACGGATAAAATATTTACAAGGGTTGGCGCCTCTGATAATCTTAGCGGCGGTGAATCCACTTTCATGGTGGAGATGAATGAAACAGCCAGCATCATTAATAATATCACGCCCCGCAGTTTGATATTGCTCGACGAAATTGGCCGTGGCACTTCCACGTATGATGGCATTTCGATTGCGTGGAGTATTGCAGAACATTTGCACAATTCACCCCACCAGCCTAAAACACTTTTTGCCACGCACTACCATGAACTGAATGAGCTGGAAGAAAAATTGCAGCGGGTAAAGAATTATCATATCACTAATAAAGAAGCGGGCAACAAGATCATCTTCCTGCGGAAACTGGCACCGGGCGGCAGCACCCATAGTTTTGGTATCCATGTCGCAAAAATGGCCGGCATGCCCCCCTCATTAATCGAAAGGGCCAATGATATCCTGAAACAATTAGAGACCAAGCATGTGGATGAAGAAATAAATGATGCGGTCAAAAAGATCAGCACTCCGAAAATGCAGCTCTCCATCTTTGATGCACACAGCGAAACTTTTGATGAGATCAGGAAAATACTAGAAGGCATCGACATCAATCGTTTAACACCTGTGGAAGCATTATTAAAACTCCAGGAGATAAAAGGGAAATTGAAATAGCCCGTACATTAGTAATTCATTCTATTTGTTGTACTATTTTTCGTAGTCTTCCCAAAGATGTCTTTATCTGCAATAGTGTTTTTACGTTTTTTCAATATTTTTTCCCCAAATAAGCGGTAACACTTATTTTTTTATTTTTTCTTCGTAGAGAATTTATAGGTATAAACACCTAATCCACTATCCAATGAACCGAATTCTGACCGTAGCCCTTTTTGTGCTGCTCTCATCCAAGTACACTTTTTCCCAATGCTCTCCGCAGGGCAACCAAACCAGTTATGGCACCAATAACGTGTGGAGGGGTTATATGTATAATAACACAAACTTCGGTAATTACAGGGGGTATACTACTGAAGGGACCGCCAGCAGCCCGAATTTCGACCAGGATTTTGGTGGCGATAATGTCAATTTCACTACTTATAATTGCTTTGTAAATACAGAGACTTTCAGTGCCCGGTATAAACTCACTAAAACATTTACCAACGGTACATATGAATTTACCGTTGGTGGAGATGACGGTTATCGTTTTAGCATTGATGGTGGAAACACCTGGGTCATCAATCAATGGAATGACCAAGCCTATAACACTTCCACATATACGGTTCTGTTGAATGGCACATACAATCTTGTACTGGAGTATTATGAAAACACCGGAGGTAACAGGGTCAGTTTTTCTGTTGCCACTTCCTGCACGGGTAGCGAAAACACTAATACCTATGGAGCGACTGATACCTGGAGAGGGTATTTATATGATGGGACTAATTTTAATATCTATAAAGGAATGGTAACAGAGGGCACTTCAGGTAACCCCTCGTTTACCCAGGATTTCGGCGGCAATAATACCAATTTCAACACCAGCGGATGTGCGGTGAATACAGAGACCTTTAGTGTACGTTACCGGCTGACAAAAAATTTCCCGCACGGCAACCATACTTTTATTGTGGGGGGGGATGATGGTTACCGGCTGAGTCTTGATGGAGGAGCTACCTGGGTCATTAACCAATGGAATGATCAATCTTACCAAACAAGCACCTATAGTGCCGTATTCAGCGGGACAAGAAACCTGGTGCTGGAGTTTTATGAAAACAGCGGCGATAACCGCATCAGCTTTACCACTCAATTCAATATACCATTACCAGTAAAACTATTATCCTTCACAGGTAAAGAAAATAATAAACTGGCAGAATTAGGCTGGGATATCACGCAGGACAGCGATCCAGATTATTTTGAAGTGCAGAAAAGTAATGATGGCAATAACTTTACCAGTATTTCAACCATCCCGGGATCAGCGGGTCAGCAACTGGCAGCATCGGTTTCCTATCACTATACAGATCCTGTTCATATGACCGGTACCAGCTTTTACAGGTTAAAAATGACGGATATGAGCGGAACTGTCGCTTATTCAAAAATTGTAGTGATCAGCACCACTACGGTAGCGAGAAATGAAATCAAGATATTCCCGACAATTGTTACTGACAATAAGATAAACCTCAAAACAGGCAGTTCGCTGAAACAGGCCTTTATTGAAATATTTGATTTCAGCGGGAAAATAATACTGTCACAGGCATTGCCGCCTGCCGCAGCGGGTCAAACCATTAATATGCCTGTCAGCAAGGGAAATTTGGCAAAAGGGGTGTTCCTGGTCAGGATTAAAGAGGCCGGAGTCCCCGTTTGCACACAAAAGATTATCATGCAATAAAAGCAGGTTTATGCTGCGGGAAATGAGGAAAAAAAAGGAGTCAGCTACCCTCTTTCAATAGAACTTATTCACTTGTTTTTCAGGTAAAACCAGAAAAAAGCTGTCTTCCATTGCCAAATGGAAAAAGTTCTTATTTTTATAGCAAATCTCACAATCATGAAATGGATCAAACTAACTGCTTTCTCTATTATTCTTTTGGGTATACTGGCAACTTTTAACTCCTGCGAAAAGTCGGCTGAGGCCAAAAAAACTGTTCTCTATGAAAAAAAGGGTATTACCATGAGCGGAGCCCAGGTAGTTCCGACAAGTGCTTCTAATGCCCTGGGAACTCTTGATGTTTTCTATATTAAAGGAACAAAAACATTAAGCTATACAATCAACTGGGCCGGGTTAAGCGGATCTCCTATTGGCATGGGTGTTTACGGTACAGCCCCAGCTGGTTTTGCCCTTTCACCAACAACACCTCTTCAAACAATCAGCACTACTGGTTTAACAGCAAATGGCTCCAAATCAGCAACCTTATTGGTGGATGGAGTGGTAGTAAAAGAAGAAGCTGTATTAAGTGGCTTGTATTATATCGCTATCAGAACTGCTGCTTATCCCGCCGGTGAGATCAGGGCACAAGTAGTATTCCAATAATAATCATTTCAATAAATAGCTTTAACCGTCCTGTTTTATTATGGGACGGTTTTTTATTTGGCATCAAACCAAAGCGAGGTACTGTCATTCCATTCACCATTATAATTAATAAACAGTTCCTCTCCTGCTTTTACTGGTTTTACTGACCTGATCAGGATCTGCCGGCTGTCAAAATCCATTTCATATTCACAATTGGACTGGTAGGAATGGTTATACACGGGCACATAGCCCAATGCCATACAGCATTGATCGCTTTGCTCACCCCATTCGAAGATATAATCATGTAACAGGGTTTGATCCAACAGCTTTCTTTCCTCTGCCGTCATTACAATAACGGGTGCTACTTCGACAAGTGTACCTGCATCAATATCTTCCCTGGTAAAAACACCAAGCCCCATATCCTGTGTCGGGGCAATAAATAAAAATGGAAGAACCATCGGCCTGCTATTTAAAAGCGAAGTAAACAAATTAATTAACAAAGAAGGGGCTCATCATCGTGATGCTGCTAACTTTTGGCTTCGTATTTTTGAGCTATGTCATTAGAACTGGCACAACCAACCATACCAGAAAAATTTGAAGCCATCATCCAGACGGAAGATAAGCTTCAGATAAAGGATTTTCTGAACCATCAGAATATCAGTGATGTGGCTATGCTGGTTGACGAATTCCCGGATTACGAGAGCCAGATCATCGCTAATATGTCCGTGCACCGGGCCGCCAGTGTTTTCAAGATACTTGACCTGTCCATGCAAAAAAGGATCATCCGGGACCTGCCTCCTAATACCATTGCTTCTTTACTGAATGAACTGCCGGCGGATGACCGTACTGATTTCCTGGAAGAATTGCCCAGTAATGCAGTCCGTGAACTGATCAAATTACTGGACCCTGAAGAAAGAAAGATCACTCTTTCCCTCTTAGGCTACCCGGAAAACAGCATCGGCCGTTTGATGACGCCGGATTATGTGTATGTATATCCTGATAATACGATCGAAGAAGTTTTTGCCACCATCCGCAAATACGGGAAGGATAGTGAAACCATCAATGTGATCTATGTGATCAATAAAAAAGGAGAATTGCTGGATGATATCCGTATTCGTGACTTTATACTCAATCCCCCGGATAAAAAAGTAGCTGAATTGATGGACAACCGGGTCGTTTCGCTGAAAGCTGATGAAGATCAGGAAACAGCCGGTGAAGTTTTCAAAATGAATAACCGGGTAGCCTTGCCCGTGGTTAGTAATAGTAATAAATTACTGGGTATCGTAACTATTGATGATATGCTGTGGGTGGCAGAAGAGGAATTCAGTGAGGATATGCAAAAGATTGGTGGTACTGCAGCCCTGGAAGAGCCTTATATTGAAATGCCCATTTTCAGGCTATTCAAAAAAAGGATTATCTGGCTGATCATCTTGTTTTTTGGGGAACTGGTTACGATCACAGCCATGCAACAATTCCAGGACGAGATCGCCAAAGTGGTTATACTGGCCACTTTTATCCCACTGATCATATCAAGCGGGGGCAATAGCGGGTCGCAGGCCTCCACCCTGATCATCCAGGCCATGGCACTTGGTGAAGTCACAATCGCTGACTGGTGGCGCATTATGCGAAGAGAAATATTCTCAGGCTTTCTGTTAGGATTTACCCTTTGCCTGATAGGTATTGCAGTAATAACAGTATGGCATTTGCTCGCACCTGCCACTTTTGGAGAACATTACCTGCGAATAGCGTTCACTGTCGGCTTCTCACTTACTGGTATTGTTTTGTGGGGATCACTGATGGGGTCTATGCTGCCCTTAATCCTGAAAAGACTTGGTGCCGACCCTGCTGCCTCCTCTACTCCATTTGTTGCCACATTGGTGGATGTAACAGGTTTACTGATCTATTTTTCCTTTGCCTATTTCTTCCTCAGCGGTACCTTACTCTGATAAGAAAGTCTCTTTCAATATTCTTTACGCTTTTTTTTCTACCTTCCATATTAATGCAACCAGTCAAACGTTTGCATGTTTTGAAATCAATACCTTTGTTGCAATAAAATTATACCTATGTGTGGAATCGTTGGATATACCGGACCCCGGGAAGCTTACCCGATTATTATCAAAGGACTAAAACGCCTCGAATACCGGGGCTATGACAGTACAGGTGTTGCCTTGCAAAACGGCAGCGGCCTGAAAGTATATAAAAAGAAAGGCCGTGTGGCAGACCTGGAAGATAATATTGTCGGCAAAGATCTTCATGCACATGTTGGCATTGGTCACACCCGCTGGGCCACGCATGGTGAACCAAGCGACCGCAATGCTCACCCTCATCAATCCGCCAGTGGTAAACTGGCCATGATCCACAATGGTATCATTGAAAATTATGCACAGCTTAAAAAAGAGCTGAGCAATAAAGGCTACACATTTACCAGCGACACCGATACAGAAGTACTGCTCAATTTTATCGAGGAGATCAAAAAAAATAATGAATGTTCCCTGGAGGAAGCTGTTCGGGTAGCTTTAAAAAGGGTGACAGGTGCTTATGTAATTCTTTTGTTAGATGCGGATGATCCTGAAACAATCATTGCAGCAAGAAAAGGAAGTCCACTGGTGATCGGTGTGGGCAAGGGCGAACATTTCCTGGGTTCCGATGCATCTCCTATGCTTGAATATACGAAGGAAGTGGTCTATGTAAACGATTATGAACTGGCCATCATCAGGCCGGATGAACTGATCCTGAAAAATCTGGGGAATGAGAAACTGACCCCGTATGTTCAAAAACTTGATATAGAACTGGCAGCTATTGAAAAAGGGGGTTATGATCATTTCATGCTGAAAGAGATCTTTGAACAACCACAAACCGTATATGATTGCCTGAGAGGACGATTAGATGCAGCTGCGGGTACCATCACCATGAGTGGCATTCAGCAATATGCAGAACAATTGGTAAGTGCCAACCGCATTATTATGGTGGCTTGTGGCACCAGCTGGCATGCAGGCCTGGTGGCAGAATATATTTTTGAAGAACTCTGCCGGGTGAATGTGGAAGTGGAATATGCTTCTGAATTCCGCTATCGCAATCCTGTTATCAATAAAGGCGATGTCATCATTGCTATTTCGCAAAGTGGTGAAACGGCCGATACATTGGTTGCCATTGAAAATGCAAAATCTAAAGGAGCCATCATACTTGGTGTTGTGAATGTAGTGGGATCGTCTATTGCCCGTGCATCGCATGGCGGTGCATATACCCATGCCGGCCCTGAGATCGGTGTGGCTTCCACTAAAGCTTTCACGGCACAATTAGCGGTATTAACCATGATGGCCCTGAAGATCGCTTATATCAAAGGGTCTATTTCCAATGACAGGTATATGCACTTGCTTAGTGAACTGGAACAGGTACCGGAAAAACTGGCCTGGACATTAAAACACAGTGAACCCATCAAAGCACTGGCTGAGAAATATAAAGATGCCCGGGATTTCCTTTATCTCGGCCGTGGGTATAATTTCCCGGTGGCGCTGGAGGGAGCTTTGAAACTGAAAGAGATTTCCTACATACATGCAGAAGGATACCCTGCTGCTGAAATGAAGCATGGCCCCATTGCCCTGGTGGATGAAAATCTGCCCGTGGTCTTCGTCGCCACCAAAGATACTTACCATGAAAAAGTGGTGAGTAATATGCAGGAGATCAAAGCCAGGAAAGGCCAGGTGGTTTCTGTCATTACAGAAGGTGATGAAATATCTGCCGGACTTTCCAACGATGTAATGATCGTTCCGGAAGCAGATGAGATCGTAGCCCCGATGCTGAGTGTTGTTCCCCTGCAATTACTTGCTTATTATATCGGCGTAGTAAAAGGTCTTGATGTTGACAAACCAAGAAACCTGGCCAAATCAGTAACAGTAGAATAGTCATATGTTCCTGCCCTTTGTTTATCTTAAAGTTCAGTAGCAGAACCTAAACTAACTCGATGAATCATATCAAAAAAAATCCAATCGGAAACCTGGGTTATGGTTTTGTGGCCAAAGAATATATCCCCAAAGGAAAGAACGAATATTATCTCCGCAATATCCAGAACCGCAGTGGCATCAAGTACCGAAAACTCACTGCATACGAAACAGAAGTACTGGTACGAAACGGCAATACTTCTGATGACTGGGACAAGGTGCAGGTCTCCAATGCATTTAACCCTGAACTGGTGCAACGATGTAAGTTTTATGGGCTGGTCAGGATCGGGAAACTTGAGCCTTACTTCTTAGAGTTCAATAATATCAGGATGCCGGTCGGGTTGTATAACAGTACCATCATCAGTTGTGATATTGGCGATAATGTGGTGATCGATAATGTGAATTTCATGAGCCATTATATTATCGGCAATGATGTAATGATTGTAAACGTTAACGAGCTGGCGACTACAGACCATGCCAAATTTGGTAACGGTATTTTAAGAGAAGGTGAAAAAGAATCCGTTCGTATCTGGATAGAGGTTTGTAATGAAAATGCAGGCCGAAGTATACTGCCTTTTAACGGTATGTTACCCGGCGATGCTTATCTCTGGGCAAAATACAGGGATGATGAAAAACTACAGCAGAAGTTTAAAGAGTTCACTGAAAAGAAATTTGATAAACAAAGAGGCTACTACGGTAAGATTGGCGACAGAACCGTGATTAAGAACAGCCGTATCATCAAAGATGTGTGGATCGGGAGTGATGCTTATATCAAAGGTGCCAACAAACTGAAAAATCTTACCATTAACTCTTCCCCGGAAGCCAAGTCACAGATTGGTGAAGGATGTGAATTAGTGAATGGTATTGTTGGTTTTGGCTGCCGTATTTTCTATGGGGTAAAAGCCGTTCGTTTTATCATGGCTTCGCAATCGCAGTTAAAATATGGAGCCAGGCTGATCAACTCTTATCTCGGCGATAATTCCACCATTTCCTGCTGCGAGGTGTTGAATTCGCTGATCTTCCCTGCCCATGAACAACACCACAATAATTCCTTTTTATGTGCTGCTACTATTATGGGGCAAAGCAATATGGCTGCCGGAGCCACTATCGGATCAAATCATAATTCAAGAGGAGCTGATGGTGAAATAGTAGCAGGCCGCGGTTTCTGGCCGGGGCTCTGTGTCAGCCTGAAGCATAATTCCAAATTCGCATCATTCACATTAATAGCCAAAGGTGATTTCCCGGCTGAACTGAATATACCCATCCCCTTTTCACTGGTCAGTAATGATGTAAGCCATGACCGGCTGGTCATTATGCCCGCCTATTGGTTCATGTATAATATGTATGCCCTGGCCCGCAATGCGGGTAAATACGCCGGCAGGGATAAACGGACTGAAAAGGTACAGGAACTGGAATATGATTTCCTGGCCCCTGATAGTATCAATGAAATAGTTGATGCCCTGCGCTTGATGAAAGAGGCTACAGCAAAAGCATGGGCTCTAAAGAATAAGAAAAATATTTCGGATAAAGATCTCCTGAAAACTGCTGAAGTATTATTGAAAAATAAACCAGCGGATATCAGCAAATTAGAAATACTGGCAGATGGATTTGAAAATACGGGTCGTAAGGTGCAACTGATCAAAGTAGTTGAAGCAACTTCCATTTTCAGGGAACTGATCATTTATTACGGCATCACACAACTCATTTCCCTTGTTGCAGATAATAGAGTATCATCTTTCACACAATTAATAAAGGCTTTACCTGCCAAACCGGTTCGCCAGGCATGGACCAATATCGGTGGGCAACTTATACCGGTTCCTGCTTTTAACAGCCTGGTGAAATCAATTCATACGGGTAAGATCAATGACTGGGACCTGGTGCATGCATTTTATGAACAGCAGGGCCGGAAATACGCAAAAGAAAAAACACAGCATGCTTTCGCTTCGATGCTTGAAGTTCTTCAATTAACACCCGGCAGGTTCAGTAAAAAATTGTTCGCATCACTGCTACAGCAGGCAGTTAATACAAAAGAATGGATGACAAAAGCCATTTACGAATCAAGAGCTAAAGATTACCGGAGCCCGTTCCGCCGGATGGTATATGAAACGGAAAAGGAAATGGAAACAGTAATAGGAAAATTAAAAGATAATTCCTTTATTGCCCAGCAACAGGAAGAATTCACGGCTTTCAAAAAACAGGCAGAGCAGATCAGCAAACAATTCGGCCTATAATAGTAATGAAGAAGGTGGATGAGTATATAGAAAGCCTGCCGGATGAAAGGCGTGAACTGGCAGAACTACTCCGGGAGATGATCATCGAAAATGTGCCCGGTATTGAGGAACGGCTGAGTTTTAAAGTCCCGTTTTATCATTATTTTGGAATGTTTATGTACCTCAACAATACCAAAGAAGGTATAGATGTGGCTTTTTGCCGCGGTAAAGACCTGTTGGAGGCTTTCCCGCAACTTGAGTTAAAATCAAGGGCGGCCATTGCTACTGTTACTGTCACTTCCAAAAAAGATATCACATTATTGGGCATCCGGGAACTGATTATTAATGCAGCCGCCTGGAATGAAGAGGCCAAAAAATTAAAAATACCGATGATTAAAAAAGCGGCTTCAAAGAAAAAAGCCAGGCGATAATTATTGTTTAATAAACCGGATACTATTGGTTCGCTGTCCCTTGCTTTCTGCATAGATGAGATAGACACCTGCTACCAGGTTAACCGCTGAAAGCTGAATAGTTGTATTACCGGCACTCAACTGGTATTCCCTTTTTAACATCACTCTTCCCTGCATATCTGTAATAAACAACACAGCATCATGATTGCCGGATGCTGTTATCATAACAGTTGTGATGTCTGTAACAAGTGTTGACGCAACTGCTGTTAACAAAAGGTTCCGTGAAACATTCACAATAGTCACAATACGGCTAAAACTTATTTTCCCATCTTCTTCAACAATCCGCAGCCTGTAATAGGTAAGGTCTGGATTAAGGCGGTTATCTATCACCTGGTAAAATCGGCTGGTTTCATTACCAGGAATAATTTTGGAGGTAACAAAGTTGCTTCCGTTGTAAGATCGTTGTAATTCAAACTTTGTGCTTTTTGAACAGCATTCCGCTAATTCCCATTGCAGCAGGGCTGTATTATTTTGCTTTATCACATCAAAACTAACCAGCGTAACCGGCAGCGGGTTGATCGCAAAGGGCTGATCGGTGATCAGTGTAAAATCACCAAAGGCAGCAAGATCATCAGTACTGGTGATCGTCCCTGTCTCATAGGGCGGAAAGAGTGTAATACCTCCATTGGTTGATCCTTCACTAGTCCATAAAGCACCATTCCACCTGCTGACATAAGTAGTAGCTAGTGATTTACAAAAACTGGTTGGTGTTACTGCAAGTGCTACTTTTTTAAGAGCTGTACCAGCATCACGGGTAAGCGTCCAGTATTCCACATAACTAACATGATCCATTCCGGGTTCTACCAGTGGCCCACGAACAGTTTGCGGGTTAGTCCTTTTATATTCTGCAGTAAATACATCTGAAGTATTTTCTCCGGATGCATTTGTAATAGTTACCGGCGCATATATACTTCCCACACCAACCGGGAAAGTAAAATTATCATCACCAATTTTTCTTAATGGCCCTTCAACAAAACTTACTGAAGAAGCTCCGGCTGTTACAGCATTATCTGCAAGGGTGAGCATATTCGTAAGCGAGGTTGTGATTTTTCCATTAGTTAAATTAAGCCGGTACGGTAAGGTCAGGGCTGATTGCAGTGTGGCCCCAGCCGGGTTATTGACTTTAAATTCAACGTTATTAGTAATTGAGCCGGTTATATTAATGTTTTGATTGAGTATCCCATCCAGCTCCAATACAGGTAGGCCGGTACCTGTCTCTGTTATCTCTCCCTGGCAGCTTATATTTCCCTGAATTTTCACATAATTATTATCCGTTGAGTTTTGAATACTATAAACAGATGCCGGTTGTTGATTGAAGTTCCCTTTGATTATAACGTCAGCAGAAAACCCGGTGGACAAAGTAACGCCGCTGTTAATTGTAAAATTACCGTTGATGATACAGGAGTTTGAACCGGAGGATGTATAGGTTCTTGCACCTCCTGATGCTGATGCTGATAATATTAAATTCCCAAACGTTCTGCCAGTAGTGCCTGCAAGAGAAATGACTAATGATGCTGTAGTGGGCACATCAAATTCAATTGTCCCATCCTCTGTGCCCGGAGCTGCTGATAACTTATCTAATAATGGTGCATGCTGACGGAAAGTGTTGTGGATATACAAACCACCGTTATTAATCCTGAAAATACCGGAAACATGACTTACACTGATTGGTAACCCTCCTGTTGCCCCCGATGAGTTTTGCAAAATCGCTCCATCGTTCAATACAAGAACATCTCCGATTCCTGTAATATCCAACCCAGGAACAATCGTATTGGAAACAGGCAATATCAACCGGATGGTATTAGCCCCTGATGCTGTAATGGTCAAAGAATTTATTGTTATTGTAACAGCCCCGGCTGGTAAACTAACAACATATGATCCGGTCACCACAGAATTATCCAGGATCACATCATCCCCGGCTACAGGGAGCATATTTCCCGACCAGTTGGAAGCGGTGCCCCATTGATTATCACTTCCTTCACCATCCCAGGTAATAATAGCTGCTTCTGAATATATACATACAGACAGCAATGCTGGCAGCAGATAGTATCCTTTCATGCGATAAGATTTAATGGCCTGAGGGCAGGAACATGAAAGGCTTTTCGGGGAGATGGACAGGTTTAATGGTAGCTTAAATTAATAAAAATATCAGAAAAAGGAATGTACTGTGCAAAAAAATCCCCTGCCGGTATCTTAGCAGGGGAACTTCTTGCAAGAAGCTATATTGTCCAATACAATGATTACTTCTTCAGTGAATCAACCACAGCTGAAGCTGCAGAATCAATTTTTGCAGCAGCAGTATCTACAGTTGCAGCAGCGGCGGCGGCAGCTGAATCAGCAGCAGCTTTCAGAGCAGCGCTGTCAACAGTGCTTTCAGTTTTTTCAGCCTCGTTGTTACAAGCTACCATGAATGTAGCGATAGCCAGGATTGCGAATACTTTTTTCATTGTACTTTTTTGTTTTGTTTTAAAAGATGTGCAAAAGTAAATTCCGGAAATGAAATATCAAAGCTGATGGAAGTCTTTTTCTTTCAACCGGGTAATGCTTGACATCAATCAATCTTCTTATTTTTTTCGGAAGAAAAGCCGTACCGGCACCCCGGTGAAATTAAAATTCTTACGGAGTTGATTTTCAAGATAATTTTTATACGGTTGCTTTACATCATCCGGAAAATTGCAGAAAAATGCAAACGATGGTACGGCTGTAGGTATCTGGGTCACAAACTTTATCTTTAACGAGTGTCCCCTGATCACCGGCGCATGATGTGTTTCTGCTGCTTTCAGCATCACTTCATTTAACTGGGAAGTGGGTATTCTGCGTTGGCGGCTTTCATATACATCCAGTGCCAGTTCAATGGCTTTAAATATTCTTGTTTTTTCTTTTGCAGAAATGAAGAGAATAGGAACATCTGTAAAAGGGGCCAGCTTTTCTTTCAATTTTACTTCATAATCCCGGGCTGTATTGGTTTCTTTATTCACCAGATCCCATTTATTCACCAGCACCACTACCCCTTTCCCTTTCTTTACCGCCAGGCTGAAAATATTCAGGTCCTGCTGCGCTATTCCTTTTTCAGCATCCAGCACCAGCAAACAAACATCTGCTTCATCCAATGCTTTAATGGCACGGATCACTGAATAGAATTCAAGGTCTTCATGCACTTTCGCTTTCCGGCGGATACCAGCGGTATCGATCAATACAAATTCTTTCTGGAAAAGGTTATAATGTGTATGAATGGTATCTCTTGTGGTGCCTGCTATTTCGCTGACAATGGTCCGCTCCTGCCCGATCAGTGAATTTAGTAAAGAGGATTTACCAACATTGGGCTGACCGATAATGGCAAACTTAGGCAAGGCATTCATCTCTGCTGTCTCTTCCGAAGCATCTTCGCTTATAAGAGCAGCAATCGCATCCAATAGTTCCCCACTGCCACTGCCACTGGCTGCTGCAATGAAAAAAACATGCTCAAACCCCATGCTGTAAAACTCGTTCGCTTCCAGCAGGCGTTCGCTATTATCAACTTTGTTGACGGTCAAAAAAACCGGCTTTGTGCTCCTTCTTAATACACTGGCCATTGCATCATCAAGGTTAGTAAGTCCGGTATGTGCATCTACCATAAAAATGATAGCATCTGCTTCTTCCACCGCAATCAATACCTGCTTGGCTATTTCCTTTTCAAAAATATCTTCGCTGCCGGCCACAAAACCACCTGTATCGATGACGTTGAACATCTTTCCGTTCCAGTCAGCCACACCGTATTGCCTGTCTCTTGTCACACCACTCACATCATCCACGATGGCTTTCCGCTGTTCCAGTAAACGGTTAAAAAATGTACTTTTCCCGACGTTGGGGCGACCAACTATTGCTACTGTAAATGACATAATAATTTGTTGATGGTTGATAGTTCATGGTTCATAGCCAGTGTAACAAAAACTATAAATCTTTTAATATCCATACTCTTTTAACTGGAGATCATTTTCTCTCCATTTGGGTTTCACTTTGACAAACAATTCCAGGAAAACCTTTTGCTGCAGAAAAGCTTCAATATCCTGTCTTGCCGCTGTTCCAATTTTCTTGATCATGCTGCCGCCTTCCCCGATCAGGATCACTTTTTGTGTCTCCCGGTGTACAATGATATCTGCCACAATTTTGACCAATGTTGTCTTCTCTTTAAATTCCCTGACCAATACAGCAGTATGATAAGGTATCTCATCCTGTGATAACTCGTATATTTTTTCCCGTATCAGTTCGCTGACAAAGAATTTGGTCGGCAGATCACTGATATCATCATCGGTATAAAACGGATCGCCTTCCGGTAATAATTCCAGTATCGGTTTCAGGAAATTCTTGATATTGATACCACTTGTCGCAGTGATCGTCAGCGTTTTCCTGCAATAAGTTTTGCTTTCAAAAAAACTCACTGCCTCCTTTATTTTTTCCTGCGATGCCCGGTCAATCTTATTGATGACCACCACCGCAGGCACTTTTAACTTTAAGGCTTCAAAGATGGTATTACACTCTTCCCAGTTTTCATTTACATCAACGATCAGCAGGGCTACGTCAGCGTCTTCCAACGCACCTTTAACCGCCTGCATCATTTTTTCATGCAGTTTATACCGGGGCTCAATAATACCCGGGGTATCTGAAAAAATTACCTGGTAATCTTTTTCGGTCATGATTGCTTTGATCCGGTGCCTTGTGGTCTGCACTTTGGGAGATACGATAGCCAGTTTTTCTCCCATTAATGCATTAAGCAAAGTGCTTTTCCCCGCATTGGGCCTTCCGAAAATATTGACAAACCCTGTTTTCATTGAAAAAAATTCAAGCCGATGACTTCAACTTGACTGCGGTAAGGCAGAGCCTAAGAATTGAGGAGGTGATCAATCTTGGCAGTTGAAGTTCAACTGTTAAGAAAAAATTGAAAAAGCCAAACCGGGGTTTGGCCTTTTCGTTGGTTGCGAAGGGGAGGATCGAACTCCCGACCTTCGGGTTATGAGCCCGACGAGCTACCGCTGCTCTACTTCGCGATGTGGAGCGCAAAGGTAACCG
>CADEDV010000002.1:136676-159849 GCA_902826165.1 uncultured Bacteroidota bacterium
ACAGAACCTGCTCCGCTGGTACGGATATCCCTGATCAACCCTTCTCCTTTGTAACGAAGATCACTGGCACCACTCACATTGGCAGACAGTTCTTTATTTACCGTGATCTTTACATCACTGGCGCCGCTGGCGTCCACATTACAATAATCAACCGAGAGATCCTGCCCTTTAAAATTACTGGCGCCACTGGCGTCGATTTTCAATTGATTAGCTGTACCTGTAACGGTCATATCGGAGGCTCCGCTGATATCAACATCCAGGGTCTTTACATCCAGTTTTCCTTTCAGGTCGCTGGCCCCGGAGAGATCAACTTTCAATTCATCAGCTTTCAACGAACCATTGATATATACATCGCAGGCACCACTGATATTGATCTTATCTAATTTTTTATACGATACATAAGCTTTCAGGTGTTTATTACCCTTAGCCCATTTCATACCCTGGTTATCCAGACTGATAAAAAGGATTCCGTTCTTAACTTCTACCTTTATACGGCTGCGGTAATCCATATCTGTTGAGCTGACCGCAACTGCTTCATCACCCTGGCTCAGGTACACATCAAAGGCATGCGATACGTTGATACCGTGGAATCCCTTTGCATCCCGCACTTCTGCATTCGGATCGTTGATCGTTTGTGCGGCTACAAACAATACCGACAACAGACCAAATATCAAAACAGTTATCTTTTTCATACACTTTACTTTTAATTCTTATTTAGATGTTTTTTTCACACTACCACCGCCGCTGCTCTTAATATTGCGGATCATGGCTGCCCCTTTGTAATATACATCACTGCCGCCACTGCTTTCCACATTTAATTCTTTAGTTGCTGTAACCGAAACATCGCTGCCTCCGCTGGCTTCTACTGTACAATTTTCCACGGTGAGGTCAAATCCCTTAAAATCACTACCCCCACTTACACCAATATCCAGCGTTTTAGCAGAACCGGAAATATGAATATCAGATCCACCACTGGCATTGGCTTTAAGATCTGTTACATCGACTTTGCCAGAAAAATCAGATCCCCCGGAAACTCCCAGGTCAAGCTTAGTAAAGGTAAGGCCCCCTTCTACCCTCACATCAGAACCACCGGAAGCATTTAATTTATCGAGTTGTTTTACTGAAACATACGCTTTCAATTGCATTTTGTTACTTGTCCAGTTAATTCTTAATCCTTTTTCATATTTATGCCTGATCTTCAACACACCGTTTACCACTTCAGTGGTAATTCTATCCCGGTATTTAGTTTCACTGGCACTTACGGCCACGGCTTCATCACCTTGTGAAAGATAAAGATCAATGCCACCACCCACTTCTATCGCATGAAAGCCAGCAACATTTCTCTTCTCTGCATTCGCATCATTGATCGTTTTCTGTGCAGTAACAGAAGTAAACGCCACCGCCAATATTACTAAGTTGATTATTTTTTTCATGGTCTGATTGGTTATCGTTTAGATTTTAGAAACTGATCCGCCTGTGTTGGTTTTAATTTCCCTGATACCAGCAGTGCCTTTGTATTTGATATGGCCACCGGTATTCGCTTTTGCATTCAGCTCCTTATTAACGGTTACAGAAATTGCTGCACCTGTTCCTGCAGAAGCTGTGCAATTGGTTGTCTCAAGCTCTTCGCCAAAAAATTTACTCCCCGTATCCCCATCCACTTCCAATGTTTCTGCTTTCCCGGTCAGTGTTATTTTAGAGCCGGTGTCCTGGCTTACTTTCAATTTGGCAATGTTTATTTTTCCTTTCACAATACCGCCAGTATTGGCTTTTAATTTTAAACCGGAAGAAGAAAGTACTCCCCTGATCTCTACTTCTGCTCCTGTATTAACATCCAGGTGATCCAGTGTTTTATACGATACGTATGCTCTTAAATTCTTACTTTCTTTACGCTTATTGATCGACCCCATTTTTGTTTCATACCTGATCTTCAGAATGCCATTTTCAACCTTGGTTACGATCTTATCCCTGAACTCCGTTGTAGCTGCACTTACAGCTACTTCTTCTGTAGTGCCTTCGGTCAGGATCAGGGTGATCCCGGTCGATACATCAATACCGTGGAAATTGCTGACGGTCCGTTTTTCCGCATTAGGATCATTGATAACTTGCTGGGCAAACACCGGCAGCATAGCCAGTATAAGCGAAAGTGATAGCAGATATTTCTTCATATTAGCTGGTTTTCAAGTGGTACGAAGAACAGGGTAGAAAAGTTACAGCTGAGGGTGATTATTTTCTGCCTTAACTTTGCCCGGTCTGCCTGCCGGCAGATAAGTTCTTATTCTTGCAAAAAAGAAAGCTTTGTAAGTTTTCAGTGTTTCCCGGGGTGCTCACCTGAACCCACCAAAGGGCCCTTTGGCAGTTTAGAGTTGGCTGAGATCAAACCCGTAAAACCTGATCAGGGTAATGCCTGCGCAGGGAAGGAGGTCAATCACATGCCCTTTCTCCACAGCATTTCCCTCTCATTTTTTAACCGTTTAAAAATTAAAAAAAATGAAGAGGATTGCCATTCCAATCATTTCGTTCATCCTGTGCCAAACTGTAAATGCGCAGGAAAAAGAAGCTGTCAAAGACAGTTTTTATGCCCTGTCTCCCGTGGAAGTGAAAGCTATCCGGGCGGCAGATAATGCACCGTTTACCAAAACCAATATTGGCAGAAAAGAGATCGCTAAAGTCAATTTGGGGCAAGACATCCCGTTTCTACTGAATCAAACCCCCTCAGTAGTCGTTAACTCTGATGCTGGGAATGGTGTTGGCTACACTGGCATTCGTATCCGCGGAACAGATGCCACAAGGATCAATGTAACGCTTAATGGCATTCCTTACAACGATGCAGAAAGCCAGGGGACTTTCTTTGTGGATCTGCCGGATTTTTCTTCTTCCACCGGCAGTATCCAGATACAAAGAGGTGTGGGCACATCATCCAATGGTGCCGGGGCTTTTGGTGGCAGTATCAATTTCAGCACCAATGAAGTGAACCGGGAAGCCTATGCAGAGATCAACAACAGTTATGGTTCTTTTGACACCTGGAAGAATACAGTAAAACTGGGCAGTGGCTTGATCGGTGATCACATTACCACCGATATTCGCATATCTAATATCACCAGTAGTGGTTTTATCGACCGGGCAAAAACAGACCTGAAATCCATTTATTTTTCTACCGCTTATATTGGAAAAAATAATTCCTTACGGTTTAATATTTTTTCCGGCAAAGAAAAAACTTACCAGGCCTGGAATGGTATTTCAGAAGCAGACCTGGAAGCAGGTAACCGCACTATCAATTATGCCGGTACCGAAAAACCGGGTGAGCCTTATGATAACGAAACCGATAATTTCAAACAGGATCATTATCAATTATTTTTTAACCAGGCCATTAACAGCCATCTGCATTTTAATACTGCTTTATTCCTTACCAAAGGAAAAGGCTATTATGAACAATATAAAGCAGATGAGTCTTATTCAAAATATGGTATCAGTACAGCAGGCAATTCGGATTTTGTCCGCCAGTTGTGGCTGGATAATGATTTTTATGGATCGGTCTTTTCATTTCAGTACAAAAGCGGTAAATCCCAAACCACTTTTGGTGGAGCCATTACCCGGTATAATGGAAATCATTTCGGTGAACTGAAATGGGCTTCTAATGGGTTACCTTCTCCCTACTACCGCTGGTACGATCTTGATGCATTGAAAAACGACTTCACGATTTACCTGAAAGAACAGGTACAGGTGAGTGATAACTGGCACTTGTTTGGCGATATTCAATACCGGGCCGTTCGCTACACAATCGAGGGTTTCCGTGACAATCCCGGCTTGTATGCAAATAAAGAATTCGATTTCTTTAATCCCAAAGCCGGCATTAGTTATACAAAGAATGGCTGGAAAGGGTATCTTTCTTATGCTATCGCCAATAAAGAACCCAACCGGGATGATTTTGAAGCCGGAGCATTGCAACAACCCAAACCGGAACAGTTGCATGATCTTGAAGCAGGTATTGAAAAGAATAGTAAAAGGTTTAACTGGTCGGCCACTTTGTATTATATGAATTACAAAGACCAACTGGTGCTAACGGGCAAAATCAACGATGTGGGTGCATACACAAGAACCAATATCCCGAAAAGCTACCGGGCAGGCATCGAGTTGCAGGGTGGATATGTTTTAAATGCATGGCTAAATGCAACCGCCAATCTTGCATTCAGCAGGAATAAGGTCAATAGCTTCTCAGAATTTATTGATGATTATGATAACGGCGGACAAAAAGTAAATATATATGATGCTACCGATATCGCATTTTCCCCTTCAGTAGTCGGGAATGCGGCTATTAATCTCCAGCCGGTAAAAAATCTTGAACTGAGTTTATTGAGTAAATATGTCGGCGACCAGTATCTTGATAACACACAAAACGACAACCGGAAACTGGATGCCTTCTATGTACAGGATGTAAGGGCTATCTACACGATCAAAAAGAAGTGGCTGAAAGAAGTAAATATTATCGGGCAGGTGAATAATCTCTTTGGGAAAAAATATGAACCGAATGGATATACATTCAGCTATATCTACGGGGGAGAAACAACCACAGAGAATTATTATTTCCCGATGGCGGGAACGAATTTCATGGTAGCTGTTAATATAAGGCTATAAAAGAGTCCGGAAGTAAGAAGTCTGGTATCAGGCCTCAGACTTCTTATTTCTGACTTCCATATTTTTCCTGCCAGCCCAGCATCCCGCCTACCAGGTTCTTGGTATTGGTGAAACCCAGTGCATCTAAAAACAGGCATGCCTGCCCGCTGCGGTTTCCACTGCGGCAATAGACGATGAGTTCCTGTTGTTTCAGGTCCTCAATCTCATCAATTTGCATAGACTGTACTTTTCCCAGCGGGATCAGGGTGCCGCCAATATTGAATTCCGCATTTTCATGCGGCTCTCTTACATCAATGATGTTCATTTTTTCGCCTGCATCCAGGCGTGCCTTTAATTCTTCAGCTGTGATATTCTGCATAGTTGAATATTATTGTTGTGGTGAAGATATATTGACGGTATCCTTTACTGGTTTATCCAGCTGCAGCCATACATCCATCGTTTGACCCGACCGGATATGTTGTATTTTTTTATCAAAATCCAATCGTTCGGGGTTTTGTTTATAGATAAAAGCTTTAGCTGTATCGGATATACCATCTGCAATGACAGATGCAAAGCTGATCCCATAGGCTTCAAGTCTTGCCTTAGCATCAGCAAAAGTCAGCCCGGTAATATCTGGCACTGCAAACTCCTTATCACCCACCCCATCGCCCAGCACAAAATCAATCTTACTTCCCATTCTTATTTTTGTGCCTGGTGTAATTGGAGAACCGTTATACATTTGTTCCAGCACGGCATTCCTGGCAAAGTCAGCTTTGAATGTGCTGTCACCAAAACGAAGCCCGTTATTCTTCAATGTCATTTCTGCATTACGAAAACTATAACCAACGAGGTTCGGCATATCGATCATTGGTGGAACCGCCCTGTTGATAGTTAGGTAAACTTTGCGATTAACTTTCACCACTTCATCCGCTTCCGGGAATTGTTTCAGTACAGCCATCGGTTTAGTAGTGTCGGAATAAATGGAATCCTGTATCTCCACATCAAAACCGGCTTTCTCCAATATACTTTCTGCTTCTTCAAATGATTTGCCTGTTACCTGCGGAACAGTCATTGAACTATTATGATGCGTAAGCCAGTTCAATGATAAGATAAAAACAGAAAAAATGGCTACGGCCAGCAATATCCCGGCCAGGATGTTGAGCCATAAAGGACGATGTGTGATAAATTTCAGCACTGTTTAAATTTTGAATGATCCAATCTCACTTTTATTAATCAGTATAAAGCTTCTTCCACCAGTTTAGTATAAAATTCCTTCAGGCTCCAGCCCATAGCTCTTACCTGTTGCGGCACAATACTGGCCTCGCTTTGCCCCGGTATTGTATTTATCTCCAGCATGAAAGGTTGGCCACTTTCTTCATTATAGATGAAATCGATCCTGACCACTCCCCTGCAATTGAATACTGCATAAATTTTATGTGCTGCGGCCCTGATCTTATCGGCAATCACTTCATCCACAACCGCTGGCGTTGTCTCTGTTGATTTGCCCTGGTACTTGGCCTCAAAATCAAAAAACTCCTTATCATCATCTGCTCTCACTTCTGTAAGTGGTAACACGATAATATTTCCCTTTGTTTTGAAAACACCCACGGTGTATTCTTTGCCTTTAACCATCTCTTCGATCAGTACCTGTTCATCTTCATTGAATGCTTTAGCAATAGCAGCATCCAGGTCTTCCGGTTTATCTACTTTGCTCATCCCGATGCTGGATCCGCCATTACTTGGCTTCACAAACACTGGTAATTTTACCTGGTTGAGTACCTGTGCAGCAGGAACAGGAGAATGTTTGAACAGGTGAACTGAATTAGCTACTGAAATGCCTGCCATTTTTGCTACAGCAACCGTATATCGCTTATTGAAAGTGATGGCCGATGTAGTGGCATCACAACTGGTGTAAGGGATCTTTAATGTATCAAAGTACCCCTGCAGTTTTCCATCTTCTCCGGGAGTGCCGTGCATGCCGATAAAAACCACATCAAAATCTATCTTTTCATTATCGAGTGGGAGAGAAAAATCATTCTTATCAATTTCCACTTTTCTGCCATCTGCCAGTTCATAGAACCAGCCCTTGGGGTTGACATCGATCTTATAAACGTTAAATTTATCCCTGTCGAGATTATTATCAATGGTGTTGGCACTTCTGTACGAAATAACTGCTTCTCCTGAAAAACCGCCGGTAACCAGGGCAATGGTTTTCTTCATAGTTGATATGTATGTGTTTAGCTACGCAAATATTGAGGAAAAAAAGCGATGTCCGAAATTTCAAATGCTAAAAATCATTTATTTCTTGCCGCTTTCAAAAATAAGAAAGGTGAAGGCCGTTTCTCCTTCACCTTTTTACGACGGGAAATATCACCCGCCTTTAATGGAGCAGTTTACACTGCTATATTAATTGAATCTGTTACTAAGTTATACAACTTTGGAAAGAACAACCAGTAACTGCATAAATAATTATGCACAGCCGAAGCACAGATCAGATATGCAATTTGTCTTTTTTAGCGATCAGCTGGTCCACTGTTTCCTGGTACATCTCATCCGGAACACAGCAATCAACCGGGCAAACGGCTGCACACTGCGGCTCTTCATGAAAGCCCTGGCACTCAGTACATTTATTGGGTGTGATGTAATAAATATCAACACTAACCGGTGCATTCTTCTGGTCAGCATCCACTACTGATCCGTCTAACAGGGTAAAAGGCCCTTTAACAGTGGTGCCATCTGCAACGGCCCACTCTACGCCACCTTCATAAATAGCGTTATTGGGACATTCGGGTTCGCAGGCGCCACAATTGATACATTCTTCGGTGATCTTGATTGCCATAAAAAAACATTTAACGGGTTGAGAATTACATTACTGAGCAAAATTAGTTTGTTTTTAGTCTCAGCAAGCCGGCTTTAAATTTTTTCCTGTGCAGTCATCCGTTAATTTGCAGCCGGAAAACTTAAAAAACTGGCGTTTAATTTACGGGCATGAATTTACAGTATCGGATCGATTTATTAGTTGACCTCGGGGAATATATTTTATCAGTTAATCCTGAATGGGCGGAAGCGAAGGAAAATGCCTCCCGGGGGAATGGCTGGTTCATCCCGGAATTTGTTGACCTGGCCACTGAAAATATAGCCCGTCAATTCCTGTCCCGCCCGGTATTGGAAAAGTGGGTCAGCTCTTACGATTTGCCGGCCAATCCTCCTCAACCCAAAAATGTTGGGGTCGTTATGGCGGGGAACATCCCGCTGGTGGGTTTCCATGATTTCTTATCAGTATTCATTTCAGGCCATAGGGCAACCATTAAGACCTCTTCAAAAGACGAAACCCTGATAAAGCACCTGGTCGGCAAATTGGTGGAATGGGATAAAGCTGTAGAGCAGTGTGTCTCATTTGCAGACATGCTGAAAGGCTGTGATGCTTATATCGCCACCGGCAGCAATAATTCCGCCGGGCATTTTGAATATTATTTCGGAAAATGGCCGCATATCATCCGCCGCAACAGAACCTCGGTAGCGATTCTCTCCGGCGAAGAAACCAGTGAAGAACTGGGAAAACTGGCCGATGATGTGTACCTTTATTTTGGCCTGGGCTGCCGGAATGTGACCAAAATTTATGTCCCTGCAGGCTACGATTTCGTCCCCCTGATCACCGCTTTTAAGAAGTACGATTTCCTGGCGGATCATCATAAGTACAAAAACAATTATGATTATAACCTGGCCCTGCATCTCCTGAATAAGAAATACTACATGAGTAACCCCTCCTTATTGCTTGTTGAGGAGCCCTCCCTGTTCTCTCCCATCAGCCAATTGAACTATGAGTTCTATGACAATCCCGACAAATTGACCGGTAGTTTGAAAGGTCATCCCGACCTGCAATGTATGGTGGGCAGGGGTTTCGTCCCATTTGGACAAAGCCAGGTTCCGGCCATTGCGGATTATGCCGACGGGGTTGACACCCTTGCTTTTCTTTGCCGCCTGTAAAACGGGGCTTTTTATTCCCCGTAAATGGCACTAAATTTACATGGACAGTAAAGTACGAAGACCTTAGTAAAGAATTGTTAAACTAAACCGTTGGTAAACAAAGATGGCCTGACAGTTTGTTACTTTGTTAAGCAATGGCACAGAATATGAAACAATTGGTCCTTGCAAACAAAAAAAATCTAAAAGTATATAGCACTATGAAACTTAAACAACTTTTTCTGATCGTTGCTGTGAGTGCAGCATCAGCCGTTGGCAGTGTGTGGGTATATGGTAAACTGACCAGTAAAAAAGATGGATTTGCTCAAACCACCACCGATGGCAAACTCCCGGTTAATTATGCCGGTTTTTATGACAATGTAGCCACAGCTGCAGATCCGATTGACTTTACAAAAGCTGCCGGTTCTGCTGTTCCTGCTGTTGTGCATATCAAAACAAAGATCCCGGCCAAGAAAATAAGTAACCTGAACCGCAGCCGCGGCAATAATATGGACGATTTCTTCAACCAGTTTTTTGGAGAAGGTTTCGGGCCGCAGGTACAGCCGGAACAAAGAGCTTCGGGCAGCGGGGTGATCATCAGCGAGGATGGTTATATCGTAACCAATAACCACGTTGTATCGAATGGTGGTGATGGTGTTGCCGATGAGATTACTGTAACGTTAAGCAATAAGAAAACCTATAAAGCTAAAGTGATCGGCCGTGACCCAAGTACAGACCTTGCCGTATTGAAAGTAGATGCGACGAATCTTCCTTACCTGATCTACGGTAATTCTGATGCCGTTAAATTAGGCCAATGGGTATTAGCTGTTGGTTATCCCCTGACACTTGAAACAACTGTTACTGCAGGTATCGTGAGTGCAAAAGGAAGGGCTATCGGTATCAACCGGCGCCAGAGCAACAGCCCGATTGAATCGTTTATACAAACTGATGCAGCCATCAACCAGGGAAACAGTGGAGGTGCCCTGATCACTACCGATGGGCAACTGGTAGGAATTAACTCTGCTATCCTTGCGCCTAACGGAACTTATGCCGGTTATGGTTTCGCTATCCCGGTAAACCTGGTAAAAAAGATCGTTAATGACCTCGTGAAATATGGTGATGTGAAAAGGCCTTATCTCGGTATCTCTGCTGCCGAAGATAAATATGATGCCGGTGATGGTGCTTATGTTGGCCTGGTGGCTCCTGATGGCGCAGCAGCTGAGATAGGTTTGAAAAAAGGTGATGTGATCACCAAGATCAATGATATCGCTATTGCTTCATGGCCTGAACTGCAGGGAACCGTTGCTTCTTATAATGCCGGTGATAAAGTAAAGATCACTTACAAGAGAGGCGATAAAGAATTTAATGGTACTGCTACATTGAAAAGTAAAGTAGGTTCTTACGAAGAAGTGGCTAAGACTGATATCAACCAGAAATTAGGCGCTGAACTGGAGAACCTGAGTAAAGAAAAAGCAACAAAATTAGATATAACTGGTGGCGTGGTGGTAAAATCAATCACCAGCAAAGACAGCCCGATCGGCAGAACAAGGATCCAGGAAGGTTTTGTGATCACCAGTGTGAATGGAACAGAGATCAATAGCATTGAACAATTAGCAAGGATAATTGCCAGGACAGATGGCAGCATCCGCCTGGAAGGTATCTATCCCGGTTATGATGGGTCTTATACTTATCCACTGAACCTTGATGAACAATAATTAATACAGAAAATGAAGTATAAAAAAGCCGCGTGACTTGCAAGCGGCTTTTTTATAAGTACAATTAATTATGATCACTTCTCATATACTAAATACTCCCAGGGCTGCATCTCAAAACTTTTCTCCGTGGTAAAATCATTGGCAGCTCCGGAGAAAACATTTTTAAAGACACCTTTCAGGTTTTCATCTGTAATATCAAAATGCAGATCTTTTTCGGCAGAAAGATTCAACACCACTAATACTTCCCTGTCAGCACTCTTTCTCAAATAAGCAAGGATATGTCCGTCATCGGTGGTGGCGAGATGGATTGTTTTTATAGTACTATCTCCACCACGCAAGGCCGGATTATTTTTTTTCAGGGTAAATAAAGTTTTATAAAAATCATGCAGCTCATTTTTACCGTTCCAGGGGATTGGGTCTTTCTCAAAAAACTCCAGTCTTTTATTGATCAGCGGCAGTTCCTGGCCTGAATAGATCAGCGGCACACCATTCCAGGTAGCGCTGAATACGGCTAATGCTTTGGCCATATCACCATACTTTTCATACTCGGTGCCATTCCAACTGTTCTCGTCATGATTACTCGTGAACCAGGCCCGCATAGAGCCATCCCCAATGGCACTATACCGGTACAGTATTGAATCGATGGCACTCAGGGGCAAATGTTGCTGGTAGAAATCCTTTGTCTTATGCATCCATGTCCAGGTGTAACTGGCATCAAATACTTTTCCATAATCCGGTGTTTCCAGTTCATCAAATTCACCGAGCCAGAACAATGGTTTCACGGCATCCACTTCCGGTCTTGCTTTTTGCCAGAAATGTAATTCCACCCAACTGGCCAGGTCGCAACGAAAACCATCAATATCACATTCCGTAACCCAGAATTTCATGGCATCAATCATGGCCTGCACGGTGGCCGGGTTATTAAAATCCAGTTCAATAATATCATCCATACCCGAGGCGATATGAAAATCATTAGTGACCGAATCTTTCAAATAATATTCAGGATGTTCTTTTGTCCAGCGATGATCCCAACCCGTATGATTAGCCACCCAGTCAATGATCACTTTAAAACCCATTTCATGTGCCTGCCTCACCAGGTTCTTAAAATCATCCATGGTTCCAAACTCAGGATTGATGGAAGTATAATCAGAGCAGGCATAAGGGCTGCCCAATGTTCCTTTCTTATTTTTTTGTGCGATGGGTGTAATGGGCATGAACCATAAGGTTTGCACACCCATATCTTTTAACCGGGGCAATTCATTGGCAAAAGCATTGAAGGTTCCTTCCGGGCTGTACTGGCGGATATTCACTTCGTAAATATTTGTACTGTGGGCCCACCCCGGGGTATTGAATGCTTTGGTCATACTCTTTTTACTTTTAGTTTCTTTTTCATCTTCTTTCTTCATCAGTTTGCAGGCACTGAGCAATACTGAAAGAGAAATAGCAAGCAACAGGTATCGCATGGTCTGAACTTTTGCGAAAGATAAGAAGAAATCAGGCCCGGAACTACGGGGTCAGCAATACGAAATATCCCAGTCTCCGTTTTAATCTCAATAGCATATTTTCAGGAACATCCGGCATCTAACTTCTCTGCACTTCTCTCACTATCTTTGCCCTCATGAAGAGTTTTGATGTTCCGATCATTTACCGCAGTCCGCTGATCACCGCTATCAAAAAGAAACGTAAAGAAACGGACAAGATGAAAAAGGATTTCAGCCCTACCCTGCTGGATTTTGGGCCATTACAAATTTTCCTGGCCCGTCATTTTGGATTTTGCTATGGTGTGGAGAATGCAATCGAGATCGCCTTCCGGACTGTTGAAGAAAACCCGGGCAAAAGGATCTTTTTGTTAAGCGAAATGATCCATAACCCGCAGGTGAATGCTGACCTGCAATCCCATGGCATTAACTTTTTACAAGACACTTACGGTAAACAGATCATCCCTTTTGAAGTGCTGACGGCTGATGATATTGTCATCATCCCTGCATTTGGCACTACACTGGATATTGAGAAACGATTGAACGATATCGGTATTCAAACAGAAAAATATAACACCACCTGCCCCTTTGTAGAGAAAGTATGGAACCGGAGCGAAGTGATCGCCAGGAAGAATTATACCATTGTGATCCATGGTAAACCCAAACATGAAGAGACAAGAGCTACTTTTTCACATGCTGCTGCCAATGCCGCATCAGTAGTAGTGGAAGACATGAAACAGGCAAAGGAACTGGCCAGATATATCACCGGGGAAAAACCGGCAACGCTATTTGCAGAAGAATTCAAAGGACAGTACTCCACAGGTTTTGATGTAACAAAAGACCTGCAACGTATCGGTGTGGTTAATCAAACCACCATGCTGGCCAGCGATACACAGGCTATTGCTGATTATTTAAAACAGGTGATGATCGATACCTTTCATCCGGCTGTTGCAGAAGATCGTTTTGCCGAAACAAGAGATACACTTTGCTATGCTACGAATGACAACCAGACAGCCGTTACCGGTATGCTGGAGACAGCTGCCGACCTGGCGATCGTAGTGGGAGGATATAACTCTTCCAACACGTCTCACCTTGTTGAGCTCTGTGAAGAAAAACTACCCACCTATTTTATCAATAGTGAAGAAAAAATAATCTCTGCACAAGAAATATTGCATTATAATTTTCATACCAAAGAAGAAAAACTAACGGCTGAGTTTTTACCAAAAAAAGAACCTGTAAAAATTCTGATCACCAGCGGGGCCTCCTGCCCGGATGCTCTGGTGGAGGGTGTAATTAATAAACTGGCTGGATTTTTCCCTGTTATCATATCAAATGACCAGCTTATAAAAAGCTTTGAATAAAAAAGCCCTCATTAAATGAGGGCTTTAAAACTTATTCCTGACTGCTTATTTATACAACAGGTCATAATATTCATGCGCCATCCGGTTACTGTCAAACTGGAAGCGTACATCCTGCATCCCGTTCTTCATCACCTGGCGCCAGGTACTATAATTGTTATAATACAATGGAAGAATTTCCCTCTCCAATATCTCGTAGAGTTTATTCAGGTCATACTGATCCTGTTCATGCGTGGCCATGCGGGCATAGTCTGCTTTCGGCACCACAAACCCATTATGTCCATGATTAATGAACTCTGGTATCCAGCCGTCATCGGTAGAAAAATTGATCGCACCGTTCATGGCTGCGGTCATTCCACTGGTTCCTGAAGCTTCTCTTGGCACTCGTGGATTATTTAACCAGCAATCCGCAGCCTGCTTCAGTCTTTTCGATAAAGCCAGTTCATACCCGGTCAACACCGCCACATTTTTATATTTCTTGCTGATATGCACCAGTTGGTTGAACTCACTGATGGCAGGATGATCAACCGGGTATGGCTTACCCGCCCAGATGATCTGCACCGGGTGTTTGGGATTGTTCAATAATTTTTCGAATCGTTCCTCATCGCTGGTTAGCATGCTTGCTCTTTTATAACCGGCAAAACGACGGGCCCAGACAATAGTGAATACATCGGGGTTAAATATCTTACCGGTTTGATCAGCAACAATCTCAAAAGCCCTTTTCTTCAAATACTTTTTGCGGTCATCGATACCATAATCATCGCCGGCTTCCATGAAGCGGTACAATTGTTTATCCGCCCAGTAACGCCAGTTCTGTGCATTGGTGATGGAAATGATCGGGCAGATATTTTCATAACGTCCCCACATGGCTCTTGATACATGGCCATGCAATTGCGATACACCGTTGGCTAATCTGGCAAAGCGTAATGCTGCCAGTGAGTGGTTAAACTGGTCATCCGGGTTACCGGTCAGTTTTTTTACCTGGTCAACCGAGAGACCGCAGAAGTAACTCATTTTATGACAGAGATAGATGTCATGCTTCTCATTACCCGCTTCTTCCGGTGTATGCGTAGTGAATACGAGACGTTTTCTTACTTCTTCAATATTGTTCTTGTATTTATTGTAGAGATAAAAAGCAGCGGATAAACCATGCGCCTCATTCAAATGATATAACTCAGGATTAAACCCGATCACATCCATCAGTTTGGCACCACCTACCCCCAGCAAAATGAACTGGGCTACTTTGGTGGCCACATTCGCATCGTACAAACGGTGCGTAATGGTTTGAGAAACATAATCGTTTTCCGGAACATCAGTAGATAATAAGAACAGCGGTGCTGTTTTAAAGGTCTCCGGGTTCAGGTAATAGACTTTTACCCAAACAGGATGTTCGTGTACATTTATCTGGAACTTGATACCTGTATCTTCCAGGAAACTGTAGTATTTTTCATACCAGGTCACCTGTAAGGTCTGGTCCTGGTGACGGGCCTGGTCATAATAGCCATATTTCCATAAAATACCGATACCCACCATGTTCTGGCGGAGTTCGTAAGCACTGCGAAGATGAGATCCAGCGAGGAAACCCAAACCACCACTATATATCTTTAATGGCTGGTGAGTGGCAAACTCCATCGAGAAATAAGCAACTTTCTTAGTATAAGCCTGGTCAACGGGGTACGGAACTGAATATTTAGTAAAACTCATATTGTGTCTTTTTTACACGAGGCTGCAATATAAAATTTAATTATGAATAGGAAACAGATTTAGGCCGGAAAGGAAATTATCCACAGGTAATGAAATAGTTGAACAAATATCCCCGCAAACGTTAGCAAGGGGTAATTATTTTCTTTGGGTAAGCTTTGTTTTTAAAGTTTTTGGCTTGATTTCTTTTTTCCGGGGGAAAGAACCATCAAAGGCACAACGTAATCCCCTGTGTGCTCCGCAGCCTTCCATTTCCTTCAAAGTAACAGAAGAAGAAGTGAAACGGAATTGCAATACGCAAGGATCACCGCCTACTTTGTATTCAGCCAGGTTGGCTGATCGGATCATGGCTTCTCCTTTCAATTCTCCGGTACAGGCACCCTTGTCTTTCTCAAAATGAATAAAGAAAGTCAGGCGGTCCGCTTTTCTTCCATCCCGGATGGAAACAAGATTTAATTTACCGGTGGTATAATCAGCCGATAATTTATGCTTCCGGGGCAATGTGTCAATAGGGTTGATCAGTTCGGTCACTTTATCTTCCAGTGCATCCGTCATGATCAGCATAAAATTTTTGGCATCCGCATTCAGCACATATACATCTTTCCCTTCGCTCAAACTACCATCGGTATTCTTCCGCAACTGTGTCTTGGTGATCGTGTACCTTCTGTCAATGACTGTTGTTCGTACAGAAGACTTTGGAAGGTCTGTCCGGATGGCAGGCAGGCAGGCTAAAAATGTATTGCCCTTATCCAGTGCAATAATGAATGCTGCTTTCTTACCGGCACTAACCACTTTGGCAAAAAGATATGTTTCAGCTTTTGTTACTTCCACCTTTCCCAGCGGGTATATTTTCAATTTCTTGTCTTTCCCAAAAACTTTCCCCAATACCGAATCAGGAACGAACTGGGTAAACACTTTATAACTGATCCGTAAAGAGTCGTTATCCTTTTTTAACAGGAGGCTGTCCTCAAAAGCAAATGGTAAATTAACGGGCTGAAAAAAATCAACAAAATCGTTCACTTCAACCGGCTCATCGCCTGCTAATGAAGGCTTTTTTTTATCCTTGCAGCCTGTGAGCAGTATTAAAGAAAGGGCCAGCAGCAACGATTTCCTGAAAAGGGTCATAGACATGAATTGGATGCCGAAAATAAGCGTTTCCGTCCTACCATCAAAAGAAGGCATTTGGAAGCCTGCTGATAATAATTTAGATTTGTCTAAAAATATTTTTAGCCGTGCTGAATTATTCTACAAGCGAAGAAAATTATATCAAGGCCATCTACCACCTGCAGCAACAGGATGGCAACGTAACCACGAACGAACTGGCCGCTGAACTGAAGGCAAAACCAGCTTCCATCACCGATATGATGAAGAAACTGAAAGCCAAAAAATTGTTGCATTATGAACCCTACCAGGGTTTTAGTCTCAGCAACGAAGGCAAAAAAGTAGCCCTGGGTATTATCCGCCGGCACAGGTTGTGGGAATTCTTTTTAGCAGAAAAACTGAAATTCACCTGGGATGAAGTGCATGAAGTGGCTGAACACCTGGAACATGTAAGCAGTAAGAAATTAATTGACAAACTGGATGAATTTCTCGGTTTTCCAAGGGTGGATCCGCATGGTGATCCTATTCCTGACCAGGATGGGAAAATTGAGACCAGCCGGCAGGTTTGTTTGCTGGATCTGCCTTTTAATAAGACTGCAGTGGTCAGTCATGTCAGCGACCAATCAACCGAAATATTGGAACTGCTGAAACATAAACATATTGGCATCGGCACCAAACTGGAGGTGAAAAAGAAATTCTCTTTTGATAATTCCATGGAAGTTAAAGCCGGCCGTCAGCCTGTATTTACCATCAGTGAACAATTAGCTAAAAATATTTTTGTGAAGTATGGAGCATAAAGATCATCATGATATATCGCTGAGTGAAGTACATGAAACAATAGATACCACCCGTACCAACCGGCCCGTCTGGAGAAAGGTACTGTCCTTCTTTGGCCCTGCCTACCTGGTAAGTGTTGGTTACATGGATCCGGGCAACTGGGCAACTGACCTGGCCGGTGGCAGCCAGTTTGGTTATAAACTGGTCTGGGTGCTGCTCATGAGCAACCTGATGGCATTACTGCTCCAAAGTTTATCTGCAAGACTTGGCATTGTAAGACGAAGAGACCTGGCACAAGCCAACCGGGAAACCTATCCCCGAAAAGTAAATATTGCTCTCTATATCCTGGCAGAAATAGCTATTGCTGCCACCGATCTTGCGGAAGTGCTGGGAATGGCCATCGGTTTGCAATTATTAACCGGGCTTCCTTTGATATGGGGTGTACTGATCACCGTACTAGACACATTTCTTTTATTGTTTTTGCAGCGGCTGGGGATGCGGAAAATGGAAGCATTCATCATCGCCCTTGTATTCATTATCGGTGCCTCTTTTTTAATCGAGATCATTTTAGCCAAACCTGATCTGGGCGAAGTGGCAGCTGGATTTGTGCCGCATATCCCTAACGATGCTGCACTATATATCGCTATTGGTATCATCGGCGCCACGGTGATGCCGCATAATTTATACCTGCATTCTGCCCTGGTTCAAACAAGAAAAATAAAAAGAGATAAGCAGGGTATCAAAAGAGCATTGAAACTGAATTTCCTGGACAGCTTTATTGCTCTCAATCTTGCTTTTTTTGTCAATGCGGCCATCCTTGTTTTAGCAGCCACTGTTTTTTTTAAAACAGGCCGCACCGAAGTAGCTGAGATAAAAGATGCCCATCATTTGCTGGACCAGCTTTTAGGCACCAAACTGGCTCCTGCCCTTTTTGCTATTGCATTAATAGCAGCAGGTCAAAGCTCAACAGTAACAGGAACATTAGCCGGGCAGATAGTAATGGAAGGCTATTTGCGATTACGGATCAATCCCTGGGTGAGGAGGTTACTCACCAGGTTAGTGGCGATCATCCCCGCAGTCATTGTTATTTTAATAAACGGGGAAGATAATATTGACAGCCTGCTGATCTTAAGCCAGGTGATCCTGAGTTTGCAATTAGGTTTTGCCATCATACCCCTGATTCACTTTGTAAGTGATAAGAAAACGATGGGTAGCTTTGCTATTAAACCATGGGTACAGGTGCTGGCATGGTTGATCACAGCCGTACTGGTGTACCTGAATATCCGCATGGTGTCCGGCGAAGCCATTGACTATTTCACACATTCTGATAATATGTTCTGGAAAGCAGTAATCATACTGGGCGGTTTAATCTTTGTTGCCTTACTGGTTATTTCCATTGTATATCCCCTGCTGAAAAAACACCGGAAAGATGTGATGATACAACTTCACCCGGAGGCAGAAGGTTTGCAGTCTCTAGCAGTGCCATCCTACAATAAAATTGCTGTGGCGCTTGACTTCAGTGAGAATGATAAGAAAATATTATCCCATGCCATCGGCCAGGGAAATAAAGACACCCTTTATAGCCTGATCCATATTGTGGAAAGTGTTTCTGCCCGTATCTATGAACAGGATAGTGATGACCTGGAAACGTTGAAAGATAAAGAGCACCTTGAGTTCTATGTACAGCAACTGAATGAAAAGGGGTTTTCTGCTGAAGCCAAACTCGGGTATAGTAACCGGTCAAAAGAGATCGTTCGTTTAGTAAAAGAAAGTGGGGCTCAAATGCTGGTGATCGGTGCTCATGGGCATACCGGAATCCGTGACCTGATCTATGGAGAAACGATCAATGCTGTGCGGCATGACCTGAAAATACCAGTGCTGGTGGTTAACCTTTAACCGACATTTTTGTAAGATGGCCTTTTATCAGGTGCTTAAAACGACTGAAGGTTTCCGGTTTAATGTTAAGATAAGAAGCCAGGTATTTCTGCGGCACCCGCTGCATCAGTTCAGGGTTCTTCGTCACAAAATTTAAAAAACGTTCTCTTGGCGTCATCTTTACCATCTGCATCTGCCAGTTGTCTTTGATGATCATCGCAAACGTAACGATCAGGCGACCGAGATGTTCCATTTTATGTGAATGCTGGTATACCCTTTCCAGATCTTCGTAAGAAATTGAAACAAGGGTTGATGATTCAATAGTTTCAATGGTATAATCTGAAGGGGTGCGGCCATGAAAGGATTCCTGGCTCAGGATCAGGTGACCCTCCATCGATATCTGTGTATTGATCTCGTGATGGCCCTTTTTGTAATACTTGCGGACGAGCCCCCGAACTATGAAGTTGATATGGTTTTCCACCTCCCCGGCCTTTGTGATCACTTCTTTCTTGCCAAATCTCCGCACTTTACATACCGGTAACAGGTGCTGGTTAAACTCAGCATCTGTAAGATCCGTGAATCTTTTTAAATAATTCAGGAATGACTTTACAGAGTCCATACTACTAATTGCCTTAAAAGTTACAACTTTTCTGATTGATTTGAATCAATCGTGGAAAAATTTACTACAAAAGTACGTCACAATAACTTCTGACGCATGACATAAGTCACATTTGATAATATTGTAGATTTGCCAACCCTGAATTTTAACCCAAAATCAATGTTTTTATGGCCCAAAAGATCAAAGTAGCTAAACCCGTAGTAGAACTGGACGGAGATGAAATGACACGCATCATCTGGAAATTCATTAAAGACAAGCTGATTCTCCCTTACGTAGAAGTAGATATCAAATATTATGACCTTGGCATGGAATACCGTGACCAGACCAATGACCAGGTTACCGTGGATGCCGCCAATGCCATCAAAGAGCATGGTGTGGGTATAAAATGCGCCACTATCACTCCCGATGAAGCCAGGGTAAAAGAGTTTAACCTGAAACAAATGTGGAAGAGCCCGAATGGTACGATCCGTAACATTTTGGATGGAACTGTGTTCCGGGAACCGATCGTTATTAAAAATATTCCCCGGCTGGTAACCAACTGGACTGCCCCGATCATTGTGGGCCGTCATGCTTTTGGCGACCAGTACCGTGCCACGGATACCGTAATTAAAGGAAAAGGTAAACTGACCATGACCTTTACGCCGGAAGGCGGAGGTGAACCCCAAACTTTTGAAGTATTCAATTTCAAAGGTGATGGTGTGGCGATGTCAATGTACAATACGGATGAAAGCATCATGGGTTTTGCCCGCAGCTGTTTCAATATGGCCTTGAGCAAAAAATGGCCTTTATACCTTTCTACCAAGAATACCATCCTCAAAAAATATGATGGACGTTTCAAAGATATTTTTGAAGACATCTACCAGAACGAATTCAAAGCACAGTTCGAAGCAGCCGGTATTGTATATGAACACCGCCTGATTGATGATATGGTAGCCAGTGCCCTGAAATGGAACGGCAACTTTGTATGGGCCTGTAAGAACTATGATGGCGATGTGCAAAGTGATACGGTGGCACAGGGCTTCGGTTCACTCGGGCTGATGACCTCTGTACTGATCACTCCCGATGGTAAGACCATGGAAGCGGAAGCTGCACATGGTACCGTTACCCGCCACTACCGGGAACACCAGAAAGGTAAGCCCACCTCCACCAACCCGATAGCTTCCATCTTTGCCTGGACAAGAGGGCTGGCCTTCCGTGGCAAACTGGATAATAACCAGCCGCTGATCGATTTTGCCAATGCGCTGGAATCTGTTTGTATAGAGACCGTGGAAGAAGGCAAAATGACCAAAGACCTTGCTGTTTGTATCCACGGCAATAAAGTGAATCATGGCGATCATTACCTGTACACGGAAGAATTCCTGGATGCCATTGATGCCAACCTGAAAAAGAAAATGGGTCTTTAATCCCTTTACTGTTTTTTTGAGAACGGGATTACGAAAGTGATCCCATTTTTTGTGCTGTATCTGTATTTTTGACAACTTACATAATGTCTGCATACAAGCTATGCCGAAACTCATCTAAGAATAAAAAATTGTTGCTAAAATTGACTGAATTTTACCAGGCTCTCTAGAGAGGAGCTAACTTTATTTGCCCATTCATTTTGCCTAATTTTGTCCAAACCAAAGTCTGTTTGGTTATCATACCTCTCTTCTTCTCTTTTCAACAAATCAGCATACTTTTTAAACAATGAATCAACTAATTGTGGCGTAAACCTGATATGAGAAAGCTCTTTCACCTCCTTTCTAAAAGCTCTGGCGTATATTTCCCCAATATCAAAATGAAGTTGTTCATGAGACAGACCATATTTCGAAGTATCTCTGTGCCATGATTCTCGTCTATTAAACACACAAGTGATTTTTAAAGAGTTTTTAATATCATTATTTTGATATGTGACTTCTAAATTAAGTTGAGTAACAGCGCCAGAAACTACATCAGAGTATCTTTTTGCTTTAAAATCACTCCATTTTAGTTTTCTATCGGCATCCCAAACTATCATTTTAGAATGTTGAGCTTTACAGCAAGGTAGCAATACAAATAAAAAATATAAAAACAATCGCATATTGAAGTCAATTACAGAAAAAACTTTTCGACTCATTCTATGACAGTCCCTGTTACTATCATGAAGATAGAATAATTAAATCGTACAAACATATGGTGTAATGCCGCCTGCCTGCCACTTAATAACTCAAAGAAAGATATCATAACTATGATGAGAAGAAACTTTTCCAGTTAATAAACTCTAATTTTACGACATGTCTATCCCCATACCAACCACTCATTTATTCCCCGTGCTGGATCAGCAGCTAATTGAACTGTTGAAATCCTTATCAAAAGAAGATTGGTATAAACCAACCATTGCCAAAAAATGGCAGGTGAAAGATATCGCAGCGCATTTACTGGATGGGAATATCAGGACTTTATCGTTGTCAAGAGATAAACATCAACTTCAACCCGGCAAACCCATCAATAGCTATGAAGAACTTGTAAACTACCTGAATGAACTCAATGCCGCCTGGGTACAGGCCAGTAAAAGAATGAGCCCGGAATTGATAACTGAGTTGCTGGCAACAACCGGCAAACAATTCTGTGATTATATAGCGTCGCTGTATCCTTTTGAAGATGCTATCTTTTCTGTTGCCTGGGCAGGTGAAAGTGTTTCTAAAAACTGGTTTCATGTGGCGAGGGAGTACACGGAAAAATTCATTCACCAGCAGCAGATAAGAGATGCCGTGGGCAAACCCGGTCTTTTCAGCCGGGAACTCTTCTACCCTTTTATTGATACATTCATGTGCGGGTTGCCGCATACATACCGGGATGTGCAGGCTGCTGACGGGACAGTTATCTGTATGCATGTAACAACAAATGCCGGGGGCTACTGGTATCTTACCCGTAACAAAGTTCAATGGCAATTGACAAAAGAAACGGATAAGGATATTGCTGCCACTGTTACTATAGACCCCGATACTGCCTGGAAATTATTTTCTAAAGGTATCACAGCAGTTGAAGCAGGAACCAACGTTCAGCTAAGCGGGGATATTGTTTTGGGTACAGTTGCCCTGCAAATGGTATCGGTCATGGCCTAGCTACCAGATACCCTGCTCATGGTATAGCGAAACTGTTTCCATTGATTATCTTGAGTGCCAAACCAACCCATTCATGAATTATATCGCCATTGCTGCCGCACCCGGTATCGCTATCTGCCTGATCATTTTTTACAGGGATATTTACAACAAAGAACCCAAGCTGGGTCTTATTGTCAGTTTTATACTCGGTGGCCTGTCTATTTTACCAGCCGCTGAACTGGAAAAATATTTTGCAGACAAAGTAGTGGATGGTTCATTAGTGGGTGTGGCCATCTTTGCTTTTCTCGTTGTGGGACTGAGTGAAGAGCTTTGTAAATTTTTCTTTCTTCGCAGCTACTCTTTCCGGCAGAAAAGTTTTGACGAACCACTAGACGGTATTGTGTACAGTCTGATGGTGAGCATGGGTTTTGCCACGGTGGAAAATATTCTATATGTCATCAAGTATGCCGAACTGGGTATGGGCTACCAGGTCGCTTTTCAACGGATGTTCCTCAGCGTTCCGGCACATGCCACTTTTGGTATTATCATGGGTTATTTTGTAGGCAAAGCCAAATTTGATTCAACCAGAAGTTTGTGGCTGATGATAGTTGGTGTTGGTGCTGCTGTCTTCTTCCACGGCTTGTATGACTTCTTTTTATTCATTAATCAATATTCGCTGGTGGGACAAAATATAAGCGAATTATTATTGTTGGGTGGCGCAATTGTATCATTAATTGTAGCTTTGGTGCTAAGCCGGAACCTGACAAGGCAGCACCGCAACCTGTCACGGCAAATGTTTAAAGATCAAAATAAAACAACCCGTGTTTGAGATACAAAAAGCTTCGGTCAACGATATTCCCCTGATCCGTGAACTGGCCTTTAAAGTATGGCCGCAAACCTATGCTTCGAT
>CADEDV010000002.1:159949-199366 GCA_902826165.1 uncultured Bacteroidota bacterium
TCGTTCTTCAATACATTCTTACAATCCAGGTATTTGGAAGGATCCAGCTGCGTTTCAAACTGGTACATCAGCATTTCCACTCTGCCGCCGGGTTCAATAAAACCGATAGCCTGCCCTGCTTTTACTAATGTATTTTTTGAAACTATTATTTTATTCAAACCTGTGTACCAGAAATAATAATCCTTGTTATTGATCTTTGAAAAAATAACAATCCCGTATTTGCCCTCCTCATCAATTTCCACATTTGTTACTCTTGCATTCGCCACGGATTTTACAATACTGTCCGGCAAACTGGTGAGAACGATACAAAGATCAGGCGGATCATATTTAATGGCATTTTTAGGAGGGGGCACCAGCACTGCTTCTTCCAGCGGACAGAACAAGCTGATACTGTCTTTTTGCGCCGGCAACTGCTGCGGTAACAGGAAAAAAATAAGTATTACTAAAAGCGGCTGAATATTTTTCATATTGCGAAAACCAGTTTAATCAGGAACGGTTTATTTGCAATTTCATCGCCATATCAGAACCCATTGCCTGGGCTGAAATACCATAACCATTTACCAGTATTCCTTTCAGGCCATTCACTGATTCGATAGCGTAGACCACCGCTTCATCTGCAGGATCTGTATTCCCCTCAAAGCGGTGCACTTCCACGATCTCAAAATCTTTTATATCCAGTGTATGCGGGTGGCATACCAGGCAATTCTCTTCCAAATTAAAATCAAGGCCAAAGCCTCTTTTTTTCAGATCATTCACTGCTTCGGATAATGTATCGTAACTGTACATTTTTATTAGCTTTTACTTACACTGAAGTTACTCTACTTTTTTAAAACAGCAATCAGGAAAGAATCTAGCCAAATACCAATTGGTGTGTTTGCTTTATGATCCCCATTACGAAGATGCTTTGCACATGCCCCATATTCTCGATCTGGCTCAGTTTATTCACATGAAAATCATGGTAAGCATTCATGTCCTCGCACATTACTTTCAGCATAAAATCAAATTCCCCGGAAATTGTATAACACTCCACCACATCCGGCATCAACTGGATAGCTTTTACAAACTTGGTACCGGCCGTTTTATTGTGTTCTTTTAATGATACATAGCAAATGGCAATCAGGCTTTTCTTTACTTTGGCATGATCAACTAAAGTGGCATATTGCTTGATCACCCCGCTTGTTTCCATCCGCTTGATACGCTCATGAACCGGCGTGGTACTCAGGTGTATTTTTTCGGCAATTTCCTTTACCGTCATCCTTGCATTTTGTTGCAGCAGGTTCAGTATGGACATGTCTTTCGCATCCAGTATAATATCGGTAACAGCTGTTTTTTCTGTTTTAGTAGCTTTTGCCATCAGTAAAAAGGATTTTCAACTTTTAATAATAGAATTAAAGATGATTCTCCCAAATTTACACAATTCCTTAGAATAATATTCTATAATACTATTTTTGTCCTCTAAAAACACAAACATGTCAACAGTAACTAAATCCATTGACTTTAGCCTTCCCTACAAAGTGGCCGATATCAGCCTGGCTGAATGGGGCCGCAAAGAAATTCGTTTAGCCGAAGCAGAAATGCCCGGCCTGATGTCTATCCGTAAAGAATACGGACCTTCTCAACCCTTAAAAGGTGCAAGAGTAGCTGGTTGTTTGCATATGACCATCCAGACTGCCGTTCTGATCGAAACATTAACAGCACTGGGTGCTGAAGTAAAATGGAGCTCCTGCAATATTTTCTCTACACAGGATCATGCTGCTGCTGCTATTGCTGCTGCCGGTATCGGTGTATTTGCCTGGAAAGGACAAACACAGGAAGAAGCTGACTGGTGTATTGAACAAACATTATTCTTTGGTGGTAAAGACAAGCCCCTGAATATGATCCTGGATGATGGTGGTGACCTGACCAATATGGTACTGGATACGTATCCTGAGTTAATTCAGCATGTAAAAGGTATCTCTGAAGAAACAACTACCGGTGTTCATCGTTTATATGAAAGAGTGGCAAAGGGTACCTTACCAATGCCTGCTATCAATGTGAATGATTCAGTTACTAAATCTAAATTCGATAATAAATACGGTTGTAAAGAATCATTAGTGGATTCCATTCGTCGTGCTACGGATGTAATGCTGGCTGGTAAGATCGCCGTTGTTGGTGGTTACGGTGATGTGGGTAAAGGTTCAGCTGCTTCCCTGGCCGGTGCTGGTTGCCGTGTGATCGTTACCGAAATCGATCCGATCTGTGCCTTACAGGCTGCAATGGACGGTTTTGAAGTAAAGAAAATGATTGACGCAGTTAAAGAAGCTGATATTGTTGTTACGGCGAGCGGTTGTCGTGACCTGATCCGCGGTGATCATTTCAAACTGATGAAAGATAAAGCCATCGTTTGTAATATCGGCCACTTTGATATCGAAATTGACATTGCCTGGCTGAACCAGAATTATGGTCATACAAAAGATACCATTAAACCACAGGTTGATATCTATAATGTGGATGGCAAAGACATCATCATCCTGGCAGAAGGCCGCCTGGTGAACCTGGGTTGCGCTACCGGTCACCCCTCATTTGTGATGAGTAATTCTTTCTCTAACCAGACCCTTGCTCAAATAGAACTGTGGCTGAACCACAAGAACTATGAGAACAAAGTATATGTGCTGCCTAAGCACCTGGATGAGAAAGTGGCCCGTTTACACCTCGCAAAAATTGGTGTTGAATTAGACGAACTGACCACGGCTCAGGCTGAGTATCTCGGCATAGGCAAAGAAGGCCCTTTCAAAGCAGAACATTACAGGTATTAATACTTGTTAGTTTATTCATACAAAAAGGCCCTGTAGCAGTTGCTACAGGGCCTTTTTCTTACGACGCAAAATAAGTTATGCTGCGAGATCAGGAAAGGTAAAAGAGATGGTAGCCACTCTTGCTCTCGGATCTTTAATGGCAATATGTCCGCCAATTTCAACAGCTTCGGGTTCGATGGAACTGACGCTGAATGCCAGTGCATATCCGTTGTAATTATTCCTTTCCTGTATCTGCAGGACCACGATGCCATGGTATCGTTCTGCTGTAATATGGATTTCTCCATTTCGGGAATTCATGATCACTGTATCCAGCAATTCTTTGAGGATAGGAATTACCTTAACCTTTTCAACTCCCAGTACAACCCCCTGCCCAACTTCGTTTGAAACAATGGTTTTGTTTTGAACTGCAGCAGGCAGGGAACTGTTAACCAAGGTACTGACAAGTTGCTGCAAAGAAGTTCCGTGGACGGTAGCATCCGCAGCAAGATCTGTTTGCTTTTCCATAAGGTACTGTTTGGGCGGTTTTCAAAGGATTGGAATAATCGGGTTCTTCAGGTCTGGCTTTTTCAAAGGATCGGATAAACGGGCATTTCAAAAGGATTGGTTTGGTTTTCTCAGGTTTGGATCATCAGGTTTTCAAAGGATTAATGTCTTCCGGTTAGTTTCACTGGCATTGGAATTTCATAGGTCAAAGTACGTGAAGCAGACTTTTCCAAGCAATAGAACAAGATGTTAATGTGCTGTACTATTTGTTACTACAGGCCTTACCGGAATTATCAGTTACATATAAGTGTTAACCCTGTTTTCCCGTAATACCCGTTGGTTTTTTTACGTATTTATCACTGTTCAAAAAAGCTACTTACTAAGTAGTAAGTATTTCTTATATTTGAAAAATGACGGTCAGGCCAACCGATACAAAAGAAGAAATTCTACGATTAGGTACCGAGCTGATACAGGTGTACGGGTACAATGCTTTCAGCTATGCTGATATCTCCAAAGAGCTGGACATTAAGAACGCAGCTGTTCATTATCATTTCCCGGGAAAGGAAGACCTGCTGGCAGGGATCATTGACCAGTATATTCAGCGCTACAAAGAACTTGGGGCTAAGATCAACGCTCCCGGTATTACTGCCAAACAAAAACTGGATGTTTTTATCAGCCGCTACACAGACCTGTGCGAACAAAATAAGATATGCATCATCGGCTCAGTTTGTTCAGATTACAATACCATGCCTGAATCAGTAAAGACTAAACTGGGGGAATTGATAGAAATGGTATTAGGCATTGTGGAAAAAGTATTACAACAAGGAAAGAAAAACGGGGAATTGGATTTCCCGGAAACAGCAAGAGTAAAATCCTTACTGATCATGACCAACCTGGCCGCAGGGGTACAGTTGGCCCGCATCACAGGAAAAAAAGATTATATGGCCATCTGTAAAAGTATCATCGACCAGGTAAGTAGTTAAAAAATTTATCTATGCAACTTACTTATTAGTAAGTAATAAATACTTAATCATTAAAACCAAAAACCATGAAACATGTTCTTTCCCTCGCCTTATTCTCTCTTTGCCTTGTATTAATTGCTGCTACAAATTCTCTGGCACAGGCCCCTGCCGGTTTTAAAACCGGTTTTATTATCCTGAATGACAATACCCGTAAAGAAGGATTTGTCAAAGAAAATTTCAAATCAAAAGCAGCTATTGTTTTCCAGGATGCGGATGGTAAAAAAACAACCTATAGCGGCAATGATATTAAAGAAGCCGGAATAGACGGTATTACTTATATCAGCTATAGCAGCGATTTTTTTAAACTGGTTAGCAGTGGTGCAAAAGCTTCCCTGTTCCAGAAAGTAACCGATGCATCCGGCCAGATCATCTTCAATGGCTCAGAAGCAGTTGGAGTGAGTTCCGGCTCTGAAGGGTCAGTAAAGGATTTTTTTATACGGACCAGTAAAAACAATTCCCTTCACCTCGTAACAAAAAAGAATTTCCAGTCTGTTGTTGCTGCTTATTGCGCCGACTGCCCTTCTGTGACTGAAAGTGTAAAAAATAACAGCCTCAGTTATGAAAAACTGGAGGAAGTAATTCAGTTGTATAACCAATGTAATTAAAAGACACCCGTATACGATATTTCCTTTGTAATGAAGAACCCGCCTGCTGCCCGGCAGGCTTTTTTATTTCCACGCCATGTTTTGTATTTTTAGATCAGTATCCATTCAGCTAAATTCAAACCCTTGCAAAATTCGCTGCATACTAAGTCACCGTTTTATCTTAAAAAGTGTTTTCTGTGTTTCCTTTTCTTTTGGAGCACAGTCCCCTCATTTGGTTTTACCGGTAATACAGATTCAACCCGGAATTCCACCCTGGAAGATGCAGCTGAATACTTAAGAACATTGCCCAAACCGGACTCCAGTATTTTCTGGCCGAATATCAGGCCCGAATACCTGCTTGAAAACCTGCAGCTTTATGTGCAGCGGCCGGCTTATGCATTTGAAAGCCGGAATACAAATTTCTGCGGGTACACGGCTTTGTCTTTTGTGACGCTTGACCATGATCCGCTTGGATTTGTAAAACTTCTGGTTCAACTATATAAAGAAGGAAAAGCTCAAATGGGCCGGGCTGTATTTGAACCATCGGAAGCCGTCCGCAATATGGCCGGCAATTTAAAGTACAAGGGGATGCTGGATATCAACCCTGCCACGCAAATGTGGTTCCTTACACTGGCTGATCATTTCAAAGGGTATCTCAATCTTTTTAACAAACGATACGACCGGGGTGATGAGAACAGGATGTGGGCTGCCACCAATTTTGCCAAATTCAACCGGATGCTTCGCCGGTTATTTGACTGGAAAGTGGAGGCCCGTGGTGCTGATCTTGTGCGTCCTTCAGTTGATGATATCTATACGTTCCTTGAGAAGAAACTAAAGAAAGGAACAGTATTCCTCTACCTCAATAACCGGCTTTTGTACAAGAAAAAACATGTCGCAACCCGTTTCGGTATTCCCACTCACTATGTTTTATTGCTGGATATCAGCCATGAAAATGATATCGTTCATATCACTTATACTGACGGCGCAAGAAAAACCAGTCAGCAGATCAGTACAGGGCTGTTAAAGAAAATTATTTACGGTATCACTTTTTGTACCGAACGAAAATAATGCAGAAGATCATTTACCATATTATCATAGCCTTTTTCCTGTGCAGCATCATGGCCTGCTCCACGCCGGGTAAAAATTTTGCCACCCGTTATTATAACGAGAACAAAGAAATGCTGGACAGTATCCGGAACCGGTTCAGGAATTATTATGCTATCAGGCCCTTTCATTTACAATTCGAAGACCGGAACTTCCGCTATATCTCTTTTGAAATGCTGACCGACAGTTCAAGACATATTTACGGTTTTGACCTGCTGGAAAAAGATTTTGCTGATACACTGGAAAAATACAATTATCCTGCAGCTGAGATCATTGGCCTGGCCGCCGATATGCGGCTGATCCATTGCACCTGGATCAGCAAACTGGATTATTACGAAAACAGGCAACAAAAAAGCCTTGTTTTTATTTCCATGCGTAATAGCCACCTCAACTCTTTCCTGAACGGGGAGAAATATTATGCCCTTGCCTTTTTTAATGATCGACAGTTCTTCGACAAACAAGGAAGGCTTACTGATAAAACAGAACGAAGAAGGATGAGAGAAATCAACGGGCAGGTATTTTACCGGATCACGGATCGTATATGCTATGCCATAACCGGAAATTTCAGGTAACGCAACACTCTCTTTCACCGGAGAATAGGCCTTTGTTGCCGTAAACTAATCCGCCTGCACCAAAAGGAAAACCCCGGCTATATCTTGTTCCCCGGTCAACAACTATTCAATCATTTACAAACTTCTGTATGAAAAAAATATTTTTTATACTCTTGTTGAGTGCCCCGGTAACTATTCTTGCGCAAAGCGTAGCCATCAATATAGATGGAGCAATCCCAGACAATTCAGCCTTACTGGATATCAAAAGTAATTCGAAAGGCCTGCTGGCACCCCGTATGACAACCCTGGAAAGAACAAGTATTGCCGGACCCGCCATCGGGCTGACTGTATTTGATCTGACAACATTCAGTTACTGGATGTACCGGGGAGACCTGAATGGCGGCTGGGCTGAATTGCAACACAACTACCAGAATTACTGGACAGCGAACGGAAATAGTATCTATAACAACAATAGCGGCAATGTAGGAATAGGCACCAATATTCCAACAGAAAAATTATCGATAAACGCCCCTAATGCGGCCATCCAGTTTATGAACAGCGGAACTGCCAGGGGTTTTTTACAGGTAAACGGCACAAATATGCGGCTTGGAACTTATGCGAATAACAGTACAGGTAAACTAGTTTTCAGCACCAAAGCTCTTGACCGCATGTGGCTGGATGAAAACGGCAACGTAGGTATTGGAACAGCCGACCCGGTGTCAGCTTTAACTATTAATGGGTCAAATCCATATATTGAATTACAAAATAATGATGTCAATAATGGCTTCGTTCAGGCTATCGGTAATCATCTGAAAATAGGAACAAATTCAACCAACACAACCGGCCACCTTGTTTTACAAACAAAATTGACAGACAGGCTAACAATCGATGAGAACGGGCAGGTGGGAATTGGTACGACAAGCCCTTCTTCTGAGCTCACGATCAACGGAAGCGATCCTATTCTCCAGTTAAGAAATGCTAATGTTGACAAAGGCTTTGTACAATTGGTAAATGATGATATCAGGATAGGCACCAACCTGAGTAACGAAACAGGAAAATTCATTGTCCGTACAAATGGAGATGATCGTTTTTCTATAAACCATCTCGGTAACGCTACACTAGGTGCTCCTGGCAGCGGCGGGCTGCTTACAGTAGATGGCGGTTATACAGGTATGGTGCTGAAAACAGGCGGAACTACCCGGTTGAGTGTAGTAGCAGCCGGAGTAAACCCCGAAATTACCGGGACAGGAACGGGTATCTTCAGAATCAGGAATAACGGAGATGGTATGTATTTTTACCCTAATGGCCAGATAAGTATAGGGGGCGGCGGTGCCAGGGCTACCGGTTATGTGGTAAGTGTGGAAGGAAAATTAATTGCCACGGAAGTTACAGCTCTCTCATTTGGAAGCTGGCCCGACTATGTTTTTACTGATCAGTATAAACTGATGAAACTGGACGAGCTAAAAAAGTATATCCGTGAGAATAAACACCTGCCTAATATACCCGCTGCTGCCGAGATGGAAAAAACAGGGGTGCAGTTAGGCGATATAAGCAGGAGGTTAATGGAAAAAGTGGAGGAACTGACACTCTATATTTTGCAGTTGCAGGAACAGCTTGATGAACTAAAGAATAAAAAGATCAGCGAAAAATGATTACTTTTTGAAATAACAGAACATCTATTTAACAGCACTGCTTGAAAAAGAGCAAGAAGATCATACCGGCATTTATACTTGGCTGCGCATCACTGGTACTGTATGCACAGCCACCGGTTTTTTACCACCTCAGTACAGCAGAAGGACTTAGTGATAATAATGTGAATGTGGCCCGTCGCGATCACAATGGTATCCTGTGGATCGGCACAACGGAAGGTCTTAACAGTTTTGACGGCAACAGTATCAGTTCCTATTTTAAATACCAGTATCCTAAACTGGCGGATAACAGTATCGAACATATTGTAGTGGATGATGATAACCGCATCTGGCTTCGTACCTCCACGCACCAATTAACAATGCTCGATAAAAAAAGAAAATTTCATCTTTTGTCCGCCGCAGATACCACCGATAAAAAAAGGATCACTAATATTTTTAACAGCAAAAAAATCGGCATCATTGCGCTAAAGGGAAATAAACATTTTACCTGGAAAGAACGAAACAGCAACATCCTGTCCCCTTATACATTCCCGGGTGACACGATGCTGCCTGCCAATATCAGTTTCATAAATAAAATAAATGATGATACGTTTCTTTTCTATGGCAGCAACCGCCTGCTCGTAATTGATTATGCCCGGTCAAAACTGCTGCTCAATATGCCCATCAGTGGCCTTGCCGGTGCTGCTGCTATCAACAACAATGAATTGATTGCTTACCCGCTTAATGGAAATGTATTTTATCGTATTACTATAAACACACAAAAAATATCAGCGGAATACCACGACCTCAAAGACCAGTTTGGTCAACCTGTACAGGGAAACCTAAGGAATATTACCCGGGTTGATGAAAACCGTTTTGCAATCAGTACCCGGTTCTCAGGTGTGTATTTGTTAAACCTTGCTCAAAGGTCATTGGAGCATTGGTATCATGATCCCCTGGACAACCGGAGTATCGGTGGTAATAATACATACAGGATACACTATGATAACGGGTATCTTTTTATCAGCACCCAAACATCAGGTCTTCATTATTTTAATATGCAGCAGGACGCTGCCGCGGCAAAGCCTTATTTCAAAGAAGAAAATGGAGAAGTCTTTGACGGTTTTATCCAGGCCATTACCACCGCTGCTGATGGTACCATATGGATCGGGGCGCAGGACAGGCTAATTCAATGGGACAGGAAGAATAATATTACCCGGTTTATAAAATGCAAGCTGCCGGATGGAACCAACCTGCATGGAGAAGAAACCATCCGGGCTCTTCATTTCGACGAGAAGGGTAATCTCTGGGTAGGCACCTCCCGGTACGGGATACTGATTCTGAATAAAAAAAATGAAATCATAGCCAGGCTGACTGATTCGGTATCGGGACAAAAAGAATCACTGCCCTCAAACTGGATCAATAGTATTTGCAGCGGGAAAGATGGGAATATATGGGTGACGACTTTAAAAGGGATCACCATGATTGAAAAAGATTCTTACCGCATACATGATCTTTCCAAACACAGCATCTTATCAACCGCAAGTGGTATCCCCGCAACAACGGCCTGGTTTGACCAGCTAAAGCGTTTATGGATCGGTAGCACAAAGGGTGCCTGGTGTTATGATCAGCAAAAAGGAACCTTGCAACAATTTACTGATGCAAACGGACTGCCGCACAATAATATTCTTTGTTTTAATGAAGATAAAAAAGGCAATATCTATATTGGCACTGCTGCAGGGCTCACCGTTCTTGATAATAAGGGAAAAACAATTACTTATAACCGCAGCAACGGGTTGCGAAACGACAGGTGTGAGGATATTCTAAAAGATGATAAAGGCTATTTATGGATCGGCAACCTGAATTGTTTACTTCGTTTTGACCCGGATAATAAAAAATTTGCCGTGTTTGAAGAAGGTCACGGATTCAGTCATGCGGGGTTCCGGATGCGTTCCAGCCATCAGAGCCGTACCGGCGAAATGTTCTGGGGAAGTGACAAAGGCCTTGTTTATTTTTACCCGGATTTAATGAACGGCATTTCGTTGCCGCTAAAGCCGTCAGTAAGTGCATTACAGACTAACGATACCACTTTTCATTTTACAAGTGAGGAACAATTAGCGTTTTCCTACCAGCAGTCTTATTTCACTTTTCGTTTTTCTTCAGCAGAGCTGGCAGGCGGAAAGCGGAATCATTACCTGTACCGGCTCGCCGGGTTTGACAACAACTGGAAAAAACCTTCTGTTAATGGACAAGTTGCTTTCAATAAACTGCCTTCCGGCAAATACCGGTTTGAAATAAAAGCATCCCGCGATGGGATAACCTGGTATGATGCCGCCTACCCGGTTAATATTGTTATACAAAAACCCTGGTGGCAGCAAAACTGGTTCAGGCTGTTAGCTGTGTTGCTTGGGGCAGGCTTACTTTTTTTTACTTACCGGTATTACCAGAAGAAGAAAAAGGCGAATGAAATTCAGCAAATGATAGATTACTTCGCCAATTCCGGGTATGAACATTCTTCGGTAGATGATATTCTATGGGATATCTCCCGGAATTGTGTTGCAAGGCTTGGCTTTGAAGATTGTGTGATCTACCTGGCCGATGAACAAAGAAATGTATTGGTTCAAAAAGCCGCTTATGGCCCCAAAAGTCCCAAGGCATTTGAAATTGTCAACCCTATCGAAATTCCGCTGGGGAAAGGCATTGTAGGTACAGTGGCCATTACCGGCCGCAGCAGTATGGTGCATGATACCACAAAAGACAACCGTTACATTGTGGATGATGAACGCAGGTTTTCAGAAATCACCGTACCGGTGATCCATGAGGACAAAGTGATTGCTGTAATAGATTCAGAACACAAAAGAAAACACTTCTTCAATCAGCAGCACCTGAAAGCCCTGCAATCCATTGCCTCTATTTGTTCTGCGAAAATATCCAGGGCCATGGCGCTGGAAGCAATGAATAAAAGCCGGATGGAAGTAATGGCATTGAATGTAAAAATGGCGGAATCTAAATTCCTGAATCTTCGCCTGCAGATGAACCCGCATTTTCTTTTCAATTCATTAAGTTCTATCCAGCATCTTATCGTATCACAGCAAACCACTAAAGCCTATAAGTACCTGACTGTTTTTTCTAATTTCCTCCGGTCGCTTTTGAAATATGCGGAAATGAATTTTATCCCGTTGGATGAAGAATTGAAAATTCTGAAAATGTATGTGGAGTTGGAGTCCCTGCGGTTTGACCAATCCTTTCATTATGAAATTTCAGTAGAAGATGGACTCAGTAATGACGAGGTACTGGTGCCTTCACTGATGGTGCAGCCCTTTGCTGAAAATGCGATCTGGCATGGTTTGCTGCATAAGGAAGGCAGCAAAGAGTTAAAGATCAGTTTCAGGAATAATTCCGAAGAATTTTTGACATGTATTATTGAAGACAATGGCATTGGCAGAAAGCATGCCGCAGCAATCCAGGAAAAAAAGATCAGCTCGATGGTGCATGAAAGTAAAGGCATCAGCATTATCCGGGAAAGATTGGACCTGTTGCAGCAAAAGACAGGCAAACCTGCCCATGTGGAAATTGCAGACCTGCTGGATGAGTTTGCTAACCCGGCCGGGACAAAAGTGATTATCACTATTCCTTATTACAATCCGGAAGAATCATGATAAAGGCATTAATCGTTGATGATGAACAATCTTCTATTGACCTGCTGCAATGGCTGGTGGCACAATATTGCCCTGATATCACCGCTGTACAAACAGCGAGAAGTGTAAGAGATGCTATTCCTGTGTTGCAGGCATTTCAACCCGATATTGTTTTCCTTGATATACAAATGCCGCATCAAAGCGGCTTTGACCTGCTAACCTCAGTTGACAACTGGAATTTTGAAGTGATATTTACGACTGCTTACAATGAATTTGCCATCCAGGCAATCCGGTTCAGTGCTCTTGATTATTTGCTAAAACCAATTGACGAAACGGAACTAAAAAAAGCCATAGAGCGGTTTAAAGCAAAACGGATATATGCACCTGCCGGGCAATTACTGTTTCGCAATTTCATGCAAAACATTTCCATTCAAAATAAAGACAAATTCAAACTGGCCCTGGCGGATGCCAGCGAGGTTAAATATGTTCAGTTGGATGAGATCATCCGTCTGCAGGCGGAAAGTAACTATACCCATATATTCCTGGGTGGAAATAAAATTTTTGTGTCGGCTAAAACTTTAAAGGATTACGATGAACTGCTGAAAGGCCATCATTTCCTGCGGGTACACAAATCTCATCTTGTCAACCCGGCACATATTGAGAGTTACGACCGTTCCGGTATGCTGCAGATGAGTGATGGCTCAAAAGTGGAAGTGGCCCGGCGTAAAAAAGAATTTCTTCAACAGGCACTTGCCGGGAAAGTATAAAAATCACCCATCCCCCGCTGCTGCCGGAGATGGGTATAACTAATAATATTACTTATAATCTTACTGCCGTACCGGTAGCGATCACCATCAGCATACTGCCGCTGGCTCCTACGGTTTCAAAATCAAGATCAACACCCAGGATACCATTCGCTCCCATAGCCTGTGCTTTCTGAGATAATTCCCGCAGCGCATCTTCTTTGGCTTCTTCCAGCACTTTCTCGTAGGTTTTACTTCTTCCTCCAAATACATCCCGCAGGCCACCGAGAAAATCTTTAAAGATATTGGCACCAATAATACTCTGTGCATTGATAACACCGAGGTATTCCTGCACAGGTCTTCCGTCCACTGTACTTGTTGTTGTAATGATCATTGTATGGTTTGTTTTAATTTTTCAAAAATAGTTCTTAGTTCTGTATTTTCTGCAACGACTGCACCGGTCGCCGCTTTATAGATATAATCTATCCGCTTATCAATATCCGGGTGACTGCCTAAAAACTCGGGTGCGGAGGAAGAAGGCACGGCATTTTTCAGGTGTTGAAAAAGATCAGTAAAGCCTTTCGTGTCAATTTTCCGGGCTTTCAATAATTCAAGCCCGTCCATATCAGCCTCCTTTTCCAGTGATCGTGAATAGGTCAGTGATTTCAGGTTATCCGCCTGGTCAACCAGGACAGAAGTCACCGACCCGAATTTTCCCAACAACAGGCTGATAAATATTTTGGAGCCCAATTTCCTGAAAATGGCTTTCGTGGAGTGTTTATTATTAACATGGGTAAATTCATGCGCCAGCAGGGCCGCTAACTCAGGGTAAGTTTCTATGGCATCTAATAAGGCGGTATAGACCACGATTCGTCCGCCGGGTAAAGCAAAGGCATTTACTGTCTCTCCTTTCACCACTGTAATGCGGATATTATATGCTGTCCGCACATTCATCGCAGTAAAGAAATGATTGATAGCAAAACTTGCGGCGGTATCTTCCTGTTCTTCCAGTCTCATTCCGGTATAGGCCGCATCACCAAACCCTTCTTCTGTTTTTACAGAAACCTGCGAAGCCATTTTTTCAGCCATCCAGGGAACCAATAAAAAATATAATAATACTAATCCACCAGCCACACCCAAAAAAATCAGGGAATTCCGGCCCCACTCCCTTGTCTTATCTTTTTGATGCCAGGGCTTCTGCTGTTCTGCTTGCAGGGCACTAAGATAACCGGCTGCATCTTTACCATTAACCAGGATTTCAATAGTTCTGTCGGTTCTGTTCCTGATACGGGTGGATTGGGATGCAAGATCAAACACTGCTTCCACATCAGTAATATTCCATTTCAGGGTTTGGTGATGACCGGAGGCAGACCGGTAACCGATATGTACTTCTTTATCAAATACCAGTACCGTTGCTTCACTGGCCTCAGCACCGGGCAGAGAATAAGTTCCTAAATATGATTTCACAGTTATTGATTTGATCGAAACTGCAAATTACAACAACTCCTTTATTGCAGTAGCGTTGGGGCTTCTTTAACGATGCAGGCAGCCAGGTCCATGACTACCTGTTGTTGTTCAGGATCCAATGTAATTACAATTTCCTTTTTATCAGTACCGGTGAATACGATCTTTTCGATCTTCTGTGTTGCTATTTTCCGGAGAAATGGTGCTGCTGTAGCCGTATTACGGAAGATGATGTGAAAAAGACCTTCGCAATTCATGGACCCTCCATTGCGCTGGGTTTGCTTCACTTTACTGCCAACGAAAAAAATGGCAGCAGTGGAGGCATCTGTAAAACAGCGGTCAGCACCCAGCACAGAGAACAAAAGGTCCACTTCGGCTTTCCGGGCATCAATAGAAAGAGAAGCACCGGTAAGAGGGATAAAGCCGGTAGAAATAGTTCTTTCCTTGGTGTAGGGGTCGGTCTCTTTGATAAGCTTACAATCCTGTGCCGATAAAGTTAAAGGCAACGCCAGTAAGAGAAGTAAAACAAATTTCATATATAAAACTATTACTTAAAGATAAAACGAAGCTTGTGAAAATTAATATAAGATTCAATACCCGGCCAATCGATATAATTATATAACATCAACTTTGTGAACAACTTTTACCTTCTGAATGTTCTGTTAGCATAGTAATTGCACTACTGCCTTACTAATAATGCTAACTTATGGAGATAAAATTCATCAGGGCCATTCAATTCACCCGGTTGGTGAAGGCTGGCGGACGGTTACGGGAATTCAATTTCAGGAAATTGAACGGTGCAGATACAGAACGTTTCAGCATTAACGTGGTGGATGACCGTGGGGAGAGGATCTTGTTCCAGATGGTCAAACAGGAAAATGGCTGGAAATTGCCGACGCAACAATTGCCGGTGTGGATAGAGCAAAGTGAAAAACAACTACACCAATTGATCGAAGAAGAGATGCCCGATAACAGGTAAGCCTTTCATATTACTTATCATTGGCCCGGAACCGCTTGCGGATCGCCTCCAATTGCTGAATTGTCAGCACTGACGTTTTCTTCAATAAACTGACAAAATAGTCAACCTCTTTTTCGGTGGATGGGCAGCCCATATTTTCCTTTGTTCCATCAGTGCTATAAGCCGGAACGACTCTTGAGTCTCCCAGCACTTTCCCGGTTGCATCCTGTATCATCCAAAAAGGGATGCTTGCCTTATTATCATTATGTCTTTGCAGCAGTTCGCCTGCTCCGGGATTGTTTTCACTTTCATCAAACTCAAACGCTACCAGGTCAACGATAATATAATTGCTATCGAAAAATGCCTTGATCTTTTTGTCATTCATGGAAACCTGCATGGTTTTACAAGGGCCACACCAGGAAGCATGGAAAATAACAAAGATGTTCTTTTTGGTAGCGGCAGCTAGTTTATATGCTTTTTTAAGCAGGCTTTCAGCTGAAGGGAGGCTTTGCTGTGCAATAGCATTTACCGAAAAAAGAATAAGCGTTGACAGGGCAACCAGCCATCTACGTTTCATAACTGCTAATTTAAGCCAATCCTTCTTTTTTATTTGACCGGAAAACAAAACCTTTGCAGCCTTATACTGTTAAAGGCTTAGTTTTTAATTAGCAACTAATAACCCACAATTATTCTACTTGGTACAGGCATATAATTTTCTGGCTTCCTGGCAACTCTTTCCCGAAAAAGGAAATTATGAATACGGCGAAAGACCCAAAAGCGGTATCTATAAAATAGAATCGACTGAAGACCGAAAGGAACTCAGTATTTCACATAACTGGGTGACATTGGAAAACAAGGCTTTTGCGGCGCAGTATAAACTGATCGCTGATGGAGGGCTCAACCCCTTTCAAAACCCCGATCTCGCCGACCATGCACAAGCGACTTTTATTGACAGCATCAGTTTCGAAATCCACTTCTATACACATGGGCAGGTATGCCTGCATGTGGTTCATGAAATCATGCCCAATGGTTATCTCAGGATCACACAACAGGGAACCAAACCAGGTGGCACTGCCTATACCAATACCGAGATCTATCATAAACAACTCAGCGTTCTTCCCTACTCTGCTTCCGTGGCGGGTGCACTGATCAGGCCGACAGAAGAAGGCATGATAAAACACAAAGCTCTTACCGCCATGGAAGAGCAGACCAATATGCAGCTTGACCAGATACGGAAACAAATTGAACTGCTGGCCCTGCAGGCACAGGAGATACTAAAGAGAAAAGATCTCTCCCTGATGATCTACAATGCAAAGCTTTCTTTCAAACCCAATATTGGCCAGACCTATTATTTATATGAAAAGCAGGATGAGAGTTTTATGCTTTCCCTTGTGGCTCCCAAAGAATGGGGACCTGCAGGTCCTTTTAAAAAATTTGTAGCCGCTGTCCGGCTTTTAGCTGATCATACCTGGATGGAATTGTAAACGGGTATTAATTTTCTTTTATTTTTTTGCACAATAAGCATAAATCCTTAGCGTTTATACGCTAACCATCCTCTATCCTAGTCATGAGAAGACCTTTACTTATGGCAGGCTTTGTCCTGCTTTTTACTTCCACCGAACTTACTGCCCAGGTGCTCAATTGGGGCAGTGCTTTTTCACCTGCATGGGTACATGGTAATACAAATCGGACAGCCATTAACGTAGCAGGCACCGGGGTCAATTGCACAGTCGTTGCTTCCATAACAGGAAGCGGTGTTTTCAAGCAAACCAGTTCATTTGGCGGACTAACACCTACTGTTTCAGCGGCCACTATCGTTGTACCCGGCTCACCCAGCAGGCTGCATACCATTGTTGATCTTGATAATACAAGCAGCTATGTAACGGTCAGGCTTACTTTCTCCAGCTATGTAAGAAATGTTTCTTTCCGGATCGCTGATATTGATAAACCAGGTCCAACCAGCACCGGCCATTTAGACAGGGCTACTATAACGGGCATGATGGGCCCTTCTGTTATAATTCCCTCCTTTTCTAAATACGATGCTTTTACCGATCCGAATTTCCTTACCGGCAGCGGCAATGTTGCCACTGTGAACAGCAGCAGCGGCCAGGCTGACAATGCGTTGTCCGATGCCATTGATCAGCGGGGTACTATAACTGTTGATTTTGGTACCAGCCTGATCAATGAAATTATCATCCGGTATGATAATGCCCCTGGTGCTGATGCCGATCCGTCACAACAGGATTTTGCAATTGGCAATGTATCCTTCCAATTACTAACCCTCCCTGTAAGCCTTATTTCATTCAGTGCTGCGCAAGCAGGTAATGATGTACAATTGAAATGGGCCACCGCACAGGAAAACAACAGTTCACATTTTGCCATTGAAAGAAGCAATAATGCCAGCGATTGGTCGGCGATAGGAACTGTTTCCGCCCGTGGTAATACAAACGAAAAAACCGATTATACATACGCCGATATCAACCCGGCAAAAACCACCCTTTTCTACCGGCTGAAGCAATTTGATCAAAACGGAGGTTTCAAATACTCTTCTGTTGCAAGGATCAGTAATAAAGAACTGGTTGCAGAACTGGTTACTTATCCCAACCCCTTCAGCACACAGGTAAATATCAGTCTTCATTCAGCCGCAGTACAGCAGGTAACCAGCACCCTTACCGATATAACAGGAAGAACCGTGCAGGCTGATATTAATCAGCTCAGCAAAGGCAATAACAATTACAGCATGGTCGTTTCTCAACAGTTAGCAGCGGGCATTTATTGGCTCCGTATTACAGATGAGCAAAAGAACCTGATCGGCCAGGCCCGTTTATTCAAACAATAGTATTCATATCAACAGGATAGGTTTAGTACCCGCCACCCACCATGGCGGGTTTTTGTTTACCGTCATACAGTAACTTTGGCAAAAATAATTGCCGGATGACCAAACTGAGTGTGAATATTAATAAGATCGCCACCCTGCGCAATTCAAGAGGCGGCAATAATCCCAATGTGGTAAAAGCAGCGATGGATGTGCAGCGTTTTGGTGCAGATGGAGTGACCGTACATCCAAGACCCGATGAACGGCATATCCGCTATGAAGATGTACGCCAGATCAAAAAGATCATCACGACGGAATTTAATATTGAAGGCAACTGTACCGAACAAAAATTTGTGGACCTGGTATTAGAAACCCAACCCGACCAGGTGACCTTAGTGCCCGACACACTCGGACAACTCACTTCCGATCATGGCTGGGATACGATTAAGAATAAAGATTACCTGCAAAACATGATCAGCGTTTTTAAAAAAGCAGGTATCCGTGTTTCCATTTTCGTAGACCCGGATGTGAAGATGGTGAGAGGTGCTGCCGAAACCGGAACAGACAGGATCGAGTTGTATACAGAAGGCTACGCCAGGGAGTTTGGAGCCGGGAGACGGGAGTCGGGAGTCAACCCCTATGTATTAGCAGCATTGAAAGCAAAGGAACTGGGACTGGGTTTAAATGCAGGACATGACCTGGACCTGCAGAACCTGCAATTCTTTAAACAAAATATTCCCTGGTTAGATGAAGTAAGTATTGGCCATGCCTTAATTTGTGATGCGATTTATTTGGGATTGGAGAATGCAGTGCAGTTGTATAAGAGGCAGTTGCAGTGATGCTGGTGCTTTATTATAAAAAAATATTTTCTTTCATGTTGAGCCCTGATAACTTCTTTTCTGAATTATTAGTTCAATTCCCAAAAATTGCAGCTGAATTTAATTCAGAAGATGAGGATCATTATAAAATGGGCCGATTTGCGACATACTCTATTGAACAGATTGAACAAAAAAATATCGAAGAACTGAAGAAGTGTTTCGGCTTTATTGAAACCCATTTAGAAGCAATAACACCTGACCTCGAAAATGCTCTTAACGTTTCTTACTGCGAAGCCCTTCTTGGGTACGATGACTATAAAAGAGGAATTGAAATGAAAAAAGTGATGCCAGAGAAGCTGTTGAGACTTTACATGGATTATAAAAATTATTATAATTCGTTAGGATAATCTTTTATCAATTAAATCTGCCAGCAACTAAAACCGGCATATACCACCAGGCAAAATTCAACCACTAACCCGCAAATAAATCATGAAGACAACGATTTCCAGCTTCATTAGCCTTATAGTATTAACCGTTATTGGAATTTTCAGCATTTCTTCCTGTAACAAATCAGGTGACAATACGGCTAACAGCAGTTTCACCTGGATATACGGCACAGCCAGCTACACGGCTAACTTTAAAGGAGCCTACCTGACTTGGAGTCTAACTCCTGTTATAATGGGCGGCACCGGTACTCAGCAAAACTCTCCGGGTACGGGCCCGACGATAGCCTTATCCTCATTTAGTACAGGTTCCTACAATTTGGCCACAAGTCCTAACTCCATACTATACGTTGATGATCTCGGGTTTACCGTACCCTCAGCTACCGGGACAGTTACAATTACAGCCTATTCAAATAACCAAATCAGTGGAAATTTTTCGGCTACACTGACCAACAGCGTTGCTTTGTCAGGGAGTTTTGCAAATATTCAAGTCAACCCCTGATCTAGGATGTAATTTTTTAGGATTAGAGAATATAGTGCAGATGAATAGAGGGCAGTTACAGTAGTTATCAAAATAAAGATTGTGCCATTTATAGTAATATATTTATCTAGCATTATTCCTTAGACAAGTTATTATGCGACAACTATTCAATATCTCTTTACTTAGTTTAGTTATTCTTCTTTGTTTGACTACTACTTCTTGTGACAACCCGAGCTTGAATTTAATAAAGCCTGCTGCTTATGCTGATTTGCAAGAGCACAAACTTGGGGTGTCGGAGTATTATGTTAGGTTACCAATAACAATGTTTTTAGATGAAGCGAGAGGGAAAGAAGGGCAACTAGGCTATGGGGTTTATTTGACAGACACAAGTATAAGATATAAAAGTTCATCGGGTTTTATCGAAATCGAACATGGCAGGCCAATCGGTGGCAGTCTTCTTGATGAAGGCGACAAATTAGTTGACAAGGTAAAATCTCCCATACTTGGCAAGAATATAGAATGGAAAATCTATCTCAATGAATCTGGTTATTTTTTTGCCGCTGCCAGGAGGAATGGATTGCTATTGACTGCTGATTCCCGAAGTCGGGAAGGATTAGACACCATGATATCAATTATTTCAACTTTAGAAGAAAAATGAACAGCGGACAACATGATGGTTTAAACGAAACACCGCTATGAGAAATCTTCAGCTGCGGTCCGGACTGACTGAATTAAGGCGAGCAACAGAATATAACATCAACTGTATTAACTTTACTCAGCAGAGATTCGGGCTTATGAATCATGGAATACCAGCACAGCAGAAAGCCCTAACGTTAGCTGCCATTTAGAAAGATCATTTAATTTTGAGGACTTCAATAGACATAGCGTCGATTTTCATAGTGTTACAAGTAGTGGTGGGCATTGCCGGGGGCATTATTTACGTTAATATTCCAGAGCAAGCAAATTTATCGTTAGACGACTCAATTATTGACTTCTATCTGCATTTGAACGGGATTTTCTATGGAACAACCCTTTTTTTTGGTGTGATTAGCGGATTTTTTTTGAAACGAGCTAACAGATTAATTATTTCGGCCTTATTGTCTTTAGCAAGCGGGTTAGGTTTTTTATTATTGCATGCATTAGTATTTCCTATACCTCTATTTTCTTTTTTCTCTCTCTTTGGATTTATAATAGGATTCAACGTACACTTACTCAAGAAAATCGAAGCTAAAACAGAACCACAATAATTGGGTAGCCTTATTCCACCGCTATTCGAAACTTCCAGTTTCGAATCCCTATTCTATCGCTTGCAGCGATTACAACGAACAGTACTTAATCAGGCAGCACTTTCACCATAATATTTTTGTAGAACACTTTACTTTTCGGGTCATGGCCCTGTAAGGCAAAGGTACCGCTGCTGATCAGCCGGCCTTCCATTCCTTTATCCCGCTTCACTTCCTCCGGTTCGGTATAATCCACCACTTGTTTATTGTTGATGAACACCGAAATATGTTTGCCTTTTACCTTGATCCTTTCGGTGTACCATACACTGTCTTTCACATACACTTCCCGTACATCCTGTATGGCATATAAGCTGCCGGTACGCCGCCAGTCGGTATGTGAATTATTCACTTGTACTTCATAGCCTTTTTTCGGCCAGGAACTTTCCTGGTACAGCGTATGAAAATAAATACCGGAATTAGAACCCGGCATCGTCATTACATCGGCTTTGAATTCAAAATTTTTAAAGTCATGCTGCTGCACCGGGCCATCATAAAAAAGATGGGCCACATTCCCATTCACCATAATGGAACCATCCACCACGGAAAAGCTGGAGGCATTGGTTCCCACTTTCCAGCCATCCAGTGTTTTGCCGTCAAACAAAGAGACCCAGCCCTTTTTATGCTGGTTAGTGGCTGATAAAGAAATGAAGGCCGTGATAATGGCAGCTGAGATAATAAGTTTCCGCATGAAGTGATTTTAAAAATTTACAATAACGATCAGTATGAAGCTACATCATTTTAGAAATAATTTAATTGCAACCTCTCCCCAACCTTTTCTGTCTTTTGTTGTTTATTTACGATATGAAATTAATCCCGGTCATTTCTTTTTTGATCATAGGTGTGTGCACCGCCTTCACTCCTCCTGCTGAAGATGGTATAACAATCAATATTACTAACCTCCGGAATGATAAAGGGCATGTATTGATCAGCCTTTACAAAGAAGGAGAAGGTTTTCCGGATAAAGCAGAAAAGGCTTTTCGCAAAGAAAGAGTAGCTATCAGTAATAAAAAAGCAATTATACAATTCAGTTCCGTACCGGCCGGAAATTATGCTGTTGCCATCCTGCACGATGAGAATGATGATGCGAAGATGAACAAAACCTGGCTAGGTCTTCCCAAAGAAGGTTATGGCTTTTCCAATAATGTGATGGGAGCATTGGGTCCACCCGCTTATAATAAAGCAAGCTTCAGGCATACGGCAGGTCAGTCCACAACTATTGAAATAAAAACCAAATATTAATCCTTGTATATCCTGACCTCTTTTTTCCCATCGTTTTTAATATAGCCCCTGTACATTCCTTCGGTACAAAACGGCATCGCAATATTTCCGTTTTTATCCACAGCGATCAGTCCGCCATCACCACCAAGGGCCGGTAAGCGTTTCATGATCATTTCATCAGCAGCAGTTTTCAGTTTCATCTTGCCAAACTCCATCATATCACTGATGCTTTTGGCCATCACCAGGCGAATAAAATATTCGCCCCAGCCGGTGCCGCTGATTGCAACCGTGGCGTTATTTGCATAAGTGCCGGCGCCAATGATCGGCGCATCTCCCACCCTGCCGAATTTTTTATTGGTCATACCGCCGGTACTGGTAGCAGCGGCGAGGTTTCCATGACGATCCAGCGCAACCGCTCCCACTGTCCCATATTTACCCCCAACCCCTAAAGGGGAGTAAAAGAATTCACTGAATCCACTGCTGATTCCTTTTGTTGTATCTGTATGATCCTGCTGCATCTTTGTTGAATCTTCGCTTTTGGCCCTCTGCAATCCTTTCCATCTTTCTTCGGTATAGAAATAAGAAGGAGCAACGATCTCAATACCCTGCTGCTGCGCAAATTTTTCAGCGCCTTTCCCGGTCATCATCACATGCGGGCTTTTTTCCATCACTGCCCGGGCTGCAGTTATGGGATTCCGGATAGTCGTCACACCTGCCACCGAACCCGCTGCCAGTGTTTTACCATCCATTATGGCTGCGTCCAGTTCATTCTTTCCTTCATTGGTGAATACAGCTCCTTTACCCGCATTAAACAGTGGGCTGTCCTCCATGGTTCTGACAGTCGCTTCCACCGCATCCATGGCTGAGCCTCCTTCTTTCAGAATTGCATACCCGGTTTCAAGTGCTTTATTCAAGGCTTCCTGGTAAGCTTTCTCCTTTTCAGGGGTCATCTGGCTTTTTAAGATCGTGCCGGCACCACCATGGATGACCAGCACAAACTTATCTTTCAGTGGAACAACGGCTGTCTGGGCTAAAGCTTTGTTAATAATGAAAAGGCAAACAATGATGAGCAGTTTTCGCATGTTGTGAATTTGTGGCAATTTAATTCAATATGCCGTTCATACCCGCAAGCTTGTGATTTGTATATATTGTTGGTATTGAATTTGCCTGAAGGGTACGATTGCCTATTTTTACAACTCAAACTCCTGAATCTGAAGAGATTCAAAAAAATACTAAAATGGTTTTTCTTGTCGCTGCTGCTTTTATTAGTGGCCTTGTACATATTTGTCCAAACTCCATGGGGGCAGAACCTGATCATAAAACAGGTAACCAAACGTCTCTCCCGGGACCTGGATACAGAAGTCAGCGTCAAACAGGTTGATTTTTCTCTTTTCAACAGTATGCACCTTGAAGGTATGCTGATCCGTGACCTTCAAAAGGACACTTTATTATATGCCGGTGATGTAAAGGTTCGTATCACTGATTGGTTCTTTTTCAAGAAAAAAGCTGAATTCAAATACATCGGTCTTGAAAACGCCGTAGTCAAATTTCAGCGCAAAGATTCAGTATGGAGCCAACAGTTCCTGTTTGATTATTTTTCCTCTCCTTCCACCGGGAGTAAAAAAAAGGAAGGAGGCATCCAGTTTGACCTGAAACAGGTGGAATTAAAGAATGTACTCTTTATTAAAAAAGATGAATGGCTGGGGCAGGATTTAACAGTCAGTGTGGGTGCCATGAAACTTGAGGCCAACGATCTTAATCTTTCGGGCAGTACTTACGATATCAAATCTCTCGTATTAAAAGATCCTGTTTTTACTGAAAAAGGGTATACCGGCCTTAAGCCAAAAGATTCCTCCACTGTTGCCGGTGCCACTCCTGCAATTAGGCTTGATAAAGATGCAAGGCTTAGCTGGAACCAGGGTGGAATGGAATTTAAAATTGCCAACCTTAAAATCGAGAACGGCACGTTCCGGTCGGATAAAAATACCAGCAGGGACCCTTTTGCCTATTTTGACGGCAAGCATATCCTTTTTACAGAGATCAATGGTGAGATCAGCAATGCAAAATTTATCGGGGATACTGTCTTCTCCAAATTAACACTGTCTGCTAAAGAAAGAAGCGGCCTGGAAATAAAAAAGATCGAAGCAGATATGAAGATGATGCCGAAGGGAATGGCGTTTTCCAATCTTGATCTGCAAACCAACCGCAGTACGATCCGTAACTATTTCAGCATGTCCTATGATGATATGAATGATATGGGCGACTTCATTCATAAGGTGAGAATGACCGCTAATCTTGATGGCACCTACATAGACAGTGATGATATTGCTTTCTTTGCCCCCAACATGAGCGACTGGAAAAAGAAAATAGCATTGCGTGGAAAAATAAGAGGAACTGTGGATGAGCTTGTTGGCCGTGATATGATCATCCAGGCAGGCACCAGCACTTTCTTAAACGGGGATATCACACTCACCGGCCTTCCTGATATTAACCAGACCTTTATTGATTTTAAAGCCAATGATTTCAGGACTACTTATACTGATGCGGTAACGATTGTTCCTGCCATACGAACAATAACAGTACCTGACCTGAAGAAGATACAGTACGTCAACTTTACTGGTAGCTTCACCGGTTTCATCCGCGACTTCGTAACCTACGGCACCATCCGCACCAATCTTGGCATTGTAAAAAGTGACCTGAACATGAAATTACCGGCAGGCGGGCAACCCGTCTACTCCGGTAATATTTCTACCGATAATTTTCAATTGGGAACTTTTCTTGCTGATAAAAAAATTGGTGCAGTTTCGATGGAAGGGGTAGTGAAAGGAACGGGATTCAGCGAAAAATACCGTAATGCAGAAGTAAAAGGGAATATCCGCTTTGTTGATTATAACAATTACCGGTATCACAATATCGCCATTGAGAAAGGTAAGCTCGATAAAAAATTGTTTGACGGGACTGCTTCCATCAATGACGAGAATGCAGAGCTGACCCTGAACGGTATTATTGACTTCAATTCCCAAAAACCTGTCTTCAATTTCCTGGCTGATGTAAGAAAAGCAAAACTCAAAAACCTGAACCTTACGAAAGACGATCTTGCATTTACCGGTAAATTCAATCTTGACTTCACCGGTAGTACGATTGATAATTTTCTGGGTACTGCGAAAATAACCGAAGCTTCACTGACCAGGGACGGCAACAGGCTGCCTTTTGATTCGCTGACACTTTCTTCTTCCTATGCCAATAATATCAAAACACTAAAGGCAAGCTCCAATGAATTTGAGGGCACGATCAGCGGTGATTTTAATATTGCTGAATTACCGGATGCCGTTCAGCTGTTTTTAAATAAATATTATCCCGCTTATATCAAAGCGCCGAAAAAAATGCCGGTCAATGAATCTTTTACGTTTGACCTGACCACGAATTATGTGGAAGACTATATCAAACTGATTGATTCAAGCCTAACCGGTTTTAATTACAGCCATATCTCCGGCAACCTGGATATGCAGCAAAGCCAGTTGAACCTGGTGGCAGACATTCCCTATTTCAAATACGGCAAACAGGATTTCAACGAAGTAACACTGACTGCAAAAGGAACACTGGACAGTTTACTATTGATCGGCGGGGCCAAAAATATCTACATCAATGATAGTCTCAGTGTGCCACAAGCTACTTTCCGGATCAGTGGCAGTAATGACGTTTCGCAGGTAAACATCTTCGCAGGAGCTAACCAAACATTGGACAAAGCCAATATCAGTGCGTTGGTACGAACCTATAACGACGGCGTGAAGATTGAATTCAATCCTTCCGATTTCATGGTGAATGGGAAAACATGGACCATTGATGAAAATGGGGAACTGCAGTTCCGCAGCAATACGCCTGCCAGCGGGTTATTGGTGTTGCGGGAAGGAGACCAGGAGATCAAACTGAGAACTGAACCTTCCAAAGAAGGAAGCTGGAATGATTTGATAGTGGACCTTAAAAAAGTAAACCTGGGCGACCTGTCTCCTTATGTGATGCCAAAGGGGAGACTGGAGGGGTTGTTGTCCGGAAATTTGTTAGTGGAAGATCCGACCGGCAAGAATATGCGGGTGGCATCAGACAATATAAAAACAGAATACCTGCGGCTGGATAATGATTCATTAGGCGAAATAAACGCTGATCTCGTTTATGAGAGTAAAACCAAAGAACTGACCAGTAGATTCAAAACCGCTAACCAGGAAAATTACCTGGAAGGCAACCTTCATTTATTCCTCGGAGAAAAAGCGCAACAGAAGAACAACCTGATAGCCCTGAAACCACGGAACTTCCAGTTGAGTATATTGGAACGTTTTCTTGGTAATATTTTTTCTGATATACAAGGCTACCTGACCGGCAATGTTGACCTGCAGGGTGCATTCACTGATCTTGACATTACTGGTAAAGGAAAATTGAAAGATGCAGGGCTGAAAATAAATTTCACCCAATGTTTTTACCGGATCGAAGACACTGATCTTGAGCTTACCCCGCATGAAATAAAACTGGATGGTTTTGTATTAAAAGACACCGTAACCGGCAATCCTATTTACGTGGAAGGAGGAATAGAACATAATTCATTTAAAAACATGTTCTATAATATTAATGTATCCACACAAAAGAAACTAAATAACAACCCGCAATTCAACAAACCCGTACAACTACTCAATACAACATATAGTGACAACCAGCAATTCTATGGCAATGTAAAAGGAACCGGTTCTTTTACATTAGTGGGACCACAAGGTGATATGTATATGGCTATTAATGCTGTTGCATCAGACAAGGACAGCAGTTACATCACCATTCCTCCTTCTAAAAGCCGGGAGTCCGGTATTGCCGATTTCCTGGTAGAAAGAAAATATGGCCGTGAAATGGATGACAGCAGCTTACGAAACAGCGCCAGTAATATCATCTATGATGTAAAAGTAACTGCCAACCCCATGGTGAATGTAAAAGTGCAGATAGATGATATCACCGGTGATGAAATAAAAGGGAATGGTACGGGTACGCTGAATATCCGTTCCGGTACCAGCGAACCACTGACGATGAGAGGCCGCTTCGACATCAGTAAAGGAAATTACCTGTTTACATTCCAATCTCTTTTCAAAAAACAATTTGAGCTGAAAGAAGGCGGCGATAACTATATCACGTTTAACGGCGACCCGTATAATGCACAGATACAGTTTGACGCCCAGTATACTGCCAGCAAAGTAAGTTTCTCCCCGCTGGTCAGTGCATTAAATCTCGACCAGTCGATATCCAAATACCGGGAAGATGTATATGTGATCGCCAATCTTACCGGCCCGTTGTTTAAACCAAAATTCAAACTGAGCCTCGATTTTCCTGCTAACAGTAAAGCCAAAACAGATCCTTCCATTTCGCTGAATGTGGAACAAATGGAAAAGAATGAAACGGAGGTGATCAGGCAGGTGGCTTATTTGGTTACACTAAACAGTTTTGCACCGTTGGAAAACTCTACAACTTCATCAACCGGTATCGGAAGTGCGGTGAATGAATTTACGTATACCGCTATTTCCAGTTTGTCGGGTATGTTCTTTAATGTGATCAATAAAAAACTGAACAGTGAGATATCCAGGATTCTGAAAACAGACAATATCAGTGTTAACTTCAGCGGGTCGTTGTATAACAGGAATTTGTTAAGTGGTGGCAGCAGCAGCGGCTTTGGATTGAACCAGGGAAATTTTGGAGTCAATGTACCTATCTCCTTATTTAAGGACCGGCTTTTTATTACACTGGGAAGTACGTTTGATGTTCCATTGCAATCGAATATTCAGCAAACGGTACAATTCCTTCCGGATGTAACGATTGAATGGTTATTCAACCAAACGGGTACAGTAAGAGCCAGTATTTTCTATCGCCAGAATATTGATGATTTGGCTACCACCAGCACCGGTGCTGCCAAAAATAAACGGTCAGGAGCGAATATATCTTTCAGAAGGGAATTTGATCATCTCTTTAAAAAGAAGAACCCTGCTCCCAAAGAGGCAAAACCAGCTACAGTACCGGAAGCTGATAAACCGAAGGAAAACAACAAGACGGAAGGCTGATCAATGATCTCCTAATATCTCGTGTCCCATTTTGTTCTTTTTTGTCTCCAGGTATTTTTCATTGTAGGGATTAGGGTAAGCTTCGATAGGAATATTTTCCACGATCTCCAATCCATAGCCAATCAAACCCACTCTTTTCTTCGGGTTATTACTCATCAGCCGGAGTTTGGTAATACCCAGGTATCGCAGCATTTGTGCACCTATCCCATAATCCCGCTGGTCCATCTGGAAACCTAAATGCAAATTGGCTTCCACGGTATCCATACCCTGCTCCTGCAACTGGTAGGCTTTTAGTTTATTCAAGAGGCCAATCCCCCGGCCCTCCTGGTTCATATATAATATAGCTCCCTTACCTTCTTTCTCCACCTGCTGCATGGCTTTTTGTAATTGCTCCCCGCAATCGCAACGAAGAGAACCGAGAATATCACCGGTGAAACAAGAAGAGTGAACCCTTACTAAGACGGGTTCATCTTTTTGCCATTCTCCTTTCAATAAAGCAAGGTGTTCGTTGGTCGAGTTTTTTTCCCGGAAAGCCACCAGCTTAAAATGACCATACTTGGTAGGCATATCCACCCGCACCACTTCCTCCACCAATGAATCGATCTTAATCCGATATTCGATCAGGTCTTTAATAGAGATCAGTTTAAAATCAAATTTCTTAGCCACTTCGATTAATTCGGGCAACCTGGCCATGCTGCCATCATCATTCATTATTTCAACAAGCACACCCCCGGGCTCAAAACCAGCCAACCGGGCCAGGTCAACGGCCGCTTCAGTGTGTCCCGCCCTTCTTAGTACTCCGCCTTTTTTAGCCCGGAGTGGGAAAATATGCCCGGGACGACCCAGGTCAGATGGTTGGGTAGCCTGATCAATCAAAGCCTGTAGCGTTTTTGCCCTGTCGTGGGCAGAGATACCCGTGGTGCAGCCATGCCCCAGCAGGTCAACGGAAACGGTAAATGCGGTTTCGTGCAGGGCGGTATTATTATTTACCATCAGTTCAAGCCCCAGTTCGTCACACCGGTCTTCGGGCAAAGTGGCGCAGATCAGGCCCCGTCCGTGTTTGGTCATAAAATTGACCACATCAGGGGTCACATTCCGGGCAGCTGTAATAAAATCGCCTTCATTTTCCCGGTCCTCATCATCCACCACGATCACCAGTTTTCCTTCCTGTATATCTTTAATAGCATCTTCAATCCTGTCAAACATATGGGGTCAAATTTGAGGCAAAGTTAGGAACAAAAGCCGGCGGAAATACCCCTTCTTTCAAGGCAGCGCCGGAGCCAAACCGGCTGTCTTTACAAAAGCTTTATACTGAAAGACAATTTGTTAATATTTGTCTATATTTAATTTTGGAATATTCCCTTTCTTTGCAACCGAAAACTAAATCTTTATGCTTAAGAGAATTACGCCTCTGATCGTTCTCCTTTTGTTGCTTACGCCTTTTATCGTGAAGGCACAGATAACTACCTCCAGTATTACAGGTACCGTTAAAGGTGTCAACGACGAGCCACTGGCAGGAGCAACGGTTACGGCCATACACCAGCCTACGGGCACTAAATATGCCACTACATCCCGTGCTGGTGGCCAGTTTACAATTAATAACATGCGGGTTGGTGGTCCTTATACCATCGAGATCAGTTTTGTCGGTTTTGTGACAGATAAACAAGATGAAGTGTACCTGAAACTGGCAGAGCCTTCCCTTTTTACTATTACATTGAAAAGTGGCACTGGTGAATTAGCCAATGTAGTATTAACCACAACCGGCCGCCGGAACGCCATACTGAATGCCAACAGGAATGGCGCAGTTACTAACATCGGTAAAGTGCAGATCGAACGTTTGCCCAGTATCAGCAGAAGTGTGAATGACCTGACAAGGGCTACTCCACAATCCAACGGTTCTTCGGTGGGTGGTGGTAACTACCGCCAGAATAACTTTACTATTGATGGAGCTGACTTCAATAACAGCTTTGGTATTGGTACTAACCTGCCTGCCAATGGTTCCCCGATTTCCCTGGATGCATTAGAAGAAATTTCCGTGAATATCACTCCGTATGATATCCGTCAATCCGGTTTTATCGGTAGTGCTATCAACGCTGTAACCCGTTCCGGAACTAATAAATTCTCGGGATCAGTTTATAAATATTTCAGAACAGAAAAACAAAGAGGTGATAAAGTTGATAAAACAACCTTTATCCGCCCGGTTGAAGAATATGACCAGTTTGGTATCAGGATTGGTGGCCCGATCATCAAGAATAAGTTGTTCTTCTTTATGAACTATGAAAAAGAAACACAGCCAAGAACTATTCAATCCAGAAGTGCCGCTACACCAACTGCTCCCTTTGGTGCTGCCAATCCAAACGTAGCAAGACCACTGGCAACCGAACTCGCTGCCATCAGCGACTATTTGTTCAATACATATGGATATGTAACGGATGGATATGAGAATTATGCCCTGAATGAGGAAAGGACCAAGATCATGGCCCGTCTTGACTGGAATATCAGCAATAAGCATAAGATCAATTTTCGTTACAGCCAGGTAGAAGGGGGAAACCCCAGCCCCGTGAGTGGCTCCCGCTCTCCTCTTACTGGTTATGCAACAGGAGCAGGTCGTAACGATATAAATGCCATGTGGTTTAAAAATTCCAACTATTTCCAAGGGGCAAATTTTTACTCGTTTGCTACTGAGTTGAATTCAAATTTTGGCAGACTATCCAATACACTCCGTGGTACCTATACTTACCAGAATGATTCCCGTGAATCGCCAAGCCAGATATTTCCTTTTGTGGATATCCTGAAGGATGGTACTCCTTTTACATCTTTTGGGTATGAGCCTTTCACTTTTGGTAACCTGCGGAAAGTAAAAATGTATTCTATTGTTGATAACCTGAGTTGGAATGTAGGTAAGCATAACTGGACAGTAGGTTTACAGGCTGACCTGAGCGAAACAATTAACGGTTTCCAGCGGTTCGGTACCAGCTATTATACATTTAATTCATGGGATGATTTTGTAAATGGAGTAAACCCAAGGGATTTTGCTATTACTTACTCATTGGCTCCCGGATTTGCACAGGCATTCCCAAGCTTTAAGTTTGCACAATTATCTGCATACGGACAAGATGAGATTGCAGTAAATAAAAATTTACGCCTCACATTTGGTCTTCGTTTGGACCAGCCTGGCTATCCTGATGTAGATGAAATCCAGACACACCCCTTAGTAGCAGCTCTGACTTTTGCTAATGGTGAAAAAATCAACACCGGCACACTGCCTAAGAAAAGATTGATGTGGTCTCCCCGGTTTGGTTTTAACTGGGATCTTTACGGAGACCGTTCACTCCAGTTCCGCGGTGGTACAGGAATCTTCACCGGCCGCATTCCATTTGTTTGGATCGTAAGCCAGTCAGGTGATGCCGGTATGCTCCAGGTAACACAGACATTTGTAGGCCAGGGCAATACCCCTGGTCCGTTTAACCCTAACCCTGCTGCTTACAGACCTACAACAGTACCTGCAGCAGGAACTGTTATTCCAAGTACGATCAGTGCAATGGATCCTGACTTTAAAATACCGCAAACATGGAAAACAAGCCTTGCGATGGATACAAGGTTACCAGGCGGCATCGTTGGAACCATTGAAGCTATCTATAATAAAGATCTTAATACAGCTTTATTCAGAAACCCTAACCTGGTAGCCCCTGCTGCTTTAAATGTGGCTGGCTATCCCGACAAGAGGATGATCTATCCCAGTGCAAATAACCAGAAATTCATTAATGCCCTGACTAATGCAGGACAGGCCAGCCCCACCGGAACAGGAGCTTTCAATACAATCGTAATCGACAATGGCAGCAAAGGCTATTATTTCTCCTTAACAGCACAATTACAGAAACAATTCCGCGGTGGCTTCTTTGCCTCATTAGCATATACCAAATCAATGGCGGATAACCTGTTTGACGGTGGCGGTGACCAGCCCCTTTCTGCCTGGCAGGGTACGGCTAATGTAAACGGATCTAACTTCCCTACTTTAGGTTATGCCGGTTTTGTTCAGCCTGACAGGGTGATTGCCACCTTCTCTTACAGGAAAGAATATTTCAAACATCTTGCTACTACTTTCTCCTTAGTTTATGAAGGTGGTATCCAGGGTCGTTTCTCTTACACTTATTCTTCTGACTTCAACAGGGACGGTACCAATTTCGACCTTATCTATATTCCCAAAAATGCATCAGAAATCGACTTTGTTGCACAAACAGTAAATGGGGTCAGCTATTCTGCACAACAACAAAGCGACCTCTTCTTTGCTTATATAGAACAGGATAAATACCTGAGAGCTCATAAAGGGCAATACGCTGAAAGAAACGGGGCTCAAACTCCGTGGAGAAACCAGGTAGATGTTAAATTCGTTCAGGACCTGTTTACCAATGTTGGCAAGAACCGTAACACTATACAATTCAGTGTTGATATATTCAACTTCGGTAACCTGCTGAATCCAAGCTGGGGCCGTGTAAAAGCGATCAATGCCAGTTCAATCCTGGTACCGCAAAACGTGGCTTCATTGACTCCGGGTGGAACTACCCGACCAACTTTCCGGTTAGCAACAGACAGGGGCAATATCATTACCAGCACATTCAGAGATGTGGTAAGCACAGCTTCTACTTACTTTATGCAGTTTGGTATCCGTTATATCTTTAACAACTAAGCGGTAGTTTACTGAATAGAAAAACCCGGTCAATGACCGGGTTTTTTATTATAATTACTTCGACTAAAATTCTTACTTCTTACCCCAACCCCATTTCAAAAATTCAGGCATGGCTAATCCCCAGGTGGCAACATCATGGCGGCCCTCCGGCATTTCGAGATATTGAATATCTTTTTCTTTATCGTATCCCTTTTTAACCAGTTCTTTGATCAGGTCTAAAGTATCGTCAATCGAATCAATAACGCCATTATGGTTGCGATCCATGGTTTCATCTTTATTTCCGCATTGCAGGAAGAATTTCAAACCCGGATAAAAATCGCCTTTCCGTATTTGCTGGTGAATGATCCGGTGTTTATCATCGTCATACTCTTTTTCGGTCTGGTCAATACTTCTCCACCATAATGAAGCTGAGAATACGCCTGTTTTCTTAAATACTGAAGGATGGTTCCATACAATGTCGAGTGCACTAAGGCCTCCCAGCGAAAACCCCGCAAATGCTTTTTCTTTGAATGAAGACAGCCGGTAGGTTGTTTTGATATAGGGAAGCAATTCCTCAAAAATAAAATCGGTATATGCAGCAGCTTTTGCTCCCCGGCCAAGATAATCGGGCTCCCCGGCCACACCATATTCCATTTTCCTGTCTTCACCACAATGAATAGCCCCACAAAGCAGGGGCTCTATGGCCTCATCGGCATATAATTTCTCCAGGAGGGGTTCAAAACCCAGCTCCTCCATATTCTGGCCGTCATTGATCAGCAATAAACTCATTTGGGAAGGGTCGACTACGTTAAGGGGCAAATAAAAATCAATTTTCACCTCCCTGTCCAGTTTCCGGGACTTTATAACCGCATTTTCTACCAGGACACCCGATACTTTCGTCATACGCATGGTTTCAAAAATAAGGATTTAATAATAATAGCCGCTTTTTGAAACAATCTTCCACAACCCCATAAAAGCAGTTGGTTAATTTGTTAATTTGATGACGAAAAAATAAATTTGGTAACAGCTGCACTGGTTCCGGTTTTTATTTCCACTGCAAGGCCTGCATCATTAACCAATCAACTAAAAACAGTTTATGAAGAAAATAGGAATCCTCCATGGCAAGGAACGTTCATTCCCCGAAGCCTTTGTAGCAAGAGTCAACAGTAAAAACGTACCAGGTATTATAGCAGAGCCTGTCCGTATTGATAAGGCCATGCAGGGCGTTCACAGTGGCTATAGTGTGATCATAGACCGTATCTCACAGGATGTACCGTTTTATCGTACCTGGCTGAAGAATGCTGCTGTTACAGGCACCGCTGTTATCAATAATCCCTTTTGGTGGAGTGCGGATGATAAATATTTCAATAACTGCCTGATGACAAAAGTGGATGTGCCTGTTCCAAAAACAGCTATCCTGCCTTCAAGAGATCTGCCGGATGATACTTCGGATGAATCCTTCAGCAATTTGGCTTTCCCACTGGACTGGGATTCAATTTTTAAATATGTTGGTTTTCCGGCGTATATGAAACCATTTGCAGGTGGTGGCTGGAAACATGTTTACAAACTCAATAGTGCAGAAGAATTTTTTCAAAAACACAGCGAAACGGGCCAGTTAGTAATGCTGTTGCAGGAAGAGATCGTTTTCACTGAATACTATCGTTGTTATTGCATCGGCGGCAAATATGTACGCATCATGTCGTATGAGCCCCGCAACCCGCATCACCTTCGCTATGTAGCCGATTTTAAACCTTCTGCAGAACGCCTGCAACAGATGACGGATATTGTACTTCGTATCAACAAGTATCTTGGCTATGATTTTAATACCGTGGAATTAGCGGTTCGTGACGGCGTCCCTTATGCCATTGACTTCTGCAACCCGGCCCCGGATGCAGAAAGAACCAGTGTGGGAGAAGAGAATTTTGAATGGGTGGTGGAAACAGCCGCTAATTATGCTATTGAAAAAGCAATGAGTAATGCGGAAGGTGCTGATAACCTTACCTGGGGTGAATATGTAAAAAGAAGCAGCACCAAAATGCCTTTGATCTAAAAGACAATTACCAATTTCAAATTAATGTATGACCCTGAACTATAAAAGTTTTACCCTCGGAGTTGAAGAAGAATACATGGTGCTTGATCCTGCTACCCATGAGCTCAAAAGTCATGAACAAAAGATCGTTCATGAAGGACAGAAAGTGATCAAGGACAAAGTGAAAGCAGAAATGCACCAGGCCGTAGTGGAAGTGGGTACGGATATCTGCGCCGATATTGATGAGGCTTATACGGATGTGGCTACCTTACGTAAAACTATATCCGGCATTGCCGGCGACCTGGGTTTTGCAATGGGTGCATCCGGCACCCACCCTTTCAGTCACTGGGAAAGCCAGCTCATCACCGACCATGTCCGGTATAGTGAGATCGTCAACGAATTACAGGAAGCAGCAAGAAGTAATCTCATTTTCGGGCTGCATGTGCATGTAGGTATGGAGAACCGGGAAATGGCTAACCATATTGCAAACTCCACCAGGTACTTCTTACCCCACGTATATGCATTAAGTACCAACTCCCCTTTCTGGGAAGGAAGAATGACAGGCTACAAATCTTTCCGCACCAAGGTATTTGATAAATTTCCCCGTACCGGAATACCTGAAGCATTTGAAAGTATCGAGGCGTATGATAATTATGTGAAGCTGCTGATCAAAACCAATTGCATTGATAATGCAAAAAAGATCTGGTGGGACCTGAGGGTTCATCCTTTCTTTAATACGGTGGAGTTCCGTATTTGTGATGTGCCGATGACGGTTGATGAAACCATTGCAATTGCTGCTTTGTTCCAGGCAATCTGTGCCCGGATCTATATGCTGCGCAGCAAGAACCTGAATTTTATTCAATACCCGAGACCATTACTCAACGAAAATAAATGGAGGGCCAGCCGCTATGGTATTGATGGCTACCTGATCGATTTCGGGAAAGAAGAAGAAGTGAATACAAGGGCTCTGATCTATGAGCTGCTTGATTTTGTTGATCCGGTATTGGATCACCTGGGCAGTCGTCACCGCCTTGCTTATGTACATAAAATGCTGGAACAGGGAACCGGTGCCGATCGCCAGCTCGCCGTTTTTGAACAAACGAAAAATCTCTCAAGCGTTGTAGAATATATCGAGAAGCAATACCTTGCCGGTATCTGATACCCCTTACCTGAGTTTATTATATCGGATCATCGCTTCGATAAAATAATAATCTGCATAGGTCAGCGGCACATCTACTTCTGTACCGGCTGGCAGATGACCTACTCCATGCTGCAGGAGAAACCCGCCGTTTGTTCCCGGGTTAGCCTTGTATGAGTTTCCTGATAATGTTTTTAAAATAACAGCAGCCGCTTTCAAATAGGAAACTGCTTTTTTTGGATCCGTATACTCACTCAATTCAATGAGTGCGGAAGCCGTAATAGCAGCTGCTGAAGCATCCCGTAATACAGCAGGAATACCGGGTGCATTAAAATCCCAAAAGGGTATCTTATCCGCCGGAAGGCTCGGATGGCGAAGTATAAAATTGGCAATATGGTTGGCCTGTTCCAGGTATTTCCTATCTTTTGTTTCCCGGTACATAACGGTAAACCCATATAAACCCCAGGCCTGTCCCCTTGCCCATGCCGATTCATCCGCTGCACCCTGCGCTGTTCTTTTTTGTTTAACCATCCCTGTGGCAGTATCATAATTCAATACATGATAAGAACTATGGTCGGGACGAAAATGATTTTTCATAGTTGTATTGGCATGGGTAATTGCCAGTTTATAAAAAGAGGAATCCCCGGAAAATCGGGTGGCCCAGAACAACAGTTCAAGGTTCATCATATTGTCGATGATCACTAAAAAATCAGAGCCTTTGGAATCCCAGGAGCGGATACAACCTGTTTTCGCATTGAACCGTGTAGCCAGGGAACGGGCACTGGTCAGTAAAATATCATTGTACCCGGGTAGTGGGGCCATGCGGTTAGCATTCCCAAAACTGCAATACATCATAAAACCAAGATCATGTGTACCCGTGTTGTTTTTTTCCTTTTCCAGTTCGGCTAGCATGATCATTGCTTCCTTATATAAGGCGGTATCTCCTGTTTGCTCATAGAGATATAATAAGCTTCCGGGATAAAAACCACTGCACCACCAACCGGAATTACTCCATTCATACTTTCCGGTGGCAGGAAACCATGTTTTGGGAAATTTCCCGGCTGGGCGATTTGCTCCCAGTAATTTGTATTGAGATACAGCCTTTACAAAGTTGTCCTTAAACTCCTGTTGTAATTTTTTATCAGCCTTGTAGTTTTTCTGCCCTTGTAGCGAAGCAGAAGCCAGGCAAAATAATATAAGGACTATGCAAAATGCCTTGCAACGGAAATAGTTCATGTTTAAGATAATTCAGCAACTAAGATAATTGAAAGAACTGTACAGTCCAGCCGGATTAACAGCTTTTCTGATTCCGGCAACATGCCACAAAAATTCATTTATTATGATTAAATTCGATAAGCTTACTAACCACCAACTGCAATCCCAATGACTGTTTCATTTTTTTCAGGCCGGAATCCGGTAAAAAAATATTTCCTGCTGCCCTGTTTATTGCTTCTTATGCTACAGGGATTTTCTCAAAAAGAGAAAGCAGACAGCCTTCGCCGCTTACTGACCTTTGAAAAAGTGGATAGCACCAGGGCTTCGCTGATGTGGCAACTGGCCAGTGCTATCAACGTTTATAATCCGGACACTGCTTTATTTCTATCACAACAATCGCTTTATCTTTCTAAAAATATCAATTACCTGGAAGGGGAATCAAGGGCACTTGGCGTATTAGCCAACACATTCCTGAAATTTGGTAACTATCCCCGTGCCCTGGAGCTCTATATCCAGAAATTAAAACTCGAAGAAAAAAGAAACAAGCCCAGGAACCTGTCCAGTGTACTGCAAAACATCGGTATTGTTTACGTTTTACAGGAAGATTACCGGAAAGCATTGGAGTATATTCTAAAAGCTGATTCTGTTGTCAATCTCCATGATGTGCAGGACATGAAATACTATATTGCCCTGAACCTGGGTGATACCTACCGCCGCATTGATATCATAGACTCCGCCTATCATTATTTTAACCGTTCACTTGAATTAGCAATGAAGGGGAAAGATGATGACCAGATCGGGACATCCATGACAGGCCTTGGTCATGCCTACCTTAAACTCGGTAACTACCCGCTATCACTGACCAACTATCAAACAGCTATTTCTTACCTGAAAGCAGCTAATGATGACGAGGTATTGTGTGAAGCTACATTAGGGCTGGCTAACTTATATAAACAGCTGGGTAAACCTGATTCTGTCAGCCATTACGCAAACCTGTCACTTTCCATTTCAAAAAAAGTTGGATTCCTTACTGAAGAACTTAAGGCAGCAGAATTTCTGTCGGAGCATTACCGGGAAATAAAAAGAATTGACAGTGCTTTTTCCTACGTAACACAGGTGCATGACCTCAATGATTCACTCAATAGTAAAAGTAAGGTGCGGGAGTTACAACTTATTTCCAGTGATGAACAGTTCAGGCAACTGGAACTTGCAGAAACGAAAAGACAGGAACAAAAGAAACGGTTTCAGCAAATGCAGATGTTGCTGATCGCTATCTTCATTCCTGGTTTTTTCCTGCTCACTCTTTTATTGAACCGGATCAGGATCCATATCAAGGTCATCCGCTTGCTGGGTGTGCTGTCCCTTCTTTTCTTATTTGAATACCTTACCCTGCTGTTGCACCCCACTGTTGCCGAGTTAACCCATCATACCCCCGTTTACGAGATCCTCATCTTTGTGGGCATTGCAGCTATATTAATTCCTGCACATCACCGGCTGGAACATTGGATGATCCATAAACTGAGTCATCACCACCATAAACTTCATCATGCTGAAAAGGTAAAAGAACCTGATGCTGCAACTACTGTTGCAAAAGAAAACCCGCCTCCTATCATTAAAAAGAAATGAGAGTGGCGGGTGAACAAAATATCAGGCCGAAGTCTTAATCGGTTGTCTTAACCGGTTTAGTGTCTGCGGGAATACTATCCATTGCTTGTGCCGCAGAATCTGTTACTGCCGGTGCGGTTTCAGTGGCAGCAGGGGGCTCCGCTTTCTTTTCTTCCTTCTTGTCGTCATTACAAGCGGTAATTGCTGCTGAAAGAAATAAAGCGGCAAAAAAAAGGCGGAATGCAGATGTTGGTTTTTTGATGCTCATGTAGTATTAGTTTAGACTATAAGTGTACGACAAGTATTGATGAATTCCAAAAAAAACTAATAACACCAAAGCCTGGCATCTCTTACCATTTTCTTAATTGAGATCGGTAAAAAATCCATTCCGGGGTGATGATGGTGTCATTGAGCGAATACCAGGGGCTTATTTCCTTTTCGAGTGGGTTATTGACGATATGAATATCCTGGGCCGGCATATAACTTTGTGCCAGCATAAATAGCCTTTGCCCGTGACTGTTGACCGCAACATCCACCACGATCATAGCATGGCCCGGGAACCCTCCTTTAATAAAAACATCTCCCGGCTCTATTAAGCGTTGATCATTCAATGGCTTCAATTGTCTTTCCAGGGAAGCTGATCCGCACCA
>CADEDV010000002.1:199466-236353 GCA_902826165.1 uncultured Bacteroidota bacterium
TTACTTTTTTTCAAAGGGATATTTCGTAACCATTCTCCAAAAGAACCGGAACTGGTTTTCAGACGCTGGTACCCGGCCGGAGCTGGTATATCATTTATAGTTTTATACTGTTTAATCAAAAGTTCATCATGTAATTTACCGGCTGTATCTCCTTTGTTACTGCAACTAAACAATACGGGTAACATGGCAACAAGACTAAATAACCTCATAATAGTTCATTAGAAGCAGGGATCATTAAAATCCATACTTCGGCCATAGGAATTACTAAACAAGACAACAGCAGAAAATTGATCATACTTAATAACATCAGTATTAACCCTTACTTAATAAAACCTTATTTGAGCCATCTCACCCGGTTATGTAACTAAAGTCATAACCAAATGGGATAGCGAAGGCTACTTTTAGCCCTCAACCACTTACGATGGAAAAGAAACCCTTTCTGCCTGTACTTTCCCCGGCTACACTGCCCCGCTTATCACCGGCAGCATGGCTCACTCTTAGTTATCTTATCCTGAGTATATCCTGGATCATATGGAGTGACAGCATTGCAGCTAAACTCTCCCATCCAGATCACCATTACCTGACGTTTGAAAATATCCAGGTTATAAAAGGGATTTTTTTTGTATTCCTTTCTGCCACTTTACTTTTTCTACTGAGCAGGAAGCTTTATACCGGCATCCATAAATCATATGAACAAAAAGAAACTATAGAAAGAAAATTCACCGTACTGAATGAAATGGCCCGGGAAGGCGTTATAGATTATAATTTTAAAGAAGAAAAAGCCATTCTCAATGATAAAATGAAATTTTTCTTCCCTTCCATTGGTAATACTATCAGTAATTTCTGGGAAGTATATCAAACCCGGATTCACCCGGAAGATCTACAGAAGCAGGTCGCTGAATTTACTGAGATTGTAAATTCCCCTAAACAAACCTGGCAAACAGAATTCAGGCTGTTGGGCACAGATGGGAAATACTACTCAGTTATCAGCAATGCTTATATCATCAGGGATAAGGAAACCAGCCAACCGGTGCAGCTGATAGGTGCCATACAGGATGTAAGTGATCTGCGCAGGCTCCAAAATGAATACGCCGGGCAACAGTTAAAACATAAACGCACTCTTGCTGCCTCCATCATCAGGGCACAGGAAATAGAAAGAAACCGCTGGGCAGAAGAATTACATGATAATGTCTGCCAGATACTCTCTGTAGCCAATCTTTACACTTCCGATATTTGTTCCAATGAGGAACATGCAAAAACAATGGCCCCGGAAGTAAAGAAACTGATCATGGAAAGTATTCATGAAATAAGACAGCTCTCTGCTAATATAAAAACTCCTTCCTTCAATAAAGAAACGCTGCCTGAATCAATTGACCGGCTGGCTGCGAATATAAACAGGGTAAAATCAGTGCATTTCACATTAGTAACAGCCCGGTTTGACGAATCAAAGCTTTGCGCTGAACAAAAACTGATGATCTATCGTATCGTACAGGAACAATTCAATAATATCATCAAATATGCTGAGGCAAGTCAAGTAGTAGTCAGGTTAGCGATTGCTGAAAACAACAACATTGAAATCAGCATCAAAGACAATGGGAAAGGTTTTGATACAACCCAGATCAAAACAGGGATTGGTTTAAGAAATATACAAAGCCGCCTGCAGGTTTACAACGGGGACATGAAGATAAAATCAACGCCGGGTTATGGATGTAGTCTGTCTGCTTCCTTTAAACTGATGAGTGCATAAAAAACCACTAGCGGTTGCTGGTGGATATGATAGAAGGGAGGATTCATGGTTAATCAGTGTTTTGTGTTCAATCTGGCAGCGAACTGCGGTATAAAGAAAATCTCAAATCACCTCCCTTCTGAACCGTCCAGGTTAATATTTTAAGTCTCCTGTTAAAGAAGAAGAATCAATAACAAAATAACAATGATAATGGCTCCCACTGAAAGATAAATACCACCACTAAGGGCTTTCATTTCTTTCTTCATTTCCCTTACTTCCTTACGCATATTCTTCTTCTCCATCCTGGTCAGCCCCGATTTATCCATACTCCTGATCTCTTCCAGTCGCTGGGTCAATTGCTGCACTCTTACATTTTCTGTTTTAACAGGGTCTTTTAACGTAGCAGTTTCCGGAACAATTGTTGTCGCGGTGGCTGGTAAAGAAATAGCCATCAACACAAAAAGAGAAGTTGTGCGAATGATTTTTGAGATTGTCATTATCTGGGTTTTAAGATGATTGTAGTAGCCCTGGTGAGTTCAGTCCCTTACCAGGACATTTTTGATTGCTGTATAAAGATGAGAAGCTTTAACTACTAAAGCATTACAGGACTCTGTACAAATGTTATATAATTCACACATCAAAAAGAAGGTAGCCCACTTTTACACTCCTTTGAGTATGATTAATGAAATAGCAACCCGGAATCCGGTTAATTAAACCTACTTTCACTAAGCCAGTGTCATACCAAACATCCACGACACCATCACTTTCCTTTCGCTAAGCCTGACACACTTACTAAAAAAGTCCTTTGAAATTATACATTAAAAATATGGTTTGCATCCGCTGCAAAATGGTGGTCAAGGATGAATTGACCAAACTTGGGATTAATTATACCTCCGTGGAGTTAGGCGAAGCCGATATTAAAGAAAATATTCCCCAGGAACTGCATGAAAAACTAAAAACTGCTCTGCTTAAGTCGGGTCTGGAACTCATGGATGATAAGAAAAGTGTGCTGATCCAGAAAATAAAGAATGTAATTATTGAGCTGGTACATTATTCTGAAGAGCCATTGACTATTAACTTATCTGATTTTTTAAGCCAGCAGCTTAACCATAACTACACCTATCTTGCCAATCTTTTTTCTGAAGTACAGGGCACCACTATTGAAAAATTCTATATCGCTCATAAAATTGAAAGGGTCAAAGAATTGCTGGTCTATGACGAATTGAACCTGACCGAGATAGCATATCATATGCACTATAGCAGTGTGGCACATCTTTCGGCTCAATTTAAGAAAGTGACCGGGCTTACACCTTCTCACTTCAAACAACTACGGGATAAAAGGCGTACCATGCTGGAAGATATGTGAATGATATAAATGCAGGTTGTTTTGATATAACAGTTTCCTTACCAGCAGGCACTAAATTTAATGTTGCTTCCGCTTAAACCCGGCTTATGACATCATTTTACTATCTTTTCATTCCTGTGATACTACTGATCATCCTGTTTTCGATCAGGCTTTATCTCGCCGGGAAAAAGAATGTCCCGGTTGCCTTGTACGTGGAGGCCCTCCGTAATGAAAACAGCGGGCAACTGGAAGCGGCGGTGATCAACTATGAAAATGCATTGCTTGCGGTACAAAAAGTAAGATTCCCGGATATTACACTGCGTAATAAAATAGTTGACCGGCTAAAAGTGCTGCATACTATTATTGAATATAATAATAGCTTTCATTTCACCAGGTAGAGCGAATACACCCATTATAAGTGCATCCCCAGATATTCTGCATACCCGGCAGCAGCATTACTACTACTTTACCTATTTATTATTTTGAAATCAATCCTGCAAAACAGGAAAGAATTATGTAATCTTTTATGAGAACACTATAACACTATATACATCACATAAGCCTACCTTACACGATAACCTAAGTATAAAAAGATAATCATGAAACTGGAAATCGGTATTTCAGAAAAAAATTTGCATAAAAGTGTGATACAACTCTCTTCGCTTTTATCCAACGAAATGATGCTGTATGTAAAAACACGGAAATTCCACTGGAATGTTTCTGGTGAAAGCTTTATGGAGCTCCATAAACTATATGAGTCGCAGTATAAACAGATCGAAGAATCAATAGATGAAATAGCAGAAAGGATTGGGAAGCTGGGCGAAAACACGATCGGAACTATGAAGGAGTTTACTGAATCTGCTACTATTAAAGAACATGCGGGAACCTATACAAATTCCAAAGACTCCCTGGGTGAATTACTTTCCGATCACCAAACAGTAATAGTTGAGCTGCGCAAGAATATTGAGGATAGTGTTGAAAAAAATAAAGATGCCGGTACTGTTGATTTCCTTACGGGATTAATGGAACAGCATGAAACAATGGCCTGGATACTCAGAAGATACTTAAACTGATCATAAAATAATATAAAACAATGATAACCCTGGAAACAGCAAGAGATATAAAATGGACAATTGACCCCTCACACAGCGAGATTGCATTCAAAGTCAGGCACCTGATGATCGCCCATGTTAAGGGGTTCTTTAAAACCTTTGATGCAAGCATACACACCAGTGGTAAAGATTTTACCACCGCTGAGATCGATCTGTGGATAGATACAGCTTCCATCAGTACCGGTGATGATAAACGGGATGAACATCTGAAAAGTGCCGAGTTTTTTGATGCAAAGAATTATAAGGAAGTGACTTTTGTTTCCAATACCATGGGCGGATCAACACCCAAAGGGAATCATGAATTGTGGGGAGACCTTACCATAAAAGGGATCACTAAAAATATTAAGCTAACAGTACAATTTGGCGGCATCCTAAAAGATCCCTGGGGAAATGAAAAAGCAGGGTTTACCGTTAATGGCAAGATCAACAGGAGCGACTGGGGGCTTACCTGGAATACAGCTATTGAAAGCGGTGGCGTAATGGTAGGTGATGAAGTTAATATTACCTGTGAAATTGAATTGATCAATGCTGGTCAAAATACAGCAGTGATGGAACTGGAACAGGTGCTTGACAAGGATAGTAAGACTGAATAAGATCACTGCTTATCCATCGTCATACCTGTTTTTCTTCTCACACACAAATTATTTCACTAATAAATTCAAATATATGAACACAACAGAATTAAAAGGAAACTGGAATGTGCAAAAGGGAAAGTTAAAAGAGAAATTTGCCATGCTCACAGATGATGATCTGCTGTATGCAGAAGGCAAAAAAGAAGAAATGCTGGGAAAACTCCAGATCAAACTGGGCAAAACCAAAGATGATCTGCGAAAACTTATAGAATCGCTCGGATAATCTATTCCCGCAGCAAACTACAGGTTCTTGGTTTAAACTTAAACATTTCTACTTCATGGGAAACTTATTATACATCGTTGCTGTCTTCCTCGTTATTGGATGGCTGGTTGGCGTATTCGGCTTTCACCTGGGTGGCATTATACATATCCTCCTTGTGATAGCATTATTTACCGTTTTGTTACGGATCATTCGTGGAAATAAAGCTGTTTAAAATGATACCAGTTAAAAAGGAAGGGATCATACTTGAAAAAACCGTACTCGGGTTTGAAAATGAGGGGGTGCTCAACCCGGCTGTCATCAGTTCGGGAGGTTTCATTCACCTTTTCTACCGGGCTGTTAGCAAGGGCAACTACTCCAGTATCGGGTATTGCAAATTGGATACAGCACTTTCGGTAGCAGAACGGCATGAATCTCCTTTACTCTTTCCGCAATTTGATTATGAATCCAGGGGGATGGAGGATCCACGTATTACTCTGATTGACGGCTTGTATTACATGACCTATACCGCTTACGACGGAATAAATGCTCTGGGAGCTTTAGCTGTATCTAAAGACCTCGTAAGCTGGGAAAAACTGGGGATCATTGCCCCGATGATCACTTATACTGAATTCAGCCGCCTGGCTGAATCCAAAGCCATCATCAATGAAAAATACCTGCGGTATAATGAACACCGGCATATCAAAGAAAATGAAGGAAGAACTCTTCTTCTCTGGGATAAGAATATCATATTTTTCCCCCGCCGTGTAAATGACAAGCTATGCTTCCTCCACCGGGTAAGGCCGGATATTCAAATTGTTGCTGTCAATAACCTGCAGGAGCTCACGACAGATTTTTGGCAAAACTATTTTCTTCACCTGGAGGAATGTATAGTACTGGCCCCAAAATATAAGCATGAAGTAAGTTATATCGGTGGCGGTTGTCCACCCATTGAAACAGAACATGGCTGGCTGCTGATCTATCACGGCGTGCATGATACTGTCAAAGGATATGTTTATACGGCCTGTGCTGCTTTATTAGATCTTCAAAATCCCCAACAGGAGATTGCACGGCTGCCCTATGCTCTATTTAAACCCGAGTTTGAATGGGAGCTAAAAGGAGAAGTCAACAACGTCTGCTTCCCCACCGGCGCCATTATTGAAGGCGATAAACTGTATATCTATTACGGTGCTGCCGATGAGCGGATCGCCTGCGCATCCGTGAGCCTGTCCGAACTTTTACAAGAACTGTTGCTTAATACAAAGAAAGATGACAAATGAAATCCTGGTGTATGACACCGATAAGACCCTTTATGTGACAAAACAAAAAATTACTACAACAGGCGGAGCGGACTTGCTAAAAACCGAGAGGGAGTTGTCTGAAATTTTATTTCTTACTTCTTTCCCGCCGCGGCAGTGCGGCATCGCCACGTATTCGCAGGACCTGATCAAGGCATTGAATAATAAATTCAGTCATTCTTTCCAGGTAAAAGTGTGTGCCCTCGAATCAGAGAACGAGAATCATACTTATACGGATGAAATTAAATATACACTGAATACTGATTTGCCGGGTTCCTTTCTTCAGACAGCACAAAAGATAAACGCTGATCCGGCGATACAGATCGTACTGGTCCAGCATGAATTTGGATTCTTCGAAAAAAACGAAAAAGAGTTTATTGAATTCCTGCAGACACTCAGCAAACCCGTTATCATTGGCTTTCATACAGTATTGCCATCGCCGGGCGAATTTTTAAAAGAAAAAGTAATGGCGATCGCTGCTATTGCCTCTTCGGTTATCGTAATGACAAAGTCCTCTGCCAATATCCTCGCCAGCGAGTATACCATACCTATTGAAAAGATCACCGTTATACCACATGGCACTCACCTGGTCACCCATTCCGATAAAAAAGAGCTTAAACACAAATACCATCTTACCGGCAGAAAAGTGCTTTCTACCTTTGGCCTGCTCAGTTCCGGGAAAAGTATAGAAACTACGCTAAATGCGTTACCAGCTATCATTGAGCATAATCCTGACGTTCTGTTTTTGATCATTGGGAAAACGCATCCTTCCGTTGTAAAGAAAGATGGTGAACGTTACCGGGAAATGCTGAAAGAAAAAGTCGAAGCCTTGCAATTACAGGGTCATGTACAATTCATTAATGAGTTTCTCGCACTTCCTGTGCTGCTTGACTACCTGCAGCTCACCGATATTTATTTATTTACTTCCAAAGATCCGAACCAGGCGGTCAGCGGGACTTTCTCCTATGCGATCAGTTGTGGCTGTCCCGTTATTTCAACTCCCATTCCCCATGCAAGAGAAGTATTGCAGAATGATGCCGGCATTATCATTGCCTTTGAAAATTCAAACCAGCTCAGTAATGCAGTCACCACATTGCTGAACGATGAACAGCTGAGAATAAATATGGGTTCAAATGGGTTGCATAAAATGGCATCCACGGCCTGGGAAAATGCAGCCATTGCGCATGCCCGGTTATTCGCCGGTATTAGTAACGGACAGATATCACTCCGGTACAACTTACCTGTTGTTAACCTTGAGCATATAAAAAAAATGACCACCCCGTTTGGGATGATCCAGTTTGCCAGGATCAATCACCCGGATATAGAGTCCGGCTACACGCTGGATGATAATGCACGGGCATTGATTGCCATCTGCCAGCATTATGAATTAACCGCAGACCCTGCAGACATTCCTTATATCGAAACTTACTTCCGGTTTATTAAATACTGCCTGCAGCCGGACGGGTACTTTCTGAATTATGTAGATGAAGAAAAGAAATTTACAGATCAAAATTATTCCACTAATCTGGAAGACTCAAATGGGCGGGCCTTATGGGCATTAGGCTATTTAATATCATTGGGGCATTTATTACCGGAAGAAGGAAAGGAGTTAACAGCCGAAGCCGCTTCCACTATGCAAAAAGCATTGGTCAATGTCAATAAGATTCATTCAACCCGGGCTATGGCCTTTGTCATAAAAGGACTCTATTACCGGAATACAAAAATTAGTTCTGTCAGGAGTTTGTCCCTGATACGACAACTGGCTAACCGGTTGGTCCAGATGTACCGGCATGAAGCAGGTGAAAAATGGCAATGGTTTGAAAGTTACCTGACTTATGCTAACAGTATTCTGCCTGAAGCCATGTTATGCGCCTGGCTGGCAACCGGTGAAGTGCTTTATAAAGAAATAGCCAAAACAACGTTTGATTTCCTGTTGTCTATGACATTCAGGGGAAATACAATAAGAGTAATTTCTAATAAACGATGGCTACATAAAGGAAATGAGGCGGTACCTGTGGCCGACGGTGGTGAACAGCCTATTGATGTGGCGTATACCATTCTTGCCCTTAGCAAATTCAATGATGTATTTAAAGAAGAAGGCTACAGGAACAAAATGGAAACTTCCTTCAACTGGTTCCTGGGAGCCAATCACCTGAATCAGGTTATCTATAATCCCGCTACCGGTGGCTGCTACGATGGGCTGGAAGAGAATTATGTAAACCTCAACCAGGGAGCAGAGTCAACCGTAAGCTACCTGATGGCACGTTTAACTATAGAAAAAACACTTAGAAAAATAGCAGAAACTCTGCCTGTAGCGATCCGCAACCGGAAGAACTTAGCCTGACATGTGAATTATATAAATTCAACAGGTACATGTATAATATTTACGCTGCAAAAGAGAGTCACCTTTGCAATTCACGCTGCCAGTGCAAACTAAAAAACAGCTTCCTGGATAATGTAACGGACCGGCATATATACATCTTAAAAACAAAAAATGAAAACGGAAAAAGTTACTACTATTATTAAAACCACTCTTTTCGCTATTACAGCATTTATAATTACCGTCTCATTCAACTCCTGTAGTAAGAAAATAGCATTCCTTACCTCCTCCGTAGTTCCTGCTGCAAGAGGCACCCTAAAGATCAAAAAAGATAACAATAATAATTACGACATCAATATTGATTTATTTAACCTGGCTGAGTCTAAAAGACTGGAGCCCCCTAAACAGGCATATGTAATCTGGATGGAAACAAACGAAAACCTGATGAAAAACATTGGGCAAATCAGCAGCTCCACCGGCTTTCTTTCTCAAAAATTGAAAGCAAACTTCAATACTGTTTCCGCTGCGAAGCCGGTCAGGATATTCATCACGGCCGAAGATGATGCTACTGTTCAATACCCGGGAATGCAAGTCGTATTATCAACAGACCGGTTTTAATATCCGTCTGATCGGCAGTGAGTTGATAAATAGCGGATCATAAATAATTCTGGCAATGAACAAGACAGATACAGGTAAAAAACAAGATGGTGGCGAACTGGAAAAGTCAAAAGCACACATTATTGTGGAAATCATAGAATACATGGCTAACTCCGTTGTGATCAAAACGATCATCAAAAAATCAACCGGGAATATCAGTGTAATGTCCTTTGATAATGGAGAGGGGCTGTCCGAAAAAACTTCCCGCTTTGATACGTTTATCCAGATCATTGAGGGTAAAGCAGAGATTGTGATTGATAAAGTATCAACGCACCTGGTATCGGGACAGGGCATGATCATTCCTGCTCATTCATCCAATTATATACAGCCGAATGGGCGGTTTAAAATGATCTCTACAGTCATCAAAAGTGGTTACGAGTAAAAATGAATGTATGCCCAATACATGACCCTGCTTCAAAAAAACCGGCATGACAGAACAAGCCGACCATACTAATTTTACTGTGTCTCCTGTTACAGATATAACCGCAGGTCTATTTACCGTTGATAAAAAATGGACCGTAACAGGCTGGAATGAAGCAGCTGAAAAATTATTAGATGTACGATCGAAGGATATTATCGGTAAAAACCTCTGGGCCAAATTTGCCGGGGCTATTCCTTTAAAATTTTACAAAGTCTATCATAAAGCATTTTTACAGGATACCCCCATTCATTTCCAGGAATACTGGGCGGAGATGGGAACCTGGTTTGATGTGATCGCCTGGCAGTCGGACAATAAACTTTCGGTCTCCTTTCAAAAATGTGAACCTCCGGGTCCTGAAACCCGGGAGCAGCAATTAAAAACCTTGAATAACCTGTACAGGTTCATTACTGAAGTAACAAACGACTGCCTCTGGGAGTGGGATCTGCTAACAAAGGAGATATTCTGGATTGATGGCGGACATAAAAGAGCTTTTGGCTATCCCATTGAAAATGCTGTCATTTCACAAAAGTTTTGGGAAAGCCGCCTGCATCCGGATGACAAGCGGCGTGTTTTAGCTATTTTAAACAAGATCACTACAGAAAAGGAACTAACGGTATGGGAAGCAGAATACAGGTTCCGCAAAGCAAATAATGAGTATGCTTATATCCATGACCGGGGCCATGTAATATATGGCAAGGATAATACCGCCACCAGGATCATCGGTGCCACACAGGATATCAGTGAAAAAATATTGCTTGAAAGAAAACTGGAAGAGGAACGCCGAACCCGGCAAATTGAGATCACCAGTGCTGTACTAACGGCCCAGGAAAACGAACGGGCAGAAATTGGAAAAGAGCTGCATGATAACCTGAACCAGGTATTAGCAGTGGCCAAAATGTATTTACAAATGGCCCGGAGAGATGATAAAAACAGTAAGGCCTACCTGGAAAAGACGAGTGGTTTTATCGTAGACGTCATCAAAGAGATCAGGAGAATTTCCAAACATTTGATTGTCCCTAAAACCGATATTATCGGGTTGTTTGATAATATCAAAAATCTAATATTCGATCTGCGTGAAATAAATCCGATAAGAATAAAGTTCACTGAAGATGGTATTCACGAAGACGAAATTGATGAAAAATTACAATTGACCATTTACCGGATCATCCAGGAACAGGTAACTAATATTCTTAAGCACTCTGAAGCTACCGCTGCCAGTATAAAACTGGGGAAAGAGAAGAAAGATATTGTATTGACGATCGCTGACAATGGCAAAGGCGATACCAGTAATAGTGTAAAAAAAGGGGTGGGTATCATCAATATTAAAAGCAGGGTGGCATTATGCAATGGTACCGTAACGGTGGCAACAGCACCGGGCAAAGGATATAAATTGAAAGTGGTCATGCCTTTGCCGGCAGAATGATTTTCTGCCATCACCCTGTCTCCTTAACTTACAGGAAAGATATTAACCGAATGCTTTCAGCATCAACTATAAAATTACTCAGGATACCTTTTTCAGTATTTCTTTCACCCCTGTATTTTTTTTCCCTGTCGCAGGTGCCGGTTATTGATTGGGATAGAGCAGTACTTATATTTATTATACTGCATGTGCTGATCTACCCCGCCAGCAATGGTTACAACAGTTATATGGATCGTGATACCGGGAGTATTGGAGGACTGGAGAAACCGCCGCCTCCCTCCCGCCAACTCTTTCTTGTTACAATTGTATTAGATGTGATGGCTATACTGTTGTGTTTTTTGATTGGCCCTTTGTTTGCCGCTGTTACGTTACTGTATATTGGTGCATCCAAAGCATATAGTTACCGGGGTATCCGGCTAAAGAAATTCCCTGTTATTGGTTACCTGACCGTGATCATTTTCCAGGGAGCCCTCACGTTTGCCCTGATTTATTATGGAAGCAACAAGGAGACGGGATTATGGGTACCCTGGCAGGGAATGGTCATCTGTGCCTTACTTATCGGCGGTTTTTATCCATTGACACAGGTCTACCAGCATCAGCAGGACCTGGCAGACGGAGTGAAAACGATCAGTTATAAACTTGGCTATACAGGAACATTTGTGTTTTGTGCGATTATCTATGCACTGGCATGGGTTTTCATGGCACAATATTTTATAGCTATAGACCAAATAAATAAATTATGGCTGGTTAGCATCTTTTTTGTTCCGGTAATCGTTTATTTCATTAGTTGGTTTGTAAGGGTGCAAAAGGATACAGCAGCGGCTAATTTTAAAAACACTATGAAGATGAACTGGCTGGCTGCTATTTGTACAAACCTGGCATTTATCATTTTATTAACCTGGAAATGTTTTGAGTAAAATAGTATCAATTGGCACAGCGGTTCCCGCATTCCGGCACGAACAATCAGCCATACTGGATTTCATGCAGCGGGTGTATGCCCTGTCAGAAAATGATAAACGAAAATTGAAGTTCCTCTACCGGCAGGGAGGTATTGATACGAGACATTCTGTTATCCCTGATTACAGTTTAGCACCCGGCGAATGGCAATTCTATAGCCCGACAGAAAACCTGGAACCATTCCCAAAACTGGAAAAAAGAATGTACTGGTACCAGCAATATGCCGCTACTCTCTCCATAAATGCCATTGAAAAATGTATCGAAAAAAAACCAGGCCATACTATCACCCATCTTATTACAGTCAGTTGCACCGGCATGAGTGCACCTGGTCTCGACCTTGAGCTACTGGAACTATTGGATTTACCTGCCACTACGTTCCGTACTTCTGTCAATTTCATGGGTTGCTATGCTGCTATTCATGCGTTGAAAATAGCGGATGCTTTTTGCAAAGCAGATGAAAACGCCAATGTCCTGATTGTGTGTACCGAATTATGTACCCTGCATTTTCAAAAAGAACACACGGTGGATAATATGACCAGCAGTATGTTATTTGCCGATGGAGCAGCAGCCGTGTTGGTTACCGGAAACGATGAAACAGAAGGCCTGGCCATTGACAGTTTCTATTCCATGGTTTCGCTAAAAGGTAAAAAAGATATGGCCTGGGAGCTTTCTTCCAAAGGTTTCCTGATGACACTCAGCAGCTATGTACCTGATGTGATAGAAGAAAACTTTGACAGCATGGTTCAAAGTGCTTTAGTAACGGCGGATCTTCACAAGCAGGATATCACCCATTGGTGCATACACCCCGGTGGCAAAAAAATATTGGAAGCCGTACACAAAAGCCTTGGTTTTACAAATGGACAATTGCAACCCTGCTATGATGTATTAAGAGAATACGGGAACATGTCCTCCCCCACTGTTTTATTTGTGTTGGAAAACATCATGAACTCCCTGGTTAAAAAGGAAAAGAGCCGCATTTTTGGTGCAGCTTTCGGACCAGGGCTAACCATGGAAACATTTATTTTATCTGCATGATCAACCTGCGCCAGCGAAGCTACCAGCAAGAATTAATGGACGGAGATAATATCTCCTTTGACGCTATGGCGCAAACGCTGAAGGAACTTAATATTATAAATACCAGGCTGGGCGGCCATGCGATCACAATAGACGGAGTAAAGAAATTAATGGAGGGCTCCCAACCACTTACAATCTGTGAAATTGGCTGCGGTGGTGGCGATAACCTCCAGGCCATTTATCAATTTTGCAGGAAGAACAATATTCCTGTCAGTTTCATTGGCATTGACATGAATGCCACTTGTATCGCTTTCGCCCGGCAACAATACCCGGAACTGCCCTGTCAATGGATCTGCAGTGACTATAAAGTGGTGAATTTCGGGGAAACCAAACCCGCCATCATCTTTTCATCTTTGTTCTGTCATCATTTCACAGATGAACAATTAGTGCCGATGCTGCAATGGTTGCAGCAAAACAGCAAAGCCGGTTTTTTCATTAATGATCTGCAGCGTCATTGGCTGGCTTATTACCTGATCAAATACATAACCAAGTTTTTCAGCAAATCATACCTCGTAAAAAATGATGCCTGTTTATCGGTGGCCCGCAGTTTCCGGAAAAAAGACTGGCAGCAGTTATTCCGGCAGGCAGGAGTTGGAAATTACAGCATCACCTGGAAATGGGCTTTCCGGTATTTGATAATATCTAACAAATAGTACTATCCCCGACGAAAAAAACATACTAACAGATGAGACCCCAAACCAGCCTGCTTCGGAACAGGAATTATTTGACGTAGCCATTACAGGAGGCGGGTTAGCAGGTCTTGCCCTTGCGATCCAATTAAAAAAAGCAGGACACAAGGTGATCCTTTTTGAAAAAGAACAATATCCTTTCCACAAAGTTTGCGGAGAGTATATCAGCATGGAGTCATGGGATTTTTTGAAAAGCCTGGGTGTTGACCTGGACAATATGGATCTTCCACTCATTACTAAATTGCAGGTATCATCCGTCAATGGGAAATTACTGGAACAATCATTACCAATCGGGGGATTCGGCATCAGCCGCTACCGGCTGGATAGTATTTTAGCACAAATAGCAAAGGATACCGGGGTAATCGTCATGGAAAATACTAAAGTTACTGATATCCGGTTTGCAGGAAATGAATACAGCATTGATACATCCGGGAAGTCCTACCGGGCCCGGCTGGCCTGTGGCAGTTATGGGAAGCGAAGCAATATTGATATCAAAAAAAAACGGGCTTTTGCCATTGCTGAAAAAAATAAACTCAATAATTACATTGGAGTAAAGTATCATATCAAAACTGATTTCCCTGCAGACACCATTGCTCTTCACAATTTCAGGAATGGCTATTGCGGGATCGTTAAAATTGATGCCGGGGTTTACAACCTGTGTTACCTTACAACGGCAGATAACCTGAAAAGATGCAATGCTGATATCAAAGAAATGGAACGGAGTGTCTTATACCAAAACCCGCATCTGAAAAAAATACTGATTGAAAGCACACCGGTCTTCTCATCCCCGCTTGCCATTTCACAAATAAGTTTTGATAAAAAAACACAGGTGGAAGATCATATATTGATGGTCGGGGATGCGGCCGGCATGATCACTCCCTTATGTGGCAATGGCATGAGCATGGCTTTACATGGCAGCAAGATCGCTGCTAACCACATCCATGCCTTCCTTGATAATAGTATAACAAGAGACGAAATGGAAAAAAAATACAGCCTTGAATGGAACAGGCTATTTGCACCCCGTTTGATCATAGGAAGAAGGATACAGCGTTTATTTGGCAACAACAGGCTAACTAATATACTTATCTCCCTGCTGAAATTCTTCCCGGCCCTTACCCATTACCTGGTAAAACAAACGCATGGGAGACCATTCTGATACTGAATAACTGCTACTTCCTCCTGGAAAAGAATGCTTAGTCTTCGTACCCGCTTTTTATAACAGTGGAGATGATCTTGAATTTTTCCTTGGCATTAAAACAATGCTGTGCATGAGCTGGTATAATGATTCCATTACCCAATTTCAGCTGGTGTGTTGTTTTGTCAATGGTAATTTCGGCCGTACCATCAATGATCTGGATAAAATTATCAAAAGGCGATATCTTATCTCCCAGTTCTTCGCCGGTATCAAATGACATGGCTGTCACATTCCCGGTTGTCTTTTTAATAATTGTTTTGCTGACCACCGCATTTTCTACATATTCAATAATCTCAACAATGATATGCGGAGTTCCTTTTTCTAATTCAATGCCAGCACCGGGGTTATTTTGAAATGTAGCCATTATTCGCTGTCCGGTAGTTTGTTACCTGTTTACAATGATATGCTATTATAGCGACAAGTACTGTTTTATAAATAGTATGCTCACTTTTACAATTCGCTTTTCATTCTCCATATTCCTGCAAAGCCTGTTACCTGTGAACGAATATGCCCGCCAGCAACTCAATAATTGCCGCTATTTACCAATCGGGGCAGGCCACGGTAATGAATTCGTCAAAAAATCCGCCATAAAAAAATGTAAATACTATAAAAATTTTATACTTTAGGTAAAAGCTTGCCGCATGAATCACGTTGAACACAACGATTTATTTCCTGTTGCCCAATCTCTCCGGAAGCAGGGTCTTAATTATGATGAAATAGCCTTGCAGCTCCGGGAAAAAGGAGCACCGGAAAACCTGATGCAGGATATCATTGAAAAACTAAAAGCCCTGCGGCTCATCCAAAAAAGAAATACCGGCTTTACCTGCTGTGCCGTTGGTGTGGTCCTGTTAATAGCCGGCTGCCTGCTCACCCTGGTCCTTTTTGATACAGGTGCCAGCATCAAACTGGCGATGTACGGCCTCACTACACTTGGTGTCATTTTTACCTTCAAAGGGCTTGCGGATATCATGGGCTGGTGATCATCCATACAACTACAGGTAAAACAGCAGGAGAAACGGAAGTACCGTACTTTTGCTCCATGCCCACTTCAACAATTTCCACCAGCAGTATATTAGCAAAGCTTGATATCAAAGCATTAAATGAAATGCAGCAGGCTGCTATTAAAGCCACTGCTGAACACAAAAATGTACTCCTGTTATCTGCCACCGGGTCGGGCAAAACATTAGCCTTCCTGTTACCACTGATCAGTTCATTGAATCCTGCCAATACAAAAACACAGGCCATTATCATTGTACCTTCCCGGGAGCTGGCCCTGCAGATCGAATCTGTATTTAAAAGCATGGGTACCAATTTTAAAGTAACCTGTTGCTATGGCGGCCACTTACGGGAAACGGAAGAGAATAACCTGAAGCAGGCCCCTGCCCTGCTGATCGGCACACCCGGTCGTCTTGCTGATCATATCAGGAGAGGTAATATCACAACGGCCAGTATTGAAACATTGATACTTGATGAATTTGATAAATCACTGGAACTGGGTTTTCTTGATGAAATGTCTCTCATTATTGGATCCCTGCCTGCTATTAAGAAAAGAATGCTCACCTCTGCCACACAGGCTGTAGAGATACCTTCCTTTATCGGCATGACTGACCCCGTTACCCTTGATTTTTTAAATGACAGCGATGAAGAAACGGGACTTACGGTGAAAACCCTGCTGAGCGATGGAAAAGACAAATTAGAAACCCTGTTCCGGTTACTCTGCATGCTGGGCAATCGCTCCACGATCATTTTTTGTAATCACAGAGAATCGGTGGAACGAACCAGTAAATTCCTGAAAGAAAAAGATATTATCAATGAATTTTATCATGGTGCCCTGGAACAACCCGAACGGGATGCCGCCCTTTGTAAATTCAGGAATGGTACTTCCAATGTATTAGTAACAACCGACCTGGCTTCGAGAGGATTGGATATTGCCAATATCCGCTACATCATCCATTATCACCTGCCGGGTAGTGAAGATATATTTACACACCGCAATGGCCGCACCGCCCGTATGGATGCCAGCGGCACTGCCATACTTATTTTATCTCCTGAAGAAAAATTGCCCGGCTATATTGCTGCCGGAGTTGAAAAGATTGAATTGCCCGCAACCACTGTTCTTCCTGAAAAACCAAAATGGTCAACCCTGTTCATTGCAGCGGGTAAAAAAGACAAGGTCAATAAAGTTGATATTGTTGGGTTCCTGTCGAATAAAGGCGACCTGAAAAAAGAAGATATCGGGCTGATCGAAGTAAAAGATTTCTTTTCTTTTGCAGCGATAAAGAAAATCAAAGTAAGCCATACACTGCAACTGATCAAAGAACAAAAGATCAAGAATAAAAAAGTAAAGATCGCTGTTGCAAAATAGAGGATGTTATAAAGTAATAATCAACCATTATTATAAAATCAACTACTATGTTACAGGCAACTAACTCCGGTGTTTCCTTAGTGCTTTATGTTGGGTCTTTGGCGATAGCCATTTTACTGACTGCCATCATTACTACCGTAATAGTGAGCCGCAAAAAACGGCAATGATTAAGTGAATTGTCGCTATCATTTGCCAGCCATTTATCTGTATATTTATCGGGCTTAATTCAGCCTGGATATGAAATATATTTTCCTCCTTACATTGGCCTTCGTCTTTAGTTTTTGCGGGACATCCCGACATACTCCAAAAAATACTGTTGAAAATGGAAAACCCATTAAAACAGGTGCCGAGCAAACCGAAAAATACCTTCCTTACCTGCAGGGTAAAAGAGTGGCAATGATGGCCAACCTTACTTCTGTTATTGGAAAAACACATTTGGTAGACAGCCTCAAAAGCAGGGGGGTGAATATTGTAAAAGTATTTGGCCCGGAACATGGCTTCCGGGGCAATGCCAGCGCCGGTGTGCATGTGGCGGATGAAGTGGATATTGCTACAGGCATTCCTGTCATCTCGTTATATGGCAAAAAAAACAAACCCACCAAAGAAGATCTTGCCGATGTTGATATTCTTATTTATGACCTGCAGGATGTAGGCTGCCGGTTTTATACCAATATCAATGCGCTGGTGCGGCTGATGGATGCCTGTTATGAGAACGGCAAAGAAATGCTGATCCTCGACCGGCCCAACCCCAACGGCTACCTGGTTGACGGCCCCATACTGGATATGAAATATAAATCCGGTATCGGCATGTTCCCTATTCCTATGTCGCACGGGCTGACGGTGGGTGAATTTGCACAAATGGCTAATGGTGAAGGCTGGCTGGCGAATAAAGCAAAATGTATAATTAAAGTGATCCCGGTGGCTAACTATGATCATGAGATGGCGTATACACTACCGGTGAAACCATCGCCAAATTTGAATACACAGCAATCCATCATGCTCTACCCTTCCACCTGTATGTTTGAAGGCACTTATCTTAATCATGGACGGGGCACTTATTTCCCGTTCACTGTAATCGGCAGCCCGGAACTCAAAGGCAAATATGAATTTTCTTTCACACCCACCGGCATCAAAGGCATGTCAGAAACACCACTCTTCATGGACCAGCTTTGTTATGGCCTGGATCTTCGTAATTATGATATTGAGCTATTGAGAAAAAGCAAGCAGATCAACCTGCAATGGATCATGGAACTCTACAAAGCCTCTCCGAATAAAGAAAAATTCTTTGATTCAAAGCTTAGTAAAGAAATGGGTACGATCGAAAAATTGATCGGCTCCGGTTTATTCCGCCAGCAGATCATTGATGGTGTACCTGAAAAAGAGATCCGTGCCAGCTGGGAACCCGGATTAAGTGACTACAAACTGATGCGGAAGAAATATTTATTGTACCCTTAAAAAGTAGTTGATCGTGAAAAAGAGAACTGATTACATTACCTGGGATGAATATTTTATGGGTGTTGCTTTGTTATCAGCCAAGCGGAGTAAAGACCCCAACACACAGGTTGGTGCCTGTATCGTGAATAATAAAAACAAAATCGTCGGTGCCGGCTATAATGGTTTACCGACAGGTTGCCATGATGATGATTTTCCCTGGGACAAACAGGGTGAGTTCCTGGATACCAAGTATCCTTATATCTGCCATGCAGAACTGAATGCTATTTTAAACAATATCGGCATGGACCTGCATGGTTGTAAAATTTATACGGCCCTGTTCCCCTGCAATGAATGTACAAAAGCCATTATTCAATCCGGTATCACGGAAGTGATCTATCTCTCTGATAAATATGAAGGCAGCGATGTCTTTAAAGCCTCGAAGATCATGCTGGATAAGGCTGGTATCACCTACCGGAAAGTGGAAGTAAAGATCAGTAACCTGGTATTATCGTACCAGGAAAAGGATGTATAATTAACTACTGGGTTTATTTTGTGGGAAGCTTCCGCGGGTTCTTTAAATAATCAGCAACGGCATCTTCCATTTTTACTTCCATCAGGTTAGCAAGTGTCAGCAACCACATCAGCACATCTGCAAATTCTTCTTTGGCATTCTGTTGGTCACCGGTTGCAATAGCCGATGAAAGCTCTCCCACTTCTTCATGAAACCATAAAGCCGTGTGATAGATGCCTCTTTCACTATCTGTCTTAAAATATCTTTCTTTGACTATTTGCTGCAGTGCTGAAATTTCCATTTGCTAATTGTATTTTCAGTTTACAATGATGGTTCTTCTTTATTCGTTTTAATTTCCCGGCTACCGCTGTATAATTCATACTCCAGTAAGCGGCAATCGATCGTACTCGTATAGAATTCTATTCTACGTTTTGCTTTCAACCCGATCTTCTTGGCCAGTTCCAGGTTGCCGGTAAATACATACCCGAAATAACCGCCGCATTTTTGTTTCATAAAATCACCGATCCGGGCATAGGTAGCTTCCAGTTCTTTCACATCACCCAGGCGTTCGCCATATTCAGGGTTCACATAAAAAATACCGTTTTCACCAGCGGGTACATCGGTCAACGCAAAATCACAAACAGCAAAATCGATGAGGTCAGCTACGCCGGCTGCTATCGCATTCTTCTTCGCATTCTCTACAGCCCTCGCACTATAATCCGTAGCAATGATCCTCAATCCCGGTACATCAATGATCTGCTCTTCCAGCAATGCATCTTCCTGCAGGTACACCGATTCGTCATAACCCTGCAAATGCATGAATGCATAGTTGGTCCTGAATAAACCGGGTCTGCGGTTGGTAGCGATCATTGCCGCCTCAATAGCCAGCGTACCGGAGCCACACATAGGGTTTACAAAAGCTGATTTTCTATCCCAACGGGTGGCATAGATCGTTGCAGATGCTAATGCTTCGAGCATGGGTGCCTGGCCGGGTATTTTGCGATAGCCATGTCTTCCTAATGAATCACCGGATGTGTCCACAAATATTTCTGCCTGCTCATTTTTCCAGAATAAATGAATGACTGCTCCTGTGAGTTCAGAACCCGTTGATGGCCGGGTGCCTCTTTGCTCCCGCATCCTGTCAACGATCGCATCTTTCACCCGCAGGTTGGCAAACATGCTGTTATTGATCGTTGGATTATTGACATTACTGGTAATGGAAAAATACCCGGGATCCGGTAAAAGTGTTTCCCAGGGATACATCAGCAGGTTTTTATAAATGGCATCCGCATCTTCTGCTTCAAATTTCTGAAGACTATAGAGCACCTGGCTGGCACAACGCAGGTTCAGGTTTAGTTTGATACAGTCATTGACCGTACCGGATAAACGAACCCCGGTTACAAAGGTTTCATCAATGGCAAAACCCAATTCTTTTACTTCCTGCTCCAGGTAAGGAGCCAGCCTTTTGGGGCAGGTGATAATAATGACCGATCTGCTGGTATATAAGCTCATAGGGGTTAAAGGTAAAGCCTTCCTGCTGATACTGTTATATTAATCAGGCCGGGCAAAAAAGAACGGGCCATGCTGAAAATATATCCCCTGAATCGGCGTTAATAGGAAGATTAAAATCCCCATCTGTGAAAAAACTCTACTTTTTTGCCTTGCTGGCAATTTCCTTTAGCATCAATGCCCAGAAGAAAGTCGATCTTGACCGCTTTCGTTTTTCTGTACAATACCGTTCGCTGCCTAAAATGCAAATAGACAGTACTTACCGCACTTATAATGTGGAAGTGGAAGGAACACGGCTGATGCAATCTTTCCTGGATGAGATGTCGCCGGAAAACTCGGTGGTGCTGGAAGGCTGGAGAAAATTGCCCCAGGATGGCCACCTGGATATCAAAGTAAAGTTGGGCGATTTGATACCTGAATCTGTTTCGGTAAAAGAGAGAATTGAAACATCCAAGAACAGGGCCGGGCAGGTTAGTACGAAAACTTTTTACCGGCAGGAAGTAGTGTATTCTTTCGATGCGACTGCCTATATTACCGATTACAAAGGGGCACATATCATGGACCAGGAACTGGCCGGCCGGGGTAGTAAACAAGTGTACAGAAGTCCTGAGTTTACCAGCCGTATTCTTGCAGAAGGATATTTTGCATTGAATTCACTGACTGTTACCAAAGAATTGTACCAGGGCTGCGTAACGAGGGCTATGCGTTACCTGAGTGAACGCATAACAGATAATTTTGGATTCAACCCAGTTACTGTTAATGATTTTATGTGGATCGTGGATAGCAGGAAGCACCCCGAATATACAGCACACCGGCAGGCATTCCAGCAACTGAACGAGGTATTGTTCCGGATGAATGCCAGCACTTCCATCGATGGAGCCAGGGAGGAATTAAAACCAGTGATCGATTATTTTGAAAAGATCAAACGCATTTATTCTTCCACCAGTAAACATGACCGGAAGATGAAATATGCCAGCTATTTCAACCTCGCCGTTTTATATTATTACCTGGATGACCCACAGGCCATGATGAAAGAAGCCAAAGGATTAGAGCTGAATGATTATGATGCAAAAGATGCGAGAGGCTTTGTACAAACAGCTACCTGGTTAAAAAATCTCTTTGAACAAAACAATATTTACACCCGTCATTTTACAATCAACCCGGCTTCATTCAAAGGCCCCTATGAGAAAGCAGATGTAACGGCAAAATAAAACCGCAGTTGGCACTACGGTTTTGTATCTAAATAAATCGCTGAATAATACCGCTACTTTATTTTATTGCCTTTTGTTTCCCGGCCGCCCTGGTATAATACGAGGTGAGTGACTTTTCCAGCAGCATCTTTAAAGAATTCGACCTTTGCATCAATTTCTTTAGGGAAGAATTTGGTAGCTGTTTCCGCATACACCTGGATGGCTGATTGCCCGGTGGCCTGCACCATCATTTTGTCTCCTTCCAATGTTACCGTCATAATAAAATTGGGTGCCAGTTCATATTCACCAACATAGGTAGCCAGCAAAGCCACGTCGGTCTTAACAATACCGGGTTTCTCCGGCAATGGCTTATTCGTTCTCTTCCAATCACTTGTTTCATTGCGGCTTTTGAAAACTAATTTCTCCAGTTGTCCTCCTGTATTACGGATAAAATGAATGGTTGACAGCGAATTTTCAAAAAAGAACTTATCCTTTTCATACGCTTTTAATTTGAATGTATTGCCGCCACTCCTTTGCGAGATCACCTGGTTTCCTTCCGCGGTAATAAACCGCTGCTCCCCTGTTTCATTCTCATACACAGCAACATATTCTTTTGCAGTTGTTTCATCAATCGCAATTTCTTTCCGGATATACGGTTTACCCATTGTTAGCGCAGCGAGTTGCGGGGCTTCCATATCCAGCGACCGGCAATCACAATTTGCGAATATGGCTATAAATATGTCTTCAGCAGGAATATAAATAGCATCCGTCACAAAACCATTGATACCACCACTGTGTTCGATGGTGGCAGCACCCTGTACCTCATTAAAGCCCCAGCCATACCCATATTTAGTGGATTTACCATTCGTCAATTTATAATCTGTAAATGCTTTTTGTAAAGATTCTTTTGATACCAGTTTGTAGGCATGAACGGCCTGGTTCCATTTCCAGAGATCTTCCACCGTTGATACAAGTGAACCGGCTGCATAGGGTAATGTCATACTCAACGGCCTCGCATTTTCATAACCATCCTTCCCCTGCTGGTATCCTTTAGCCCGGTTGGTGATAATGCGGGTATCGTTTCCATATGCAGAATTCATCATACCGGCAGGTTTGAATAAATTCTCCTTTACATAATCTTCATAAGTAAGCCCTGAAATCTTTTCAATGATATAACCAAGCAGAAAATAACCGGAGTTATTATAGTTCCATTGGGTGCCGGGTGCAAAATCCATCGGCTGGTTCTTAAAATAAGCGATCATCTCCAGCGGTTTCATATCCATATTCATGATGGAATCAAAACTGCTCATACCGGTATAACTTTTTATACCCGATGTATGTGTGAGGAGATGTTCTACGGTGATCGTATACCCATGCGTGAGATAGTCCGGGATAAATTTCTTAATATCATCCTGCAGTGACAACTTGCCTTTTTCCATTAACTGTAAGATAGCCACGGCTGTAAATTGTTTGCTGATAGAACCGATACGAAATACCATCTCAGCCCGCATGGGTACTTTCAGTTCCATGTCCGCCATGCCAAAACCTTTCTGATAGATCACCTGCCCTTTGCGGCTGACCAGCACGGTGGCACCGGGGTCTTCTTTTTTAAACTTAGCTGAAAGCAGCGTATCAAATGCAGTGATCAATTGTTTATCGGCTTTGGAAAGCGGTTGTGCGAAAGAGGAAATACTGAATAACAGCAATAGTATTCCTGTAAAGAATTTTGCAGGCATGGTCATTGGTTTATCGGAAAGTTACAGCATTCCGGGATAAGGGCAGGCCTGTCACTAAAAATTAACGCTGTTCTTTCAGCCACCTGATAGCGGCCTGTATTTTGGGGTCTTCGGGCAAGTTCTGAAAATTCTCTTTTGCTTTTACGACTATATCAGGTGCAATGCCCGAGCGGTATTCCTTTCCTGTCCGGTCTGTATAATATCCTTTTGAAAGATTGAGTGCCGCATCAGCACCAACAGGTATCCATTGATTACCTGTTACAAGACCTCCCGTAGTGTCTCCAATATGCAGTGTACGGGGCCGTTCTTTAAATGCAGTAACCACCACTTCACCCGAACTCACAGTATAAAAACTGGTCAGTAATACAACCGGTGCAGAGGATTGATTCTTCTTACAATGAGGACCGGTTGCTGTTTGTACCATTTCATCAAAATATACATCTCCATTCCGGATACTCCACCAATGCTCCACCTGCTTATTTTTATCAGTAAGGCCGCTGAATCTTATATCTCCAAGTAAGAAACCCAGGGAACCCATCATCGGGTACATGGTGCCGCCCATATTGGCCCGCAGGTCAATGATCCAGCCTTTAACTGGCTCGCTGATGTTTTTGCAGATCGTATCCCTCCATTGTCTGATTGTTGCATGCACAACAGCCGGATCTGTATTCCCAAAACCAGGGATACAGATATAGCCATACTGTTCTGCAATTATTTTTGCCTCCATCATCCCCATCCTTGGTTGCAGCAATTGATAGGTGGCAGTAAGTTCCTCCTCCCTTCCATCCGGCATGGGTTTATAATACGCATACACATTATTGTTAAATAATACCTGGCTGTGGAAATCATTCAGCTGGCGAAACAACCAACGAAATTGCTTAAACTGGTTCTCTGCAGAAGTAGCAGTATCCATCCGTAGATAAAATTGTGCAGTGAGGGTGTCCCAGTTTACCTGATCCCTGTACATACTCTGTTGCTGAATAAGCCTGAAAATAGTATCGGCCGTCTGCCGGGAGTAACTAAGACCAGTCGTCTGTGCAGGAGCAACGAAGCCGGTAAAAAGAAAAACGATAACAATGTAACAACGCATCGGTTATTCTTTTGAGTGATCCCTAAGTTAGCTCTTTTCGCAGTACCGGCAACCGTCTTTAATACCGGAACAATAGTTTAGCAGGCAGCATTTCAATCTCAATTTTAGCAGCGGTATCGTATTCGCCATCGAGGTGGTATTGCAGCGGTGAACTGCTTTCAATATGGATCTTTTGTGTATGAAAATGGGTGATCACTTTCAATTGCAGGTGCTTTCCTTTTTCTATCACCGGTAAATAGCGAAGCCGCTGTAAAATAGTAAGTGCTCCTGCGATCACCACATCAAAAAATCCGTCATCAGCCCGGGCTTCGGGAGCAATATGAAATCCGCCACCTGCCCTGCGTCCGTTGCTGATATCGATCAATAGTCTTTTCCCGGTGCTGTTACACTCCGCCGACTGAATGGAGTATTCCTTACAACGATACCAGAATATTTTTTTAAGGATGGTAATAAAGAAAGAAGTTTTACCCGGCAATTTCTTCTTGCCCGTCAGTGCCCGGGCCACTTCGCCTTCAAAACCGATACCTGCTCCGTTGATAAAATACCGGTCATTGCATTTACCAATGTCGATGGGTTTGGGAGTACCCTGTAAAGCAACTTGTATTTGTTCTTCCAGTGTTTTATTCCCATACAGCAACCAGTGAAAATCATTGCCAGTACCACCTTTGAAGATCACCAGTGGCAACTGTATACCCGGGTAATGATTGATGAAATAATTCAGTGTGCCATCACCTCCCGCAATCCATACGTCGGTAAAGCTGGTAAATGCAACGGGCCAGTGATCAATGATCAGTTCATGACTAACCTGTTGTTTTGAAAGTTCGCCGGCAATTTGCTGTGCCAGTGTAATAGCTTTCCCCACTCCAGCCAGCGGGTTGCAAAGGATGGCAATATTTTTATCAATATTGGCAGGCATGGGATGAAAATACAATTTTCAGTAACACTACCCGCCTGTAAAAACTTTCTCTTTGGCCTGTGCAGAACTGATCACCGGCACTACCTCAAAATCGGCCAGGTCATTCCACTCACGAACCCATTGCTGTAGTTTTTCAGTTGATTCCGCTTCCATGACCTGGTAGCAAACAGTCACCTCTTCATTGATCCAGCTGTTGATATATTGTACCCCGGCCGGCAGCATCCTTCCCTTTTCTGCAAACCGCTGGTACAACGCTTTTACTTTGCCGGGATGAAACCGTTCGATGATCATGTATTGCATATGGAGTGAATTACCAGTTAAATATCGGTAATCATTCATAGCAACCGTAACTGCGGGTTAAAAAAAATACCCGGATGTGATAAATCTTCCTATCTTACTTATTCTTCGCCCCTATCCCAACACTACCCTCCATTTATTAACAACCAAAACATCGCACATGAAAAAGATTTTTCTTTTCCTCATGCTTGCTCCGTTATTGGGAGCAGGCCAGAACAAAACTGTACTTAGTACATTCCGGGCAACACCTAAGCCAGACAAAGTGGTTGAATTTGAAAAGGCATTAGCCAACCATGCACAGAAGTATCATTCCGGCGACTGGAAATGGCGGGTGTTCGTAGTTCAGTCAGGTCCTGAATCAGGATCCTATCATATAACAGAAGGCCCCAACAGTTGGGAAGGCATGGACGGCCGTGGTGATATCAGCGCAGAACATAAACTGGATTGGGATAAAAATGTATCCCCGCTTACCACTGGTGCTGGCACATCGGGATACAGCCAGTTCAATGCTGACCTGAGTACTGTACAGCTTACCGACTATACTGATAAGATCATCATCAGTCATATGTATCCCAAACCGGGCATGATCGTTAAGATGACTGAATTGATAAAAAAACTGAAAAAAGTATGGGAGGCCAGTAATGAAACGGTGGCGGTTTACAACTCGATCAATTCGGGTGAACCACAAATTGCCACAGTAACACGGTTAAAAGCTGGATTAAAGGAACTGGATCCTTCCTTCCGCAAACCGATGAGCGAAAGATACAATGCCATCTATGGTGCCGGCACCTGGGATTACTGGCTGGCCGATTATGCCGAATCTGTTGAAAGCCGCTGGAATGAAATGCTTTTCTTCCGGGCTGACCTGAGTTCTAAATAAAATGATTAAAAACTCCGGAATGATCCGGAGTTTTTCTTTATTCTTTACCTGCAAAAGTGCCGCCGGGTAATTAAAAAGAGTGTGCCTTTCTATTTCACCGGGGTGATTTGCACCTGGATACATTTCCAGTTCCCGTTTTCTTTTTTATAGGTATCCGTATAGATCGTATAACCGGTAATGGTTTTACCATTAACCTCTTTGGAGAAAATCGTTTTTGATCGTACGAGTGCCATATCAGCAAAGATGCGGATATGTTCATCGGCATACGTGAATGTAAGATAACCGCTGTTGTCAAAATCAGTGGCCCAGTTCTTCAGATACGTTTCCCTGGAAATAATACTTCCATCACCCTGGATACACACAAAATCGGGGTGTATGATGGCATCATGCGAAGCCACGTCCTGGGTTAAAAAGTTATTGATGAATTTTGCATTGATGGCACTGAGTTGCAGGCTGTCATTGGTTGTATCCATTTTTGTAGCAGATTTTAAATTAACAGAAAGTCTGCCATTAACTGCCATAGGTAAGTCAGCGAATATGACCCCAAGCAGCATCGCAAACCAGGTAAATAAGAGCATGAGGATTGATTTCTTCAAAACTAAGTGCTGGTAACAGAAGGGAGTTTCAAAATCTTGCTCTTTTTCCCAACCGGGGTTCATACAATAAAAGCTTGCTTAACTTTACTGCTGCATCGCAAACAAACGGCCAATGCCAGCGCAATCAACAAGCATCACAACGGGTAACCGGGAAAAACTGTTCTCCAAAAATCTTTTTGTGTCTGATTTTTACGAGATCAAACAGTGGAGTTATGACCTGCTGGGCAACCAGCAGGACATGAATGGTTTTAACGATTGCCTCTGCCTGGTCTATGTAAAGAAGGGTAATTTCCTGTTTGATCTTTCAGTGAAAAAACATGAGATGCACTCGGGGTTTATTCTCTTAGAGAAACCCGGTTGTGATTACCGCATGCGGCCTTCTGCCGGTGCCATTACCATTTTCAATTTTACTGATCATTTCCTGCAACAGTTTATAGCGGATCTGCAATTGGAACAGGCTTATTTCTTCGGCCATCAAAACCTGCTGTCTGTGATTTTCCGGTCCACACCCGCCACCGATTACCTGCAGCACCGGGTTTTGAATAAATTACATACGGCCGGTAAATTAGAAATGGATCAGCTGGTGGTTGAACTTTTCAGTGAAGCGGCGGGCCTTATTACCAACCGTTCAGCCGATGATGATATACATATACCCCTTGTATCAAAAGCCAACAGGCTGACAACCATTGAACGGGCGAAGGAATATATGCATACGCATTTCTGTAACGATATCTCTTTGCAGGAAGTAGCTGAGCATAGTTTTACCAGCCCTTTTCATTTCAGCCGGCTCTTTAAAAAGATCACTTCTTTTTCCCCGCACCAGTACCTGCAGCAGGTACGGTTGAAACATGCCGGGATGTTATTGAAGAACAGTACCCTGCCGGTGGCTGATATTGCTTATAGTTCCGGCTTTAGCAGCACGGCTTATTTTGCCACGGCCTTTAAGCAGCAATACAAGGTTAATCCTTTACTCTACAGGAAAATGAGCTGACACGGAACATCGAAAACGGTATCGTAATACTACTTGTGAAGAAAATTTGTAGGCTGAAAATGGCATACCTGGTAATCCACCCGCTTATAAAACACTATTCCCCTTATGCTGTTCACCATTTTATCCCCTCCCTTCAGCGATGATCAGCACTACCTATCGTTTTTTTCCTGAACTTTAAGGAGCTTACAGCCCGGGACAACTTTAATTACCATTTACCCGATATCCTTTTGAGATGTTGCTTTACCATATCAAACGGACAATGTGAACAACAGAAGGCTCTCTTTTAAACCCAAACTGCTCCTTTCCACCCGGATCGTTATCCTGCTATATGTATCCTTTTGTTTCAGCAGCAGCCAGGCCCAGGTCTGCCCGCCAAATATTGATTTTGAAACCGGCACTTTTGCCGGCTGGAAATGTTATATCGGTTCCACTGTTGAAGTGGGCGGGCAAAATTTTATCACCCTTTCCGAAAGCGGCCCGGTTGATGGACGACATACCATGATCACCGCTGACCCCACCAACCCCCTGGATGCCTATGGTGGATTCCCGATCAATTGCCCCAACGGCAGTGGCCGAACCGTGCGGCTGGGTAATGACCAGGCAGGCACACAGGCAGAAGGTATTTCTTATGAGTTCACGATTCCTGCAGGACAAAATGTATATACCCTGATCTATCATTATGCCGTGGTGTTTGAAGACCCTGCGCATGAAGAATACCAGCAACCAAGAATGCAGATCGAGATCACAAATGTGACTGATGATGTTATCATTGATTGCTCTTCGTTTAGTTTTATTCCCAACGGATCGGGATTGCCCGGTTTTTTTCAATCACCTGTGCAGATCAGCAATGCCCCCATCTGGTGCAAAGACTGGACAGCCGTCTCCATCAACCTGAACGGGCATGCGGGAAAAACCATCCGGCTTTTTTTTAAATCCGCCGATTGTACCTTCCGCCGTCATTTTGGATACGCTTACATTGATGTGAACTCTGAATGCAGCGGTGAATTTGTAGGTGCCAGTTATTGTGCCGATGATACAGCAGTGCATGTAACAGCACCGTATGGTTACCAGTCTTATACCTGGTTCAATAATACGTTTACACAAGTGCTCGGCAACCAGCAAACCATCAGTTTCTCCCCTCCTCCGCCTCCCGGCACCAGCATAGCGGTGGAACTTATTCCTTACAATGGCTATGGTTGCCCCGATACTTTATCGGCCTTAATGATCGATACACTGACCATCAGGGCCAATGCCGGGGCAGATGCGCTTTCCTGTAATAACCGGCCTGTACAAATTGGCGTCAATCCCAAACCGGGTTATGTGTACAGCTGGTTACCCACGGCCGGGCTGAGTAATCCTGCTGTGGCAAATCCTTTCGCCAATCCTGCCGGCACCAGCACCTATACGCTAACCGTGCGGAATAGTGGTGGCGGCTGTATGTCCACGGATGAAGTGCTGGTCAGAAAATCAATAATAGATACTATCGTATCTGTTGCCGGGAAACTGTCGTTTTGTGAAGGCAATAATGACAGTTGTATTCTCCGGGTAACTGCTGCGGGCAGCATTCAATGGTATAAAGACAATGTGCCCATACCCGGTGCCACGCAACGAACTTATCGTGTCAGCAGTTCAGGTACCTATCATGCCCTGCTCGGCAACAGTGATGGCTGCAGTGAATCATCTTCCCGTCGCACCGTTGTTATTGAAACACCCGTTCCGGGTATTGTTTATCCTTTGCAATTTGCAGTTAACAATACACCCGTACAATTGCAGGCAAGAACGATTGGCAGTACTGCTTTATGGAGCCCTCCCTTACAATTAAATAATCCTGCTCTTTATACTCCTTTGTTTACCGGTGATGAAGATCAAACCTACACGATCACTTTAACAACAAACAGTGGTTGCATTACCAGGGACCAGCAAACAGTAAAGGTGATCCCGTTCATTGACATTTTTGTGCCGACCGGTTTTACTCCCAACCGGGATGGATTGAATGATGTGCTACGGGCCACTTTATCCGGCATCAAAGAGCTGCGTTATTTTAAGATCTTCAACCGCTGGGGGCAATTGCTATTTGAAACGGCTAATCCCGAAGAAGGATGGAGCGGCACCATCAACGGGCAGCAACAGGCCAGCCAGGTGGTGGTATGGATGGCGGAAGGAATTGGGATAGATAACAAAGTGTACCGGAGAAAAGGAACGAGTACGCTGATCAGGTAATCGTTGCTGCAGGAAATACCCTGTAGCCGGTACATAATTTATCCGCCTGGAAAACTATTTTTAGTGAAACAAAAGTGATGAAGGGAACCCTGCTTTTTAGTATCCTGCTTACCAGCACTGTTACAATGCAGCTACCTGCACAGCCACCTGTTGGCAAATGTCTCAGCGGGGACTGTAACAACGGGCAGGGAAAATACCAGCTCAACAGTTACGCCATATATGAAGGTGGCTTCCGAAATGGTAAGTTTTATGGACCCGGTAAAGTATTTAATTCCGCTATAGTGGAAATAACCGGCAGTTTTGCAGATGACCGCATTGAAAACTGCCATATCTACACTGCTTCGGCAAATCAAGTCAATTCATCATTGCGTTTTGAAGGAAAAGCCTATATCGCCTACAGCAATGCGGAACAGGTAAAAAAAAGCTGGACCAGCACTAATTATTTTGAATGCAATGGTAATTTTTTTGTTATCAAAAGAGACAGCGGCCGTTCTTATCTCAACCCGGGGCTGTATGATACTACCCGCTATGCTATATCCGGCCGCATCAGCCCGGATGGGAAAATAACAGGCCCCGGATTGATTCATAAAGGCGACCGGCAAATTCCCTATGATTTTGGTTCCGGTACTCCATACAGTTTTGAAGAATCATTGATCAGTATTGCCCGGAATCAATTTGCCATTACAACACCTGACATCAGGAGGTTCACCTGTCTCAGCGGCAATTGTAAGAATGGAAAAGGGAAAGCCCGTCTCAATGAATGGGCCACGTATGATGGCGAATTCAAGAATGGCAAAATGAATGGACCCGGTAAAATCAGCCATGATAATGGCAGCTGGTACTCTACCGGTATATTCAATGGAAATACGATACTGAATTTCCAGTTCTATGAAAAAGTAACCAGCGGCAGTTATTCACTGAAACGGAAATCAAAAGGAGACCTTATTGTTTATGATGAAGCCACTGCTCAAAGTACCTGGACCACTAATAATTATTACTATTGGGATAAACAATTCTTTAAGATCAGGGAAACTGATACGATCACCTGGTATTACAAACCGGACTTTTACCTGAAAGTGAGACCGGATAAAAAGAGAGCCATCCTCTTTGTCAATAAAAAAATGTATGCCTTCCTTCTGCATGATGATCCTTCGCTGATCACTGAAGATCTGCTTAAGGAACACCTGAAACGAATGAATTACCAGAACAAGTATGCATATACCTATGACCGGGATATTATGACTAAGCCGGTAATAGCAAAAAAACAACCGGCACAACAAAATGGTAACCGCCTGCTCAATGCCGGCGAGATCAGCGTATTGACAAAAGCCATGTCGGATCAAACAAAAGCTACACTGACCGGCACTACAATTGCCGAAGGCTACCTGGAAGGTGGTGACACGTATGTGAAATATAAAACCATCTATGTGGATGCAGCACCGGGCGATGTATTCAGCATCTTTGCTTTTGTAAAATATTCCGCACCTGTCACCATCTCCCTGCCACAATGGGATAACCCCAATAATAATTTGCCCTGCAAAGGCAACCGCATTACTGATGCAGGCGCCACGGTACATCCTTACAGCTGCTTTTATGCCAACCAGACCCGGGAAAGCAAAAGGGTTCGTTTTGAGATCAGTGTCTCCAACAGCCCGGAACCGGGATACTATTTAATAACAAAAGCAAGAAAGTAAATTAAAGATGATAGGATTGCTGATACAGTCGAACTAAAAATTGGGTTCCTTCCTATTGCACCGACTCCATTACCAATACCCAATCATTACCGTTTTGTTTTTTACCGGGGGGATCAAATATTTGCTTCCGTTTATTGGCAAAAGTTCCTATCCCCTGGTATTGACCGGTGCGGGGATCATACCAGCTGCACATGATCTTATTGCCGCCTAGTTTTCCCATATTGACAGGTACGCTTCTTCCATTGCAGGTATATACAAATGCATAATTAGTTCCGCTGAAAGCAGCCAGGTAATAATAGCGTTCGCCCTGGTTACTGATGAGGCCTTGATCGGGTTTGCCCGATAAGATATCTTGGGAGAGCATGAGTTTTTTGAGAAACTGCATCTGTGTGGCGCCTTTGGATAAGATACCCTGTTCCCAGGTGGTTGTTACACCATAAGCTCCTTTGGGTTCATGGGCTTTCCGGAATTGCATCACCGCATTTTCACCATAGGTAAATCCAGCCCCACCGGCAAACACACTCCAATATGCATAGCGCCGGATATCAGCATCCGTCCAGCGGGTTTGCAAACTATCATGCAGCCCATGCGGAATATTTTCATAGGAAGGTTCTGCATCCAATACGGGTTTTACAGGCTGTCGCTGGTAATCCTGGTTGATGAAACGCCAGTTGTCTTCTCCAAAATGAAACTGATCGCCGGCTGTTGTATCCTGTGCATAATCTTTATGACCACTTTGTACCATATTAAAATCCAGCCAGTCTTTATCATGAAACCAAACCGAAGAACTATAACGGCCTCTTGGATGAAAGCTTTGTAAGTGTTTCGTGTCTTCTTTATGGAATGTTTCACCAAGCGTATTCCATATCTCCATTTCCACATCGCCTTTCAGGTCGCCACCATTGATCCAAACGATATTCGGTTTGTCCTTAAACCTGTTCACTAAAAAACGGGCATAGCTTTCCGCTTGTGGCTTAGTGATCAGTTTGGCTTTTACATTACTGCCCCATACCGCCACCATCCCGGTATACATATTCCGTTTGGCGGCTTCATCAATGATGAAACTCACATGATCCCAGTAATCATAATCTTCCTCACTGGCAATCGCATTGCCGCTTGTCACCTTTGGTTGGGATACATCTTTATTAATAAATGCTGAATCACCGTATACATTCACGGCATTTTTCAGGTCATGCAGCACCATCACCTGTATCATATTAAAACCCTGTGCCTTTCTTATATCCAGGTATTTTATCGCTTCTTCCCTGCTGCATTTTACAAATAATAACCAGCCGGTATCGCCCAGCCAGAAAAAAGGCTTGCCATCTGCAGTAATGAAATAACGGCCTGATTTAGACACAGCCAGCGGTTGCGGTTGTGCCATGCCTTGCAGCGAGAGTAATAAAGCAGCAATAAAAAGAATTAACCTGGGCATGATTAAATATACTGCTTATTCTCAAGGAAGGGATAAAACGGGAAAGGCGGTTTTATTAGTACTAATCTGCAGCCGGTAAAAAAAATTAACTGCTCCGTTTCTTATCCGGGTTTTGACGGTACATGAATACACTGTAGATAACAATCACATGATCGAAAGCTTCATATACTACTGTGTAGGGGAACCTGTCCAGTGTACCTTGTCTTACAGGTTTTTCATAATAAGAATAGGTGCCGGGGTTTCGTTGCAGGGAAGTATAGAAAATTTCCAGTTCCAACAGGAATTCAGCACCCAATCCATCCCTTTGTACTTCATACCAATCGTATGCTTCAATAATTTCAAGTGCAGCAAGCGGCCTGATCTCAATCTTATAAGCCATTTCGCTTTTCTTTATTGACAGCTTTGTCCTTTACTTCATCCCAGCTCAGCGATGTGCCTTCTCCCTTCAGGTAATTGGCTCTTTCCTCCATCACCAGTTGCTTACGAAGATCAGCCGCATCTTCACTTTTCAGTTGTACATATTGTTTCGCCACACTTAATAAAGATTCCTTTTCTGTGGTTGTAAGCTTTGACCAGTATTGCATAAACTCATTATCCAGGAGTGGGGCTGCCATAAAAAGGTTTTCACAAATTTAATCTTTTCGGATGAAAACCCATTGCCCTGTTGCGTGTCACCACGCAACAGGAGGCTGATCAGGACAGCATGATATGTTTTACTTCAGCCTTACCGTCTTCCCCTTTTTTGCTGATTGTTTGGCTGCATCCAGTATTTCCACCACGATCATATTATTTTCCAATGATGAAAGATCATACGGTGCTAATACAATTTCATTCCGGATCACCGCTGCAAAAAAACGAAAGGGATCATTATAGGGGGCGGGTCTTTCTTCCAGTTGATGCGCTGTTTCCTGAAAGCCATCATAGCCTTCGGCCATTCTTACTCTTAGTTTATTCCTGTTATCGGCATAGATCACTCCTTTGCTGCCATAGACTTCCATATCCTTGCGGCCAATGGGCCAGTTCCAGGATGCCTGTATGGTTGCTTTGGAAGAATCATAGGCCAGCAGGATCGTTGCTTCATCATCTACTGCCGGGTTATTTTCCTTTTGAAATTGCTGGGTAATGGCAGTAACAGCTACCGGTCTTTTTCCTTTGTGTAACCAGGTGCTGATATTGGCACCATAACAACCAAAGTCGGTGATGGCTCCTCCGCCATTCTGCACCGGGTCGGTTAACCAGTCTAAGAATTCTTTATTGATACCGATCTTCTTAGGCCCGCGGTGACCATCCCTGATGATAAATTGACTGAGACGACCCACACTGTCTTGCTCCATCCACGCATAGGTTTGCTGCACGGTCGGGTACCAGGTGGTTTCATAATTGGTGAGCAGGTGTATCTTGTATCGCATTGCTAATGCTTGCATTTTTTTGGCATGCTGCATACTTACAGCAAGCGGTTTTTCCACCATCACATGAATGCCCAGCGGTGCACAGGTCTCCACCACTTTTAAATGTTCATAGATGGTGCCGAAAGCCGTAACCGCTTCTGGTTTTGTTGCAGCGATCATTTCTTCCATCGTGGCAAACACGATATCCATGGAAAAGCCATGCTGCTGACTATAGCGCAGGGCCAGTTCTTTATTGGGCTCCACGATACCCACGATGCTAAACTGATCATTCTTCGGGCTGCCGAGTATCCAGTGTACATGGGTATGTGTTAAACCCACTACGCCGAGCCGCACTGGTCCTTTTGCGTTTTGGGATTGTGCCGAACAGTAAAGAATGAACAGTAAGAAAGAAAGAAATGCTTTCATGGTGCATGATTTTCATTACTGTTAAAAGTACAATTATTCAGGCTGTCCCCGGCATCATTTACTTTCTAAAGGATCAGCAGTAACAGCACTCTCGTGTGGTTTCAAAACTTTTATTCTCTTCTTTACTTTTTTTCTTGACAAAAAAAGTAACAAAAAAGTCAAGGCAAACACGATGGCTCCGCCCGTTTTGCCATCCCGCCCATCTGTGTTGTGACGATGAGCGGAAATATAGTTTTCAGTCGTATTGTGAGAAAGAAGAACGAAGAGCCCCAGGCGTGATTTTCCGGGACTCCAATGACGCAGCAACTTCATTACTATACAAGTGAAGAGTAATGACATGAATTCAACGTGCAGCCCGGTTGAGCTGCACGTTGAATTTTTTATTGCAGGATCATTCCTTCTATTTAGAAAAACGATACACAGCGGTATAAGGTATATCCGCTGTTTCATTGGCATGCAGGGGTGCCTGTGCCGGTGCTTTGCCACCCGTGGTGGCTATGCGCTGGATATACTGTACCTGGGCAAAAATGCTGGTGGCTGTTTTCCCGGCCCTGGGTTGCAGCAGCAGCCAGTCGATACTGTAGCCACCCGGTACGGAAGCTGTTTTGGCTGGCGAAAAATGCTGGGCGAAAACAGAATCGCCAGGAGATAATTCCCAGAAGGGACCGGCGCCATGGGTTCCTTTTTTTTTATTATCACTGTCAAAAAGATCGGCCTGCGGTGCCACGAAAACCCATTCATACGTTACAGGGTTGCTGCCTGCTTTTACCTGCGCCTTGTATTGCTGCACCCCTTTGGCAAAATAAGTGGCCAGTCTTGTGCTGCCGCTGACCGCAATATTGTGCGGAATTTGCAGTTGTTCACTTTGCGCAATTTGCCAGCTGGGTAATGTGTGGTCAACCGGGTTGCCGGGTTCATGGTCTTTTCCGCAGCTTATGACCAGGATAGCCAGCAGCGGCATTACGAAAAAGAGACTCCTTGTGTTGATTGTTTTGTTCATTGTTTAAGGTTTAATGGTTATGATCTGATCAGAAACGGCTGCAAAACTATCGCCCTGCCGGTAACGGAGCTTTACTGATGAGTTCAACTTTATGACTGGGAGGTTCAAACAATTGTTTGCGGGAAGTTGGCAGGAATGGTATGCAATGAAAATGGTCCGTGGGG
>CADEDV010000002.1:236453-249007 GCA_902826165.1 uncultured Bacteroidota bacterium
GGGCTGCCTTGCGAACAGCCCTTTTTACACCCGTTCTCCTCCACAATTAGTTAAAGCAATTTTATTGGGTCAGCAAAATCTCACCCACATCTGTTGTTTCCGCTTCCTTTACCATGACCCCTGTTTTGATAGTGGATTTGTAAGGAATAGCCGCTTCAATTACCAGGTTATAGGTACCCGGTTTCAGGTTTTTGATCTCAAACATCCCAGCTACTATATTGACTTTAGCACTATCCGAGGAAGAGGAAAATGCAGCGGCCCTGAAAGCTCCGATTGCGGGAGTCACTTTTCCTTTTATGGTTCCTCCAATATGTGTTGAAGCCAGGAAAGCAGAAAGGATAAAGGCGACAGCCAGCAAACCGACCATTATTGAATAACGTGTTTTCATACGAAGGCATTTAAGATTAATGATAAAATAAATTGATCAGTCAAGAAAAATCAACCATCATGCCAGCAAATGGCAAAAAGCCGGCCCGCTATTGTATTTATCCACCTTGAAGGGGAAGCGGGAATGAATTTTATTTTTTAACACAGTGCGCCGCTATAGATGCCCGGTGTGTTGATCAGTTGAAAGCTACTAAAGGATGAAATTGTTCCCGGGGACAGGAAGCAAAGCTTAAAACCCGGAGTCAGTCATTTTTCTTAAATAATTCTTTAGCTGTCTTATAGAGTTGATTATTTACTTGCTCCGGCGTTTCTTTAAACCATTTAATCCGTAGTTTACTGTCAGGACGTTTGGCCAACAGGAAGCAATCTTCCACCCGCTGAAGTATTATTGCCGGGGATTCATCCTCTGCATATAAAGGCGCAATTCCTGCATGAAAGCGGATTAAAAATTTTTCCTTCAGTATGGCAACCGTTTTATCTGAAAAATTAGTTAACTGCCGGTGCAGCCTGTTAATAAAGCCAATTGCCTCGTCCTGGTCTCCTTTAATAACAATAATAAACTCATCTCCTCCATTGTATTTACGGTACACTGCTTCTGTCAGGGGTTCCCCGTGAGGAATAAACCGCTGCTTGAATATCTTCTCATTTCTCCGCATGCTGTAATACAATTCCTGTGCAATTGCCTTTATAAGCTCATCGCCGGTAAAATAACCATACCGGGTATTAATACTGGAGAAATCGTCAATATCGATCATGATGATCTGGTACAACTCTCCGTGCTTCATTGATTCCTTAATGCTCTGAACATCCTTTTCAAACATCAGGTGGTTGGGAATACCGGTAATAACATCGGTCATTCTTTCATTGTCAATATCATACACTTTTCGCTGCGATATGGCAAGCAGCATTTTTGTTTTACGGTGATCTTCCTTTTCGGTATTCAGGCTTTGCTGCAGCTCATGCTTCTCCTTTACCAGCTTAGCTTCCCGTATATCAGCGAAATACTGGGTAGCCAGGTACACGAAAGCCGAAAGCAGGATCAACAGGATTACAGTAAGGGAGTTAAAAGCGTTGGGCTGGGTAAATATCCGGAGAAATGAGTCCTCGCTGGCCGCTACGATAATGGCCAATATTACAGAGACGAAAGTGATCGTCCAGTTGAACTTACTCAGGAAATATTTCGACCTCATTCACTAAAAATAATATAACGCTTGACAAAGTACTAATTTTTTATGCCGTTATTTCAGGAAACAGCAGCTACACGAATACGGGATTACTTAAAATTTCCGCCTGAATAATTCGTGAGGACTGGAACCAAGGCTTAGGGTTTCCTAAAACATCTTATTTAGTACTGCTCTCCGGGTAGTAATGAAAGGCCAAATACGCAATTTTCCATTCCCCGTTTTCCTTTTCAAGGATGCGGGTCTCTAAAGATCTGCCGAGAAATTTACGGGTGTCTTTTTCGTAGGACCATTGTTCAAACGTGTACCAGGCCATATCATCGGTGATGCGAAAGCTCTCATTTTTTCGCTCCTCGGTGGAGCCTTTCCAGAGTGTTTCATTGGCATCGAATTGCTTTTTCTTTTCCGCTGCCAATGGCTCAAAACCGATATAACTGACTACTTTTTCGGGATAGCCCTCCCAATAACCAAACTTGCGAAAAGCGGGTGATTGCAGGTAAGTGCTTTTCCAGGCTTCAAAATCCTGCTTATAATAGGATTCTGTTTCCTTTGCGATGACCGCCTGGATGGCCGCTTTTTCCTTTTCCACATCAAGGGTAATGCTGGCCGGCTGTTTTTGATGGCAATTCATTAGCCCCATGCAAAGGCTAAACAGGCAGATATATAATTTCATACGAAAACAATTGTTGCTGAAGTTAAGCACTAAAGCCGAAAATTTAATACCAGACCAAAACCACTATCTAAAGAGGCATATAGATTCATAATCACAGTCTTGCGGCTTTTAGAAAAGCTGATTGTTAGTCGCGACTACCCACAACAACCCTATAATCTTTATTTCTCTGATTGATATTGAAAACTCAGGATATCTGGGCCCACAACGGCTAAAACTTATGCTGAAAATATAGTTCAAAAAAAAGATTTTAAACAAAAGTAAAGTAAATTAGTCCTGAACCATTAAACCACCATTATGAGCACACCTATTGATTTATCTAATTTTTACCATTTAAGATCTGAATTCACAATAATTGGAATTACTGGTAGAACTGGGTCTGGTTGTAGCACAGTCGCTACGCAATTTGAGAAAGGATTTACAAACGAAAGCGACTATCCAAAACCCTCAAGATTTCCATCTATACATAATTCTTATAAAAAATATCAGATCATCTATCGATTCGCCAAAGAGAATTTCAAACCATTCAAACTAATAAGATACAAAGACATACTTAGCTTATTTATCATTCAATATGGGTTAAACAATTTTATTAATTTCCTTAACTCCGATGAATTAAGAACTATTAATGGTTTTGATTTTTCCAAAGAAATAGATCTTCTAAAAAGAAAATACAGAGAATTTGAAAAATATTCGAGCACTTTTATTGAGATTCAAAAAGATCGAAGCGATGAAAACGAGGAATTTAAAGAGAAACTTTACAAGCTTTTTTTTGAAAGCGATTTCAGAAATTTTAGTTCTGAAATAAATACTATTTTACAAGAAGAAGCTTTAATGAAACGAAACAAATGCCTGCAAATCATAGCAAATAATCTACGCAAAAGCGGACATCCTTATAATTACAAATCAGGCAACCCCAAGAATGTGTTCACTGTTGTCGAATTAATTAACGACATAATCAAGGCCCATAGAAATCATTTTCCAAAAGCACCTACCCAAATTGTGATTGACTCACTTAGAAACCCTTTTGAAATAATGTTTTTTAAACAAAGGTTTTCCGCTTTCTATTTAATAGCGATAAATAGAGATAATGAAGAAAGGGTTCAAAAGCTAAAAGAAAAGTATAAGATAGAGCATGAAGATCTTATAGATTTTCTTGAGGAAGAATATAAAGGAGGAAAAGGAAATGAGTTTTTCCGGCAATATGTAAGAGAGTGTATAGAAAAAGCCGATATCCATATTACATATCGATCACAAGCAAATGCAGATAAATTAAACATCGATAGAATAAACGAAAAAGACAACACATCTCCCTATTTTTCGTGGGAAATGCAGCTTTTAAAATACATCTCTCTAATTCATCACCCTGGCTTAATTACACCATCTCCTGAGGAAAGAAGCATGCAATTAGCTTACACCGCTAAATATAATTCAGGCTGCATTTCAAGACAAGTCGGAGCTGCTATTACAGACAAAAATTATTCAATAAAATCAATAGGTTGGAATAACACACCTGAAGGGCAAGTCCCTTGTCTCTTAAGAAATGCTGAAGCTCTTTTAAACTCTACTGAAGAAGAACGAAAAAAAGATGAAGATTTACAAACACAAGAACTTAAAGCATTTACTCCTTACGAAAAAACTGACAAAGAATTTAGAAAAGTATTCGAAGAACATTATAAAGAACAGTTAGCTGCTAACAGTTATAATTTAAAGGGAAGAAACGTTTGTTTTTGTTTTAAATCATTAAAAAACTCCTGTTCAGAAGGTAAAAATCAGGTTCATACTCGATCATTACATGCTGAAGAAAGCGCATTTCTCCAAATAACAAAATACGGTGGCACAGGTGTACAAGGTGGCAAACTATTCACTACAGCAAGCCCATGTGAATTATGTTCCAAAAAGGCTTATCAATTAGGAATCAAAGTTATCTACTATATTGACCCTTATCCAGGAATCTCACAAAGTCAAGTATTAGGAGCTGGCAGCTTAAAACCTGAAGTAAGACTCTTTAATGGCGCTATAGGAAGCACCTATCATTGGCTCTATGAACCTTTTATGGCATACAAGGATGAACTTTCTTTATTATTAGGGCAAGACATTAAGGATTTAGCAAGTAAACAGAAAAACAGAATAATTGAGTTGGAAAAACAGGTATCTCAATTGCTAAATGAAAACACTAAACTTAAGGCCTAAGTTTAATATATCAATTTTTATCAAATCATATACTTTTCTTTACGTTACTTAGAATAGTTCATCTCATGAGATACACTAACCTTGGTGAAATTTCAGTTTAAAGACCAACAAGGGCCAAAATGCAAAAACATGACAATTACAGTTTTATTATTTGTCTTTATTGCTGTCTGCCAAGTTATAACAACGCTAATTCCAATTATTGGAAAGACATCAATAGAGAATAGTGAAATATTTAAAACAACAAATTGGGGAAAATCAATTATTGTATTTTCTCTAATTAGCCTAGGGCTTTCCATTATCTTTTTTTTGTACACAAAAGATGAAGAAGATAGAAGTAAAAGAGAGCTAATTACAAAACTTGATGACAGAGACTCTATTCATCATTTAAGGGAAGATTCTCTTTCTGTTCAATTTAGGAAACAAATAGATAGTAGTTACTCAAAAAGTATAAAGGCTTCAAACGAAGCACTAGCCAAATATAATATCATCTTGATAGATTCATTAAATACTGTAGCAAGCACCATTAATATAAAGTCTTCTAAAGCTCAACTTTCAGTCGCCTCTGTCATTAATGAGAAATCCCCAATCTACTTAACTGACGACGACAAAATCAATATACGAATAGTATCATCTGAAGGAACATCATACAATATTAACTTTAATGTATATCTATGCTTATGGGATAAAGTTAACGGCTTACTTGTTCTACAACACATTATTGACAATAACCCAGATGAATTTCTAATTCCCGGCCCAATTCGAACACTCTCATACTTTGTAGAAAAAAAAGTATTTGAATACGAAGATGTATTTATAATCATTTTAGGCAAATTCACAAGGGATGAAAAAGGAGTTGATACAAAAAGTTTTGGCCAAACTTTCACCTTTAATTTTAAACAGAGAAAATATGGAACTCGAATATCAGGTTTTCTGTATGAAAATTTAATTAAAGGCCTTAAAGAAAAAGGTCTCTATAAATAAAAAAAATATACCCTTTATTTTATTATACCAAAATCGCAGTTTTGTGCTATTAAGATGAACGTTATTGTTACATAACCTCATTCTGACTTGCCATCTCAAGAGGAGACAATACCTTTCTCAATCCCCAAAAATCCGTAGCTTCAGTGACCAACGATAATCCCCTCCCTTCCCGTTCCATCTTTTAACCATTATACAATCAACTATGGCCAACAAACAATTTAACCGCCGGGAGTTTATGCAGGTGCTGGGTGTGTCTGCCCTGGTACCGGCTGCATTAGTAGTACCGCAACAAACCGCCGCCAGGCCCTGGCTGCCGCAGGAGACACCGAATATCAACCATATCGGTCCGCTGGAGGGCTATACGCCGCAGATCGGTGCCCTGGTGTCCATGCTGGAATGGATCAGTGATTCGGTGGTGCGGGTCACCAAAAAACTGTCGGTGGAGCAACTGGACTACCTGCATGATAAGGAGTCCAATTCCATTGGTGGTCTGATGCTGCATGTGGCCGCCACCGAAGTCATTTACCAGGACCTGACCTTTGCCAACCTCTCCGATTTTTCCAAAGCGAATAAAGAAAAATGGGGAGTGGCCATGGAACTGGGGCCGGATGCACAAACGAAGATCAAGGGCAACCCTGTTTCGTACTACGTGGAGGCGATGAACGAAGCCCGGGCCACGACCAAGAAAGAAATGAAACAACGAAAGGATGACTGGCTACTGGGCGGCGAAACCAAGGAATGGAACTGGAATAATTACTGCAAGTGGTTTCATGTGGTGGAGCATTTTGCGAACCACCGCGGGCAAATGACCTGGTATGCGAAAAGGATGGCGAAGTGAGGTTGGAAAATGGAGAGTGGAAAATGGGGAAGAAATAAAGAATATTGAACAAGGAACAAGGAATGATGAAGGGATTGCGGGGCGGTTCATACTTCTGACTTCTGACCTCAGGCCTCAGACTTCTTGCTTCGTACTTCAGTTACCAGGAGTCACCGTTCACATATTATAACAAATAATTCCCGGGCTGAACGTATAGCTTTAATGGCTGCGGCTATTTAAAGCAGCTGCGTATGAAAAAAAGTTTTTGGCTGTTCCTGCTCAACCTGCTGGTTACAGTGTCCGGGTTCTCACAACATGATCCGGGCATTACCATTACACTACCCTCTGCTATTTTAAAAGAAACAAGAACGGTGCAGTTGTATAATCCTGTGCCAAACGGGTTGGCCGGGCAGCAATATCCTGTTCTCTATGTGCTTGATGGTGGTTCTCTTTACTGGCCGGTTCTCGGCGCTGCAAAGTTTATGCATGCCGGCAGTTCATTGCCGCAGTTACCTGAAGCAATTATTGTGAGTATTCTCAATACCAACCGTGACCGTGATATGCCGGTGCCGCAGGAAATGGCGAACAATAAAAATGCGGCCAATTTTCTTCGTTTTCTTTCGGAAGAACTGGTTCCTTATATCAACCAGCATTACCCGGTGAATGGTTTGAATGTACTGATCGGGCATTCGCAGGGCGGGTTGTTTGCCAGCTATGCAGGAATAGAGCGGCCGGATGTATTCCCTTTTATTCTTTCGCTGGATGCACCGGTTACGGTGAACCCGGTGGTATTGCAACAGTACCTGCAGCAGTTGAAAGAACGCTGCCCGGTCAATTATTTTTCCGGTGAATCCCAATATGGCTGGGATAAAAATTTATCATTGCCTGCCAGCTGTACTGCCTGGCGACAACAAAAAATAGAAGGTGAAACCCATGAGACCATGCCTTATAAAGGCATTTATGAAGGTTTGAAATTCCTGTTCCGGGAACATATTCCCCAGCAAAAAGATATGCAGTTGCCTGCGATGCAGGCGTATTATAAGAACTTATCGGAGAAATATCATTGCCGCTACAGCATCCCCGCTGCTTTTCTTTTAGCGAGTGCCAACCAGCAGATCAACGTATCCAAAAAACAGGAAGCCCTGCTGCTTCTCGCTTATTATGAAAAAACTTACGGGGCTGACCAGCGGTCTGCCGGGATGATCCTAAAAGCCAATGCGATTACCAGCGGGCCGGATGAACGAGTTGATTATTATCTTACGCATCCGGGTTCAGCGGCTGATGCGCTGCAACCTTTTATGGGAAAATGGAAAGGGACTTTGTTTGTACCCGGAGGTACCGATATGGATATAACATGGGAAATAAAAAAGATCAACGATAAATATGTATGGGATGCCAGGGTGGCCGATGCATTCAATGACCGTTCGCATTTTTTATTAGTCACCGCGAAGAATGAACTGGCCTGGGGCCGCCGTCATGAAGGCGGAGGCATCTATCTTTCTATTGGCCGGTTATCTGCCGATGGCCAGGTGCTTAGCGGCCAGGAAGAATTGATCGGGTTCAAAATGCCGGAAGGCGTTGCAGCTATGAAGTCCAATACGTTCAGGTTTACAAGAGTAAAAGAGTAAAGATGTACACAGCGTAATACTATTCCATTTTCGGCAACCGCATCACCGCCCCGCCTTGTTTTAATTCCAGGGCTTCCACATTGCCGGCGGCATTGCGCAACACTTTAAAAGCAGCCGAAGGTTCTTCTTTTATTGAGAAACTGCTGTTATCTGAAAAATACATTTTATAGCCATTGACCGGCTGGTGGTTTTGCTGTATGACCAGTTCATTGCCGGTGAATTTCAGCGTCAGTGTATCATTGCCCATTTTATAATTACCGGCGTATTGCTGCAGGGTATCTGCGGGAACGGTGACTAATTTTTTAAAGGTGGGTGTATAAAATCCTTTCCAGTTATAAACCTGTGCCACACTGTTCAGCAGTTCTGCGATCAAACTGAAGTTCTCGCCGTTCTCCATGATGACAACGCCATTGCCGCCTTCCAGGCTGCCATAGTAGGTGCAAACAAACGCTTCATTGCCACCATTGTGGTTAAAGTATTTGACGCCACCCCTGTTCTCAATAAATACACCAAGGGCAAACGTACTGTCAAAATAAGGCGTCATTCTTTTTTTCATCATGGCCGGTGAGAGTACTTTCTTTGAACGTCCTTCATAGGCCAGCTGGCATTCGATGATGTATTTGGCAAGGTCGGTGGGTGTGGTCCATAAACCCGCAGCGGCTTGTTCAGGATATACATGATATTTCCCATTGACCGCCTCACCATTACCATAATAACCGGTTGCCAGTGCTGCACCCCTGGCCGGTGGCTGGCGGTAAGAACTGTTGGTCATGCCCAATGGCGTTAATACTTCGGCCTGCATATAAGCCGCATAATCACGGCCGGTGATACTGGTTACCATTAATTGTGAAATGGTAGTGCCTCCCCCGGAGTACTGGAATCGTTTCCCCGGTTCAAATTGTGAACGGACCGCTTTGGTATTCGCCGGTTTTTTCCCATCGAGCACCTGCTGCACGGTGGGTAATGTATCGGTGACTTCGTAACCGGGAAAACCATGGATCGTTAACCCGGCCGTATGACTTAATAACTGGTACGTATTTATTTTTTTGTTGTTGGAAACACTGTCGTAGGGAAACTTCCAGTTGCGGAGATAGTTGTTGATATCTGCTTCGGGATCCAGTTTGCCTTTCTCCACCAGTTTCATCACACCGAGACTGTTCAGGCTTTTGCTGATGGAAGCTGCCTGGAAACGGGTGGCCGTGGTTACTTTGCGTTTTTCTTCCACATCGGCCCTGCCATATCCTTTGGCCCATTCAATTTTATAATTACTGATCACCGCAATGCTGAGTCCTTTGGTATTGGTTTCCTTCATCCGCTGTTCAATATTGCCGCGGGTAACTGTATCGCCGTACACCACTGCCGGAGAAAGAGAGTTTTCTACTTTATTGATTCGTTCCTGCACCGCTTTGGAAGGTGCCTGTGCAAAAAAGGAAAAGGGTAAACCAAGCAGCAACAGGAGCTGGCTGCGGCGGATAAGGTTGAATAGTTGATGCATGGTTAAATGTAAAACTTTATTTTGTTACCGCTACTGCTGATTCGCATAAGGAGCCCGGAGAGAGGAGAATGGAAAATAGAGAATGGGGAATTGGGGAAGAAATAAAGAACACCGAACAAGGAACAAGGAATTACGAACAAGGAGGTGGGATGAAGCAGCGGAATAATTCGGACTTCTGACTTTTGGCTTCCGACTTCTGACTTCCAACTTCTCACTTCCTCCCTCCTCACCTATCTTTGCTCTCTAACGATACACCCATGAACCTTGAATTCAATAAGAACGAAGACGTACTGAAACAAAGCCTGAGTGAACTGCGCCAGCGGTTAGAAAAGATCTATGAAGGCGGCGGCAAGAAAGCCATTGAGAAACAACGGGAAAAAAATAAACTGACTCCAAGAGAACGTATTGCGTATCTGACCGATGCTGATAAGCCGTTCATCGAGATCGGTGCTTTTGCCGGTTACGGAATGTATGCCGAACAGGGTGGTTGTCCTGCGGGCGGCACCGTGGCGGGTATCGGGTATGTAAGCGGAAGACAATGTGTGATCCTCGCTAATGACCAGACCGTGAAAGCGGGAGCCTGGTTTCCTATTACTGGTAAAAAGAATTTGCGGTTGCAGGAGATAGCGATGGAAAATCATTTGCCCGTTATCTATCTCGTGGATAGTGCCGGTGTCTTCCTGCCGATGCAGGACGAGATCTTTCCTGATAAAGAACATTTTGGCCGCATCTTCCGCAACAATGCCCGGATGAGTGGCATGGGTATCACCCAGATTGCTGCAGTGATGGGACCATGCGTGGCCGGTGGTGCTTATTTACCCATCATGAGTGATGAGACACTGATGGTGGAAGGGAATGGTTCTATTTATTTAGCCGGACCTTATTTGGTGAAAGCAGCCATTGGTGAGGATGTCGATAATGAAACATTGGGTGGTGCGGTTACGCATACAGAGATCAGCGGTATTGCCGATTATAAATTCAAGACCGAACAGGAATGCATGGATCATATCAAAAAAATGTTTTCCATGCTGGGCCAAAAACCCAAAGCCGGTTTTGACCGCATCAAAGCCAAAGCACCCAAGAAGAACCCGGAAGAATTGTATGGCTTGTTTCCCTTTGATGGCAAGCCTTACGAGATGCTGGATATTATTGAACGGATTGTTGACGATTCAGAATTTGAACAGTTCAAAGAAGACTATGGCAAATCAATTGTCTGTGGTTATGGACGCATAGATGGCTGGGCGGTGGGTATTGTGGCCAACCAGCGAAAGATCGTCAAGAGTAAAAAAGGTGAAATGCAGATGGGTGGTGTTATTTATAATGACAGTGCCGATAAAGCAGCCCGGTTTATTCTCAACTGTAACCAAAAGAAAATACCATTGGTGTTTTTACAAGACGTGACCGGTTTTATGGTGGGCAGCCGCAGCGAACATGCGGGCATCATTAAAGACGGCGCCAAGCTGGTGAATGCCGTGGCTAATTCAGTGGTTCCAAAAATTACGATCATCATTGGTAATAGTTATGGTGCCGGTAACTATGCGATGTGTGGCAAAGCCTATGATCCCCGTTTTATTTATGCCTGGCCAACCGCCAGGATCGCCGTGATGGGTGGTGATGCGGCGGCGAAAACCTTATTGCAGATTGAAGTGGCTTCGCTGAAAGCGAAAGGACAAACCATTACCCCGGAAGCAGAGAATAAATTATTGAGTGATATTAAAGGACGGTATGATCAGCAAACTTCTCCTTATTATGCAGCGGCGAGATTGTGGGTGGATGCGATCATTGATCCCATGGAAACAAGACAGGTGATCGCTGAAGGTATTGCAGCAGCGAATCATAATGCTGATATTGCTGACCTGAGAACAGGCGTTTTTCAAGTTTGAGAAATGGAACACGGATGACACAGATAAAACGGATTTGCACTGATCTTATCTGTGTAAATCTATCCAATCCGTGTTATCCGTGTTCTGTAAAAAAGACCAATGAGTAAAGAAATTACAATATATACAGATGGTTCAGCGAGAGGTAATCCCGGCCCCGGCGGCTATGGCACCATTTTAATGAGTGGTACCCACCGGAAGGAATTATCACAGGGCTATAAGCATACCACCAATAACCGGATGGAATTAATGGCGGTGATCGCAGGATTGAAAGCCTTGAAGAAAGAGGGAATGAATGTTACCATTTATTCCGACAGCCAGTACGTGGTGAAAGCCTGGGAAGAAGGCTGGCTGAAGAACTGGATCAAAACGAATTTTAAAGGCGGCAAGAAGAACCCGGACCTGTGGTGGGAGTTTTATGAGTTATCGAAGAAGCATACGATCAAATTCAAGTGGGTGAAGGGACATGCGGATAACCCGTATAATAACCGCTGTGATGAATTGGCCACGGAAGCAGCGGATGGAAGTCATCATACCTTGTTGCATGATGAAGGGTACGAGGGAACCGCTACATAAAAATTATTTTGAACCACTAAGACACGGAGACAGTAAGACAGCAGGGAAATTTAACTACATGTCTTCGTGCCTTACTGTCTTTGTGTTTCAAACTATATTAAAAATATGAAAGAAGCATTATGCTCATGGAGTGGTGGTAAAGACAGTTGCTTTGCCCTGATGCAGGCCATACAGTTGGGCTATGTACCGAAAGTATTACTGAATGTATTGAATGAAGAAGGCAAGATATCCCGTTCGCATGGGATACCGTCTTCTATACTGGAAGCACAGGCGGCTGCCGCCAACATACCAGCTTATTTGATCAGCAGTTCCTGGGAGGAATATGAACAACATTTTACAGCCGCACTCTCCAAACTAAAAGACGAGTATCATCTTACGCATGCCGTATTCGGCGATATTGACCTGCAACCTCACCGCGACTGGGAAGAAAAAGTTTGTGCTGCTGCCGGGTTAACAGCAATCCTCCCATTATGGCAGCAAAACCGCAGATCCTTAGTATTGCAAATGCTGGAAGCCGGAATTGAAACGATCATTGTGAGTTGTAATGAAACCATGGGCGAACGGTTCATTGGTCAACGCATCAGTCCTGCCCTGGTGGATGAATTAGAGGCAATGGGTATTGATGCCTGTGGTGAAAATGGCGAGTACCATACATTGGTACTGGATTGCCCGCTGTTCAGTGAACGGATCAGTGTGACCGTAACCCAAAAACTGAAGCATGGTAATTACTGGTTTGCAAGACTGGA
>CADEDV010000002.1:249017-249807 GCA_902826165.1 uncultured Bacteroidota bacterium
AAAGCGGTTGCATAGTTTGGTTTATTCTCTGCCTGCAATTCTTCTTACAACAAAAAAGCACCCACTTATGATTCGTGGATGCTTTCAATCTTTTCGTCAGCTATATTATGCGAGTATCAGTTTCGCTTTTCTCTCCATCATTATATTATACAGGAACAATACAGCAGGCAGGAACAATAAAGTAGCAACCAGTGCATTTTTATAGAACGGTAATGCAGCCGTGTAACAGGTCATCAGCCCGCTGAAGTCTTTTGTATAAGCCGCTTCGGTGGTTCCCATCCACACCAGGAAATTAGAAACAAGAAAGAAAACAGTAGGTGCAGCAAGGGCACCTGTCAGTAAACGGGTATAGCTTCTTCCTTTCAATGCCCAGCCTATCAGGGTGGATAACATCAGGATAGAATATATTTTCCATTGGCCGTTGTAGATACCGGCATAAGGGAACATATTTTGTGTATATAAGAAATGGATCAGCATATCGCTGATGAATAAAGCGATCAGTGGCAATAAGAATGATTTGTCCCTGTCCTTAATGATCATACCGGAAAACAGGGCGATCGCAAACATGGGCGAGAAACCGGACATATCCAGGTCCGGTCCGAAAAAGAATTTACAGGCCGTAGCGACAGCCACCAGTATCATGGTAAACAATATAAAACGTCCGTTGATCTTCATAATTAATAATTGAACCGGGATTTGAATCCTGCGCCCCGTGAATCAGTGGCAAAAATAGCAGAATTGGGCTAATTGGCCGGTCTATTTATTCACCATTGTGGACAGGAACCGTGGC
>CADEDV010000003.1:0-72009 GCA_902826165.1 uncultured Bacteroidota bacterium
GACATTGAGGCGAACCATAAGTTTCCATTATTATCTTCTGTAATGCTTTGAATAACGTTGTGATAAAGTCCATCAGGCATAGTATCGCCAATTTCTGACAAGTGATTCGTGAATGATTTGCCATCGTAACGATATGCTCCAACTCCATTTGTTCCTATCCAATAAATTCCACTTTTATCTTGAACAATAGATTGTACTTCATTTGGATTGACCATCGGATATGATTTTTTAAGCCAATCGGTTGAGATTTTATATTCTGGAAGTTTTAAATGTGTAAACTTTGTTCCATTAAAAACGGAAATTCCGTTTGCTGTTCCAAACCATAAATCGCCATTATCAACTTGATAAATACAAGATATTTTATTGTTAGAAAGCCCATCTTTTTCGGTAAAATGAACAAAATTTGAACCATCAAATTTATAAACACCATCGTTGGTAGTTCCAAACCAAAGATTGTCGTCTTTATCTAAAAAACCGCAATAAACAATTCCTTTTGGGTTTTCTATTTTTCCTGTCGTTATATTATCTTCAATTTTCTTTTGCTTGACCTGTCCATTACAAGAAGACAGAATAAATATCAAGCCTACAAGTGTAAAATATTTTGGTAAGATTAATTTCATATGTTTTCCTATTGGTTCTTGGTTTGTTTAGGTTACAGCTAACTCGTAAATATGCGAAAGTCCCTGTTGGCTAAACTTTCGCTTTTTTTTGTAATTGTTTACAATTCAATTTACTAAAAAAATTGTTTTTGTCTACCCCTACTTTCGCAAATACAACCAAAACTTTCGCATTTATAATTTTTATAATCCCAGTTTCAGGTCATCCAATGGGCTTATTACCTGTAGTATGTCCCTATTTGTTACATGCAGGTAACGCAGTGTTGTTTTGATATCATTATGGCCCAATAACTTCTGGATCATCGTTACATCTGTTCCCTTATCCAGTAAATGGGTGGCAAAACTATGCCGCAGGGCATGAATGCTGCCCGGTTTCATTACTCCGGCTTTCTTCTTGGCCGCTGCCAGCACCAACTGTATACTTCTGCTGCTGTAGGGTTCTCCTTTATACTGCCCCGGAAAAAGATAGCCATTCTTATCCAGTTTGCCCCCCTTCCAGTATTCACGCAGCATCACCAGCAACACCGGGCTCAGGGCTACAATCCTGTCTTTTTTGCCTTTTGCCTGGCTGATCCGTATACACATCCTCTTACTGTCTATATCCATTACTTTAATTACCGCCACTTCACTTACCCGCAACCCGGAAGCATACGCCAGCATCAGCATTACCTTATGTTTGATATTCCCGGCTGCTTTTATGATCAGCGTAATTTCATCCTGGTTAAAAAACCGGGGCAACTGTACCTGTTTTTTGGGCCTCGGGATATCCCAGAAAAATTTTTCTCTCCCCAGCACCTGTTCAAAATAAAATTTCAATGCATTCAGCCGGCTGTGTGCTGTATTCTCTTTGATCCCTTCTTTTTCCATTGCATAGATCATATATCGCCTGAGGTCTTCCGGTGTTAAGTTATTGACCGGCTTGCCCTTTAAGAGCTGAAGCAATTGCAGAAACTCGTTCCGGTAGGTGATAATAGTGGATCTGCTGTAAGCCTTCAGCTTCATCTGGTCAACCATTTTTTTTAATTCGCCCAGGTTTTTGGGGCTCAGGTCCCAGGCAATACTGGCAGGTAAGGGCTTTGAGTGAGTATGTAATGGCATCTCAACGATCGTCGCTTTTATGTCTTTTCTTTTTTCAAGATAATCCCGGAGCTCATCCGTTATGATAGTAGCAGCGTTTTTCAGCCTGCTGCAGATTTCACTATATGATTTCTTACTGAGCGGTACATACCAGCAACCATGGGTTCGGCTCCATTTTGCCTGTGCTAGCATCCTCACCTGCCGGTTCAGTCCGGGATCATTTTTGTAATACAACGCTATGCTTTCCTGCCCCCGGTGATGCAAAGGTTGTAAAGTAATAGTCGTATCCATCCGGTCATTTTTTTCACACTTCGTGCAGCTCAGTCACAGCCGTAGATTACACGGGTGCCTGCAGTCGCAAACATCGCTACTAAATTTAGAGGAGTACTTAACCGGTGAGATGGTTTCCAGGGATGGAACGGAAGTTGGCCAGGCTGTATATTCAGAAACTGGCGTCTTTTTTAACCACTACAATGTTACTGATTTTTGGGCTGAATAAAAGGCATGCCAGATCTCTTAATACTATTAGATACGCAGCATTATTGTGGCCTCACCGCCACAGCGATCTTGGAATCGGCCGTGCCATAATACAAGAACCACTTGCCCTTGAAGTGCACCAGCCCCTCCACAAAGCATACCTCGTTCACTTCCCCTATTTTTTCATAAGGCTTGTCGGGATGAATAAAGAAGGAATCCGTTCGGGCAAGTAATTTATGCGGCTGGTTTTTATCAAATAAAGCCTGCCCGGCACTATACGTAAATTTGGGCAAGGCGGTATCGTTAAAATTAGCGGCGTTGCTTCCATTGTAGATCAACAATATTCCTTTGTCCTGCAACAATGCATAAGGACCCGGTTCCACCAGGCGGCTGTCAAAATAACCCATGCGGGGATGCAGTACTTCGATCATCTTCCCGCTTTCTGCATTCTCATCCACGGTCCAATGTACCAGGTCATCCGAACTGGCCATGAACAGGTCGGTATCACCAAAATACATCCGGTATTTGCCATTGATCTTTACGGCCACTATTTTATCGCCTGTTAGTTTGGCAACAATGGCTCCCGATTTGGACCATGTGTTGATATATTTTTCCGTACTGAGCACAGGTCCGTGTTTGGTCCATTGCTGCAGGTCTTTGGATGTGGCGAGACAAAGCCGGGCTGTTTTTCCATCATAGGCCGTATAAGTGAGAATATACGTACCATCTTCACTTTCCACCACTCTCGGATCTTCCACGCCGCCTTTCCATTCATATTTTTTCAGACTGTCATTGGCCGGGTAGAAAACAGGTGCCGGCTGTTTGGTAAAATGCAATCCGTCCCCGCTGATGGCCAACCCCAATCTTGAAGTCATATCATGATCCTGGGCCCGGTATAATAAATACACTTTCCCATCCTTCACCACGGCGGACGGATTCAGTACATTTCTTTCTTCCCAGTTCACGGGTTTACCGGCAACGGGGCAATCGAATTGTTGCGAAGCAGATGGCGACAGGATGGGATTGAGACTGTCCACTTTTACAAAACCATCCAGTGTCCAGTTAGTATTTGTTGTTTCAGGAGACGGGGAATTGTTACAACTGAACAGGAAAACAATCGTAATGACAAGTAATGATCTCATGTGGCAGGTTTGAAGAGGGAAGTTAGTTATTAAATCAACTAACCTGTTGTGCGATTGAAATACTAAATGGGAATAATGAATTAGACTCAGCGAGGCATAATGTCAGTAGAAAAGTTGAAACAACATTAAATAAGCCCCGTCGGGGCGTAATGTTTTACATGGAAATAGTTTCGTGACATGCCGCTTCTCCGGAGCTAAGGTCTTATTATTCGATTTTTTTCCTTTGACGGGCTCATGGGAAAACCACCCGGTTATCGCCTCTTTGCTCTTTTATATTATGAAACCCTTAAACCTTTTTGTATTTTTCCTATCACATGCAGTCATCTCTGCCTGCCGGGAGATGGCCAAACTACAAAGCTTATGGACAGAAGAGAGTTCCTGAAAACACGCCGTAAAAAAGCAGCACCTGCCGCCATCAACAACCCCCGGCCTTTCCGCACCCAATCGGGAGTGAACACCTATACCGGGCCCTGGACGGAGCAGGAGATCATTCACCTGCTGAAACGAACCCTATTCGGTGCTAAAAAAGCAGATATTAATTATTTTAAAACAAAGACCATGGCACAGGCCGTGGATGAACTGCTGACCCCAACAGCTCCTGCACCTGCTGTTCCGGTAAAAGAATATGTTACCTCACCCAATGCTACCAATCCTGATACGAATATTGTACAAGGCACTACCTGGGTCAATGATATTAACAGCGATGGCACGGTGCAATCACAACGAAGGGGTTCTTATAAAAAATGGCTGACCGGCACTATGATCAACCAGGACCGGAGCATCCGGGAAAAACTCATCATGTTCTGGACCGATCATTTCGGGAATGAGGCAACAGATGTGGGGAATGCGAACTGGATGTATATGCAGCATAGTCTTGTCCGCCAGTATGCATTGGGTAATTTTAAAAACCTGGTGCGGGATATGACCAAAGATGTGGCGATGCTCCGTTATCTCAACGGCTATCTCAATAATAAAAATGCACCCGATGAGAACTATGCCCGTGAATTACTGGAATTATTTACGGTGGGTAAGGGACCAGGCTCGCAATACACAGAGGCCGATGTAAAGGAAGCAGCCAAAGTATTGACCGGCTGGCAGATCAACGGCACAACGTATACATCCGTGTTCAACGTTAACCGTCATACAACTTCTAATAAAACATTTTCCGCTTTCTTTAATAATACAGTGATCACAGGACGCAACACGGCTACTGCCGGTGATCTTGAACTGGCCGACCTGCTCAATATGATCTTTGCGCAACAGGAAGTGGCCAAATTCCTTGTTCGTAAAATGTACCGCTGGTTTGTGTACTATGCCATTGATGGTGCTACGGAAACCAATGTAATTACCCCGCTGGCTGATATTTTCAGAGCGAATAATTATGAAATAAAACCCGTGTTGACCGCCTTGTTCCAGAGCGAACATTTTTATGATATGCTCAACCGCGGCTGTATGATCAAAACACCGGCCGACCAGGTAGTGGGTTCCCTGCGGGAAATGAATGTGGTATTTCCTGCGCTGACAGACTGGGATACCAACTATGGTTTATGGAATACTTTTTATGCCTGGATGAACAATATGGGACAAAACCTGCATGACCCGCCCAATGTATCCGGTATGCCGGCATATTACCAGGAACCCTCATTTCATGAAATATGGATCAACTCCGATTCATTACCCAAGCGCAACCAGTACACTGATATCATGTTTGCCACCGGTTATGTTCGTAACGGGCAACGGGTGCAGTTCAATTGTGTGGAGTTTGCCAAAACACTCAGCAACCCCGGCAATCCTAACGACCTGATCGAAGAAGCCCTGCGAATATTTTTCCGGAATGACCTGGGAGTGCAAACCAAAGCCCAGATCAAAACACAGATATTACTGACAGGCCAGCAATGGGATTATTACTGGACCAATGCCTGGATGGCTTATGAAGCCAGCCCCACCACCGCCAATTTCAATACGGTGAATACAAGATTGAAATCACTGTTCCAGTATTTTTTCAATTTATCAGAATACCAGTTAGCATAGGCCCTTTCATTTTAACTGACCAATCATGAAGAGAAAAGATTTTTTATTAAGTGCCATACCCGCCGCAGCCATCCTGCCGGAAGTTATCAACGGGTATTCTGTGAAAGCAATGAGCAGTGCATCGCCGTTGGTGCAGGCTTTGTTGCGGGGCACCACACTGACCGATCATGTACTGGTCATTATTCAACTGTCGGGTGGTAATGACGGGTTGAACATGGTGATACCGGTGGCCGACTATTCCAATTACTTTAATGCAAGAACCAATATTGCGATACCGGAGAACAGGGTGTTACCAATCGGTGTAAGTGGCACTGGTATTCATCCTTCGATGACGGGTTTACAAACCTTATTCAATGAAGGGAAAGCAAAAGTGATACAGGCTGTTGGTTACCCGCAACCCAACTTCTCGCATTTCAGGGCTACCGATATCTGGATGAGCGGATCCAACAGTAGCCAGGAAGTGTACAGTGGCTGGGCGGGCCGTTACCTGAATTATGAATACCCGAATTTCCCGACCGGCTATCCCAATACGGATATGCCTGATCCGCTGGCCATACAAATTGGTTCCACCACCACACTCACCACGCAGGGCACCTCGGTGAATATGGGCATGAGCATTACGAACCCAACCAATTTTTATAATCTTGTGAATGGAACAACCGATCCCGTTCCTGATACCCCGGCGGGTAAAGAATTAAAATTCATCCGCCAGGTGAACCAACAGACACAAAAATATTCTACCGTTATCAAAGCGGCTGCCAATGCAGTAACGCAACAGGTCACCTATCCCACCAATAATTCACTCGGCGACCAGTTAAAGATCGTAGCCAGGTTAGTGAAAGGCGGATTGAAAACAAGAGTCTATCTCGTCAGTTTTGGCGGTTTTGATAATCACTCCGTACAGGTCAATACAGATACCACTACCGGAACCCATGCCACTTTATTACAACGGGTGTCTGATGCGATCAAAGCTTTCCAGGATGACCTGAAATTCCTGGGCGTTGAAGACAGGGTGGTGGGAATGACCTATAGTGAATTCGGCAGAAGGATAAAATCAAACTCCAGCACCGGTACCGATCATGGTGCTGCAGCGCCTATGTTTGTCTTCGGCTCAAAAGTGGAAGCGGGTATGCTGGGGGTGAATCCAACAATACCGGTTAATGCCACCGTGAATGATAATGTGCCGATGCAATATGATTTCAGGAGTGTGTATTCAACCTTACTGGAAAAATGGTTTTGCCTGGAGCGGTCAGTGGTGGATTCTTTATTCCCCCCGAACATCAACGCACAGTTACAAAGCCTGCCCCTGATCAAAGCCGGTGCATGCAGTGGAGTTACACCTCCGCCACCTGTTCCAACAGATGTACTGATCACTAATTCACCTAATCCGTTTACCGGCAGCACAGAAATAAAATTCACTACGGCAGGCGGGCATACTTTCATACAAATCATCGATACACTGGGACGAGTCATCAAAACATTAGTGGATACCGACTACACAGCCGGTACTTACAAAGTTCCATTTGTTGCAGATGGATTAGCCAATGGCATTTACTATGCCCGTTTCCAGAACGGAGTAACACAACAGGTAAGGGCGATTATGAAAGTGAGATAAACAGTATGCTGTTTACTGCGATTAAAACTTTGTGTCCTTTGTGCCTTTGTGGGAACCTTTAATCCAGTTGCCGGTGTCCTGCATTCACCCAATCCGTTATCTTTTGTTTATCGGCCGGCGCTAAAGGACTATTAGGCGTTTCCGGCATTTGCGAAGGAATATTATCCACTGCTCTGGCTTTGATCCGGTCCCAACTGCTGACAATACTGGCATCTGTATCAAAATTTTTACCACCGCTGCTGCCGCCATTCAGGTGACAGGGACCGCAATAACCTCCCGTTCCTCCCACACCACTGATAAGTTGTTTTACCAGGGCATATTTAGGTCCGTAATTAAAGATGACAAACTGGGCGGTATCGGTACAACCTTTCTGGTTTTTTACCTTGACCACATAATTACCCGGCGCCAGGTTATTAAAAGCAGGGGAGGCTTGAAAAGAAGTTCCGTTCAGGCTGTACGAGATCGTATCACCAACGGGGAAGCTGATACTGATCGTTCCATTATTGGAAGTACCGATGGACTCTGTTTTAAAATACTGGATCGCATACGACACGCCGCTGCAGGGATCAGCTACTGTGTCATTTTTTGAACAGGATAAAAGAAACATAGTGGGAAAAAGGGAAAGCAGCAGTGTCCGTGGCATAAAGGGATTTTACAATTCACTAATTTAATACCTGTTATAAGAAAACGGGGTATTATTTCATTATTGTTTCAGACCCTGTTTTGCTGCTGTGGATTAGCGAACCGAAAAAATAATTCTCCATTTTGTTTGTAACGTCGTTGCATTTTATATATTTGCAACATAGTTACAATAATATGAAACGAATAATCAACCTGGCTGTTGGCCTTTTTGGGATAACCATATTTTGTTTTTCACAGGAAAATATTGCTGTGACAAGGCCTCCGGCAATTACAACTATCCTTGTAAAAGTTGCACTCAGCGGCAGGGTTACCGATGCCAAAACAGGCGAACCACTGGCGGGTGCATCCGTTTATTTTGCGGATGAAAAGATCGGTACTTCCACAGACGATAAAGGAAAATATGTGATCACAAATATCCCCGATGGTCACCATGTGGTGGAAGTGTCGTATAGTGGCTATGCTACGATCGTGGAGCATATTGAATTGAAACAGGATACCGAAAAGAATTTTGCCCTGGCACCTGTTATTACAGAAAACCAGGGAGTGATCGTTACCGGTGTATCGGGTGCATTGAGTATGCGGAAAGCACCGATACCTGTTGCCAGCATCCGACGGTCGGCATTGCTGCAAAATAATGCGAATAATATCATTGATGCATTGACAAGGATACCCGGTGTGTCACAACTCTCCACCGGCCCGGCTATTTCCAAACCCATCATCAGGGGCTTAGGGTATAATCGTGTTGTTACTATTAATGAAGGAGCAAGACAGGAAGGCCAGCAATGGGGCGATGAACATGGGATTGAAATAGATGAAATGAGTATTGCCAAGGCAGAAGTGGTTAAAGGACCTGCCTCACTCATGTACGGCAGTGATGCCATTGCCGGGGTAATTAATTTCATCACCAATGTTCCCGTAGCGGATAAAACCATCAAAGGAAATATTCTTGCTAATTACCAAAGTAATAATGGTCTTTATGCCGTGAATGGGAATATTGCCGGGAATAAGAATGGGTTTAACTGGAATGCTTATGGTACCTATAAATCTGCCGGCGATTATAAAAATAAATATGATGGCCGGGTACTGAACTCCCGCTTCAATGAAAAGAATTTCGGAGGTTATTTCGGGTTGAACAAAAGCTGGGGTTACAGTCATATCATCTTCAGCCGTTTTGACCAGGCAATTGGTTTGGTGGAAGGTGACCGGGATGATGCAACGGGTAAATTCATTTTGTTTGCCGGTACACCGCTTGAAAGAATTGCCAGCAACGAAGACCTGGAGGCAAGAACTTTGTTTGTGCCACGTCAAAGCGTAGTACATAACAAACTGATCAGTGATAATAATTTTGCTATTGGTAAGAGCAGGTTGAAACTGAACCTCGGATACCAGGTGAACCAGCGTAAAGAATTTGGGAATCCGGAAGATCCTTCCGAACAGGAATTATTCTTTGATCTCAAAACGATCAACTACAGTTTGCAATGGCAGTTGCCGGAAATAAAGGAGTGGCATACCACCATTGGTGTCAATGGCATGAGCCAGTCCAATGAAAATAAAGGAGCTGAAGTGCTGATCCCGGAGTATGATCTGTTTGATGTGGGTGCATTTGTGTATGTGCAGCGGTTCTTTCAAAAAGGAACAGTAAGCGGCGGTCTTCGTTTTGATAACCGTACGGTGGATTCAAAAACATTCGTAGACGGAACGGATGTAAAATTTGTGGCTTTTAACCGGTCTTTCTCCAATGTATCAGGAAGTATTGGTGTTAGTTATGAACCCGCTGAGCAGGTAACCGTGAAGGCGAATATTGCCCGTGGTTTCCGGGCGCCTTCCTTAGCTGAACTGGCCAGTAACGGAACCCATGAAGGAACCAACCGCTATGAATATGGTGACCAGCAATTGAAATCAGAAACAAGTTTGCAACTTGATGGCGGAGTGGAGATTAATGCAGAACATTTCTCCGTTTCTCTTGCTGCATTCTATAACCGGATGAACGATTTTATCTTTTACCAGAAACTGGAATCAGCAGCTGGCGGTGATTCATTGGTAAACGTGGATGGGGAAGATATCATGGCTTTTAAATTCAACCAGCACAATGCAAAACTGGCGGGACTGGAATTTACGTTTGACCTGCACCCGCATCCTTTCCACTGGCTGCATTTTGAAAACAGTTTCTCCTTTGTAAGAGGAAGATTTGATAATACCATTGACGGAGATAAAACCGGCAGTGATAATTTACCCTTGATCCCGGCTCCCCGCTGGACCAGCGAACTGAGGGTGGATCTGAAAAAGGCAGGCAACCTGTTTCATAATTTTTATGGAAGGCTTACCCTGGATAATACATTTAAACAGGACCGTCCTTTTACCGGCTTTGATACAGAAACGACTACCAACGGGTACAGCTTATTGCATGCGGGGATCGGTTCGGATATTGTGGTGAAAAAGAAAACGATATTCAGCCTGCACCTGTCTGCTAATAATATTACGGATGTGGCGTATCAAAACCACCTGAGCCGGTTGAAATATGCAGCACAAAATATGGTAACGGGAAGAACAGGGGTATTTAATACCGGCAGAAATTTTTCGGTGAAGCTGAATATCCCGCTGGAGTTTGTTTTGAAATAGTTGTTGGGTTTCCTGTATGCAGGTATTTTTTTATCGGGTAACTTGCAGCATGGAAATTACATTTAATACCCCTGCTTTACTTTTCCCGGCCATTAGTTTGTTGCTGCTGGCTTATACCAACCGGTATCTTGCCCTGGCTAATTTGATCCGCAAACTGCATGATGAATACATGCGGGGAGAAAAAACACATCACCTCTTGCAACAGATCAAGATCCTGCGGATACGGATCAACCTCGTAAGGCAGATGCAATTCCTGGGTGTATTCAGTTTCTTGTGTTGTGTCATCACCATGTATAGTATTTATGAAGGATGGAGCCGTGTTATCACCATCAGCTTTGCGATCAGCTTGGTTAGCTTCTTAGCTTCCCTGGTACTTTCCTTAATTGAGATCACACAAAGCACCAAGGCCCTTGAATGGGAGCTGAGTGATATGGAGGAACTGGAGAAAACAAATTTCTTCACTGATCTTTGGGGAGGAAAAGACAAAAAGGAACCGGAAGAACCGAAAAAAGAGGGATCATAGATTTTTAATGATAATCAGCAGCCGTTCCCAGTTGCCACCATCATACACTTCTTTCATTCCATTTTTCTTAATAAACCGTACCGCCGCACTGCTTTCGGCACCATACCTGCCACAAAACACAACCGGTTTTTTAAATTGCCTGATCCTTTCCACGCTGGCGGCTAAGCGGTCCGTTGGAATATTAATAGAACCTTTGATGCGGCCCTGATCATATTCATGTACGGTACGGACATCAATAATAATGGCTCCGTTTCGTAAAGCATTTTTAATTGAATTTTTGCCCGGACCGAATAAGAAACTAAACATTTTAAAAAATTTGACTCCCACAAAGGCACAAAGAACACAAAGTTTTTAATTACTTATAGTAACTGGCCTGAAATTTTTCTGTGAATTCCTTCTTTGATAAGATGGACATTAAAGTTAACGAGAAGTGCCAGTTTGAGACCAGTCAGCTTCAGGTAGGTGAGTACCGTTTTATGGTGGACTTTTTCGAGATGTTCAACAGACTTGATCTCAATGATCAATTTGTTATCGATAATAATATCCGCCCTGAAACCGACATCAAGTGTTGTGTCTTCGTAGTTGGTTACGATGCCTTGCTGACGGGAGTAAGGTATTCCCCTTTTATCCAATTCGTAGGCGAAGGCAGCCTCATACACACTTTCAAGCAAACCCGGTCCAAGTGTGGTATGAATTTTATAACAGATATCAACGGCTATAGTAGCTAATTCGTTTTCTGTCATAACTATTATTTCTTTGTGTCTTTGTGGGAAACCCTAAGCCGCTGTAATTTTAGTTTTCCGTTCTCCGATCTGTTGCCTCCACATCGCATAGTACAATCCTTTTTCATCCAGTAATTGCTGGTGACTGCCGGTTTCCACCACATCGCCTTTTTCCAGCACATAGATCCGGTCGGCATGCATAATGGTGCTCAGCCGGTGGGCAATCAGGATGGTGATCTGGTTGCCTTTTAAAGAAATTTCACGGATCGTATCTGTGATCTCTTCTTCGGTGAGTGAGTCTAATGCGGAAGTGGCTTCATCAAATAATAATAGTTTGGGGTCCCGAAGCAAAGCCCTGGCGATGGACAACCGTTGTTTTTCTCCGCCAGATAATTTTAACCCCCCCTCGCCGATCATTGTTTCCAGGCCTTTTTCTGCTCTTGATAATAAATTCTGGCAGGCAGCTTTGTTCAGTGCATCCAGTACATCTTCTTCGGTGGCAGCCGGGTTGACGAATAGCAGGTTCTCCCGGATAGTACCCGAGAAAAGATTGGTATCCTGTGTCACAAAACCGATCTGGTTGCGCAGGTCATCAAAGCGAATGGATGTTTCGTCTAAATTATTATAGAATATTTTTCCTTCCTGTGGCCGGTATAATCCCACCAGTAATTTCATAAGTGTTGATTTACCACTACCACTCGGCCCCACAAAGGCGATGGTCTCTCCGATGCGTACATCAAAACTGATATTATTGATCGCTTTTTGGGAAGCGGTCTGGTGCTGGAAAGCCACATTGCGGAAAGCCAGTGTTTCAATATCACCTAAATGTTTAGGATTCGCCGGTTCCGGCTCCGGTGCTTTTTTCATCAGGCTGTCGAAGTTATTCAGTGATGCTTCGGCCTCCCGGTAAGAGAGTAATATATTGCCGATTTCCTGTAACGGACCAAATACGAAGAAAGAGAATATCTGCATGGTCACTAACTGACCGGCATCCATCTGGTTCTTAAAGATCAGCCACATTAAAATGAACAGGATCACCTGGCGCAATGTATTCACCATCGTTCCCTGTATAAAACTGATACTCCTGATACGTTTCACTTTGGTGAGTTCTAATCCGAGTATCTTATAAGTATTCTTATTCAGGCGTTTTACTTCCTGCTGAGTAAGACCGAGGCTTTTTACCAGCTCAATATTACGCAGTGATTCAGTCGTGGAACCTGCCAGTGCTGTTGTTTGCCCGACAATATTCTTTTGAATGGATTTTATCTTTTTACTTAATGCATTGGTGATAAGGGTAAGCAATGTTATACCAACGAGGTAAGCAACAGGAATGCTCCAGTGAATAAAGATAGCTGCATACACAAAAACAAATACAATACCGATGATCACTCCAAACAATATATTGATGAAGTTGATCATGAACTTCTCCACATCGGATCGTACTTTGGTCAATACAGAAAGTGTTTCACCGCTGCGCTGGTCTTCAAACTGCTGGTAAGGCAGTTTCATCGCATGTTGTAATCCATCCGTAAAAACCTTGGCCCCGAATTTTTGGATAACGAGATTCAAAAAGTAATCCTGGAAATTCTTGGCAATACGACTGATCATTGCCACGGAAATAGAACATACAAGAATGAACCAGACACCCGGTTTATCCCAGGAGAAGGAATTGAAGAAGCGGTCTTCCGTAATCAGCTCGGGGTTATTAACACGGCCACTGGCAAGGTTGATCAGTTTTCCTAATAGGATCGGGTCAACCAGCGAAAAACCAATATTCACAGCTGCCAGGCTCAGCACCAGGATGACCAGCCATTTATGTGGTTTCAAATAATGCAGTAATATCTTCATAAACAGAATTAAATATTTGGGGAAAGAGGAGTGTCCCGCAAACATCGTACAAGTTCGTAAAAAATGACAACTTAGCAGCTTTCCCCTTATATTGCAGCGATGAAGAACTACCTGGTTGACCTTCACCGCCTGCGGCATAACCCGTTCAACGGGTTGTACACTTTCTCCTGCCGCTTAGCGGAGAACCTTCTTCAGCAACCCTTACAGGACGAACAATTCCATTATTATTTGCCCCAAAGTAAATTTGGTCTTTTTGGCAGCAAGCCACAGTATGTGACACATAAGCGTTCCCATAAATTTTTCCAGACGGGGACTTCGAAGTATGATGTCTGGCACCTGACAACCGGTATTTCCCAGTACAGGCCCTATAACCGGAAAACAAAAGTGATCTATACCATCCATGATGTGAATTTTCTGGTGGAAGATCCGTTGAATCATAAAAGCAATATCCGCACCCTCAAACTGATGCAGCATAATGCACACCGGGCCGATCATATTGTAGCTATTTCAAAGTATGCACTGGATTTTGCCAGTGAACATTTGCATTTTGGCAATACACCGGTTTCGGTGGTTCATAATGGATATACCGTAGGCGAGTTCCCCGGTTTTGATGAACCCATCTACTGGCCTGCCAAACCTTTTTTGTTTTCGATCAGCCTCGTGCAGCCCCGCAAAAATTTTCATGTATTGCCTGCATTGTTAGCAGGTAATGATTACGAACTGGTGATCGCCGGGCTAAATCATTTTGATTATGCCAAAAAAGTAATGGAAGAAGCCCGGCGCTGGAAAGTGGAAGACCGGGTGAAGCTGATCGGTGCTATTGATGAAAAAAATAAATACTGGTATTATACCAATTGCAAAGCGTTTATGTTTCCCTCTGTAGCCGAAGGCTTTGGTGCTCCGCCATTAGAAGCGATGCATTTCGGGAAGCCGGTTTTTTTATCCAAACATATGAGCCTGCCGGAAATTGGGGGAGATGCGGCGTATTATTTTGATGATTTCAGTCCCGAGTCGATGCGGGATACTTTTGAAAAAGGAATGAATGATTATAACAGTCACGACCGGGCCACAGCCATCCGACAACAGGCATCTTTGTTCAACTGGAAAAAAAACGCAGAAGACTATTTAAGTATTTACCGGTCACTTACCTGATCAGGAGATAGTAATAACATGAGTAAACAGGTACCAAAAGCATTCAGGCCGGGATTAAATAATCCCTTTTACTTTATCCGCAGGGCACTGCTGCAGAAAGTAACGGTGTATGCCCCGCAATTATCCGGCAAGCTGCTTGATTTTGGTTGCGGCAGTAAGCCCTACGAGTCATTATTTGTGAATGTGAGTGAGTACACCGGGCTGGATTATGAAGGCGAAGGCCATTCACATATGAACGAGAACGTGGATGTTTTTTATGACGGGAAGAAGATTCCTTTTGCGGACGAAACATTCGACAGTATTTTCAGCAGTGAAGTATTTGAACATATTTTCAATATGGAAGAGATTTTACCTGAAATAAGCCGGGTAACTAAAAAAGGAGGGAAGCTGCTTATTACCTGTCCTTTTGTATGGCATGAACATGAAGTGCCGGTTGATTATGCACGGTACACAAGATTTGCTTTGCAACATTTACTGGAGAAGAACGGGTTTAAAGTTGTCGTTACCGATAAAAGCGGCGATTTCACCAGTGCCCTGTACCAGATGAAGATGGTATATTTCAGTGAGCATTTTATTCCTGCTGTTCCCTTACTGGGCAGGAGTAAATTTTTCAGAACATCGGTAGCACCTATTTTTTATTTGTCACTGAACAGCTGGTATTTGTTCAAGCACCAGCTGCTCCCCAAAAGAAAAGACTGGTATCTTAATAATATTGTTTTAGCAGAGAAATTATAGTGTATGCCCGGAAAGATCATTTTGACCACCTGCTCTCTCAATCATATTGCACAGGCTAAAAGCCTGGGTGATTCTGTTTTGCAATATGCACCAGGGTATAAACTGGTTATCGGGTTGGTGGATAAACTGGAAGGAAGAATTCCGGCTGATTATTATGCTCCCCACCAGCTAATTGAGGCACACGAACTGAATATTCCCTACTTTGATGAAATGTGCAGGCGGTACAATGTCTTGGAACTGAATTGTGCCCTGAAATCTTTTTTTACTACACATGTACTGGAACAATTTGCACCAGATGTACTTATTTTCCTGGACAGTGATATGCTGTTATTTGATTCACTAAGCGTAGTGGAAGAAGAACTGGCTGCTACTTCCATATTGCTTACGCCGCATATACTGTCCCCTTTTCCTGATGATAATAGTAGTCCGAAAGAAAAAGATATTTTGAAGACAGGAATATTCAATGCGGGTTTTTATGGATTGAACAATGATTCGACGGCAAAAGCTTTTGTTAACTGGTGGAAGGAAAGAATGAAAGACCAGTGTTATGAACGGCCCAAAGAAGGACTGAACGTGGACCAGAAATGGCTGAATTTTGTTCCGTTCTATTTCACTAACACAAAAGTGCTAAAGCATCCGGGTTGCAATACAGCTTACTGGAACCTGCATGAACGGAACCTCGAAAAAAAAGGAAATTCTTTTACAGTGAACGGTGAGCCGCTGATCTTTTATCACTTCAGTGGTTATTCATTACAGCACCCTGATAAAATATCCCGGCACCAGGCAAGGTTTGCCATGGATACAAACCCGGCTGTTAAAAACCTGTTTTCACAGTACAGGGAGATATTAATAAAGAACAGGCACGAGGAAATGTTACAACTTACCTGTTATTATAAAAAGGAGAAGGGGTTGCTGCAAAAATTGGGATTGAAGAAATAAGCATTGAACTTTTATCCGGCCCAGCCTTCTCTGTCAAGGCTTCTGTATTGAATAGCTTCTGCCAAATGCTCTGGTTTGATATCGGCACTCCCGGCCAGGTCCGCAATGGTGCGGGATACTTTTAAGATACGGTCATAAGCCCTGGCTGATAAATTCAATTTTTCCATCGCCGCTTTTAATAAATTAGCTCCCACCTGGCTGATCACACAAATATCTTTCAGCATCTTGCTGCTCATTTGTGCATTGCAATAAACGCCGGGATTGTTTTTATACCGTTCTGCCTGTATCTCTCTTGCTTTGATCACCCGGTCCCGGATATCAGCCGAGTGCTCCTGTGGTTTCACTCCCGAGAGCTCACTGAATGCAACCGGTGTTACTTCCACATGCAGGTCGATCCGGTCGAGCAAGGGTCCTGATATTTTATTCAAATATTTCTGCACCGTTCCCGGCGGGCAGGTACATTCCCTGTCCGGGTGATTATAAAACCCACAAGGACAGGGATTCATCGAAGCGATGAGCATAAAGGAAGCAGGAAAGTCTAATGCTACTTTAGCTCTTGATATGGTTACCCTTCTTTCTTCCATCGGCTGCCGCATTACTTCCAGTACGGTTCTTTTAAATTCTGGTAATTCATCTAAAAACAATACACCATTATGGGCCAATGAAATTTCACCGGGCTGCGGGTTGCCACCACCACCCACCAATGCCACATCAGAAATAGTATGGTGCGGGGAACGGAAAGGACGTTTGGAAACTAAGGTGGCATTCTCCGGTAATTTCCCTGCCACCGAATGGATCTTGGTAGTCTCTAATGCTTCCTGCAAAGAAAGAGGAGGTAGAATAGTAGGTAATCGTTTTGCCAGCATGGTCTTTCCTGCACCCGGCGGGCCGATGAGTATCGCATTATGACCACCGGCCGCTGCTATCTCCAATGCCCGTTTAATATTTTCCTGTCCTTTTACATCTGCAAAATCAAATTCAAAATCATATTGCGAATGAAAGAACTCTTCCCGGGTATTAACGATGACCTGCTCCAGCCCGGTTTCATTGTTCTCAAAAAAATCAATTACTTCTTTGATATGCGTGACGCCATACACCTGCAGGTGGTTGACCATGCCGGCTTCTTTCGCATTTACTTTGGGAACGATCAAGCCTTTGAACCCTTCTTTTCTTGCCTGTATCGCAATCGGCAATGCTCCTTTGATCGGACGAACCTCTCCATCTAAGCTCAGTTCTCCCATGATCACATATTTCTCGAGCATCTCCCGCTTCTCTATTTGTTCGGTTGCCCCGAGTAAACCAATAGCAATCGGGAGATCAAAAGCAGTTCCGCTTTTTTTAATATCGGCTGGTGCCAGGTTCACAACCACTTTTGTTCTTGGCATCTGGAACCCATTGGTCTTGATCGTACTTTCCACCCGTTGCATACTTTCTTTCACGGCACTGTCCGGCAGCCCGACAATCGTAGGGTCCTTACCGGTTTGTGTCATCCAGTTCACTTCAATGGTAATGGAAATGGCTTCCACACCATATACAGCGCTGCCGTAGGTTTTTACAAGCATGCACTGAAAATAATAAATTATTCCCTCAAATCACTGTTTGCAGCACTGGCGTTCTGTGATTTCATTATTGAGGGTAAAGAGAAAGTATTTGGGGTGCTGGCGGGTGATATGCATCTTAATACTGCCGCTGCCATCATCAAAACTGAGATCAATAATGGTATTGACAAATTTCCAGGTACCGGGATAATCAGTTCCTTCCATGCCCATCACAAACTTCCCGTCCGCTTTCAGGGTAAAAACTTTATTGATACCGGTTTCTTTCCATTTACCGACAAGATCATTTTCACTCAGCGGAGCCGGTTCATCCGGTCCTTTGAATTCATCGCCGTATTTTTTGACCAGGCTGGCATAGGTGTTATTAAGTGATTCTGCATCTCTTTCCCTTGCCCCGGTTATTTTCCTGCTATAAATACTGTCCAGGTTAAGATAAGCTTGTTCAAGACCGGGCTCATAAGGATTGATGTTCTTATATTCATTGAGATAGCTTTCCAGTATCTTTTTGATCTGTATGGTATTTTCTACTGCTCTTGTGGCAAAGGAAGCCAGGTCTTCATCAATACCGGGTTTTTGCATGATGATAGAATAATTCTTAGCCAGCAGGTCTTTTTCGTAAATAAGCGTTTCTAACTGCGAGGGGACATCATCATTACACAAAGCCGAATAATAATTATTGGTCTGCTGGTCTTCGTATTTGATCAGTGATTTCCAGGCTTCAACCGTCTCGGTTTTTACTTTTTCGAATTCTTTCTTTTTATCCTTCTTATCGAAAATGTAATGCACAATAACATACGCCACTACGGTGGTCAATACACCGAGGATGACATTTTTGACGGTATTGCCGCCGGAAGGAAGGCCACTCATAACGAGATTGATTTTGGTGGTAAAAAGCTGGCACTAATATAGGATAAAACAAGATCATCAGCCTACCCGCCACAGGGTATTATTTCCCTTCAATGACGGTGGCACTATGCAACAGCGAGATATGGGGATCGGCAATAACTGAAACCGGCTTCCCTTTTACAGGTACAGTAATGATCTGCTCAGCGCTGTTGATATTCATTTTGATACTACTGATCTTACCTGTGGCGTCTTCCAGCCCGATCTCCAGCGGGAATTGGAAATCGGTTTTCTTTTGTGAAACGGCCAGTGTTATTTTTTTTGCCTTGCTGTCATAGCTCCAGTTGATTGCTAATTCGGGAACTCCTGGTGTAAACAACCATTGCTGGAAAAACCGTTCCCAATTTTTACCCGAAACGGTTTCCACCACTTTCCTGAAATCATCTGTATCAGCTGTTTTACCTGCATAGGAGGAATAGTATTGCCGGATTGCTTTCCGGAAAACAGAATCACCGAGTTCCCGGCGCAGCATATGTAAAACCCATCCACCTTTCTGGTAACTGTTGGGATTGAGCAATTGCATATAATTAGTAGTGGGGTTCACAACAGGCTTATCAGTACGTTTACTATACTCAATTACCTGCAACCGGTCTTCCTGCAGCATGGCTATGGCTGTATCAGTACCATATTTATTTTCCATGTACAGGATGGTCATATAAGTGGCAAAACCTTCACTGAGCCAGAGATGGGCAAACGTTTTTTCGGTAGCCATATTGCCAAACCACTGGTGAGCTATCTCATGTGCCAGTAAAGTTTCAGAACCCCTGGCTCCATCAATGGATTGTTCAGAATAAAAAATGGTATTTGCATTTTCCAGTCCGCCAAAACGGGTTTTGGATTCTACATTCGCCAGTTTTTTATAAGCATAGGGCCCGATATTGTTAATGAACCAGGGTAAGATGTCAGCCGCCAATGCATAATCAAAAAAACCTTTGTTCCTGTCTTCCGGGTATACCCAGCTGTAAACGGGAATACAATCATTGACATACCCCGAGAGGTTAACGGCAAAATCAGCCACACCGATCACCATCACTTTGGTGGAGATGGGCACTTCTTCTTTCCAGTGTGTTCTTTTTTTGTCGGCCGGTAAATTGGTTTCTTCAACCTGGATACCGTTCGCTACAACCTGGTAATGTTGGGGAGCAGTAACGATGAATTCAACAGTGGCCTTGTCAGCAGGATCATCATGACAGGGTATCCAGTTGTGTCCCCGGTTGGGCCAGTTGTCAGCAAAGAAGGTACGGTTACCATATTTATTTTTAGAAATGATGAGACCGTCGGCAGGGATACCCTTGTAATGAATCACTACGGTCAGTGTATCACCTACCCGGTATTCCTTCGGCAGCCGGATATCCAGTTCTTCACCGGATTGTTTTGAAATCAAAGCTTTTCCGTTTGACAGGAAAGCAGCGGCCAGCATTCCCTTGCCATCTTTTCCTACAGCAGTAAGGTCTAATAATAAATTATCTGAACTATGAACGAACCGGGTAAGCAGGGTAGCCTGGCCATGGATGGTATCATGGTTGTCGGTTAATTCAATGTTGTATGTATAATGCAATACATCAATACTGCTTTGCGATTTTACGGCGACAGTTGTAAGAATAACAAACAAGGAAACAAGTAGTCTTCTCATAAAGTACAAATTAGGAAATAAATTTTCCCCGTGGCTTATTGCAAGAAAAAAAATGAATCAGAGTTTTTCCAGCATCTCCACCACTTTTTCCCTTTTCAGGATGACATAGCCGATCCGGTCGTTACTGATGCCTTCTTTGAGCTGGTACGTAAACTGCAACTGGTCGTCGATGACGTTGGTTTCAAAATAACGGAAGGAGATATTGGGATAGTTCTTCAGCTCCGTACCGATCTCGTACAGGTGCGTAGAAAGAATGAAGAGGGAGTTTTTGATCTTTATCAATCCTTTGATCACGGTGGTGGAGCATTTCATCGCATCTTCCACATTGGTGCCTTTAAAAAGCTCATCAATCAGCACCAGCCATTTTTTTCCATTGTTGATCTTCTCAATGGTATTTTTGATCCGCTGTACTTCATTGAAGAAGAAACTTTCTCCTTTTACAATATTATCCACGACGTTGATATTACTCAGAAGCCCGTCAAACAAGGTGAGTTTCATTTTTGCAGCAGGTACACCCATGCCAATATGGGCTAAGAAGACAGCAGCTCCAACAGATTTGATCAATGTACTCTTCCCGGCCATATTCGCCCCGGTCAGGAACAAGAAATTATGTTCAGGATTCATCTGCAGGTCATACGGTATCGGCGTGGGCAGTAGAATATGGTATAAACCTTTCGCATCCACCAGGGGTGTTTCCTGTTCAATGAATTCGGGAAAACTAAGACCATATGTTTTTACAGCAACTGCCATCGAATACCAGGCATCTAAGCGGCTGTAGATATCAATCAGTTCCAAAGTGCCAACCCTGTAACGGCCACGCAGGTGGTAACCATAATAGAGGTTCTCTTGTGTATTGAATTTTTTCCCGGCCTCGGTAGTGGAAAGTTTTTGCAGGGGTCCTTCCTTTAATAAACCGGTGATGCGGTCCACATAGATCTTGATATTCATGGGGAGATCAAGGTCTTCCAGGAGTTCAGCCACTTTCTTTATTCCCCTGAAGAAGTCCGCAAAGTGGGTCAGGGAATATTTTACCATGGAATAATCCTCGCTGTGCAGCCATTTGTAAACGACACTATTGAAGCTATTGCTGTTCTCACTGATCGGGTCCAGTGAATAATCCATGAATTTATCCATCACCAGTACCGTACCATTACTGATATCGGTCGGCCAGTCTTTCACATGTTCCATCAGGGTGCGGATCACTTTCTGGGTGCCGAGAATCTTTTTCAGGTCGTTGTGGGGTTCACTGAAAAATTTGCGCAGCCATTCTTTGCCGCCGGTGGTGCGGGTAAAATTCAGCTTATGAAAAATGGAAAACTCTTCTTCCTGGTGAAAGATCGAAATGTCGCTAAAAGAAATCTTGTCTATTTGCATGCCCCTGTCCTTAAAGGTAATTTATCGTTCAAAAACTAATCGGTGCCCCCTTACTGATTCATCCCATACCCCATTTCCATAAACCAAATGGCCATTTATAAATGTATGGGTAACAGCAGCAGGGAATTCAAACCTCTCCAGCGGACTCCAGCCACATTTATACAGGATATTCTCTTTGCTCACTTTATAAGGCTGGTTAAGATCAGCGATCACCAGGTCGGCATGATAACCTTCCCGGATATAGCCTCTTTCTTTTATTTGAAAACAATCCGCTACTGCATGACTCATTTTTTCCACGATCTTTTCTAATGATATCTTTCCCTGTTTGTAGTAATGCAGCATCAGCAACACAGAATGCTGCACCAGCGGCAGACCGGCGTGGGCTTTTTCGTAAGGGTCATTCTTTTCTTCGGAAGTATGCGGTGCATGATCAGTAGCGATCACATCCAGCCGGTCATCCAGCAATGCTTCCCACAAAGCTCTCCGGTTATGCGGGGCTTTAATGGCCGGGTTACATTTTATCTTATTTCCTAAAGCTGTATAATCATCGCTGCTGAAATGTAAATGGTGCACACAAACTTCTGCGGTAATTCGTTTGTCTCTTAAAGGGAAAAGATTGGTGAACAGTTGTAATTCTTTTTCCGTGCTGATATGTAAAATATGCAGCCGGGTATTGTATTTCTTGGCGATCTGGATCGCATATAAAGAAGATTCATAACAAGCTTCCTCGTCCCGGATGATGGGGTGATCAGCGGCTGTTAACGGAATACCGGTGGCTTTTCTTTTTTCCAGGTTCTGCCGGATAATCTTTTCATCTTCACAATGGGTGGCAATGAGCACTTCGCTTTCCCGGAATATTTTATCTAATGTATTCGGATTATCCACGAGCATATTGCCCGTGCTGGAGCCCATGAATATCTTGATACCGCAAACGTCATTTCGCTTATCATTTGTCTTCAATACTTCTTCCGCATTATCGTTACCAGTGCCCATGTAAAAAGAGTAATTCGCCAGCGAGGTATTGGCAGCAATAGCATACTTATCTTCCAGCAATTCCTGTGTCAGTGCATTGGGAATGGTATTCGGCATTTCCATAAAACAGGTGACACCACCAGCAACAGCAGCTTTGGCTTCGGTAGCGATGCTGGCTTTATGTGTTAGCCCCGGTTCCCTGAAGTGAACCTGGTCATCTATAGCACCCGGGAGTAAATAGTTGCCTTCTCCATTTATTTCAACAGGGTTACCGGTGATGGTTCCGATCTGCGCCTGTATCTTTTCGATCCTGCCATTTGCTATCAATACATCTGCTGTTTGAATCCTTCCTTCGTTGACAACCTGTATCGATTTTATCAGATATTTTTGCATAATTTGTTGGCTTAAACTGAATCCTCACCGCATGCAATTTAAACAAACCCTTGTAAGACTCCTGCTGATTTTTTGCCCGGTAGTTGCGATAGCACAAACAACTTATTTGCCACAGGGTGATAAGGCGAACACATTAATGGACCGCTGGGAAATTATTGCCGGGAAAGATTCAGCCTTCAATTTCTCCAAAACGAAACCATTTGGCCGCAAACAGGTAATCGGGGCAGCAGAAAATTTTGTAAAAAGAGTAGGAGCAAATAGTTTATCCAAAGTGGATGCGTATAATCTGCGCAGCCTTTATTTGAATAACCTGGAATATGTACCAGCTGCAGGCATGGCACAATACAAGAGCAAGAAACCAATTCTTAAGAATTTCTATACTTCCCCGGCCAGCCTGTATGAAGTGCATGTAAAAGATTTTGACCTGGTGATCAACCCGGTTATTCAATATACTGTTTCAAAAGAGCAGGATAATGACCAGGATCTTTTTCTGAATACAAGAGGTGTTAGCCTGCGGGGCCGTATTGCTAATAAAGTGGGCTTTGCTGCCTATCTAACCGATAACCAGGAACGATCCCCCTTATATGTACAGCAATTCATCTCGGCAAGGGATGCGGTGCCGGGAAACGGATTTTATAAAGATTTTAAAGCAGCGGGTGGTGTTGATTACTTCGATGCGAGGGGATATATTACGTTCAATGCAGCCAAATACATTGATATCACGTTTGGGTACGATAAGAATTTTATCGGCAACGGCCAGCGCAGTTTATTCCTGAGTGATTTCAGCAACAACACCCTGTTCCTGAAACTGAATACCCGCATCTGGAAATTCAATTACCAGAATATTTTCATGGAGTTGAATTCAGCTGCCCGTTTTGCGGCAGATATATTATTGCCCAAGAAATATGCGGCGATGCATCACCTGGATATTGCGGTGAGTAAAAGAGTAAATATTGGTTTGTTTGAAGGAGTGGTATTTGGCCGCCGTGATAAATTTGATTTTGGCTACCTGAACCCGGTTATCTTCTACCGATCTATCGAGCAGCAGAACGGTAGTTTTGACAATTCTGTAGTTGGGCTTGATTTCAAAGCCAATCTTCCGCACCGGTTGCAGATCTATGGCCAGTTATCACTGGATGAGTTCAAACTTTCAGAAATAAAAAACAACAAAGGCTGGTGGGCCAATAAGTGGGGCATACAACTCGGCGCCAAATACATTGATGCCTTCGGTATTCCTAATCTTGATCTGCAGGTGGAGCATAACCGGGTGCGGCCGTTTACCTATTCGCATCGTGATTCTATTGCTAATTATACACACTATAACCAGCCACTGGCGCATCCGCTGATGGCCAACTTCCAGGAGTTCATCGGCGTGGCCCGCTATCAACCCGCACCCAAATGGCTGGCTATTGCCAAATTGATGTATTACCAGCAGGGCAGGGATTCCAGTGGGGCCAGTTATGGAAGTAATATCTTTTTACCTAACACGCCTCCTTACCGGACCAGTGAATACGGTTTTGATATCGGCAGCGGCTGGAAGACCAATGTGTTTTATGCCTCCTTATTATTGTCCTACGAATTCAGGGAGAATTTATTTGTGGAATTGAATGCACTGTACCGTAAACAGGAAACAGTAACAGCACCGCTGGCATCTGCCAATACCTCTGTTATTTCATTGGGAGTGCGATGGAATATGCATCGCAGGGATTTTGAATTTTAGCAGGGTTAGTTGTCATCTTCTTCTGCTTCAATGGTAAACCCGTTTTTCTCTGCAAATTTTAACTGGGCGGCATTTACTTTTTGTAGTACAGCGTTTTCATTTTTGGCAAGCTCTGTAAGCTGATCCAGTGTTTTCTTCACTTCTTCGTCTGTTGATTTATTGTTCAGGTTTTCAAATGTCACGAATGCTTCTTTGATCATTTTATTTTCAAAAGCAAGAAAATCGAGCATGGCCAGCCTGAATTCTTCGGACCCACCGATATCTTTCATTTTCTGCAGCTCAGTTTGCTTATTGGTAATAAAAAGTTCGAGTTTTTTGCGTAAAGGGACCAGGGAGGAAAAATCCTTGTTTTTATAAATATTTCCTAACTCGGCTCCCCATTCCCGGCCGCTTGCATACAGCGTATCGTTGATCGTTGCGAAATAATTATTCAATTCAAGCGCTGTGGTTGGTTTTTGTGCTGCGGCAGATAAACCTGTTATCAGAAAAGTTATTACAATAAACGAACGAAGCATGGGTTTCATGAAAATATATTTGTTGGTGAAAGTTTTTTTTATCCTTCAATATGGATGCTCAATACGATCTGGCGGGAGAAGATACGGTCGAATACACTGGAATATTTCAAAGCGGCATCCCGGCTATGAATATTATTTAAGCCATTACTGATCTTTATCTCCGGGGAAAAGATGAAGCTTTCAAAAAAGAAATTAAATCCCAGCCCCAATTCAGGGCCGAAATCATATTTTTTGATTTTCACCAGGTCCTCGGCTCTCTTGGCACGGGCATTACTGGCCAGGTCAATCTCACCTTTGATACCTGCCAGCATATACACCCTGAAATTGCCAATCCGGTCTGACTGGAATTTTATTTGTACCGGGAATGCCACGGTTACTGATTCTACTTTCTTTGTAATATCCACCGAGTTTTCAATAGGATCAGGGTATTTCAGCTTATAAAAAATACTCCGCTCCATGAACATCAGTTGTGGGTTGAACCGAAGTTGAAAACGATCAGATAGACGGGCCGTGGCGTGAAGGCCCAGCGTCATTCCGCCTGAGTTAACAGGTTCTGCTACCAGTACACTATCATCTGCTAAAAAACGGGGATGTAATTCTGTATGAAAACGGGCCAGGTTTACACCGAGGGTAATACCAAAATAGTACGGCTTACTGTCATGATCGTACAAATTCAGGTCAGCCGGTTGGGCGGCGGCCTGTTGCAGCAAAACAATAAAACCAAAGAGGAAACAGCATCCGGCTTTGACTATACTGGCTTTCTTCCGGTGTAAATGCAACATATACCTAAGCTTAGCGATTTAAATCGGGTATCGGAATAACCAATTTTGTTTAAAATATCAACCAATAACTGGCGGTCAGGAAAAGCGTTGGATGATTCGTTCAGGTATTGATAAGCCTCCTTATTTTGCCTGAACCATCGTGCTACCTGCGGGGCCACAATGCCCATATACAGGTTATACAATCCACGTACTGCTTTCCGTTTTGGTGTAGAAAATTCAAGGATTACCAGCTGACCACCGGGTTTCAGCACCCGGAGCATTTCAGTAAGCCCTTTTTCGAGGTTTTCAAAGTTTCGCACCCCAAAAGCCGCCATCACGGCATCAAACGTATTTTCTGCAAAATTTATTGTTTCGGAATCCCCGCCCTGTAGCTCGATTTTATCCCCAAGTCCTTCTTTCTCAATCTTTTTCCGACCTACTTCCAGCATTTGAGCAGAGATATCTATGCCTACAATCTTAGCGGGGTTCAGCATTTTATACGCCATCAGGGCCATATCACCCGTGCCGGTGGCAATATCAAGGATGAGTTGGGGCTTGTCTTTTTTTAGGATCCGGATCGCTTTTTTGCGCCAGCCAATATCGGTCCGGGCAGAGAGAAAGCGGTTCATGAAATCATAGCGGTCTGCAATGCGGTCAAACATTTCAGCCACCTGCTCCTTTTTGGGTTTTTGCGAATCCTTAAAAGGGGTAATATGATCGTGTGGTAAGGGATTTGACATGGGAGTGCAAAGTTAAGCAGGATAGGTACAAGCCAGCACGACAAAAGGTTCAGGATTTCCTAAAAAGACAGGGCAGCCGCTGTTTGTAAACTTGGTGGCTTGTGCATTTCGCCCTGTACCTTTGCCCGATGGAGATCATTTCATCAGAATATGTCATCAGCAGTGCCACGTACAAGCAATGCCCGCCTGCGGAGAAACCTGAATATGCATTTATTGGCAGGAGTAATGTGGGAAAGTCTTCGCTGATCAATATGCTGACCAATAAGAAGAACCTGGCCAAAACATCGGCCACACCCGGAAAGACGCAACTCATCAATCACTTTGAGATCGTTTCTTCGGATAAACGAAAATGGTTCATTGTGGACCTTCCCGGTTATGGTTTTGCCACGGTTTCCCAAAAAGCGAGGAGGAACTGGTCGAATATGATCGAATCCTACATCCGGAAAAGAGAAAATCTCGTTTGTTTATTTGTGCTGATCGATACCCGGCATGAACCCCAAAAGGTAGATCTTGATTTTATCAGCCAGTTGGGAGAATGGGAAGTGCCCTTTGTATTGGCCTTTACCAAAGCCGATAAAAACAAACCCGGGGCGACTGTACGGAATGTTGATAGTTTCATAAAAGCCCTGGCCGAAAAATGGGAAGAGCCACCGCCTTATTTTGTTACTTCTGCCACCGAAAGAACAGGCAGGCAGGCTATGCTGGATTATATCGGGGGACTGAACAAGAGTTTTAAGAAGCTCTGATTCAACACACCATGATAAGGGGATTAGTAAATATGGGATTTATACTTTAATTTGCAGCACTTTACAAACGTTATGAGAAGAATCTTATCCGAAAGAAATATTGTAGTCCTCTTATTTGTCATGGTTTGTATCACTTTCTCTCTTGCCCACGAAGACAGTAAGAAAATGGAACAGATCTATCTCGGTAACACTCCCTCTGCTGCGGCCTCCCTTTTACTCAAATCAGTTGAACAGTCAACTGTTGTTTCAAAGCCGGCCAATTCACCTGTCAACTAAAATACCAGCTTCACGGTATAGTTCTCTTTTGGTGAAAGTATAGTTTCACCAAAAATGTTGTATGCGTAAACTATTCATTTCATTACTACTACTTTTTTCAATACTTGTTAGTGCTCAAACTGATTCAGGAGTCGTCATGCTTGTTTCGGTTGATTCAGCAGCAACCAGGTCACAGGATAGCTCCGGCGGAATAGAGATCCGCTACTATGACGAAAACAATATCCGCAAACTTGAAGCACTGATGAAAGAGCAGCAGGCAAGAAGGACAAAGGAAAAAACGGGTGCCATGATCAGGATCGGCGTGGGGCTATTATTACTTGTAGTGCTGGTGGTGGGATTGAGAAGAAAAAGGAAAAAATAGGGGAGACAATTCCTTTAGCGGAGAAAACCCCCGCTTTGACAAGGTAGCGGGATAGCGGTCAGTTCACCACTTTATTGGCACAGCTGCTGCTGGCAAAGGCTTCGGGTTTTGCTTTGAAGGCAAATCCCATCCCGAGAATGTAGCCCATCGCTTCTTTCAGTGCATCATTGCTCTTGAAATGCGGGTTGGTATTGATATCTGCATGTACTTCCATATCCACATTGTAAACAGTGAAGAGGTTGCACAATTCATAAGCGATCTCAATACTTTTGGCTACTTCCATCAGCATCCTTTCTTTGATGGTAAACTGGTGACGGGTTTTGTCATTATGAATGAACATAAAACCACCGTGCCCTTCCCTGAGGAAAACAATGACAGTGGCAAACTCCGTTTCCTGCCCTTTCACCTGCGAGTCGGTGCCGATGCAAACTTTCAACCGGAAACCGGCATCGGTCTCCCGTTTAATTGCATTTTCCACAGCCTGGATGATGGGGGTGTCGATCGGGTCGCCGTTAAACTTTCTCCAGATCATATAAAAAGAGGTTTTCCTAAGTTACGGAAAACCTCTTAATTACAAATAGAGCACGGATTAATGTTCTGTTACCAGAACGGGGATTAAACTTTTATTGGCGGATTAATTTATCAGTCCATTGTTGATTTTCGCTGGCAAAACGGATCATATACATACCATTGATCAGGCCGGCGGCATTGATCACATTCAACCCGTTGTTCAGGTTTCCTTTACTGATCAGCTTACCATGCATATCGTACATGATATATTGGTATTTGCCCGGGCTGCTCACAGAGATGGTATTGGTAGTGATAAGGTTGCTTACCAACTGGGGTCTTACGTCGTTGTTTGTTTGTTTGATGGTAACAACGTTCGAATAATACTGGCGACCATCATCAAAGGTCACATTCAGCCGGTATTGGGCTGTTGTATTTGTATGCGGCCTGTACTGGTACGAACGGGTGTCAATTGCAGTTTGGGTTAAGGGGCTGAAATTTCTTCCATCCGTTGATATTTCAATGATAAGGTCTGTGACTTGTTCGTCCGCAACAATCTCCCAATTCAACTTGTGGTTATCACCATTTAATGCTCCCTGTAGTTCAAGTTTATGTAATGGCAAAGTACCACCAGTCGTAAATGTTCCGGCTAAAGAATAGGAGCCAAGACTTGCATAAGAAGGAGCATTCAGGTTTCCTTTCCCTTCAATACGGAGATAATAATTACCCGCATTCAGGTTTGTGTCAATAACAGAGCTAAGTAAAGCACCTGGATTATAAATATTCAATGCTGTCTGTGAAGCATTAAATAAAGTTACCTGCATGTCCAGGTTTGATCCTGAATTACCTGTTCCCACGTTATAGGGGATTGCATCCAGCTGGAAACGCCCGGTTGCCGGTATTGTGAAACGAACCAGGTCCTGGTCGGTACTTCTTTCCACCACGCCATTTACAGTAAATTGGTTACTATTAAAATTAACCTGGGAGGCTGAGGGGAAATTATCACTAAAATCATCAGTTCTGTACGTAAAGCCATTAAAGCCGGTGATGATATCCAGGTCACTTTGCAGGTTAGTGCAACCAAAAGAATTAGGGCCATTATTCCAAAGTGTAAAATTGCGGTAATAGCCCACACCCATAATTGGAGCCCAGCCAATCTCGCCAGACCCAACACCGGAATGGTAGTCTGATAATTTATTGCACATTGCATCATAACTGGATTGGTGGTAGAGGCCTAATGTATGTCCTGCTTCATGTGCAGCTGCTTCCGATACATTCTTAACATTGTAATTCAGTAATGCAGAGAAAACAAAACAAGGAGTATTATCACCCCAGGAGAAGGAACCTACAAAAGCCACACCCCCGGCGCTGCCATACCAACTGGAGGAGACCGTAAGGATCACCCTCATTCTTTTAGTAACCGGGGCTGCCAGGTATTTTGTCGAATCGGTGGTAACATTGATATTAAAAGGTCTGTAATCTTCCGCTACCCGGTTAAATACTTCTGTTATCTTGGTATTGTCCATGCCGGAAGCACCGCATTCAATCGGACCATTATAATTCCAACTGGTACCATTTACAGTGTGGCCATCAAAATCAAGAAAGATGACAGCAGAGGCAGATGGATAACTGCTTAATGCGGGAACCTGTGCGTTTATCACCTGAGTGAAGATCAATGACAGGATCAGCAGGGGGTGACGGAGTAGGTTTTTCATAACAAGGCGGATTTAGAATTTTCTTCAATAGGTACGAAAGGATAATAGGAGTACGGAATAAAAACGGGTCAGTTATTCATTAACAAGGGTATAAAAATCTTTTTTTACAAAACTGTATTGGCCATTTACATTTTGCAGCACATACAGGTCGCGGTGCTTCATGCTCAGGATCCTGCCTGTGTAGAATTCATGACCTGTTGACGGATCAACAACACGGGATATAGTAAGCAGGGCACCATTATAGTTACTGGAGCGGAGGACAATACTTTTTTGTACTTTATCAGTTTCTGAAATGGCAGAGGAAACAATTTGCCCTTCGAGTTTGATATTGATGCTGAGGTCAACAGCCATCTTTGCTCCTGCATCTGTAGTGAGCAGGGCTGCTAATTTATTGGCTGGCACCTGGAAACTTTCCGGCAGGTTGGCAAATAATTGAGGCTTATTCAGGTCCGGCTCGTTGAGGGGAATTTTTTCAGTTTGTGCATACAAACACAGGCTGCAAAGCGTAACGCATACGCTGAGTACGGAGGTACGAAGGCTTTTCATTATAAGCTTTTATAAGGTAAAAGGATATTGTTCAGCAGCCAGGATTGGTGGCTGCAGTTTTCAGGGGGGACGGTCACACAAGGTTTGTGAAAGTTTTACCGTAATCCAAAAGAAGAAGAAAGAAAATGAGCAAATTAAGGAGTAGTACCAGTAACGTTTCGTAAAACTGCGAACAAGCGGCTTGTTTATTTACGAATCAATACTGGTTTGTACTTAGCATGACTAACGTACAAGCTTCTTTTGTTTCAATACCTTTTGCTGCGGCAAGTCCGGCTAATTCATCATTCTCTGCACCAGGGTTAAAGATGATGCGTTTCGGTTGCAGTGAAAGTATATAATCATAATACTCTTGCTGATGCTGTGGATTCAGGTAGAGAGTGACGGTATTAATATGGTCAAAAGGTTTTTTATCCGTTTCAACCGTTACATCGTTTACCACAGCGGCTTTGCGGCCAATAGCCACCACAGGGTGACCATGATTTCTTAACCGCTGCACGGCTAAATAACTGTAACGGGAAGGATTGTCGGAAGCACCGAGTACCAGTGTTTTCTTTTGTGGCATACGTAAAGCTAACCGAATTTATTTTAAATGAATGAGGTCCCGCTTTCTTAAGCGGATGATTTCTCTATAGCAGATACTCATATACCAGATAGCCAAAACAGGAGTAAAGACTAATACAATAACCAAATAAGGCAGAAGAATTTCACTATCAGATAAGACTATAAAAAAGGTCAGAATGCCGGTCACCAAAGCTGTCCATGCATAAGCACTTCTTTTGCTAGTGAGTTGTAACCCCCTTTCGTCAAACCAATGAATTAACAGGCTTCCTATTTGCCACCCTCCGACTAAAAAGTACATTAATAGAAACCATTCTTGAAGGGGAATCATAAGCAAGCCTACAACAAAGCCAATAAGCTGGATCAGGAAATCAGTAGTTTTAAGAAATAGTCTCATTGAGAACACAGTATTAAAATATAGGCCTTTACTTAAACATCTTCAGCAAATTCCCGACAAACCAGGTCTCTTCAGCCCGGATCATTACATCTAAGGTCTTATCTGCCTGTTTGCCCAGTTTCTTAATGCCACTAACCGTATCTACAAAGGTCTTTACATGTTTGTCTCTTTTATCACCTTCCACCTCTTCCAGTTTATCCAGCAATTGCAGCATCGGTTCCAGTTCCCGTTTCTTTCTTTCTTTTACGATCTGCTTCACTACTTTCCAGATATCTTTTTCTGCAGTGAAATATTCTTTGCGTTCACCCGACAGCAATACTCTTTCCACCAGGCCCCAGTTGATCAGTTCCCGGATATTCATATTCGTATTTCCCCGGCTGATATTCAATTCTTCCATAATATCGTCCTGCGTCAAAGGATCGGGACTGATCAGCAGCAGGGCATGGATCTGTGCCATGGTGCGGTTGATACCCCAATGCGTACCAAAAGCACCCCAGCTGCTGATGAATTGTTGTTTGGCTTCTGTTAGTTTCATACTGTAAAGCTACTATCTCGATTCCGAATTTTCAAAATTTATTGAAAGTATATATAAGAAAAAAGGGATTTAAAAAATCCCTTTTTTCTACTTATTTCTTAATTTCTACCCCGGTTGCATCTCCTGTTGTGTCTTCTTTTTTCTTTCCGAGATATGTTGGCAGATCCATACCTGCCATGTCAAAAATATCTTTCAGCGGGGGAACCGATTTGTAAAGACCGCTCATAAAATTTGCTGTAGAGCCTTTTCCATCGGTACCTTGCCCACCGCCATCCCAAACGGTTACTTTATCAATCTTAATGTTTTTGATCGCCTCTGTTTGTAACCTCACCAGTTCAGGTAATTTATCCACTATCAGCAACAACACGGCATCTTTCGGGTTATTACCTGCGGACTTCACAATACGTTCCAGGCCTTCTGCCTGCTTGGTCAGTATTTCATACATACCTCTTGCCTCTGCCTCCAGTTTCGCAAAGATCGCATCAGCTTCCCCTTTTGCTTTTTCCCGTAGCTGTTCAGCTGAAGCCTGTGCTTCAATAATAAGTTTTTGCTTTTGTATATCTGCTGCCACCACAATGGTTGCATTTTGCGTCGCACGGTCTCTTTCTGCACGGGCATCTTCTGATTTTTTTTCAGCCAGGTAAGCTTCTTCCAATGCTTTTGCAGCCTGCACTTTTTCAGCAGCGATTGCTTTTTTCAAGGCTTCTGCCTCTCTTTCCCTGCGGGCTGCATCGGAATTAGCAATTTCAATTTTAGACAGGTTCTCTCCCTGTACGGCTATGGCATTGGCTTCCGCCATTTTTACACGGGTATCTCTTTCTGCTTCTGCTTTACCAATATTTTCATCCCTGTTGGCACCGGCGATTTGAATTTCTTTTTCCTTCACCGCCATGGCTACATTGATATCCCTGTCTCTTTGCGTTTCCGCTACCTTAATATCTCTTTCTTTTTCGGCGGTTGTTTTACCTATATCACCGGTACGTTCCTGCTCGGCCACCCTGATCTTTGCTTCATTAATAGCTTTAGCAGCAGCTTCTTTACCCAATGCATCTATGTAGCCGCTTTCATCTTTAATATCTGTTACGTTTACATTAATCATCTTCAGGCCAATCTTATTCAGTTCAGCTTCCACGTTACCGGCAATATTGGCCAGAAACTTATCCCGGTTATTATTGATCTCTTCAATATCCATCATCGCCACTACAAGGCGCATTTGCCCGAGTATGATATCTTTTGCGAGGTCATGAATGGCGGGGCGTTGCATACCCAGTAAGCGTTCCGCTGCATTTTGCATCACGTTGGGCTCAGTGGATATTCCTACTGTAAAACGGGAAGGCACATCCACCCGGATATTTTGTTTACTCAATGCGCTGGTCAGGTTTACTTCGATGGAAATGGGGGTAAGATCTAAAAAAGAATAATCCTGAATGATGGGCCAGATAAAAGCAGCTCCGCCATGAATACATTTTGCAGTTAAAGATCCTTCCGATCCTTTACCTACTTTTCCATATACTACAAGTATCCGGTCGGAAGGACAACGTTTGTAGCGCCGGAACATGGAATAGACAAGGATAAAAAAGAAGAGCACCGCTGCGGCTACAACCAGTAATAAATTTTCAGCCATAATTTGTGGAATTAAATATTGGTTACGAGAGATTTGATGTAACTAAAAGCACACTGTCATTAACAAGACCTACCACTTTAACCAGTTTACCGGTGGGTATTTTTTCCGGGTCATCAGTAATGGCCTGAAGTTCGTGCAGTGAACCCTGGACTTTGATATGTATCTTACCAAACCCTCCTCTTGCTGGCGGGATGAAAAGATAGGTTTCCGCCACAACACCCACTGCATTTCTTATTTGTAATGTTCCGCTTTGTTTCAGTTTGCTCATACTTTTGAACAAAATACCCATCATCAGCACCATCAGTGAACCGGCTACAAATCCAATACCCAGCGAAAGGATTTGGCTTAGCCCTCCTTTATAACAGGCAATAGCGGTCCACCCGAAAATAGTAAAGAAGGCAATAAGGTTTTTGATCGTGAAAAACTGGTGACCAGTGCCGTCATCATCCATCACCGATGCATCCGCATCACCTCCGGCCATATCTGCATCGCCCGCGGCAAAGGATATGATAGTTTGTACCAGGAAAAGAAGAGAGAAAAGAAGGGCAATTACCCAAAGTGTTTTCTCAAAAACAAGCATTGATTGCCACCAGGATGAAATGTTTAGAAGGTTCATGATGCGGGATTAATATTTGATAACCGAATATATGAAATCCGGGAAATCTGTTCAAGGGCGGCCATATTATCAATAAAAAAATATACAGTACATACCCGGGTAACCCTTTTCTATAAGTAAATTGCTAAATGAAAAAAATATTCCTGGTTCTTTTGTTAAGCATTTCGGTAAGCTTGTGTGCAGGGGGGCAGCCCTTTCGGTTTGCCTTTATTTCCGATACACATATCGGTTCGCCGAATGGTGCAGCGGAAGAAGATCTTCGCCGTACGATCAGGGATATCAATGCTATGACAGGTATCGCTTTTGTTGTACTAACGGGAGATATCACTGAACTGGGTACTAACGAGGAATTAAAACTGGCCAAACAAATATTAGACAGTCTCAATATTCCCTGGTATATCATTCCGGGGAATCACGATACCGGCTGGAGTGAAAGTGGTGGTGTGATGTTCACTACCGTATTTGGGGCGGATAAATTCAGTTTTGAATATAATGGTATCCAATTCCTGGGTTGTGCATCCGGCCCTTATGTGCGGATGAGCGATGGCCATGTGCCCCGTGATGCAGTGAACTGGCTGGATACAGAACTTAAAAAATTAAAACCAGGACAGCCGGTTATCTTCCTGAATCATTACCCCATGGATAACGGACTGGATAACTGGTATGAAGTAACAGACCGGTTAAAAAAACAGAATACCTGGGCGGTGCTTTGTGGCCATGGTCATGCCAATAAGGCTATGAATTTTGAAGATATTCCCGGTGTGATGGGCCGCTCCAACCTTCGGGCAAAAGCTGCCGTTGGCGGTTATAACCTCGTGGATGTAAAAAACGATTCTATCTTTTTTACAGAACGAAAACCCGGCGTGGAAACCTTGAAAACATGGACGGCTGTTAAAGTTGAGACAAGGCAGTTTGATCCCGCTAAGAAGTTTCCAAGACCCGACTACAGCATCAATTCAACCTATTCACAGGTGAAGGAAGACTGGAGATTCGCTTCTGATGCAAATATTATCTCCACTGCAACTGTGGCAGGCGATAAAGTAATAGTGGGTAACCAAAATGGCGTTGTTACCTGTTTTGATCTGAAAGATGGAAAGCAACAATGGAGTTTTACCACAGGTGGTTCCATCTTTTCTTCACCGGCTGTCTCAAAGGGTAATGTGATTTTTGGATCTGGCGATGGATGGATTTATTGTGTGAGTATCAAAACGGGTAAACTGGTATGGAAAAAAGGAACAGCCGCCGCGGTGCTGGGTTCCCCGTTGATCAATGGTGATACTGTATTCATTGGCGGCAGTGATCACTCTTATCTTGCTTTACATGTAAATAGCGGGCAAACCATCTGGAAATATAAGGGGCTGGATGGTCCCGTCGTCAGTACTCCTATATTATATGACGGGAAATTGATCTTTGGTGCCTGGGACCGGCATTTGTATGCAATAAGCAGTTCGCATGGAGAATTGATATGGAAATGGAATAACGGATCTGCTATCAGGAATTATTCGCCGGCTTCCTGTATTCCTGTTGCTTCGGATGGAGTGGTCTATATCATGGCACCTGATCGTTTCGTCTCCGCTATTGATGCGGCAACGGGGCAAACTTTATGGCGGAGTAAAGATGGAGGTGTTCGTGAATCAATCGGGATGTCAGCAGATGGCAAATGGGTATATGGGAAAAGCATGCAGGATACTATCGTGGCTTATGCAGCCAGCCGTGAACCACAAACCGCCAGTTGGAAAATGCATGTAGGGTTTGGCTACGAACATGTTCCTTCCATGCTGATTGAAAAAGAGGGGCTGCTTTTCTTCGGCACGAAGAGTGGTGTTGTATATTGCATTGACCCGGTGGAACAAAAAACAATGTGGGCTCACAAGATTGACAATTCGATGGTAAACACCGTCAGGGTGCTTGATAAATACAGCTTGATCGTAACAACAATGGATGGTAAATTAGTAAAGCTGACCGCCCGTGGTTATTAAAGTGATTGTTGTTGTTTAGATTGGGGCTTGCCGGTAAGAAATTTCTTACTTAACCATTGGTTTAGCAAGGACAGGACACCAAAAAATGTAGCTGACAGGCCGGTTCTGAAGAAAAGTCCAACATGGTTGCTATCCAGTAATTTGAGTAACCCGCTAAAAGCTAAGAAACTAATACCTGTAACAAAAAACAAGGTGGTCCAGGAAAATTCATTGATTTCTCTCTCTTCCATAGGTTCGATTTTGTATTCTTACGCAATATAACAACCTGGATAACTAAGTATTTTAACCGTAGTCATGATTTTTCTCAGTTTAGGGTAATACACTTAGTTGTTGTCAATTCACTATTACTCAGACAGCAACAATGTTGCCACAACCGTATTTACTGCATAAAAAAAGCTACCAGACGATAGCTTTACTATAAAAAGGATAGTACTTTATTTACAGTAACATGGAAAGAGGGCTTTCCAATAGTTTCTTGAATGTTTGAAGGAAAGCTGCACCGGTGGCACCATCTACGCTGCGGTGGTCACAACTCAATGTTATCTTCATGACATTGCTTACAGCAAATCCTTCCCCTTTTCTTACAACTACTTCCTTAATTCTGCCCACAGCCATGATGCAACTGTCAGGCGGATTGATGATGGCGGTGAATTCTTCGATATCCATCATGCCCAGATTAGAGATCGTGAATGTGTTACCCGAAAACTCGTTAGGCTGTAATTTTTTATTCTTGGCTTTACCTGCTAATTCTTTGCTTTCAGCTGCTATCTGCGGGAAGCCTTTCTGGTCAGCAAAACGAATCACGGGTACGATGAGCCCATCCTCTATTGCTACAGCAATACCAATATGAATATGATGATGACGGCGGATCTTATCACCCATCCACGAGGCGTTCACGGCAGGATGCTGGCGAAGAGCCAGGGCTGCTGCTTTCACTACCATGTCATTGAAACTGATCTTGACAGGACTAACTTCATTCAATTGTGTTCTTAATGCCATTGCATTATCCATATTGATCTCCATCGTCAGGTAGAAATGCGGGGCCGAGAACTTGCTTTCTGCCAGTCTTTTTGCAATGACATTGCGTATCTGCGAATTGGGAATATCTGTATGGCCTTCTTCCCCGGCAACGGGTGCAAATACAGGCACCGGAGCAGTTGTTGTTTTTGTAGCGGGGGCTGAGGTCGTAGCGGCAGCCGCAGTTTGCGCAGCGGGTTTGTAATTATCAATATCGGCTTTGATGATCCTGCCACCATCACCACTCCCGTGGATGCTGTGGAGATCAACGCCTTTTTCTTGTGCTAATTTTTTAGCCAAAGGAGAGGCCTTCACTCTCCCGTTTTCTGTGGAAGCAGTGGTTGCTGATGCCGTAACTGCAGGCTGGCTGTCGACAACTGTTGCTTTTTCCGGTACAGGCTGACCGGCGGAAGATCCGCCGCCGCCTTTTACAGCCGCAACAATCGCATTCACATCCACTTTATCTTTTTCACCAATGATACAGAGCAGGTCATTGACCTGTATCTTCTGTCCTTTATCTGCCCCGATATATAATAAGGTTCCGTTCTTATAACTTTCGAGTTCCATTGTAGCCTTATCGGTTTCGATCTCAGCCAGCAATTCACCTTTCTTCACTGCATCACCGATTTTTTTATGCCAGGCAGCAATAACACCTTCGGTCATGGTATCACTAAGTCTTGGCATCAATACCACTTCCTCCATCTTAGATACATCAACAGTAGTTGTTGTGGCTTGTGGAGCAGCCGCCGGGGCTGTTGCTTTAGGCGCTTCTTCCTTTTTAGCGGGTGATGCTACAGTAGCTCCGCCGGAATGTTCTTTTACTAATGCGGATATATCTTCCCCCGCATTGCCGATGATAGCCAGCAGGTCATTTACCTGTAGTTTACCCCCTTTATCAATGCCAATATGCAAAAGAGTACCGTCTTTATAACTTTCCAGTTCCATGGTGGCCTTATCTGTTTCCACTTCAGCCAGCAGGTCGCCTTTTTTTACGTTGTCGCCAATTTTTTTATGCCATGCAGCGATCACTCCTTCGGTCATCGTATCGCTAAGGCGGGGCATTAAGATCACTTCAGCCATTTGCCTATGAATTTTGGCCGAAATTAAGGTAAAATGAGCAATTACCGGGTGGCTTTGAGGGCCGGACCCTCTTTGGCGCTATTCTTTTTTGAACAGGCGGTTTTACTTATTTTGGGCTCATTTAATTGATGCCGTATTTATGCCAGCGATTCATTTTTTATACCCTGCCAATCCCTCCAATGTGCCTGATTCTATTACACAGCCATCTGCCGCTTTTAAAAAGCAGGTTTCAGGTGTCATGGGGTCGATTATCTTCTTTTTTGTCGTTTACCTGTTACTGTTCATCCTCTCCATTGGCCTGGTGATCGGTTGTGTCTATGCAGGGATTGCTATCATTATCAATGTTCCCAAACTGATCACTATCGTTGCCGGCCTGGGGCTGATTGGTGTGGGAGTGATGGTCTTTGTTTTCCTTGTCAAGTTCTTATTTGCCGTATCGAAATATGACCGGTCAGGGATTGTAGAGGTCACAGAAGTGGAACAGCCTGTTTTATTTGCCTTTATCCGGCAGCTGACAAAGGATACGCAAACTCCTTTCCCCAAAAAGATATACCTGTCAGCAGATGTGAATGCCTGTGTATTTTATGATTCCAGTTTCTGGAGTATGTTTTTACCGGTGAAAAAGAACCTGCAAATAGGATTGGGGTTGGTAAATGCTTTAAATGTCAGCGAATTCAAGGCGGTGATGGCGCATGAATTTGGCCACTTTTCCCAGCGCAGTATGAAGCTGGGCAGCTTTGTGTACAACGTGAACAAGATCATTCATAATATGCTCTTTGATAACCAGGGGTATGCTGGTTTTTTACAAAGCTGGGCCAGCCTCGATGGTGTATTTGCAATTTTTGCCAGTATCACAGCAAAAATTGCACAGGGCATACAATGGATATTGCGGCAGATGTATGGACTGATCAATAAAAATTATATGCGGCTATCAAGAGAGATGGAGTTTCATGCCGATGCGGTAGCTGCCAGTGTTAGTGGTAGTAAGAGCCTGGTTACTGCTTTGCGGAGAGTGGAGCTGGCCAATTCCGGCTATACTATCGCTTTACAAAAATGTGATGATCTCTTCCGGCAAAAAAAGATCAGCAATAATATCTACCAAAACCAAACAACCGTATTACTCCATTTAGCAGAGGAATTCAAACTGCCGCTGCAACATGGACTGCCGGTAGTGAACGATGATTTCATACAAAGTAATAACCTGTCAAGGGTCAATTTCAAAGATCAGTGGGCTTCTCACCCGACTACGGAAGACAGGGAGGATCACCTGAATCAACTGGCTGTTGAAGCAGAAGTATTGCCCGATTCAGCCTGGGTATTATTTACTAACAGGGAAGAACTGGAGAACAGTCTCACCAGGAAAGTATACGAGAGTGTGGAGATGCCCGCAGATATAGTAACAGTAGAAGGAAAAGAATTTGAGGAAAAACTGCGGAATGATGCAAAGCAGTACTCGCTGCCGGAAGCTTATAATGGATTCTATGATAACCGCCAGGTGGCTATACCGGAAGCGGAGGGATCCATTGACCTGCAAGTACCGGGGTTCAATGAGCTTTTTAACGCAGAGAATGCTTCACTGTCAAAAAAGATCAATGCGGCAAACAATGACCTGGAAACACTGAAAGCTATTGCAGATAAAAGAATTGACACAAAGACATTTGACTTCGACGGCATGAAGTTTAAACAAAATGAAGCGTTGACAGCAGCCGGTAAACTGGAACAGGAAATAAAAGATATGCAGGATTGCCTGGCATTGCTCGATAAGAAAGCCAGGCTTTTTTTCTATCAAAAGGCACAGCAAAAAGAAAATGGGGCCTATGAAGAATTGAAGAACAGGTATGCAGAGTATTTTGAACTCAGGAAAAAGGCCGATGCTTTTCTAAAACAGGTCAATGAGATGCTGGAGTCATTACAATTGATCTTTTCCGGGCAAACCATCAGCATCGAAGAGATCAACCGGATGATTGGGGAGCTGAAAGGAAATTATGAACCGGCGTTTAAAAGAAACCTGAACGCCTGGATCGAATTAAATGCTTTTGACAGGGAACCTGACACAGATAAAAAAATCAAAAACTTTATCAGCAGCAGCAATGCGTATTTCAGCGGCAGCTCATTCTTTGATAATGAATTACTGGAATTAAATACAATCAGTAACCAAAGCTGGGCAGCGGTGAATAATTTCCTGTTTGAGAAATTTAAATTCATACTGGAGTTGCAGCTAAGATGTATTGATCAGTAATCAAGATCAAGCCGCAGCCGCTCCTTTAATTCTTTGACCATCGGATATTGATCAGCCAGTTTCTGGAATTGTTCTTTAGCGTTCATCGGAATATCAACAGGCGGCCGGTCCGTTGCTTTTTCTTCCACCACCACATTGAATTGCAGCAACCGGTTATGTAAATGCTGCTGCAGGAAATGAAAAAGTTTATTTCTTTCTGCCTCAATGAATTTTTGTTCAATATTATTGGCCGTAACTGCTTCGAACGAATTTTCATCTTTGATACGCAGCAGGGCCAGTTCAAAAGGTTGTGCGGCCGGGTTCCTGGCTTCTTTCAACACTGCCACATATTCAACCCATGCTTTTTGCAGTGCTTCCAGCTCCAGTGGTTGATTGATATTGCCATTTACTGCATTGCCATTGCCCTGGTATTGTTTGCGGATCTTATCCAGCGCAGAAATTTTGCTACCGGTTGTTTTTATTGCCGCAGTTGTAGCGGTAGCTGGCTGTGGGTTGCTGGTTACGGGTTGCCCGTATACCGGTACTGATTCAGCTACTTTATTTTTTTCGACCGGTCTCGTTTCAATGATGAGTTTTATATCATCGTTGCCGGGCTTTTTGCCAACTGTGCTTTGGTTTTTAACTTCTATCGGGCTGATCTGGCGGAAGGCAACAGCTTTTGCTGATTCAACTAGTTTTTTTTTACTCACCCCACCGGCATCTGCTGTAAGTTCTAAGGCCTGTTGCAAATAACAAAGCTTGATGATGGCCAGCTCCACATGCAGCCGTTTGTTTCTTGCGGCTTTATAATTGATCTCTGCTTCGTTCAGGATATTGAGTGCACTGATCAGGACAGCTGCCGGTACTTTTTTACCGGTCTCCATATATTTTTCTTTGAAACTTTCCACAACTTCCAGCAACACGGCCACTTTCTCATCCCGGCATACTAAAAGATTACGGATGAATTCAGCAAAACCATTCAATACTAGATCACCTTCAAAACCTTTGCGGTTGATATCGTCATACAACAGCATGGCGCCGGAAAGATCCTGTTGCTGCATGCAGTCGAGTAATTTGAAATAATAATCGGCATCTAAAATGTTGAGATGCTCCAATGTGTTGGTGTAGTTCAGTTCGCCGTTGGTAAAACTGACGATCTTATCCAGGATGCTCAGGGCATCCCGCATACAGCCTTCGCTTTTTTGAGCGATCACCTGCAGCGCTGCTTTTTCGGCTTTGATCTCTTCTTTATCAGCGATCTCCTGCAAATGTTCTACCGTATCATTAAGAGTGATCCTTTTGAAATCAAATATCTGGCAACGGCTGAGGATGGTAGGTAGAATCTTGTGTTTCTCGGTAGTGGCTAAAATAAAAATGGCATAGGGTGGTGGTTCTTCCAGTGTTTTCAAAAAAGCATTGAACGCTGAAGAACTGAGCATGTGCACCTCGTCAATAATATATACTTTGTATTTACCGGCCTGTGGCGCAAAACGAACTTGTTCCACCAGTGTCCGGATATCATCCACCGAGTTGTTACTGGCTGCATCCAGTTCATGAATATTCAGTGAAGTGCCTTCATTGAACGAAACACAGGAATGACATTTATTACAAGCTTCGCCATCTTTGGTCTTGCTTTCACAATTGATCGTTTTGGCTAAGATCCTGGCGCAGGTTGTTTTGCCCACACCTCTTGGTCCGCAAAACAAAAAGGCATGCGCCAACTGGTCATTTTTGATCGCATTTTTAAGTGTGGTGGTAATATGTGCCTGCCCCACCACTGTATTGAACAGCTGGGGCCTGTATTTTCTTGCTGAGACGATGAATTTTTCCATACTCAAAACCGGAGGTCAGCCACCACAAATTGGTACACCCCTCATTTGTGCAATAATAAAGAAAGTTTTGCTGCTAATAGCTGTGGGTTATGAACACTTCTTTTATCAGAGTATTGGGTGTGGTTTGAATTCTTTCGTACGGTCAAACAAATAGCGATACGTGGTCAGGATACGGCTGCGATAGGTATCAAGACTTTCCGCCACATTGATCATTTTCGGGTTAAACTCACCGATCCATTGCATTTCATATTTTTCATATAATGGTTTAGGCTGAATAACGTTTGCCCCTTCCACGATCAGGTAACTGTCAACACCCTTTCCCTGCCATTCCGGGACGATGCCAAAAACCAACCCGACAAATTTGTCGCAGTGTTTGGTCTTTTTTACCCATAAGAATTTAAGCTTATGCCACAGGTCGAATTTGCCATGCAGGTATTTGAACCACTGGTTCAGGTCGGGAAGGTTGACCCAGATACCAATAGGTTCGTTTTTATAATATACAAACCAGCATATCTTCTCATCCATTACCGGTTTCATGGATTGAAACATTTTGAGTACCACTTTTTCTTCCAGTTGTTTTAACCCACCATGACCTGCCCAGGCTTTGTTATATACAATGGCAAAGTCTTTAGCGAATTTTTCCAACTGATCTTTTTTGATATGCGAGGAAGAAAAATTGGGGTCTTTTGCACAATCTGCATGACGCTGCCTGAATTTGGGCATATTTACTTCAGCGGTTTTCAAGGCAAAGCAAACCTGGTTGAAGAAATTTTTGAAACCATAATGCTCAAACAGTTGCTGGTAATAAGGCGGGTTATAATTCAGGCAATAGATCGGGGGTTCAAAACCTTTGACCAATAACCCCCACCAACGGTCCCGCTCGCCAAAGTTGATCGGGCCATCCATGGCTTCCATACCTCTTTGCATCAGCCAGTGTTTGGCCACGTCAAACAGCATATCGGCTGCTGGCTGGTCATTGATGCAATCAAAAAAACCAACACCGCCTGTGGGCACATCATCACCTTTGTTTTTATATTTTTTATTGACAAAGGCAGCAATGCGGCCGATGAGCCTACCCTTGCTGTCTTTTAATATCCAGCGGGTCACTTCGCCATTCCGGAAGGCTTTATTCTTTTTTTTATCAAAAACATCATTGATGTCTTTATCCAATGGCTGGATATAGTTGGGGTCATTTTTATTGATCGTTATATTAACCCGGAGGAATTCTTTGGCCAGTTGCGGGGTGTTTACTTCCAATAATTGCATAGCGCAAAATTAGTGAAGTCGCCGTTTCAGCAATAACTGATCTTTTCCAGCAGTAGCTGCTGTTCGGATTGGGAGGAAGTGTAAAGGATCGCTTTTTGAAACCAGGTTTTTGCTTTTTCTTTTTGCTGCAGGTCAAAATACATTTCGGCAATGCTGGCATAATAAAGGTGGTTTTGTTCCAGGCCTTTTATCTGCTGTAATTCTTCCAGGGCCTGCTGCCGGTTCACAGCATAGGCCGAGGCAATTGCCTTGTTCATGGCAATAACCGGGTTGGGCTGTAACTGGTAAAGTAGTTCATATAAGTGGTAGATACTTTTCCAATCCGTTTTTTCAAAAGAAGGAGCGGCAGCATGCAGCGAAGCTATCACCGCTTCGAAATGATAAGTAGATACTTCCGATGTTTCAGCTGCGGCGTCAAGATGGTTATACCCTTTTTTGATCAGTGGCAAATGCCACTTACTGCGGTCCTGGTATTTCAGCAAAATGATATGGCCCTTATCATCAAGTCTTGCATGGAGCCGGGATGATTGAAAGCACATTAAAGCCAGCAAGGCATGAGCCCGGGGTGCATTCGTTGCAGGATGTTGTGTCAGCAGGTAACAAAGCCGCAGAGCTTCTTCACATAGATCTTCCCGGATCAGTTGTTCCGGATGAGAAGAATTATACCCTTCATTAAACAATAGATACAGTGATTTTAGTACAGCATCAATGCGATCATTGAGTTGTTCAAGTTCAGGAAGATCTAATTCGATCTTTTCTGTTCTTATTTTTTCTTTAGCCCTGTAAATTCTTTTGCTGATAGTATCATCACTGGTTAAAAAGGCTTTGGCGATCTCGCCTGTGTTCAGGCCGCATAGTGTTTTTAAGGTAAGGGCAATTTGCGATTCAGGCGGGATAAAAGGGTGACAGCAGGCAAACATCATTCTCAGCTGACTGTCCCGGATCTCGTTTTCGAAAAAAAAATGTTGCACCGTGGTGGCTAATGTCCATTCCGATTCCAGCAGGTAAGCATACTGGGGACTTATTTCCCGGAACTTTTTTTCTCTTCGCAGGAAATCAATGGCTTTGTTCCGGGCCACCCGATGCAGCCAGGCGGCTGGTTTATCCGGAATGGCATTAAAACCCCAGGCATTCATCGCCTGTAATAAAGTGTCCTGCACAATATCCTGTGCTATGTCAAGCCGCTGCAATCCCAGCAACCTTGATAAAACAGCGATCATCTTTCCCGATTCGTGCCGGAAAAGATGATCGACTAATTGGTTAATATGTGCCGGATGATCGGACATATTACATATCCATCTTCATCACTTGTCTTACCTGGGTACTGCACCCAAACTCATAATCAGGACAATCTTTGGCTATTGTCACCGCCTCATCCATATCCTTGGCATTGATCACAAAATATCCTCCAACGACTTCTTTTCCTTCTGTATAAGGACCATCCGTTACTGTTTTTCCGGCAGGTCCGCTTACCAGTTTCCCCCCGGGTATCAATGGTTCGCCTGATACATATTTCCCTGCCTTACTCAGTTGATCGACCCAGGCCATCCATTTTCCGAGCTGGGCCTGCATTTGTTCCGGGCTTAAATGATCTAATTGTCCGCCATGAAAGATGAGCATAAACTTTTCCATAAAAATTGTTTTAGATGGTTTAAATAAATTGTTCGCAGCTATGACGAACAGGGTTCTTCATTCCGGACAAGAGGATCAATTTTTTTTAAAAGATAATATTGTTTGGCGCAAACCCTATTGAAAAACAGGACGAAAGGGGAAAAGCCGGGGATGAAAAGGGAAGACTAAGCTATTTGCTGTAGCTGTGTAAGTTTCTTGTACACACCTTCTTCAATTTCGATCAGCTCATTATGATGCCCTCTCTCAATGATCTCGCCATTGTGCAGCACAATGATCTCATCTGCCTCCCGGATGGTGCTGAGGCGGTGAGCAATCACCAGGGTGGTCCGTCCTTTCATAAGCTTACTGAGAGCATCCTGTACAATTCTTTCCGATTCCGTATCCAGCGCCGAAGTAGCTTCATCTAAAATAAGAATCGAAGGGTCTTTTAAGACTGCCCGGGCAATACAAAGCCGTTGGCGTTGCCCGCCTGACAGACGTATACCCCTGTCACCGGTGATGGTCTGATACCCTTCTTCTGTTTGCATAATGAAATCATGGGCGTTTGCTATAGTAGCGGCTGCTATTACTTCTTCTTCAGTAGCATCCGGGCGGCCCAGTGCAATATTGCTGAAGATAGTATCATTGAACAGGAATGTTTCCTGTGTTACAAAACTCATTACACTACGGAGTGATTCCATTTTATAATCTCTCACATCAATACCATCCACTAAAACAGCACCACCGGTTACATCATAGAAGCGGGGGATCAGGTCAGCAATGGTTGATTTGCCCACGCCTGATGAACCGATCAATGCAACCGTTTTTCCTTTGGGGATACTGAAACTAATATTTTTTAAAACCAGGGTTTCTGAATAGCCAAAATTCACATTACAGAACTCTACTGCTTCATGAAAAGCTTTCAGTTCAACAGCCGTTGTTTTATCGCTTACTTCAATGGGTTTATCAATCAGCTCGAGTATTCTTTCCCCGGCACCACGTCCTCTTTGAATATTAGCACCTGCCACTACCATTGCTTTGGCCGGCCGTAATACCTGTGAGAAAATGGCAATGAAAGCAATAAACTCACTGGCCTGGATACCAGCTGCGCTTTGACCGTTTTGTAAGATCAGGCTTCCTCCATATAATAATATACCTGCCACCACGATCACACCGGCTGCTTCTGAAAAGGCCGGGGCCATTTCTCTTCTTTTAAAACCCTGCAGGCTGGCATTACGGTAGAAATCATTTTCCCGGCTGAATTTTTTCAATGTAAAGCTGGTTGCATTGAAGGCCCGGATGATCCGCATACCGGTTAGCGTTTCATCCATGATTGTCAGTAAACGACCGATGGAAGCCTGTGCATCTTTGGCATCTTTCTTTAATTTCCGCTGCACAGCGGCGATACCTAAAGCAGAAATGGGTATAATGATCAGCGTAAACAAAGTGAGCTGCGTGGAGATGGTGAACAAGGCAATAAAAAAACCAATGATCATGGAAGGTTCTTTGATCAGCACTTCCAGGGAGCTGGCGGCTACTCCTTCGATCTCGAACACATCAGAGTTCATTCTTGAGATCAGGTCGCCTTTATGTTCTTTAGTAAAAAAACCCATATGCAGGTGATTGACCTTTTCAAACAAAGCCTCCCGTATCCTTTTCACCAGCAGGGTCCTGGCTTTGATCAGTGTGCGTTGCGCCAGGTATCGGAACAGGTTGGCCAGCAAGACAGCACAAACAATTACGGCAGTGATAAAATACAGCGCATAAGCAGGGTTGATGGCTTTAAGCCGGTACACCTGGTAATAAAAGATATCTTTTATAAATCCTGTTGAAACAGAAAATGCCGGGGCTTTCAGTGTTTCAGTACCAGCACCGGAATCGAATAATATATTCAATAAAGGAATGATCAGTGCAAACTGGAATATGCTAAACACCACTGCCAGTAAAGTGAAGAAAGCAAAAGGGATCACAAACCACCGGTAGGGCCGGGCATAAGCGAGGAGACGTCGGTATATTTTCATTCGTAATTGGTATCAAAGATATTTTAATAAAGCGACCGGTACACATCCAGGTATTCGGCAGCCGATTTATGCCAGCAAAAACTGTGACCTCTTTCTTTGATCATTTTGCTAAAGCCGTTGGTAGTATATTTTTTCATTCCATTATTGAATACCTGCTGCATGTGATCTGCATTAAAATCACGGAAATAAAAAGCAGCATCGCCTCCAATTTCAGGTAAAGCAGTTTTGTCAGATAAGAACAACGGTTTGCCACAGCTCATAGCTTCCAGCACAGGCAAACCGAAGCCTTCTGAAATAGATGGAAAGGCAAATGCCCTGCAATTATTGAAATACCATGATTTTTCTGTTTCTGTGATACTTCCCAGCAACCTGACATTGCTTTCCACTCCCAATTCCCGTGATCTTTCTTCAATAAAGTACCGATAGTTGGCATCATCATTCTTCCCCGCTATCAATAGCTCCATCGTATTGCTTTTTAATAAGGGGAGCAGCACATGAAAATTCTTTTTCCTGTTCATTACACCGATGGAGAAAAGAAAAGGTTTTTTAGGTTTGTAGGATTTTGCTGTCAGCCCCGGGGAAAGTAACAGGTTGGACCCGTTGTGGATCACATACAGGGGTTTGTTTTTGATGTCGCAATGTTGCAGCACATCTTTCCTGCTGAATTCAGAAATGCACACAATAGCATCTGCCCGGTTGATCAGGCTCTGCAGGTAACGCAGGTATTTTTGTTTCTTGGATCCGGACTTCTTTTCGTCGTATAAAAAATTGAGATCGTGGACAGAAAGTACCACCCTGATCTTTTTATTCAGCATCGGCATATAATGCGTATTCTGGTAAGTAGCATGCCAGATATTAAACGAACTGAAAGGGGGAAGTATGAATTTATGCAAAGGGTTTTGTGTAATATGGTTGGCCCTACTGTACGACCAGTCCTGCTCACCCGGCGGAGTATAAAAAAATAACTCCTCTTTTTGCAGGGTGATGTTCTTTTCCAGGTATTTGCCAAGGTTCCTGCAGTAATGATAGAGGCCGGTATCCGGGTATTTCATTCTTTCACAATCAAAAATGATCTTTTTCATCGTTTCCGGGTTTTGGATGTTTACAATAGTCTTCAAAAATCATTCCCGTTCCTGGTAATTGAAGTTGTCATATAGTATGACAGGGTCTGCCAAACCATATGTAAATACAGAAAAACCGAATGTAACCAGTATTATTACAGGGGAAGGAAAAATTCCGGGTTTGTTGAAAATTTGTGTACCGATCTTCATACAGTTGAATCTATTACAGCATTGCAGGATGAAGCAGATTTGTCAGGTCCCTTTTAGTTATTTAATTTCACTGATCATCAATCTTTCGGTTACAAAGCTGCAATCACCTTCCACTAAGAATTTTACCTGTAAGTTTTCAGTTCAATGAAAAGGATCATACTCGACTGCGACCTGATGAAACATCCCAATTCAGGATTATATCATTATTGCCTCAACCTGGGATATTATACACAGAAGCTGCTGGCAAATGACAGGACAGCTGCTATGTCCTTTTATGTGCCCCCGGCGGAGGTGAATTCATTCGGGCCTTCGGCCAACTGTATTGTGGAAAAAAAAAGTATCTGGAATTTTTTCCGGTCGCCTGTAAAAAGCTGTGATATATGGCATGCCCCTTTTCAGTCAGGCAGGGTGCTCCCCGATAAAAAAAGAAACCCGGCAACCAAAGTATTGCTGACCATTCATGACCTGAATGCGTTGCATGAAGGAAAGCCGGCAGAGGAGCAACGAATGAGCCTGGCACATACACAATCCCTGATCGACAAATCCGATGCCATCGTTTGCATTTCTGAATTTTGTAAAAGTGATGTATTGAACAACTGTGATGTTAACAATAAAGCTGTTCACGTTGTGCATAATGGCACACATAAAGTACACCCACCTGCATTAAACGGGCATTCGTATCGCCCCTCCCGGCCCTTTTTATTTGGGATGGGATACGTAAATGCTAAAAAAAACTTTCATGTGCTGGTACCATTGCTCCAAAATGAGGGAATTGAATTGCTGGTAGCAGGACACCTGGATGACCCGGCTTATATAGAACGAATAAAAAAGGATGCTGCTTCACTTGGGGTGGCTGACCGGCTTCATCTGCTGGGGCCGGTTTCAGAGGGAGAGAAAGGTTGGTACCTTCAGCACTGTCTTGCCTATGTTCATCCTTCCCTGGCTGAGGGATTCGGGGCACCGGTGGTGGAAGCGATGCAGTTTGGGAAGCCTTTATTTCTTGCAGCGCTTACCTCCCTTCCGGAAATCGGTGGTGATGCTGCTTTTTATTTCAGGTCTTTTGATCAGCAACACATGCAGCAGGTTTTTTATGAGGGGATGATACAGTATGATAAAGAAGGAATGGAGCATGTGATCAGGAAAAGAGGAATGCATTTTGACTGGAACGAGAAAGCAAAGGAGTACCTGAAAATTTATCAATCACTTTACTAAAACAGTGCAGATGGAAGAAGGGAAATGGAATACTTCGCTGGTGTACGATTCAGGAAAACGAAAGTCTGAATTATGTAAGGCAAAAGATATGCAGGCGGACTGGTATCAGCGCTGGTGCCGGGAATTAAATGAAAAACCCAAATTTCACCGCAAGCAATGGGAATTTGTATGGGTCATGCAGGCCTTATGGGAAAGAGGTTGTATACAAAAAGGGAAAAAAGGACTGGTATTCGCTGTCGGTACTGAACCGGGACCTTCGATTTTTGCCAACTATGGGTGTGATATATTGGCTACAGATATTTTCCCTGAGAGAGGAAAAGAAATGGGCTGGACAAATGCTGACCAGCTCTGCTTTGGCATTGAATCTTTAAATACAAGAAAATTATGTGATGATGCTACGCTGGGGAAACATGTATCCTACAGACCAGTGGATATGAATGCTATTCCGGGAGATCTCACAGGGTTTGATTTCAACTGGTCCAGTTGCTCGTTTGAACATTTGGGTACGATAGCCAAAGGAATAAAATTCCTGGAAAATCAATTAAAGACACTGAAGCCGGGCGGCTGGGCGGTGCATACCACTGAGTTTAATGTTTCTTCCGATGAAAAAACGATTGATGATGCCGATACGGTTATCTTCCGAAGAAAAGATATTGACAAACTGGTAGCTGAACTCAGGCAGTCCGGTCATTTTGTAGAAGAACTGGATTATTCATTAGGAGGGTTACCAGAGGATTTTATGGTGGATGTTTTTCCACATCAGCAGGAGGTGCACCTGAAACTGCAATTGAATGAATTTGTCGTAACCTCCATCGGGCTGATCATTCAGAAAAGGAAAAGAGGTATTTTACAGGGCTGGTTTAAATAATACGGAATGGGTTCCATCAGCCGGTTTAACTTAAATAAGATAGCTGCAGATTACAAGTGTCTCCATTTTCTGGAGACAGGTACCTGGAAAGGCGATGCGGTGGCGTATGCTTTGCAAACAAATTTTGCAACAATCATATCGGTTGAGATAGTCCCCGGCATAGCAGCCGAAGCACAAAAGCGATTTCAGCAGCATAAAAACGTCAGGATCATTGAAGGCAATAGTGTGTCTGTCCTTTCTAAGGAGTTACCCTTATTGCAGGGCAATTGCATTTTTTGGCTGGATGCCCATTTCCCCGGGGCTGAAGAAGGAATACGCAGGTATGACGCAGAAACTAATGAAGACAGAAGATTACCGCTCGAAAAAGAGATCGAAATCATAAGAACAAGCCGCCCGTATTGTAAGGATATATTAATTATTGATGATCTAAGAATATACGAAGATGGCCCTTATGAGAACGGTAATGCACCAGAAGATACTTTGCCAAAAGGAGACAGGAATGTTGATTTTGTATTCGATCACTTTGCCGCTACACATCATATCAGCAGGCTTTACCGGGATGAAGGCTATATTATTTTAACTCCAGTTCATTACGGGTCAACCGGTCAGAGTAACCCGGAGCAATACTTAACTTAAGTCAAGTTAAAAAGACCTCATCAGTTGCTGCTCAAAATACTTTTTCGCCAGTCCTTTCTTCTGAAAAAGTTAGCTATTATCTTTACCGGGTATAGCATTTTACTAATTCTAAAGTTGAAAATGATGCATAAACTATGTTTGTTGTGTGTACCTGTTCTATTGTTATGCACTCTTCCTGCTTTGTCGCAAACTGTTGCCGAAGAAGATGTATCCACCGCACTATCCCTAAAAAGAAAATTCAAGGAGGAATCGTATGCTGCTGTTAGTATGACACAGCGCTACACGTTTGAAAAGGGAAAAAATGAATTCAAACAACCCGTTGTAACGGTGAAGGAAGAAGGGTCTGTTGAATTTATCGGTTTAAAAGATATTGCTATTTTCCAGTATTATAAATTTCACAACCGGTTTATCCGCCTGAAGTCTTTTTACCGCTACGATAAATTTGTTCGTAAATATTCGTTGACCGGCAAAAGAGGTTTTGACCGGTCTGTTACAGACGATAATATATTCTTTGATGACAGCCGGGTGCAATTGTACTCGTTTCGTTTTTTGCAAAAGGGAAAAATGGCGAAACTGACCTGGGAAAATGAATATACCGATGGTAAATACCTGACCCGGAATTTCTTTAATGAATATTTCCCGGTAGCAGAAAAAATTATCGAGTTTGAAGTGCCCAACTGGCTGGATATTTCTTTTATAGAAAAGAATTTCGGAAAATTCAAAGTTGAAAAGTCAAAAGTTCCATCAGGGAAATACACGTTGTATACATTTAAAGTAAAGAATGTAGAAGCCATAAAAAGCGAATACCGGGACCTGGGTATCGCTTATACAGAGCCACACATATTAATTCAGTTAAAATCGTTCGATAATGACGGGCAGCGGGTAAACCTTTTCCAGGGTACCAAAGACTTGTATGCATGGTATTCACATCTCTATAACCTGGCAGGTAATGATGTCAGCTCATTAAAGCAACAGGTAACATCTCTCACTACAGGTAAGAAAACGGATGAAGAAAAGATCAAGGCTATCTATTACTGGGTGCAGGATAATATTCGGTACATCGCTTATGAAGATGGGTTCTCAGGATATATTCCTGCAAAAGCACAGGATGTTTATAAAGAAAAGTATGGTGATTGTAAAGGAATGGCGAACCTGCTGGCTGAAATGCTGAAGATCGCCGGCTATGATGCCCGTTTTACCTGGATCGGTACCCGGCATATTCCTTATGATCATACTGTGCCGGTAATGTGTGTGGACAATCATGCCATCACAACCTTGTATTTTAAAGGCAAGGAATATTTTCTTGACGGAACAGAAAAATATGCACCGTTTGGCGAGAATGCATTTCGTATACAGGGAAAATCGGCATTGATCGAGAAAGGCGAAACCTTTGATGAGAAAAAAGTTCCGCTTAGTACTGCAACTGAGAATAAAATTAAAACAACTGCCAGCCTGGTTTTAAGTGACGGCTCACTGAAGGGGCATGCAAAAATCACCTTAACAGGCGAAGAACGTAAAGATTTTCATAACGGGTTTCAAAGTATGCCAAAACATGCCCAGCAGGATTTCCTGAAAGAAATGCTTGAATTTGGTAACAGCAATCTTACTTCTTCGAATATCAAGTATAGTGACCTGGCTAACAGGGAAATTCCGGTGGAAGTGGAAGGAGATATTGATCTGACCAATAATATCAATGCGATAAGTGGCAATCAATACCTGAGTATTGATTTTTTTCCAAAAACACTCCGCAGTTTTATGCCCGATGCCAAACGAACAAGAGGGTATGATTTTGAAAGTGTTTTTTCTTACGAAGATGATATTGAGTTAACTATTCCTGCGGGCAAAAAATGTATTGATCTGCCGGCCAGCCTGGTAATGGAAAATCCCGGGTATGCTTTCAGCGGATCATATGAAGTGGTGGGAAATAAAGTAAAGTTGAAGAAAACGCTTACTATCAAGGACAGTGTTATACCCGCCACCGACCTGGCCAACTGGAAGGCCTTCCTGGAAAAACTGAAAGAATTCAACAGTTACTTATTAACTGTAACTAAATAATCATTTCAAACTACAGTCTATGGACTTTATGAATATATATATGAAATGGAGAAGCGTATTGCTTGCTCTATTTGCATCTGTGGCCCTTGCCACAACAGGGTATGCGCAAGAGATCATTGACGAGGATTTTATTACTGTACTGGGTGAGAATGCCAGGGAAGTACTGAATGAGGCAGATGCTGATTTTTCAGTGAATGCAGTTCCGGCTAAATGGAACGAAGAATCGGTAGTGGCGATTGGCTATAAAAAACATATCCTGTTCGATAAAAAGAGGTCAGGTTTGCTGGGGGGGAAAGAAAACCTGGTATTGATCGAACGGAAAAGAATGAAGCTGAAGTTACTGGATAAAACATCGGTGGATGATTTTTCTGAATTGTATTTCCGCTACAGCTCCAAATTTGATGGATTCAGTGCCGTGATCCATAAACCGGATGGCACTAAAAAAGAGATACAGCTGACTAGGGCCGTGAGTATTGAAGACAACGATAAAGTACCTGAGTTCTTCAAGAGTTTTTTTGACCAGAATGTCAGTAACCGGAATGAGTATTATAAAGTACCGGTGGCAGATCTGTTGCCTGGTGATATACTGGAATTTGCCTCACTGACCAGCAGTACATTGAATGTGAAGAAGACGCCTTATTACCAGTTCGATCCGCAGTATGAATTATGCCAGAAGGGAATGCCCGTAATGAAGCATAAGATCATCATTGAGACGGATAATAACTCTTTTATTACGGCAAGAAGTATTAACGGGGCTCCGGAGTTTCAGCAATCCTCCAACGGCGATTTTAATGTGTACAGCTGGCAGGATGAGAACCGGGAAAGATTGAAGGATGTGAACTTTGTAAATGAGTACATGGTACTGCCGCTGGTAAAATTCCAGATCACTTATACGGATGGCCGTGAGATCAAATATTTATTTGCCGGTACCAAGGGGCAGATGAAAAATACATTCGACATGGCAGAGATCGGCAGGAAGGCCTATGCAAACTATACTGGTGTTGGTAGTAGTTGGGTCTATGGGGCCAGTGGCGCAACGGTGGATGCCATATCAAATATGCTATGGGGTAAGCTGAAAGCGAACGGTGGTAAAGATGTGCCGGAGGATAAGTTCATAGAGATGGCCTATTATTATATCCGGCATACCCAGGTGTTCAATAACTTTTATTATTCTGACAAGCAATTCTGTTATTTACTCGGACAATTGTTATATGCCCGGAAAATACCTTCTGAGATCATTGTTACCACACCTAACAATCTTACATCCCCGGCCAATCTTTTATTTGAGAGTGAATTATCCTGGTGCCTGCGGGTAAAAAACAAATATATTTTCAGGGCTACTGAACATTCGAATTTATATGATGTGGATGAAACCATGACCGGGAATGATGCATACAAACTGCCTGTGAATGCAAAGGAACAAACGGAAGCAGTAAAGATCAGCGATGTGAAATCGGAAAACAGCAAAAGTCTTTTCCAGTTTTTTGTTACGGTGGACACTTCTTTGAAATGGTTGAATGTTGAACGAACCACAGCGTATACAGGTATCCAGAAGGAAAGAAATATTTATTCCGCCTTGCGGTTCACCCCTTATATGTTCAATGACAGCCGCACTTACAATGGCCCGGATGACTATGAAAAAGTGCCGGAGAAATATATGGACCAGGTGTACCAGCAAAAAAAGGCACTGATAGAGGAGTTCAAAGAAAGAAAACCGGAATACATGAAAGGCCAGATGGAAGGCGACCTGGGAGTTTCTGTAAACTATAAAGATTTCCAGGTTGTTACGGAAGGCCGGAGTTTTAAAAAACCGGAACTGATGTACAAGGAAACAGCGCAGGTGGGAGAAAAGATCAGGAAGGCCGGAAAAAAATTACTGATCAACTTACCTGGTTTGATGGGCGGGCAGCTACAGATCAGGAAAGATGAACGCACCCGGAATTTCGATATTGATGTCCGCCATCCCCGTCAACTGAAATGGCAGATCAATATGACGATTCCTGCCGGTTATACGCTGGAGGGAGTGGAGGAACTCAAAACCAATGTTGATAATGAAACAGGTTCTTTTATTACTTCAGCCAAAGTGGAAAATAATATGCTGACTATTGACATTCAGAAAATATACAAGCAGAAAAATATCAGTAAGGAAAAATGGCCGCAAATGCTGGAGTTTGTCGATGCTGCGTACAATTTTACCCATAAACTGATTTTGCTGAAACCTGTAAACTGATACAATTACAACAGTAATTTCAATGAATTTAAGGTAGCTTAATAAGTTCGTGGTCATAAGTATCAGCCTGGTGTTATTTTAGTCCGGCGGCCAGGCCATGCTGACCGGTTTTCATGACTCCCAAAAGGCAAGTATGTTTGCCGGCAGTATACTCCTAGAGTGGAAAAGTAATTGATTACTAACAAAATAGTTGAACGGGGTACTAAGTCTCTTTTAGGGATTCAGGGGCTGTTTTCTTGTTTTTCCCATCTTTTCCCCAGCCCAAAAATCTTTGATATTCAAATTGGAGGATTAGCGACCCCCCCTTACCTTTGCGGCCTGAAACAAACCCCTCTCTTTATATATGGCAAACGTTGGTAAAGTAAAACAGGTCATCGGCGCCGTGGTTGACGTGCAGTTTGATGGCAAACTCCCGGAAATTTACAATGCGTTAGAACTGAAAAAGGAAAATGGCGATACGCTGGTGCTGGAAGTACAGCAACACCTTGGCCAGGACAGTGTACGTACCATTGCAATGGACGGAACAGAAGGCCTGGTTCGTGGTACAGTTGTAACAGACACTGGAATTGCGATCGCTATGCCTGTTGGTGAAGCCATCAAAGGACGTTTGTTCAATGTAACGGGTGATCCCATCGATGGATTACCTGCAGTAAGTAAAGTAGGTGGCCGCCCGATTCACAACCTTCCCCCCGCTTTCGAAAACCTGAGTACAGCAACAGAGGTGCTTTTTACAGGTATCAAAGTAATTGACCTGATCGAGCCGTATGCAAAAGGTGGTAAGATCGGTCTGTTTGGTGGTGCTGGTGTGGGTAAAACCGTATTGATCCAGGAACTGATCAACAATATTGCAAAAGCTTATTCCGGGGTATCAGTATTTGCCGGTGTGGGTGAAAGAACCCGTGAAGGAAATGACCTGATGCGTGAAATGATCGAAGCCGGCATCATGAAATATGGCGATGCTTTCAAACATAGTATGGAAGAAGGCGGATGGGATCTGTCCAAAGTGGATATGAAAGAGTTGGCTGATTCAAAAGCCACTTTCGTATTCGGCCAGATGAATGAACCTCCCGGAGCCCGTGCAAGGGTAGCCCTTTCCGGTTTGACCATTGCAGAATACTACCGTGATGGTGATGGACAAGGTAAAGGACGTGATATCCTTTTCTTCGTGGATAATATCTTCCGTTTTACACAGGCTGGTTCTGAGGTATCAGCGTTGTTGGGCCGTATGCCTTCGGCGGTGGGTTACCAGCCAACCCTGGCTACTGAAATGGGTATCATGCAGGAGCGAATCACTTCTACCAAAAATGGTTCTATCACTTCCGTTCAGGCGGTTTACGTTCCTGCGGATGACCTGACTGACCCTGCTCCGGCAACAACATTTGCCCACTTGGATGCTACTACGGTATTGTCAAGAAAGATCGCTGACTTAGGTATCTATCCTGCGGTGGATCCACTGGATTCTACGTCAAGGATTCTCAGCCCGCTGATTGTTGGTGAAGCTCATTACAACTGCGCCAACAGGGTGAAGCTGATGTTGCAGCGGTATAAAGAATTACAGGACATCATTGCGATCCTCGGTCTGGATGAACTGAGTGATGAAGATAAACTGGTGGTAAGCCGTGCAAGAAAAGTACAACGTTTCCTGTCTCAGCCCTTCCACGTAGCAGAAGCGTTCACGGGTCTGAAAGGTGTACTGGTTCCTATCGAAGAAACGATCCGTGGATTCAATATGATCATGGATGGAGAGGTGGATGAATATCCCGAAGCTTCTTTCAACCTGGTAGGTAGTATTGATGATGCTATTGAAAAAGGTAAAAAACTGATGGCACAGGCACAAGGATAAAGTCTCCCCAAGCCCCTCCGGGGGAGGGGTTTTGAGTGTCTCGGATTTTGAAAATTGTTTTTTTACGGTGATGTTGATGTAGTCAGCTTTAGTAATGCTATCAGCCTTTGTTGCGTCGTACACTTCATCGTTTTGTTCTTTGCTCAACAGGAAATTATTAATTAACCGACTTTAAAGTGCTTAATACTTTAGAGTTCTAAAGTCCCTCCTGCGGAGGGATTTAGGGAGGCCGGATATGAACTTAGAAATACTAACACCTGAAAAAAAACTTTACAGCGGCGAAGTGTATGGTGTGCAAATGCCGGGCATCAGCGGTTCTTTTGAAGTGCTGGACAAACATGCCCCGCTGGTAAGTGCATTAAAAGCCGGCCGTGTAAAAGTGCTGAAGGATAAACAAAGCCACCTGGCCAATTTTGATATACAGGGCGGATTCGTGGAAGTATTAAATAATAAAGTAACTGTGCTTGTCGAAGGTGCAGTACCGGTTGAATAAGACTGACTGGAAAACCAGTTATCCGGGATTTTGAAAACAGATTATAACCCTCTCACTACTGAGAGGGTTTTTTATACTGAAAGATGGGATAAAATAGTAAAAGGGTTCTCACAAGAGAACCCTTTTAGAAAGGAAGTTAGTGATACAGCTGTTTATTTCTTTCTGATAAAATTTTTAGAGATACCAATATTGAACTGCTCTCCGAAGTTTAAGCCAAAGCTGCTGGAACCATCATTCGCTCCTTTCATTTTTTCAGTGTTGAAATTGATGCCACCAAAACCGAAGTTGAGAGCAAATCCATTGCTTACATTTAACTGCACGGCTGGTGTGATAGTAACGCCAAACCCGTTGTATTTCGTCCCGGCACTATTTTCTCTTCCGCGGTATAAAACATCGGCCTGTCCATAAAGGCTGAAGATACTACCTAAAGAATGAGTATAACGGCCGAAAACACCGGCTGCAAACTGGTTTGTTTTCTGCTCGTTGCCAATTACCGGGTCATACTTGGTCGTTCCATATCCGCCGGTGATACCAACTGTCCAGTTATGGGTAAACTGGTAACCAACACCCGGGTTGATACTGAACGAGGAGTACTTGTTATCGGAGGCATCTTTCTCCGTGCCGATGTTCAGGTTTCCGTATACTAAAACACTTCCTTTCTGTGCCTGCGAAGCCAATGCAATTCCTGACATCAGCAGTACGCTAAAAAACATTTTTTTCATAAGTAAAATATTATTTAATCCGCTACCTGCAAACAATGTACCTATGTCTCTTAACTCAGGTAAAAAAGAAATTTTGTCAATGCAGTTACTGACAATATAAAGTGAAGCATGTCATATCAGGAATGAGATCAATATAAGGTAAGAATTTTTACGAAGAAGAAATACTGTAGATATCTTTTAAAAGGAAAGAAAAAAACCTGTCATGTATGACAGGCTTCGTGTATCAGAAATATATTTTACTGGGCTGGTTGTTGTTGTTTTCTCCTGGCGAGTTCCTGCTCTGCATAGCCAAATACTTTTTTCATCATATCCGTTTTCCGGAATTCATATTTACTGCGGATCTGTTCTTCTTCGTTGGCAACAATACTGAACATGCCATCTACTGCACGGGCAGCAATAAAATCAGTCAAGCTGTTTTCTAATGGTTTATTGATAAAGGGGATCTTATTATATACTGTAACGATGTTGCTCCAGTCTTTATTGGCACCTTCAGTTTTAATAGTGCTGTCAACTATAGGACGAAATGCCGTCATTAACTCAGGGGTCATTGTTGTTTTAAAATATTCGGTGGCAGCATGTGTGTTATCAGTGATCAGGATGCCCACGGCATCCCGGATACTCATTTGTTTCAGGGAATTCAGGAAGATAGGTTTTGCAGCACTCACAGCCGATACGGTGGCTTTGGTAAATTTCCCGGTTACCTGGTCCACCAGTTTATCCATACCGATATCCCGGAGTGTTTTTTCAATTTTGGCGGCATCACCAGGAAATGCAAAACGTACAAAGGGATTGCCGTTGGGGTCAGCATAAGCATCAAAACTTCTGAATAAACCTTGGGATAAAGCATCTTTTAATCCTGTAGCCATTTCAAATTCTGAAGGAGCCAGTACAGAGGCGATTTTTTTTAATGTATCACAGGAGGAAAGAAAAATAGTAACACATAAAGTAACAGGGAGTAATAATTTTTTCATCAGAAAGTTTTTTTAGAGATGTATATTCAGCAGGATTAGTTGCAGGTGATTCAGTTTAACTGCGGATCTATGGGGTAATTGATCATCATTTCATATTCACCACCCAATTCCTTCAACGATTCTTTCCAGATATCTTCATGATGGAGGTGAAAGATCAGTTTCCGTTTGGCTTTTACCGTCAGCCAAGAATTTTCTTTTCGTTCTTCTTCCAATTGTCCGTCACTCCAGCCCGAATAGCCGATAAAAAAACGGATCCGGGCCGGGTCTATATCTCCTTTTTTGATCAGGTCAACAACACTGTCAAAATTACCGCCCCAGTAAACACCCTTAAGCACTTCGACACCGCCGGGAATATCATCGGGGTATTGGTGCAGAAAATGTATGGTATCCTGCTGCACAGGGCCTCCATAATAAACAGGTAAAGTATGACCTTCCAGTTCGGGGATCAGTTCATCAAGGGTGTTTTCATACTTTCGGTTCAGTACAAAACCAAAACTACCCTCTGCTTTATGTTCGCAGAGAAAGACCACTGTCCTCAGAAAATTAGGATCTTTCAGAAAAGGATCAGCGATGAGTAATATGCCGGGACCCGGTTCAATCATACTTCAATTTAGGATGAAAATTCATTTTTCGGAAAATATGTTCTTACCATGATGGTAAACTAACCGCTTAAAGGCAAGTTAAAAAGGGCAGGAGGAAGCTCCGGACTACTTTTTTTTCAGGATGCCGGGCTATTTTTGCCGGATGGTCTTTGTTCAGCAAAAACCCTTTATCTTAGGCAGCTTTAATCAATAAATAAGTGAAAAGGACTTTTACAATCATTACTGTACTGATCACACTTTCGGTAGTTGGGCTGATCCTGCTTCAATTATCCTGGATAAATAATATGGTACTGGTTGGCAGGGAGCAGATCAAGGAAAGGGTAAATGAAGCGGTGGCTAATATTGCAACCGAATTGGCCCAGTATAAAGGCAATTTTCTAATTCCCAACCGGTCGGCTGCATCTGGTAAAATATTCCCCGATGAATTCGCTACAGATTTTTTGCGTCCGCAGACGATCGGAAGAAGGTTTACGATTGAAGAATTAGACGAAAAGATCAGGAAAGCACTAAAAAATGTAAAACTGGAGAAGATCAAATATGAGTTTGCCGTATTTGTAATGAATGGCACAGAGCTGGAAAAGCAAACCCCCAACTTTATAGCAGCAGATGCGGATACGGTTAATAATTATTCCAGGGCTGCGCAAATTGTAACCCCCAGCGGTTCCGCAGCAGAGAATCTGGCAGTAACCGAATATATATCTGTAGTTGTGCTGGATTATCCTAAGTATGCGCTTCAAACATTGAGATGGCGTTTTGTTATCGCTATCGTTTTCAGTATTATAATAATCGCAGCTTTTTATCTTACTGTCCGCACCATGCTGCAGCAAAAGAAATTGGGCGAGATCAAGAATGACTTTATCAATAATATGACGCATGAGTTCAAAACGCCGATCGCTACCATCTCGCTGGCTGTGGATGCCATGCGGAATGAAAAAGTGCTGAACGACCGGGAGAAACTCACCTATTTTAATAATATCATCAAGGAAGAAAATAAAAGGATGAACCGGCAGGTGGAAACAATATTGAAGGCCTCACAATTGGAGAAACAGGAAGTGGATCTTAACCTGAAGCCGGCACATCTACACACTATCATTAAAGATGTGGTCGAAAATTTCGGGTTGCAACTGGAAGAGAAAGGCGGGAAAGCAGAATTATTACTGAATGCAACTAATGACCTGATTGAAGCTGACGAAGTACATTTATCGAATCTGGTAAATAATCTTGTTGATAATGCATTGAAATATTCAAAAGATAATGTGCCACCTTTTGTAAAGCTTACCACGCAGTCAAACGGCAAAAAATTTATCATGCGGATCGAGGATAACGGTATTGGCATGAATAAAGAGACGCTCAAAAGAGTGTTCGAACGTTTCTACCGGGCTCATACCGGCAATCTTCATAATGTAAAAGGTTTCGGGCTTGGCCTCAGCTATGTGAAAACAATGGTGGAGGCGCATCATGGCGAAATTAAAGCGGAGAGCACATTAGGGAAGGGAAGTACTTTCATTGTGGAGCTGCCGTTGAAAAAAAATTAATCGTTTAAGGCCCATAATAAACTTCCATCACCATAGCTTAAAAACCGGTAGTCGTTTTTTAAGGCATGGTCGTAGATATTTCTCCATTGATCTCCAATAAGGGCTGACACCAATAATAACAAAGTAGATTGTGGTTGGTGGAAATTGGTGATCAGTGCTTTTGCAATTTTCATAGTATAACCCGGTGCAATGATGATCTGTGTCTTTGTCAATAAACGATCAGTATTGTTCTGGTTCAGCCAGTTCAGCAAAGCAGTTAATGCATCCTTTGCCGGGATATTGTGTTTTGAAAGTTCATAGGCTTCCCATTGTGTAAGGAATAAAGCAGATGGCAGGATCGCAGGATCAATAACTATTTTTACCCCCAGCCAGTAAAGGCTTTCAATGGTTCTCAGGGAAGTGGTGCCAACTGCAATAATATTTCCTTCCAGGCTGGTGACCAGGTTTTCGATCAGCGGTTTGCTTACAGCAATGAATTCTGCATGCATTTCATGTTTCTCCATGATAGCTGCTTTCACGGGTTTGAAAGTACCCGCCCCGACATGCAGGGTTACAAAGTCCTTTTTAATACTTTTTTCTTCCAGTTGCCGGAAGATATGATTTGTAAAATGAAGCCCGGCTGTAGGAGCAGCTACAGATCCATCGAAGTGGGCATAGATGGTTTGATAACGATCAGCATCATCCGATTGAACAGCTCTTTTTATGTAAGGAGGCAATGGAATGGCACCGGTATAATGTAATATTTCTGCAAAGCTTAACGAACCCGGTAACCATGATAACTCAATTACAAAACAATCAGCTCTTTTTTCAACGTAGTTCGCTGATAGGATTATTTCTTTTCCGGCAATTGTTACTTTCTTTTCCAATACCTGCCCTTTTTTCCATTTGGAAGCACCGCCTACCAGGCAAAGCCATTGCACTTTCTCCAGTTGCAGCATGGCCGAAGTAATATCAGAGTATTGTTCATGTGGCTCCAGGCAAAAAATCTCAATCTGTCCACCAGTAGGTTTTTGAAAAACTAACCTTGCTTCCACTACTTTGGTATTATTGAAGATCAGTAATGAACCGGCCGGGATATGTGTTGCAATATTCCGGTACGTATCATCTTTTAGTTGCCCGTTTTTGAAGACCAGCAGTTTTGAAGCATCTCTTTCCGCTAATGGGTATTTGGCAATACGTTCTTCGGGGAGCGAATAGGAAAAATCGTTGATCGAAAGGTATTTTGGGTGCATAAGTATTGCGACTAACTATCGCAGTTGTTGTGAGACAAAGTTACTACCGTTTCTTCAGGGGTACAACCAGTTTTAATCCACTCCATATATCACTCACCGCACAAACTTTTACATCTACCAGATCATTCTTCAACGCATAGTTCCTGATAACATCTTCTGTCACATCAGTAGGAATTTTGGCTGCTTTTTTATACCAGGAAACCCAGATGGTTATAGCAGGATTTTTATTGATGATAGATCTTAGCTTCAACATTTCTTTCTCTAATTCTTTGTTTGATTTTACAAAGAGATGGACCATATCTGGGATATTATTTTTTTTCACTAGCTGGTTACCGATATTCTTTTCAAGCAAGTCATCATAATTGGCAGGCTGATTTAGTAGTAGGAGTTTCATCCCTGGTTTAATGCCTAACTTATTGATGAGAGGAGTGCCTGAATACCCTGTTGCCATAGTGGCTGGTTTGGCTACAATTTCTGTATTTATCCCAAAATAGCGGGCATTTTGGATTATCCCCATCTTATCCACTCCAATCCACAGCCAATTAACCGACAAAAACCATTTCCGCCGGGTAAATTCAGTGAAAACCTTTACTGTAAAGGCTTTCAGCCAATATTGGCCTGTGGAAAAAATAAAAGCAGTAAAATTTGTTATGCAAGTGGGAAAATGTGTTATTTTGTGTCAATTAATTAAAAATTGACTCAAATCCCTGATAATGACAGGCTTTCTCGGAGAATTCGAGGCTACTTTGGACGCCAAGGGGCGGTTCCTCCTCCCGGCTGGGTTCAAAAAACAGCTACCGGAAGGCGAAGATAGCCGCTTTGTTATCAACAGGGGGTTTGAGAAGTGTTTGGCTCTTTACCCGGTAAAAAACTGGGAACCGCTCTTTGCAGATATCAGCAAACTGAACGACTTCGACCCGAAAGTGAGGGAGTTCAGGCGCCACTTTCTGAATGGAGCCACGTTTGTGGAGCCGGACAGTGCGGGCCGTTTGCTGGTGCCACCCAACCTGAAGGATCATGCAGGATTGGAAAAAGATATTGTGCTGGTGGCAGCGGTCAATAAAATTGAGATCTGGGATAGTAATAAGTACAAACAGCTCTTTGAATCATTCTCACCGGATGCATTCAGTAGTCTGGCAAAGGATGTGATGGCAGGCGATAGCGACAAGTTAAAAAGTTGATCAGTTGAAAAGTATGGGTAAGCATAATAAAATATCTGCCGATAACTTATCAACCCGACCCGTTAACGAATCAGCCGCTGAATATCACATACCAGTCCTGTTGACTGAAACAGTGGAAGGTCTGCATATCAACCCCGATGGTGTTTATGTGGATTGCACATTTGGCGGCGGTGGTCATTCAAAAGCCATCCTCGCTCAATTAAGTGAAAAGGGAAAGTTGATCGTGTTTGACCAGGATGAAGATGCAAGGAAGAACCTGCCGGATGATGAACGTGTGGTATTTGTGCCGCACAACTTTCGTCACCTGAAGCGGTTTCTTCGGTTACATCACTTCACTGCTGTGGATGGGATCATGGCGGATCTGGGGGTCAGCAGTCACCAGTTTGATGAGGCGGAAAGAGGATTCTCGATCCGTTTTGATGCTGCCCTTGATATGCGGATGGACCAGCGACAGGCACTGACTGCTTTTGATGTGGTTAACACCTACACTGAACAGCAGCTGCATAAGTTGTTTGAACAGTATGGAGAAGTGACCAATGCAAAGACCCTGGCCAAAACAATTGTCCGGGTCCGCAGCAGCACCTCGTTGAAGACCATTGAAAGTTTTAAGAATGCACTCCGTGAAATTGTGAAAGGAAACCCCAACAAGTACTTCGCCCAGGTTTTCCAGGCTTTACGCATTGAAGTGAACGATGAATTAGGTGCATTGAAAGAAATGCTGGAGCAAGTCCCCACCCTGTTGAAGCCCGGAGGCCGGGTAGCCATCATTACGTTTCATTCCCTGGAGGACAGACTGGTCAAGAATTTTTTTCGTCGCGGCACATTCGATGAGCCGGATACGAATCCCTTTATCAATGATGAGCCGGTAAACGTATTAAAGATCATTACCAAAAAACCGGTAGTCGCTTCAGATAAGGAGATGAAGCAAAATTCAAGATCAAGAAGTGCGAAACTGCGGGTGGCTGAAAAAGTGATGCTGGTGTGAGAATGAATGAACGGATAGCTCATTAGTATGTATGCCAGGATATAAAAGAACGTGAAATCTATATCCTTTGAAATCAACCCCTGCTGCAAGGCAGGCAGTTTTACAAAGGAACCGAAAAACCAAAACCAATTTTATTTCATGCAGCAGGAACAAGCAACAACATTGCCCGCCAGCGAAAAGCAACAAAAGCCCGGATGGAAACGCTTTCTGAATTACCAATCCATCGTTAAGCAGGTGCCATTTTTTTTATTTCTCGCCTTACTGGCAGTGATCTATATCTATAATGGGCATAAAGCAGACAAAACAATACGCAGCATTAATAAAACAGCTAAAGAAGTGGAAGAGCTGCAGTGGGAATACAAAGCCGTGAAAAGTGAAGTAATGTTTCGCAGCAAACAAAGCGAACTGGTAAGGGCAGTGGAGCCGTTGGGTTTAAAGGAACTGGTACAATCGCCGGTGGTGCTGAAGGACAGCACCATGACCAATTGATGAAAGAACCAGGTTGAAGAAGCTATTATAACAACTAATGCAAGCAAAGAGACAGTGGAAGTAAAACGGGACATATTGTGGAGGGTTTACCTCAGTTTTCTTGGCATGGTAGTGCTGAGTTTACTGGTGTTGGGTAAGGCCTTCTATATTCAGCGTTTCCAGGGCGAACACTGGCGCAGTATGAGCGACAGTATGCACCAGAAAATACAAGAACTGGATGCTGACCGGGGTACTATTTATAGTGAAGATGGACAAATGCTGAGCACTTCCTTACCACAGTTTGATATCTATATGGATTTCCAGGCGGACGGGTTAAGAGATAAAGGCGGAAAAGTCTTTAAAGAGAATGTTGATTCATTTGCTATTTCTCTTGCTGGTTATTTCGGTGATAAAACAGTTACTCAGTATAAAAAAGAATTGCAGGCTGCTTATAAAAGCAAAAGCCGCTATTACTCACTCCGCAAGAAAATGACGTTTGAGGATTACAAAGCCTTCCGCAGTTTTCCTTTAGTGAAACTCGGTAGAAATAAAAGTGGAGTAATCGTGGAGGAGAACAGCAAACGTATTTCTCCTTTTGGATTATTGGCCAACAGGACCATTGGTTTATCAAGAGAACATGTGGCGAGTAATGGTAAGCTGAAAAAGCAAAATGTAGGTCTTGAGAAAACATATGATAGTCTCTTAACAGGACAAAAAGGTCAGCGGCTCGTAAGATATATCGCTGGTGGTGCGGTGCCTGTAGAAGGTTTCCAGATAGAACCGGAAAACGGGAAAGATGTTTTTACCACACTGGATGTGAACATACAGGATATTTCACAAAATGCTTTGTTGCGGATGATGGAAAGCAGTGAAGCGCAATACGGAACCTGTATCGTGATGGAAGTGAAGACGGGTAAAATAAAAGCAATTGCTAATCTTGGCCGCAGGCCTGATGGCAGCTACTGGGAAGATGATAATTACGCTTTGCGGGTAACAGAACCTGGGTCAACGATCAAACTGGCCACCTTGCTGGCAGTATTAGATAAAGGAACATCTTCTTTGAATGATATGGTGGAAGTGGGAAGTGCGGGGCGATTACAGGTTGGTCCAAGAATAGTGAATGATGCTGAACGATCTCCGAAAGCGGCGATGACAGTGAAAGAATGTTTTGCACACAGTTCTAACGTGGGGATGAGCAAACTGGCTTTTAAGGCTTTTGCTAATAATCCTAAGGAATTCAAAGAGTATTTACACCGTTATCACCTGGATGTGCGTTCGCCAATAGATCTTTCAAATATCCCGGCACCAAGATTAGCACCACTGGAGAATAAAAATGGCGGGTTGATGAATATGCTGACCATGAGTTTTGGTTATGCGATCAACGTGAGCCCCTTAAATACGCTAAGCTTATACAATGCTATTGCCAATGATGGTAAAATGATGAAACCTTACCTGGTAAACAGTATTCAAAGTAATGGAATCGTTATTAAGCAATTTGAACCGACGGTTCTTGATAAGAATATCTGCAAACCTGAAGTAGCAAAAGCAGCAAGAGAATCAATGGAAGCTGTGGTGACAGAAGGAACCGGCCGGCCCGCATTTAAGAATATGCCATTTGCCGTGGCAGGTAAAACAGGAACTGCACACGTAGCTGATGGTGATATTAAATATGGCCACGGCGTGTACCAGGCATCTTTTGTAGGTTATTTCCCCGCGGACAAACCTGTTTATTCCTGTATTGTGGTGGTTAGGACAAAGCCACATGCGGCTGCACACTATGGTGGAATGTTGGGAGCACCTGTATTCAGGGAGATTGCTACAAAACTCTATGCGATGTATGTGGATCAGAAGCCTGCAACGCTATACACTGCAAGGAAAGATAGCAGCACTTATTTCTATGCAGGCAATACAAAAAATATAAAACAGGTATTCGGCACATTCAATATGTGGTACGCCGATTCAGTGCAGCAGAATAATTGGGCTAGTGTGTATGCCGGTAATAATTATCAGCCGGTGCTGCAAACAAATGCTGTAAGAGAAAAACTGATGCCGAATGTGAAGGGAATGGGGCTGAAAGATGCGCTATATCTTTTAGAAAGTATGGGGTTAAAAGTAACAATAAGCGGGAAAGGTAAAGTGGCGAACCAATCCGTAGCGCCGGGGAGTGCTTTGGCGAAAGGAGTAACAGTGATATTGGAGTTGAGTTAAATGATTTAAAGCCGGGTTATGTTATTAAGAGATGTTTTATATAAAGTGGCGATCCGGTCAGTAGCGGGAAGTACAGAGATCGATGTAAAAGATATACAGATCGATTCGAGAAAAGTGAAACCGGGTGCCGTGTTTGTAGCAGTAAAAGGAGTGGCAGTTGATGGCCACCAGTTCATTGAGAAAGCAATTGATAACGGGGCAGCGGTGGTGGTGGCAGAAGCAATACCTGAAGAAAAGAAAGACAGGGTTGTTTATGTACAGGCAGAAAATAGTGCAGCGGCAGCCGGTTATATAGCACATAATTTTTTTGGTCAGCCTTCGGAGCGGATGAAGATAGTAGGGGTAACAGGAACGAATGGCAAGACAACGATAGCAACATTGCTATACAAGCTCTTTACAGTTTTGGGGTATAAATGTGGATTACTGAGTACTGTCGAAAATCACATTGGTGATAAGATAGCACCTGCCACGCATACCACACCGGATGCTGTCAGCCTGAACCAGATGCTGAAACAGATGGCAGATGAAGGATGTACCCATGTGTTCATGGAAGTGAGTTCACATGCAGTACACCAGCACCGGGTGACAGGTTTGCAGTTTGCAGGAGGCCTGTTCAGTAATATCACGCATGATCACCTGGATTATCATAAAACCTTTTATGAATATATCCGGGTGAAGAAAGCCTTCTTTGACACACTGCCATCATCTGCTTTTGCGATTAGCAATGCAGATGATAAAAGAGGAGAGGTGATGTTGCAGAATACTAATGCAAAAAAGTATTTATACAGTTTGAAAACGATGGCTGAATTCAAAGGGAAGATCCTGGAAAACAGTCTGGCAGGTTTGGTAATGAATGTGAATGACCAGGAAGTGCATTTCAGGATGATCGGTGAGTTCAATGCGTATAACCTGCTGGCGGTGTATGGAGCGGCAATGTGTATGGGGGAAGACAAACAGGAAGTGTTGAGGTGTTTGAGTGTATTGACTGGGGCCGAAGGAAGATTCGATTATATGGTGTCGGCAAAAGAAAAAGTGATTGCGATCGTGGATTATGCTCATACACCGGATGCTCTTTTAAATGTGCTGGCGACGATCAAGAAACTGAAGAAAGGGTTTGAAACCGTGATCACTGTCGTCGGTTGCGGTGGTGACCGGGATAAAACAAAAAGGCCGGTGATGGCGCAGGCCGCTTGTGAACATAGCGACAAAGCCATTTTCACCAGTGATAACCCGAGAAGCGAAGACCCGGAGCAGATCATAAAAGATATGGAAGAGGGATTGCCGGTAGCGTATAAAAGAAAGTATATCGCTATAGCAGACCGAAAAGAAGCGATAAAAGCAGCAATCAGTTTGGCAAAGCCGGAAGATATCGTACTGATTGCCGGAAAAGGACACGAGAAATACCAGGATATAAAAGGAGTGAAACATCATTTTGACGATAAAGAGATAGTGCGGGAGATGTTTGAACTGTTGGATAAATAAAAAAAGTAAACAAGTAGTAAATAACCAGCCATGCTGTATCATTTATTTGAATGGTTTAAGGCACAGGGAATGAATTTTCCCGGGATCAACCTGATGGATTTTATATCTGTCCGGGTGATGCTGGCTGTTTTATTGTCGTTGCTGATCACAATGGTTTATGGTAAGAAGCTGATCAGGTATTTACAAAAGAAACAGGTGGGAGAAACAGTACGGGATTTGGGGCTGGCGGGCGAGCAAAGTAAAAAAGGAACACCAACGATGGGCGGGCTGATCATTATCGCAGCCATTATTATTCCAACCCTGTTATTGGCAAGATTAGATACCGTATACGTGGTGCTGATGCTGGTAGCTACTGTTTGGTTGGGTATTATCGGCTTTATTGACGATTATTTAAAACTGCGTTCCAAGAAACTGGCCCAGCAACAAGGGGTGAACTATAAGAAAGGGGATAAAGACGGGCTGGCAGGGTGGTTTAAGATTTTAGGGCAGGTTGGTTTAGGTATTACAGTAGGTGCTGTTCTTTATTTCAATAGTAACGTAACGATCTGGAGAGAATACCAGGGCACACCTAAGCCTGGAGATTCAACGGTAATCACGAAGATCGTCAATAACCAGCCGAAGCATTTTGTTGAAACCAAAGAGCCGATCACAACTATCCCGCTGATCAAAAACCACGAATTCAATTATACCAAATTATTACCGGCTGGATTGCGGCAGTATTCATGGGTCCTTTATATCCTCATTGTGATCTTTATTATCACAGCCGTATCGAACGGGGCAAATATAACAGACGGGTTGGATGGTTTGGCAACGGGTACTTCGGCATTGATAGGGGTCTGTCTCGGCATCTTCGCTTATGCCAGTGGTAACTTCTTTTTCGCAGACTATCTCAATATCATGTATATACCGGGATTGGGAGAGCTATCCATTTTCATTGCTGCCATGATCGGGGCCTGTATAGGATTCTTGTGGTATAATTCGTACCCGGCCCAGGTATTCATGGGCGACACAGGGAGTTTAACATTAGGTGGCATTATTGCATCGATCGCCATCATTGTGCATAAAGAGTTACTGATACCGATATTCTGTGGTGTGTTCCTGGTGGAGCTGGTGAGTGTGATGGTACAGGTAACCTATTTCAAATACACGAAGAAAAAATTTGGGGAAGGAAGAAGGATATTCTTAATGAGTCCATTGCATCATCATTACCAGAAGAAGGGATTACCGGAAGCAAAGATCGTAACCCGGTTCTGGATCGTGACAGTGCTCTGTGTGATATTAAGCATAGCAACGTTGAAACTAAGGTAACAGACGATAATTGCTTTTGAGAAGATATTACTGAAAAACCCATCCATTATCCAATCCTGTCAAGAACCGACGTTCTGATCCAATCGAATTGTGGTGCAGTTATTACGTAAAACTAATGCTTACGAAGAACCTGATTCCGTACACCGGACTATGAATGTATTGAAGCATGAGCAAACGAATGGTCATACTCGGAGGTGGTGAGAGCGGCGTGGGTGCTGCCTTACTCGCACAGCAACAAGGGTATGATACATTCCTTTCTGATGGAAGTTCTTTGAAAGAAAATTATCGTAACGAACTGCAACAGGCAGGTATCGGCTTCGAGGAAGGTCATCATGACGAGGAAAGAATCCTCGCTGCTGATGAAGTGGTGAAAAGCCCCGGCATACCAGAAAAGAATGAACTGGTAAAAAAGATCAGGGCAAAAGCTATTCCCATCATCAGCGAGATCGAACTGGCTTACCGTTTCAAAGGCGACAGCAAGATCATCGCTATCACCGGGAGTAATGGAAAGACCACGACAACAGCACTGACCTTTCATATCTGTAAAGAAGCCGGCCTTGATTGTGCACTGGTGGGTAATATTGGTTACTCCTTTGCCAGGCAGGTGGCCGAAGATCCGAAGCCATTGTATGTAGCAGAGATCAGCAGCTTCCAGCTGGATGATATCAAAACATTCAGGCCGGATATTGCTATTCTCACCAATATCACCGAAGATCACCTGGATCGTTACGATTACAATTTTGAGAATTATATCCGGAGCAAATTCCGGATCACGATGAACCAGCAGGCAACCGACCATTTTATTTACTGCTGCGATGATGAAGTAACTATGAAATATCTAAACAAGTTCAATATTCAATCTAACCAACTGCCAATAAGTATGAAAAGAGACCTACCAAACGGAGCATTTATTAAAGACGGGGACATGTACGTAAGAACAGGGCAAGATTTTACCTCTATGAGTGTATATGATTTTGCATTAAAGGGGAAACATAACCAGTATAATACAATGGCAGCATGTGTAGCAGCAACCACCATGGATATCCGGAAGGATAAGATCCGTGATGCCGTGCAGAATTTTCAGAGCCTGGAGCAC